>LPNG01000025.1 GCA_001543395.1 Candidatus Alcium sp. F082 | reverse complement strand
GTCATCAGATGATGATAGCCTATGGCCAATGGCTTATGGCCTGCCCCTACGTTAAGGCAAGCCATAGGCCATGGGCCATCAGCCATAGTACGACAAGTGAAATACGAAATAACAGAGTGAACAAACAAATAAAACCAAATAATACGATGAAAAAGCAATTATTAACCATAGCAATCGTCCTGGGCCTTGGCCTGACGACTTCATTCGCCCAAGGCGGACTGTTCCAGCGTGGCGATGTGCCTACCGAAGAACAAGGTAACCGTGACGGCGGTCCTGGCCTGCCTGGCCATGGCGCTTCGGGTCACCAAGACGCTCCTCTCGGTAGCGGCATAGCCGTGCTTGCCGCTCTTGGTGGCGCCTATCTCATTGGCAAACGCCGTAAGCAGAACTAAGATACTTTTTTTCTTTCATATTGTTGCGCCGGTGGCTGCTTAAGCGGTCACCGGCATTTTTTTGTTTCCACAAAAGAAGAGACGGCCCACAAGGAGCCGCCTCTTCACACTCAAAATTCCATCTATAATGTACTTTCCTTATTTCACTATCACTTTCTTTATCAACTTATTACCATCCCATTCAATGGAGATGCAATAGACGCCTTTATTCAAATGGCTCAAATCAAGGCAACTCTCGTTGCCAGTCACTTCTCCGTTCATGATGCATTGTCCAATATGGCTAAAAACGTGATAGCCAAAACCAGAAACGCCCTCAATTGACAGCGTTAAACGGCCCTCGGTGGGATTCGGATAAACCATGATGCCATAAAGTTCTTCCTCTAAGTCCTCCACTTGGTTCATAATCACATGAATGTTGAAATCGACGTATTGTCCGTCGCTGGTGGCGCGCATCGCAATGTCAGCCTCGGCTTGTTCTTCCTTTAAGCGCTCAAGCATCAGGATCCTGCCATCCATGGAGGCCAAAAGCGCTGCTTCGTTGGAGTTGGACAGCATGGAGTATTCAATCAATTCGTCGGGATCATCGGGATCGGTAGCGGCACCATTGAGGTCGATATACACGATTTTGGGGAACTCATTCATCACCACATCCGGTATCGGAGTGACGATATAGGGCGGCAAGTCGATGACAGCACCGCCATTGAAATCATCCATACAGAAGTACGCCGGCGTAATCATGCCACTATTGTTGTTCTTGCTAGACGACAAGCTGAACGAGATGGCAGCCACTTCGCCCAAAGGGCTAAGGTCGAACCACTCCCAAGTGTTCAGGATATAGTCGTCTTCGGGGTTGTCAAAGCGGTAATCGGCAAGATAGAAGTCGAGCGACCCAACCGTCTGCCCACTGGCGTTCTTACCAGTGGCTGTCAATTTGAACCAATCTGGGTCGTTGCCCGAGAGGCCTCCGAAAGGTGTCACGGTATTGTCACCTTCAAGCATGTTTTGATATGCCCACAAGTTGTTGGTAACATAACACCCCGTGACGGTGTGCGATTGGCCGTCAGCGGCGTAGACATCAGTCTGTGCACCATAGGTATAGGCCACGGCATATTGGACTGAGCCGTCATAGCCGCAACCTGTGGCAGCGGTATATTGGGCACTTATATAGGTCTGGCTCAAGTCGGTGCGGTTGGAGGCCGTGAATCCGCCCCAGAAGTATTCGGAATAATAGTTTGTGAACACCCAACCGTGGCTCAGCATCTCATTGTTGCCTTCCTGAGGTTCCCAAACGCCACTCGGACTCAGTTCCACATCTTCAAAATCTGCAATACCAATAGTGATGACCACCTCAACTCCTGAAACGCTGACCTCCATGTCAACGTATTTGCCGTTGCTGGTGGCGCGAATCACCAAGATTCTGTCGTTGAAGGCATTGGGCGTGGTACGGCTTACCGTAAGCACGTCCTCGTCATCGATGGAAGCTGAAACCTCGCTCGGGCAGACCTGAACGGCGTATTCCATCATCTCGTTGTTGTTGTCGGGATCATCGAAACACGCACTAATATCGAAAGTGAACGACTGCGGATACTCAGTGTAGATAATGGGATCCAATTGGTTAGACACCACAGGAGGTTGGTCTTCAACGATGCATTCCACGGTGAATGAGGTCTGCACCGACTGCCCATTGCTCTCGGCTTGAAGAACGATGACTGAAGTACCTGCCGTGTTTTGCAGACGCTCCACCTCCAACGTACGACCGTTCAACGTTGTCCCCACTAAAGTGGGATTGCTGTTGGATGCCACCGTGATGACAATATCCTCATTAGGGTCATCGGGGTCGTCGAAAGTGTTGGTCAAATCGACGGTTTCAGAGGCCGGATAGGTCTCAAAGACGATGTCATTGATAGGATTGACCACCACTGGTGGCAGGTTGGTACCGCTTGCATATTCATCGGCGCCAGCACAAGGTGTCGTGGAGCGGTCTTCACCATCGATGTCGGTCGTCACATAGGATAACGGATTAGCCACGGTGATGCCATCGCTGTCGGTGACGTGAAGGTCGTTGTTACCAACGAACTGGGGCGTGCAAAGTGCGGAATGTGCGTCGAAACCCGATGCAGCTGTCCAATCGGCTAGCGTAGCACAATCCGTGCCTGCAATGATGCCGACATTGCTCCCTGTGAAGGAAACACGGTTGTAATCGCAGAAACGGTTGCCGGAGTCGCTATTGAAACGAAACACATAACCAGAGGTTTCGTTGACAAACAGGTTGTTGTAGACCCAAAGGTTTTCCCAGCTCTTTTCCACAAACAGGTTTCCGCAAAGTCCCGAGCCTGAGCATTTCGCCGTGTTGTGAGCAAAATAGATGTGTTCGCTATCGGTATTGTCGAAATCAAAACAATAACTGTAGTCGGCGTTGCATTGCAGATTCACGATGTTGTTTCGGATGATGACCGGTTCGGCTGCCGTACCCGTGACAGGACGTAGACGAAACACCGTAGTGTAATTAGTTGTTCGGGTAACATCGATGACATTGTTCTCGAAGAGACAGCCATAACGGCAACGAAAGATATCTATGGCATTATAGTCATTACGGATATCGTATGTGCTGTTGATGGTATTGCCACTCACAGTCACATGGTCGGTAAAGGTGACGTACACCGACTTGCTGCTTTGGTTGGTGAAAGTGCAATTTTCAACCAAAAGACCGTCATTGTACTGATAGATATTATGGCCTTGATAATACAGCCCAATGTAACCGTTCACAAAAGCGCAATCCACAAATGCGTTATCGCTATCCAACCATTCGCCCGAAATTCTATAGACAAGGTTTTTGTCGTTTTCAAGATTGGACGATGATACACTACCGACGAAACGCACATTCTCGAAGCGCAAGCCGCTGTTGCCGTTCTGTAACTTCACCACGACAGCCTTGTTTTCAGAGGTGGTGGTCAAGGTCATGTTCTCGAAGGTCACGTAGTCAGCGCCTGCGAGTTTTAATGTGCTGTTGTCAGTGAAGCCAGCGTTGCTGGTCACTACGACCTGCTGGTTGTCGGCGCCCATGCCGCGAAAGATGACACGGCTATTGGCACTTGTGCCATTGATATTGTTGAGTGTGACGTACTCCTCGTATGTACCAGGAGCCACTTCAAAAACGACCTGCCCCGACACACCTGCGGCAAGTGCCGTAGCTGCCGCACTAAATGAGGTGTAGTCGGGGTTTTGTGAGGCGTTACTGCTAATGGTGTAAGTACCTGAAAGTTGGGCGCGCAAGCTGGTGAAAGCCATTGATAGCGCCAACAAAAAAACTATTCGTTTCATATTACCATGGCTTTATTGTACCACCACTTTCTGAATCACACGGGACCCACCCCAGCTCACAGCGACAAAACAGACGCCTTGATGACAAGAGCCCAAATCGATTTGAGCCGATCCGTTTTGTGCCTGACCGTTCAACAGGCATTGTCCCATAAGGTTGTAAACCTCATAGTCAAAGCTTTGGCTCTCCTCCAGATGAATCGTGATCATCCCATTGGTCGGATTGGGGTAGACCATCATGGACATAGCGCTTTCTTCCACAGCCTCCACTTGGTTCATAATCACATGAATGTTGAAATCGACGTATTGTCCGTCGCTAGTGGCGCGCATCGTGAGGTCGGCAGTGGCCTGGTTCTCGTTTTGGCGTGTCATGACCAAGATCTTGCCGCTCATCGTGGCCGTCAGGACGCTGGGATTCGAGTTGCTGACGATGCTGTAGACGATGTTCTCATCCGGATCGTCGGGGTCGGTGGCCACGCCGTTGAGGTTGACTTGTTGCGTCTGCGGATACTCGTCGAAGACCACGTCAGAGACAGGGTTGACGATATAAGGTGGCTCGTCGATGACAGCATTAAGGATGACATGCACGGTGAAGTCGACCGACTGTCCGTCGCTGGTGGCGCGCATGGTGAGGTCGGCGGTGGCTTGGTTGGCGTTTTGGCGTATCATGACCAGTATTCTGCCGCTCATCGTGGCCGTCAAGACGCTGGGATTCGAGTTGCTGACTATGCTGTAGGCGATGTTCTCATCAGGATCGTCGGGGTCGGTGGCCACGCCGTTGAGGTTGACTTGTTGCGTCTGCGGGTACTCGTTGAAGACCACATCAGAGACAGGATTGACGATATATGGCGGCTCATCAACGACGGCATTGAGGATGACATGCACGATAAAGTCGACCGACTGCCCATCACTGGTGGCGCGCATCGTGAGGTCGGCAGTAGCCTGGTTGGCATTCTGGCGCGTCATGATCAGGATCTTGCCGCTCATCGTAGCCGTCAAGGCACTGGGGCTGGAGTTGCTGACGATGCTGTAGACGATGTTCTCATCCGGATCGTCGGGGTCGGTGGCCACGCCGTTGAGGTTGACTTGTTGTGTCTGCGGGTACTCGTTGAAGACCACATCAGAAACGGGGTTGACAACATATGGCGGCAGGTCGGGAGCGGCACCACCACCGTTGAAGTTGTCCATGCAGAAATAGGCCGGCGTAATCATGTTGTAGCCACTGCCTCTTGATGACGAAAGGCTAAAGGAAATGGTGGCCACATTACCCAAGGGGCTGAGATCGAACCATTCCCAAGTATTAAGGACATAGTCTTCCTCATTGTTGGCAAAGCGATAGTCGGCGAGGTAGAAATCCAATGTGCCCACAGTCTGTCCACTGGCATTCTTACCTGTCGCCGTCACCTTAAACCAGTCAGGGTCGTTGCCTGTAGTTCCTCCGTAGGGTGGCTCGCCATACCCGCCTTGAAGAATGTCCTGATAAGTCCACAGATCGTTGGTGACATAGCAGCCTGTGACGGTATGTGATTGTCCATCGGCAGCATAGACATCCGTCTGCACGCCCATGGTATATGCCACGGCATATTGGGTAGAGCCATCATAGCCACAGCCTGAAGCCGCAGTATACTGGGCATTAAGACCCGTTTGACTCAAATCCGTGCGGTTGGAAGCCGTAAAGCCGCCCCAATAGCCGTTTTGTGTATTATTGGTGAAGAGCCAGCCACCGCTGGACATCTCATTTTCGCCAATAGGTGGTTGCCAAATACCACCGCTACCAAGTGGCACATCTTCGAAAGTGGCAGGTTCTTGCGACATGGCAAATACAGCCATGACAAGCGCGAGGGATAATAGTAAAATCTTACGCATAAAAATAGTTATTACGCATGAAACAAATGCTGCAAGACCATCGCAAGAAGCCATGCTAATTGCCGCGCTTAGCGTCGCCCTTGTTCCCGAAGGCTTGCAATTGAACTCACGGTTTGGCAGGTCTTCTGACTTGTCCGAGCCCTGAAAGGGCGACCCGACATTATGCGAGCGGTTTTAACCCTCGCATAAAAAGGCAGGTCCCTTGCAGTGGTGAGCCTGTCGCCTTCCCATCTAGATGAGCCAGACAGTGGCTTTTGTTTGACAGGCCTTACACGGGCTTACAGCAGCGGGCACTGTTGCCGATTTACACGGCATTCCCTTGACCAAACTGGTGGCAAAGATACGACATTTTCATGAAATGCCCACTTTTTTCTCATTTCAAAGCCCTCATGGCGTTACACACCGCCAACACAGTGACTCCCACATCGGCGAAGACCGCCATCCACATGGTGGCGACACCGAAAGCTGCCAGCAACAGCACGAGCACCTTCACGCCGATGGCGAACCAGACATTTTGCTTGGCGATGCGCAATGTGCGCCGAGCGATACGGATGGCAAGGGCTATCTTTGAGGGTTTGTCATCCATAAGCACCACATCAGCGGCCTCGATGGCGGCATCGCTGCCGAGACCACCCATGGCGATACCCACATCGGCGCGAGCCAAGACGGGTGCATCGTTGATGCCATCACCGACAAAGGCCAGTTGTGAGTCCGGCGTTGCAGGTTTAGTGTTGATGAGCTCCTCAACATAGGCGACTTTGTCGGCGGGGAGCAATTCGGCATGGTACTCGTCGATGCCGAGTTTTTCAGCGACATCCTTCCCTACTTCCTTGCGGTCGCCGGTGAGCATCACCGTGCGGCGCACTCCGAGTGATTTCAGGTCACGAATGGCTTCGGCACTATCCTCTTTGACCTTGTCGTTGATGACGATATGGCCAGCATATTCTCCATCGATGGCGACATGAATGATCGTCCCAATGTGTTCGCAGTCATGCCACTTCACTTCTATGGCATCCATCATCTTGGCGTTGCCCACGCAAACCGTCCAATTCTCCACCTTGGCTTTGATGCCCTGTCCGGCTATCTCCTCCACCTCGCTCAACTTGCAGCCATCGGTAGCCTCGTCAGGGAAGGCATCACGCAGCGCAGCCCCAACGGGATGCGTGGAGTAATGCTCCACATGGGCGGCAAGATGCAACAGATGCCGTTCGTCACACTTCTCGGGATGCACCGCAGTGACAGCAAACTGGCCATGGGTCAAGGTGCCCGTCTTATCGAAAACCACTGTGTCCACCTTCGATAACACATCCAAATAATTAGAGCCTTTCACGAGGATGCCCTTACGCGAAGCCCCACCGATGCCGCCAAAGAAAGTGAGCGGCACACTGATGACCAAGGCACAGGGACACGACACCACGAGGAACATCAAGGCGCGATAAAGCCAAGTGGCGAAAGTAGCCATAAAGTCACCCGAGAACAGTGGAGGCAACAAAGCCAAAGCCAAGGCTGCGAACACCACCACGGGGGTATAGACGCGCGCGAACCTTGTTATAAAAGTCTCGTTTTTCGACTTGTTCTCTGTGGCATTCTCCACCAAATCGATAATCTTCGACACCGTGCTTTCGCCAAAACTCTTGGTCGTGCGCACCTTGACCAAGCCAGAAAGATTGACACAGCCCGAAATAACTTCATCACCTTCGGATATATTACGGGGTACGCTTTCGCCAGTCAATGCTACCGTATTCAAGGTAGTGCTTCCTTCGATGACGACACCGTCTAACGGAACCTTCTCTCCTGGTTTGACGAGGATGGTCTCTCCTACTGCGACTTGTTCGGGACCAACTTCTTCCACTGCTCCCTTGCGCTCGACATGGGCAACATCGGGACGGATGTCCATCAGATGGGCGATGCTCTCACGACTCTTGCCCTCGGCATAGCCTTCGAAAAGCTCGCCTATTTGGAAGAAAAGCATGACGAACACCGCCTCGGGGTATTGCGTCTCGGCTCCAGGAAGGAAGCCGATGCAGAGAGCGCCAATGGTGGCGATGGACATCAGAAAATGCTCGTTGAAAGCCTCGCCGTGAGCCAACCCTTCGGCAGCCTCCTTCAATGTGTCGAAACCGATAAAAAGATAAGGCACTAGGTACACCAAAAGCAGCTGCCATTTGACCAAACCGCAAGTTTTTTCAACAATGACAGCCGCGATAAGCAGCAATGCTGCAATGACAATCTTGACGATTTGCTTCTTCAGCCCTTCCTCGTGATGATGGTGATGCTCGTGGCCACCATCCTCGTGATCATGATGTTCATGCGAACAACATTCTTCGTTATGTTTATGTTCCGACATAATTCATTCTCCTTTCGGATGCAAAAATACGAAGTAAAGCGACCGCTGTTCATCCTTATTTGTAACGATTTAATGTCGCGAAACACACCATCAATGGGGATTATGAGGTTTCTGGTGCCGTTATTGCCACACCAGTTATTTATCCAATTGCACAAAGATATGTTTCGATTTTATTATCTTTGCGCTTTAATAAACACATCATTTTCAATGAAACAGCATTTAATAACCCTTTTCTGCCTCGCCCTCATCGGCTGTGCCAGTCCTCAACAACAGGAACAAAACAACGAAACAATGAATAAGGAAAACAACGAGCTGACTGCCTTCGATGTGCAGCAGGAATTTCAAAAGAACGGCTTCACATGGTTCACCGAGAACCTCATCCTATGCTCGGGCGACTCCACCGAGAATAACGCCATGACCATCGGTTGGGGCGGCATCGGCAATTACCTTGGCCACGACCGTCCGGCAGTGACGGTTTATGTGGCACCAGCACGCTACACTTGGGAGTTTATGGAGAAGCACCCACGCTTCACCATCATGCAGTTCGACGACCCAAAGATTTGGCAGTACATGGGCAAGTATAGCGGTCGTGACGGCGACAAGGCCGCTGCCCTCGGCCTGCATGTGGCCTATACCGAACACGGCACACCCTATTACGAAGAAGCCAACCTAGTCATCGAATGCGAGACCATGACGGCATGGCATCAGACGGAGCAGGACTTCCGCAACGACACGCCCAAGAAATGGTACGACGGTTTCGATGCCGGTATCCATACGGTGTATGTCGGCGAGGTTATTGGGGCTTGGAAGAGATAACATTATTCACAAAACAACAATAATATGACTAAAAGCACTATCGTTATGGCACTGATTTGCACATTAGGAATGGCTTCATGCCATGCACAAACACATCAACCTGCTCCGCCCACAACCGAAGGCGAGGCAGCAACGGTTTATATGACCACTGACATCAGTCCTGAAGGGCTGGTGCGCATCTATGAAGCCTTGGGCGTGGAAGCCCATGGTCGTGTGGCGGTGAAAATCTCCACCGGCGAGTCATCGAAGAGCAACCACCTGCGCCCCGAACTGATCAAAAACCTGGTTCAAAAGGTGAATGGCACCCTCGTGGAATGCAACACGGCTTACGGCGGCAACCGCGGCAACACCGCGAAACACCGTCAAGCCATCGCCGAACGCGGCTACAACGACATCGCCACCGTTGACATCATGGACGAAGAAGGCGAAATGCAGTTGCCTGTCAAGGACACGAAGCATCTGCAATACGACATCGTAGGCTCACACCTGCAAAACTATGATTTCATGATCAACCTGGCCCACTTCAAGGGGCATGCCATGGGTGGATTCGGCGGCGTGCTGAAGAACCAATCGATAGGCGTGGCATCGACCGCTGGCAAACTCTACATCCACTCTGGCGGCAAGAGCAAGACGCGTTGGACAATCGCCAACCAAGACAATTTCCTTGAGTCGATGGCCGCTGCCGCGCAGGCCGTGCACGATTACTTCAAGCAGGAAGGCAAGGACATCATCTACATCAATGTGATGAACAACATGTCGGTGGACTGCGACTGCGACGGACATCCCGCCGCACCGCGCATCAAGGATATCGGCATTCTGGCCTCAACCGACCCCGTTGCCCTCGACCAAGCTTGCCTCGACCTTGTGTTCAATCACGTCAGCAGCAAAGACGACGATGCCAAGCCTTTGCAGGATCGCATCAACAAGAAACACGGCACCCATACCGTGGAATATGCTGAGCAGATTGGCCTTGGAACGCGGAAATATACCATTGTCAGTATAGACAAAAAAGATTGATAATTTAGGTATTTGAGATGCAAAACCACAAGGCAATAAAGATGTGCCTTAGTTTGCATATTTAACTTGTAGACAAGGCACTTCCACTTGTAAAAATGACCATGACCCCTTCCATCAAGTGCTGAAACATCAGCATTTCAGGAAGCGGTCATGGTCATAGTTTTAATGGCAAAGGGAAGGTTTCTTCAACACTATCCCCGAGCTTAACACTTATTTCACCATTATCTTAGTTGTGATTTCCTCACCCTCGTTCTTAGCCTTCAAGAAATACATACCCTTCGGGCACTGGCCGAGGTCGATGGCAGAATGGCCTTCCTGATGGTTCTCGTAAACCTTGCGGCCCGTGATGTCATAGACCTCCACGTCCCATTGGCCTTCGCCGAGGTTGAGGTTAAACTGGCCATTGGAGGGGTTGGGAAAGACTTGAGCATCGGTTATTCCTTGCTCTCCAACAGATTGGGTGAGGTCTATTGCTGTAACCAACGAAACCGTTTCAAGGGTGTTCTCAAAATGCAAAACAGGGTATTCATATTCCGTCATTTCCTTGCCGACCGTGTTGTCTATCACCTCAAGTTGGATGCTGCCTCCCATTGGAATGTCGATGTTCACTTCTTCATCAAGATTAAAAAGTTGCCCGTTATAATCAAAAGAATAGAGACCGCTATATGCTTCGTCGATTCCGATTTTTTTCAACGTGACAACATCGGTTTCCGTGTTGTTGAATACGGTCAGTGATGCTGAATGCGACACATAAAGCGTATCCACGTCGAAAGTGAGGGTCTCGGCATAAACGGGAGTCACATCAACATCCATCATCACGGCTTGATAAACTTCCTTGTTGCCAGTGTAATCCTGCACCCAGGCCACCAGTTGGCAGTCTTCCAAAGGATAGGGAATCTCGAAAGTTTCACTGAAGTCCATTGAGGAACCGCCGAAAGGCGTGCCTTGCTCGGTCGGAATCATGTCGCGCACATTCCAGTTCACATATTCACCTCCTCCCCATGAATATGGGATGTGGCTCTGTGTGAGAACGATGAACACACGCACATCGGAGCCGGTGCAGTTGCCCACTTGCTCCACATGACAGTTCACCTTATAAAGAACGCCGCCGACCGACTCCAAGTCCATAGCAATGGTAAACGGACTCGTCTTGGCTATTTCCTGCTCATAGTACGGTTGATAATACATATAATTCATTCCAGGGGAACCGCCAGGAAGGCTAATAGAACCGTCCATGAACAGCGTGGGATAGCCCATGGCATCGTAATAAGCGACACGTGCGGCCACCTCATCATTAGTCAATTCAGGCACGGAATAGGAAGGAGCCTGATAGCATACTGGTGCGATAAGAAGGCCATCGGCCAGCATCTCTTCGATGGCTTCGTCGGCGGCTGGGCAGTTGCCACAGTGCACACCTGTCATCAGTTCGAAAAGCACGCACTCGCGGGCCACGTTCCTGGTTTGTGCAAACATCGAGGGCATGGCAAGCATGGCAGCGATAAGTAAAAATAGGTTTTTCTTCATTTTTAGTAGAGTTTTGATGATATTGTTTTCTTACAGTATTGTCAGCTTAGCAGTCACTTCGCGGCCCTCGCTCATAGCCTTCAGGAAATAGATGCCCTTTTGACATTGGTTAAGGTCGATGACGGTTTGACCATCGTGACGGCCTTCATAAACCTTGCGACCCATGAAATCGCAAACTTCCACGCTCCATTGGCCTTCGCCGAGGTCAATATTAAATTGGCCGTTGGAAGGATTGGGATAGACCTTACATTCTTGATTTTCAGCCTCGTCGACCGATTGTGTCTCTTGGAACGTCACAATTTGTTTCACTGAAGTCTTGTCACCTCCATAAAGTGCTTGAACTTCAATAACATATAGCTTTTCAGGCAAGTATTCATACTCGTATTCGGTTTCATTGACATTCTCAGCAACCAAAACGTTGTTCACATACACATTGTAGCCCGTCGGCGTGCCTTGCGAAGGGGCATCCCACGAAACAAGGAGACAATGGCAATACACACCTTCCTCCTCCTCAGCCTTCAGATTCTGCACCGAATAAGGATGCTCGTCAGTGTATTCGTATGCGAAACGGCTGTTGTAAATCTCCTTGGTAGAATGGTTCTGAACCCAGACGGCCACTTCCAAATCGTTCATTTCCTCGACATGGGTCGATGCCATATCGTATTCAAACTCAAAGTGTTGTTCCTCGCCCACAGTAAAATTCACTTGCGTGCCTTGGGCATCGGGGAGCATCTTCATCATAACGTGGAAAAACTCCGTCTCGCCGTTGCTGCCCGTATTGTTGACCGTCCTTTTTTCGTTCACAGAAACAAAGACGCGTGCGTTTTGGTCGACAAAAGGCATGATGTCTGCCACCACCTTGATGATGCTGCCTTGCATCGAGAACGAGCTACGGATATCGAACAACGCCACTTGCTCCAACATGGGTTCGAAATTGGTGGACAGCACTGGATTTGCGCCTTGGTCAACGCCATCAAGGAAGGCTTGTGGAACGCCCCAAACATCATAATAATAGTAACGGGTATCGCTTTCGGAGGTATGGTATCGATCGCCAAAAGTGGGATATTTCACGAAGGCAAACTGCCCGGCATAGTCCTGGCAAAGCTGGTGCAAAGCTTCGTTGTTTGCCACGCATGGGCCGCACGTCGACGACGAGAAACTCTCGATCATTACATTCCTTTCACCAATGGCGTGAACCACCGTGAGAGTCAATTCGAGCTCATTGTTTTCGTCGTTGTCGTCGCCTTCCACACCGTTGACTTCCACTATTTTGAAAACACAATCGTGCTGGCCTAAACCAAGGTCAACGGGGGTGCTGAAAGTCAAAACGTCGCTGGTCATATAAGGGATGTTGACTGAGAAAGTCTCTACCACAGGTTCCTGACCATCAACTTGATAGTTCATCTCAACCGAGGTGATGGCATCAGTGCCGTAATTGAGCACCTTCACGCCGAGATTCGTCTCGCCGTAGGGAAGCGTAGCCGGAAATGCCAATCTCGTGAGGCCCAAATCATTGTTCGTATTGCTGATGATTTCGATGTCGTCGAAAAACCACTGAAGGAACTGGTGACTGTCAGTATCAACAAAAATGCTGAACTGCACGTTGGACTGCCCCATGTCGGGCGATTCAATCGACTCTAGCACATGGTAAACCGACGACGAATTGTAGGTGTGGCGCCAGCACTCGTTCCAGGTGACACCGCCATCGGACGAAGTGGCAATGCCCATGTCGTTGGAACCGTAGAAATGCTCGTAGGAGTGGTTGAACGTAAACGTCACGCCGCTCACGCCCGTCAAGTCGAAGGCTGGTGTAACGAGGCGCGCCATGCCAGTGAAATATGGCGAAAACTGCAGTTCCATCTCATTGGGCGTGCCGCTTGCATTGTTTGTGTGCGAAACGACCCAGTTGTTGGCCCCCTCACCTTGAACCGACCAACCATTGGGAAGCGAGTTTCCATCGAAAGATTCATGCAACAGAACAGCGCGATTTTGGGCTAATCCATTAATAACAAACAAGATAGCCATCGCAATAGTCAAAAACGTATTTTTCATTTTCTAGATAGTTTATTATTCAATGATTTATTATTTATTTAGGTGTATCTCATCGACAAATAATAACAAATCGCAAAAAAAAAAGGAAAAAATGATGAAAACCGTTATTTTTGTGTGCTTTTCAGCACCGAAAAAAGAAAAAGGTACTTATGCCAAAGAAGGGAACTGCCATTCCGAAGCCAATTCAGCGAGAAGAAGCAGAAAAGGCCTTTGATGCCATGTTGCTTCGCAACAAGGCCATGCTTTGGCATATCTGTTCCGGGTTTAACCTTGGAAAAGCATGGAGTGCAGAGGATTGCATGCAAGAGGTAATCTATATACTTTGGCGTGACTTCGGCCAATTTGAGGGAAGAAGTTCGGAACGCACTTGGGTGTATAGGGTGGCCACCAATGCCATGCTGATGCTTAAGCGCAAACAACTCAGAAGCCTGACAAGTGAGCCTATAGAAGACATAGACAAGGACCTCTCAACTGACGACGACATAGAAAATGAAAACCTTCAACAACTGAACCAACTCATCGAAGACTTACCTCATAAAGAGTGCATGATGATTCGAGCGCATTTGGACGGATTCTCCTACAAAGAAATCGCCGACATGACAGAAAGCACGGTGGGCGCTGTGGCCATGCGTATCGCACGCACCAAACGGAGACTCAAAAAAATGTATGAAGAAGAAAACAACAAAACCAGCAAAAGTAAATAACAACAATATCGATATGAAAAACGACAAACAGCACCTGGATTTCCAGTCAATTTGGGACCAACGCAAGTGCGTGTGGCAAGAAAAGGCTGATTCGACCATCCCTGACGATGCAACCATTCTCTGGATGGCTGAAATTGCCCGACATCATACCGAGGCATCCGACAATCCCATCACCAACCTCAATACAAGACATCGCCACCGTTGGATTCCTTACGCTGCGGCAGCATCGCTCATCATCGGTATAGTCACCTACGGGCTAACCCGTGAAGAGCAACCCGACAACATGCTGCCAGTGGCAGAAGAAGTGAGCGTAGAAGGACAAACCTTCCACTTCCTTTGCAACAAAGGGTGCTCGGTCAATGAAGTGTTGATCGCTGCCAGTGAAGTCATCAATAAGTAAGCCAACACCTAATGAGACACCTAAAAAACAACACCATGAGAACCTTAAGCATATTTCTGGCCTTCATCGTCATGGCAGGAGTTTTGGCAAGCTGTGGCAAGGGCAAAGACCCTAACAAAGAAGGGGGCAAGTGCAACAATGCAGCGCTTGAGCTTTACTGCAAATATGCCGACAACGACGACCTCACCGTTGCCTATCTCGGCGACTTCAACCTGCAAGGGAAGAAAATCGATGCTGTCATGCTCCAGGCCAACGATGACGAGGAATGGCAGCTGCTCCGCCAAGACTTCGGAATGGTGGTCGAAAACGACTCTTGCGAACAAGCCATCGACCTCTCGGTTTGTCCCGAATCGGATAAGGTTGTCTCCGTTGGCGTTGGCATCGAAACCGACTTTCTCACCGTACTAGGCTTGGACAGCTTGACCACACGCGACCAAATCACCGAAGAGCACATCCGCCTGTTCTCAGAAAACGTGGCCATACAACTTCGTAGCATTCTTAATAACTTCGGGAGCTCCGACTCGCTTATGCCTGCCGCTGCCATCGTTGTGGGTGACGGTCCCGTCAAATATGACAGTGTGAGCACCAGCTATGACGATTATATCAACACCGTGTCCGCGACCATCGCAACCGGCATCATCGATGAATACTTCGCTCAACGCGACAGCATCACAGTAATTGCTGACTCAGAAGCCTACCAAAGGTCTATTGAGGAAGGCGACAACATGATGACCAACGCCAAGTTACACGGACACAGCGGCTACATCACCGCTGCCGATCACAGCAACCGCACCCTTTGGCTCTTCTTCTATGATGACCAGCAAGAATGCAACAACATCCTGACACATATTCGTGAGGATATCATCATCAAAGAATAGGCAAAGACAAGTTTGTTTTTCAACACATATTCAAAACGTCGTGGGTTGAGATACCATGAACAAGCCTGTAAGCTGGGTGCCTTGGCCAATCTCGCCGAGTGAGGTCACAAAAGACAGGCCTACTCCTTCCCCAACAGCATCACCCGCTCCTCTTTCTTGAAACCGAATTTTTCATAAAAAGCGGGCAAGACACCCTCGCGAGCGGTAATCAGATGGAAACCTACAATACCCTGCACCTTGAGGTCGGCGAGGCATTGCTCGAGCAAACGGCTGGCAATACCTTGCCTTTGGTATTGGGGCGCCACGGCGAGGTCGTTGATTTCGAAAACACGGCCATAATGGAACAACATGGACGTGCCCAAAATGAAGCCGGCCACTTCGCCATCCACGACACATTCCAAACCATAATGCTGATGGCTTTCAAGTAGTTCTCGAACATGGATGGTAGCGTCTTCCACCGACCAGTCATCGTTCCACGGCTCGCCCGAAAACGCCGCCGCATAGATGGCGCCATATTGTTTCAAATGCTCAATAGTGATGGGGCTGATGATGGGGTTTTGCATGATGGATATTTTCGGCAAAGATACTGGTTTATTGCGAATAATTGTACTTTACTCTTCACCTCTGTTTCCTTTGAAACTCCATCATGATTAAAGGAAGCGGCTTTTCTATTTCTTAAACGAAATCTGAAAAAAGCTTCCTCAAATTTGAAAAAATTGTGTAATTATTGCACAATAAAAACGAACTTGTGATGGAACCAATGATTGACACCATAGAAGAAATTGACCTTGTAAAAAATCAAGACGACCTCACACCTGAACAGCGTTCCTATTGGTTGGAATCCATTGAACGAGATATGCGCAATATGGACCAGCCGAAGAAGTATGTTTCTTTGGAACAATTCGGACAAGAATTGATGGCTGCAGTCAAAAGCAAAATATGTATGTAATTGTTGACAGGATTTTGCTGTCATCGTTGATTACATATTGAAAAAAGGTTTATCAAAGCTGCTTCGCAATTCAGGCATAGGCTTGGATTGCGGATTTTTTTGCAGAATATGGAAGCGGTTCAAAAGCAAGGTGGGATTGGGTCAATGCCCAAAAAGAACGCCTAAATAAAACCTTATTCCAGTGGGCATCTCGGTAGGAGAAAAGGGAACTATCCTGTCTGCTTTGAGGGTGAGATGAATGGCTTTGGTCAGTGCAAACTCCACACCGATGTTGGGATTGACAAAGAAAAAGCTCTCGTTGTGGAGCACGGTATGAGGTTCGGGCATCCAGTCGTCGGCAGAGCCATCAAACATTAGCAATGTTGATGTTTTGCCTCCGCCAACCGTGAAGCCGACGTAGGGCTGCCAACGGCCAAAACGCCAGTAGGCATCCACGATTAACCCACCCCAACTGGTGCGGATATAGCTGCCGTTGCCCATCTGTCGCATCGTTGAGACATATCCCTCGCCCCCAATGCGGAAGTGTTTACCAAAGTGGAAGCGGAGCACCCCGCCAAGGCCGAAAGTGAAGCCTTTGGCATCATAATCCAAAGCCTTGATGTTGCCATGGAGATAACCTGTGTGAACCATCATGCCGCCATCGAAGCGCCGACCTTCTTGGGCATGGCATTGCTGCGACGAGAAGAATGCCGTTAAGGCCAGGATAAGCAATAATAGGTGTCTTTTCATCTTTTTGCGGTTCCGTTGTAGGTCAGTTTCTTGCCGCCCATTTGGCATGTGAATGAAAGCGTACCCTCCCGTTGGCTACCTTTCAAATGCCGTACGAGGCGCTTCTCATATCTTTTGGCTTTGCTGATGGGCACGATGCTGTCCCCTCCCAATTGATTGTCTTTTATGACGATAGGGGCTAATTCCACATCAAGTTTGACGGGCATCATTCGGGCGAACTTGACACCAAAAAGCGTCAAAGTGTAGTTGTCAGGTTGCAATGTTGGTTGTAATTGAACGGTGACATTTTCTCGGGTATAGTCCCCAAAAGTCATGGTGCCATTGAAAAGTTGTGCTTTTAGTGATGAAACACTGACACACAATAGGATAAAGGCTATCAATTTAGTCATAAATCTAAAATATTTTGCAAAAATCCGCTTCTTTTGCCATTTACACAATCCCCAAAAATGGCTATTTTTTCAGAGAAAAAGTCATCATCGTTTCTGAACGAAGCCGCCCGAAACAGCCAAGCCGTGCACCACAGTCGCCGCTACGATGAGGCTTATCACCCGCATTATCGCATCGTGGAGCGCAGGATTTTCGAGGAAAGGCTGCTACCGCTGATTTCAAAGTGACACTGCCTCGGCTGGAATTCTTCCTCTTTGGCAACAGCCATTTCATGTTCCAGGAGATGAACAACGCTGAGATTGCAGACTTGCTTTTCGAGTGGCTGAAAACGAAAGGACTATAAGTCATTCCATCCGTAAAAAGTGAAAATTTCCCCGAAATCCGTGAAACATGGGCTTGGGGGATTTGGCGTATTTTTGTATCGTAATCAAAATCTCAACAAAAATGAAAAAACTGTCAATCATCGCAGCATTGGCCATGGTGAGCCTCTTCGGCACTTCGGCCTGCGCACAAAAGAAAGGAGAAAACATGAACAGCCTGAACGACAAGAAAACCCTCGTGGCCTACTTCAGCTGGAGCGGCAACACCGAGGCTGCGGCGAAATACATCGCCCAACAAACCCATGCCGACCTCTTCGTCATCGAACGCGAAGCGGCCTATCCCACCGACTACGACCCTTGCACCGAAGAGGCCAAGGACGAAAAGGAACGCGGCGACCGTCCCGCCATCAAAGGCTCGGTGAACAACTTCGACCAATATGAAGTGGTGTTCGTTTGCGTCCCCGTGTGGTGGTACACCGCCCCGATGCCGGTCTATACCTTCCTCGAAAACTACAACTTCGAAGGCAAGACCGTCATCCCGTTCTGCACGGCCTACAGCGGCCCATCGTCCACGCTGAAAGACATCATCAAGGCAACGCCCAAGAGCGACCACCGCGACGGCATCTGCGTCGTCACCAAGGAAATGGGTGGCCAAGGTATGGACAAGAAACAAGGCCAAATCGACAAGTGGCTGAAGGAAATCGGGTACTAACCAAAGAAAAAAAGCATAATAATGAAATACACAAATTTAGGAAAGACAGACATCCAGGTATCGCGCATCTGCGTGGGCTGCATGTCATACGGGAAGCCAACGGAGGACTTCCATCTTTGGACGCTTGGCGAGGATGAGACCAAGCAAATGGTGAAGCACGCCCTTGACTTAGGCGTCAACTTTTTCGACACCGCCAACTGCTATTCGCATGGCACAAGTGAAGAGTATCTTGGGGCGGCCATCAAACAACTTGGGGTAAAACGCGAGGATGTGGTTTTAGCTTCAAAAGTCTATTTCAACGAAGGCTTCCTTTCGCGTGAGGCCATCATGCGGGAGATTGAAGGGACCTTACGACGCCTCCAGACCGACTACCTCGACCTTTACCAAATCCACCGTTTCGATTATTCGACGCCCATTGAAGAGACCATGGAAGCACTCGACGCATTGGTAAAGTCGGGCAAGGTCAGGGCTATTGGAGCTTCAGCCATGTACGGCTATCAGTTCCATAACATGCAGATTTGCGCCGAAAGGAACGGCTTGACGCTCTTCTCGACCCTCCAAAACCATTACAACCTGATCTATCGGGAGGACGAACGCGAGTTGATCCCCGTCGCAGAGCAATACGGTGTTTCACGCATCCCCTATTCGCCATTGGCTGGCGGTCACCTGTCGCACCGTGGCTGGGAGAGCGGCACCAAGCGTAGCGATACCGACAAGACCATCCGCAGCAAGTACGACCACGCTAAAGAGAACGACTTGGAAATCATCGGTCGCGTGGCTGAATTAGCAGAGCGATTAGGAGTGTCGATGTCACAGGTCGCTTTGGCCTGGCAGTTCAAGCGTGGCGTAACGGCTCCTATCGTCGGCGCCACTAATGCCAAGCACTTCGACGATGCTGTGAAGGCCGTTGACCTCACCCTCAGCGACGAAGAGGCCGCTTTCATCGAAGCGCCATACAAAGCACACGAAATCGTCGGTGCCATCAGCGCAAACATGACATTGTAGGATAATTTGCAGATTTCTCGTTTCTTTGCAGCAATATTGTCTAAAACGCAAAACTATGGAATACATCAAACTGTCAAACGGAGTGGAAATGCCGCTCCTCGGCTACGGGGTGTTTCTCGTCAGCCCTCAAGAATGTGAACGCTGCGTCAGCGACGCGCTGAGCGTCGGCTACCGCCTCATCGACACGGCACAGGCCTACTTCAACGAAGAAGGCGTTGGCAACGCCTGGCGCAAAAGCGGACTGAAACGCGAAGACCTCTTCCTCGTCACCAAGGTGTGGATCTCGAACGCCGGCGAAGAGAAAGCCGCCAAGAGCATCGATGAGAGCTTACGCAAGCTGCAAACTGACTACATCGACCTGCTGCTCATCCACCAGGCCTACGGCGACGTGTTCGGCTCGTGGCGGGCGATGGAGAAAGCCTACAAAGACGGCAAGGTCCGCGCCATCGGCGTGAGCAACTTCCAGGAAGCCCGTTTCTTCGACTTCGCGCATTATGTCGACACCAAGCCGATGGTCAACCAGCTGCAATGCAACGCCATGATACAACAGCGCGGCATTGAGCCTACGCTCAACGAATATGGCACCAAGATGATGGCTTGGGGTCCCTTAGGAGGTCAGGGCGTCGACGGCATCATCAAGAGCGAGCTGTTGGGCGGCATCGGGACCAAGTACGGCAAGACCGCCTCGCAAGTGGCCTTGCGTTGGCTCACGCAACGCGGCATCGTGGCCATCCCGAAGTCGAGCCACAAGGAACGCATGGCACAGAACTTAGACATCTTCGACTTCTCCCTCACCGACGCCGAAATGGCCCAAATCGCCACGATGAACCAGCACGACACCGGCACGGTGAGCTTCAACGACATCAATTTCGTGAAGCACTTGATTGAGACTTACGGATGAGGTTGGCCTTACTTCCTCTTTAGGTGTTTCTTCCACCACTCTTGAATCTTGTAGCGGCGGCGCATTGCTTTCAATGACCGCTCTTGTTGCCTCTCATACATTTTTCTTTGGCGGGCTTGTATTTCCTCCTTGTGCGCTTCCATGTACTTCTCCATGCGTGTCTTTTTGGGATAGACCGCTTCGGGAGGGTCGGTGGTGATGTAGGTCTCCATTGCGAAATAGCGACGGCGGACCACAAACAGACGGATGATCCATAGGAGGAAAAAACCGTCGGAAACGACATGATAGACGATATTCCAAGGATGAGGAATGCGGAGGAACAAGCTGGCGAGCCAGAGAATCAGGTCGATGTTGAATAGCGTGTTCCACCAGCGTTCCTTGTTCTTGAAGTCGAGGCAGGTGTAGCCCGACTCGCTAACGTGTACGGGTGCCGTCGACGAAAGCGTAAGGTCAAGCGTCTTGCCTTTCTTGCCGATGGGCAGGTAGCCTCCCGCACGGATAGTGATGGTGTAGTAGCCTGCGCGCAGACGAAGCCTTGCCTGAGGGGTGGTCATGGTGCCTACCAATTGCCCGTTCACAATCACTTGATAGGGCATTTTCATCCCCCATTCTTTCTGTCGGTGAGTTATAACAAGTAATGACATCTTCTCTTTTTTTGCCTCCTTTGCTCAAACGATATGCCATTTGGAAGGTTTGTCAGTGTTCCATATTTCTCCAATGATTTTCCAAAACGCCAAATTTAATTGCTTTTTGGGAACAAAATGTTCCATTTGCGAAATAATCCGTAATTTTACCCGATAAATTGCCTCTCATACCAGACCACAATCTGACGAATTGTCAGTGTGTACATGCCTCGGACTATCGGCGCACACAGCGTAACAATGTATTTGCGAAACGATCAAATTAAATAATTCATTAATCTAAAATTCAAACAGTTATGAAGAAAAACTCAAAGATTTGGCTCGTCATTACGGGCGTGTTATTCATCGTGCTTGGCGTGGTGTGCATCTGCAATCCCGCCGAAACCCTCTTCTCGATGGCTTGGCTCATCGGCTGCTTCACCCTGTTTGCTGGCATCAGCAAGTTGGTGTTCGGCCTTCGGACGCAAAACTTCCTACCCAACAATGGCACGCGGGTGCTGATGGGTGTCATCGACATCATCTTCGGCCTCTTCTTTTTGGCCAACAGTATCTTCGTGGCGGCTTCGTTGCCCTACATGTTCGCTTTCTGGATTGTCTTTGAAGGCATCAGCCAATTCATCTCCGCTTTCGACTATAAGAAGATGGGCTTCCCGGGCTGGTGGGGTGTCATGCTCTTTGGCATTGCCGGTGCCGTGTTGGGCTTCTTCGCCCTCAAGTACCCCGAGGCATCGGGCAAGACGCTCTCGACGTTGTTTGGCTGCGGCCTCGTGCTTATGGGCATCGCCCATCTCATCGGTTTCTTCGGCATCAGGAAGGTGGAGAAACGTGTGGGCGAGGTGGAAACCGCTGTGCGCGAAGCTATTGAAAACTAATCCCTTCAATGGTTTGAAAATACAAATCCCCGCCAGGCCTTGCCCGACGGGGATTTTTTCCGTTCTCAACGAGGAAGAGGCGTAGTTGATATGC
>LPNG01000024.1 GCA_001543395.1 Candidatus Alcium sp. F082 | reverse complement strand
AGTGTTTTAGTGCGAAGGCGCGTCGATACGGTTGAGGGCGCCGCTGCCAGCGACCTTGCCATTCACCTTGGCGTCACCATAATAATGGATGTCGCCTGAGCCGACGACTTGGTACTCCAAGGTGCCGCTCACATTAGTGGTGATATCGCCCGAGCCCATCACGGTGGCCTCCACCTCTTGGGCCTCGGCATGCGCTACGATGTCGCCCGAGCCCGCGATGTCGGCCTCAAGCTTACGGATCGTGCCCTTGTCGACCATGATGTCGCCCGAGCCCGCCACGCTCAGCTCAAGATGCTGGATGTCGACGTCCTCCTTGAAGGCGACATCGCCCGAACCGGCAACGGTGACCTCCATATGTTGTGCCTCCATAGGACTTAGGATGTTGATGTCGCCACTGCCAGCAAGCGTGATCGCGTTCAGGCTCGGCGCAGTGACGTCGATGACAAACTCGGTGGCATTGAAGCCGAGGTAAATGCCGTTCTTCATCGGCTTTGGCTGACTTAAGGACAGCTCGCCGTCTTTCACCTTGATGTCGATGTATTCGAGTAAGTTACTGTCCACACGAACGGTGCAGGAGTAGGCATCGGCAACGGTATAGTTGACCGTGGCAGGCAAGGCACAGACGATTTCGTCGAAATGCGCGACGTCGTAGTCACGGGTGACGACATTGCCGTCGCCTTTCACGGTTTCGCCATTGATGCTAATGAAGCATGAGGAGAACGTCAGGCCGATGATGACGGCAGCGAGTATGATGAGTTGTTTATTCATGGTTTGGTTGTTTTAAGTGATTTGTAGTAAGACGGAGAATTGGTGGAAAAGTTACAGTTTAGTGTGATTATTTAGGTTCCCGCTTCGCGGGAAATCTTTGATTCGACGAAGTCAATGGAGTTATAATCATTGTGTAAACCGCGGCGGCTAAAGACAGTTATCGGCTAGAAAACGTATAAGGCCGCCGCTGGTAACTACACGCATAACTCCATTCCCGCAGGGGAATCTCCTACAGTTTTATCTCATCCAGACCGATGCCGAGCAGCTTCATCTTTTTGATCACCTCGGGCAGCTCCTTTTCGAGGAACTCCTCGCGCATCTGCTTGAGGACGATGTCCTTGGCCTCGGCGGAGATAAAGTAACCGATACCGCGTTTGTTGTAGATGATGCCAGCAGCGGTCATGGTCTCGTAGGAGCGCATGATGGTGTTGGGGTTCACGCCGAGTTGTATGCCGTAGTCGCGCACCGACAGGATACGGTCGTCGGCCTTCAGCTCACCGCGCAGGATCTGCTCGTAGATCTGCGAACAGATCTGCAAGTATATGGGTTTGTGTGCGTTGAATTCCATGGCTTAGTATTTTTGGGTCTTGATTTTACGATAGGTGAAGAAGAGCAGCAGGGCGGTGACGAGGATGCCGATAATCACGCCCCAGATGGACGCATTATGGGCTATACGAAACAGCTCACTCTTCGGTAGTCCCTCTATGGTTTCCATCCAGTGTTGTAGGCGCCCACTCCCAAGGCCAAGATAGCAGGCAAAGGTCTTGCCGGCCTTGTGTTTCTTGAAGAGCATGTTGCCCAACATGAAGATGGCCGCCCACTGAAGGATGGTGACATAGAGCGAGGTACGCATCATGCCTACGGAGAACACATCAGTAAAGTTAAACGTTGCCTCGCCAACCCGAACTGCGCCAGAGTGGTCGTTCATCATACGGCCAATCTCACCAATGCTATAAAGATGGATAGGCTTCTCGAAACCACCGAAGGGGAAAATCGACAAGAAGGCGTCGACCAAGTAGCCGCCGAAGAAGACGATGATGGGCGTCACCACGGCGCAGTAGAGAAACATGCTGAGGAACTTCTCCAAAGAGGAGGCGGGCATCATGGCGAAGCTCACACCCTCACGCGAGAGGTTGGCCTTACCGTAGACTTTCTCCGGCACAAGCATCATGGCCAAAGCCGTCCAGATGAGTAGCATGCTGAAACGAATCGGCGACATGGTTTCGGAGCCGAAGAGCAGGTTGAAGATCCAATAGATGGCGTTCAGGCAGCAGAACACGATGAGTGCGGTGCCGAAGTTGCGGAAGTATTTCTTGCCGTCGTTGACCAAAAGGTTCTTGAAGCGGTTGAATTCAAATGTGTTATTCATGGCTAGTCCTCCTATTAGCTAAAAAGTTGTTTGATGGTTTCCTTGTTTTTCATGACGGTGTTGAAGAGCACTTCGATGCTGACCTTGCTGTCGAGGCCTTCGGGGTTACGGGTCACGTTGACGTAGCCACCGGGAATCATCTCGCTGTAGAGCGCGGTGTCGTCCTTCTCCATGCCGTAGTCGAAATAGAGGCGGTCGGTGATTTCGCGGAACGAGGCCTTAAGCAGCACCTCGTCGTGGTCGAGGATGATGATGGGGTCGATGAGGTTTTCCACATCCTTCACCTGGTGGGTGGAGATGATGATGGTGCGGTCGTCGTTGGCGTGCTTGGCGATAACCTGACGGAAGAGGGTCTTCGAGGGGATGTCGAGGCCGTTGGTAGGCTCGTCGAGGAGCAGGTAGTCGGTGTTGAGCGACAAGGCCGAGGCGATGAGGCACTTCTTCTGTTGACCAAACGACATCTCGGCGTATTTGCGCGTCGGGTCCACATCCAACTCATTGCAGAGTTCGAGGAAGAGGCTCTCGTCGTATTTGGGATAGAACTTGCCGAGTTCCTTTATATTATTAATAGGTGTACCCTCCGGGATGGCGAAGTCCTCAGAGATGAAGTAGATCTTCTGGAGGGTTTCGGGCAGGCGGTTGAAGGGCGCGATGCCATCCACCTCGCAAGCGCCGGCGGTGGGCTTCTGCAGGCCGCTGATGAGTTTCAGCAGGGAGGTCTTCCCTACTCCATTTTCGCCCAGCAGCCCGTAGATGTTACCCTTCTCGAAGCCGAGGCTGATGTTTTTGAAGACTGGCTGACTCTTGTAGCCGAAGTCTAAGTTGCTGATTGTAATCATGTTGTTGTATTTTGTGTTAGTGTATTAGTTGAATAGAACACTGCAAAAGTACAACAATTTTCATTACTGTCAAGAAAAAAAGTGATTTTTTTGAAAAAAAATGAAATAAAAAAGATTCCCGCCTGACGGCGGGAATGGAGTTAAACCAGTGTGTTAACATGCGGCGGCAAGTGACGCCAACGGATCGTATACGCCATCAACCGCCGCGGGATAACAGGAAAAACGAAACACTCCATTCCCCTAAGGGGAATCTCTAAAAGATTCCCGCCTGACGGCGGGAATGGAGCAAAATGTCAAAGTAAAATGCGGCGGTAAGTAACGCTTACATTCTGTATACGTAACTAACCGCCGCTAGATAACTAAATGACAAACTCCATTCCCCGAAGGGGAATCTCTTACTTGTCATTCTTTATTTCATCGAGAACTTGTTTAACCCTATCACTCCATGGTGTTTTATCGTAGACAAATCCCTTTTCCGTGACCAATTCTTTCCAATCAGGATTCTTCTCTTCAATCAACTGTATCTTTTCTTGCCTCCTCATATGTTTTATCTGATTCTCTCTATTAATAGCCAATTGATATCTGGTAAACTCCTCATAATAAACGCAATATTCACATTTATACCTGTCCGTGAAAGAGCCTCTATTCTGATGGTTTTTATGCTCCCCTACCCTTCTGACCAAATCATTTGTACATCCTGTATAAAGAGTCGAATGGCTTTTATTTGTCATTATGTATGTATATGCGTATTTCATAGTCCATTAATTATTTACAAAAATAGCAAAAAAAAGATTCCCGCCTGACGGCGGGAATGGAAGGTGAGTCATTTGGGACAACGCGGCGGTTTAATATGTCTACGGGTCGTTAACGGTAGTGGCCGCCGCTGGCTACTTTACGTACTACTCCATTCCCCGAAAGGGAATCTCAATCAGCATCACTTCTTAATACTCAGTATCACACCCAAGGCCACGCCGAGCAAGGCTGCAAACAGCACCTGAAGCGTAGGTGGCAGCAGGAAAGTGATGGTATGGGCAGGATACCAGAACAAAGGAATCGTCTTGGCGAAGACGAAGCCGTATTGGATGTCCCAGTTGATCTTCTTCGACAGGGCCTCACGGATGCCCAGCGGGCTACCGAAGAAACCCTTGAGCGAGCCACCCGTCTCGGCGATGTGGATGTCCGTAACCTTGTGGAAGGTCATGAAGACCGGAGCAAACAAGGTGTTCATCAACACGCTGACACAAAGGGCGACAAAGGCCTTGCCCCAGCTGAGGTCACCGGCAAACCACTCAGCGGCCTTGCCATTCATATGGAAGCCACCATCGAGCAGTTTCACCGTGCCCGTCTTGAAAATGGTCATGGCCGAGGCGATGACCACGCCCAACACGCCCCAAACGAGCATCTTGGGCAGCAGACCGAAGCCCTGCTTCATATACACACCCTCGCGGATGCGCAAGGCCAGCATCTCACCAAAGGTGCCCAAGATGGCAAACTTGAAAAAACTCATCAGCAGACCGTGGTTTTTGGTGGTCGTATTGAACCATTCCCAAGCGCCTGGGATGAAGGCGAAGCCGCAGATGACGGCGGCCACAACGATCAAGGTAATGACATCAGATTTTTTCATATTTCCAACTTATTGAATTACGATTTTCTTGATAAAGCCACCGATATTCGCCAGATACAAGCCCGAGCGCAGACGGGTATGGACCGTAACCGCATTGTCGCCCGAACGGAGGAAATGGTCTCCCCTATCAACCAGCCGCCCTGTCATGTCGAAAATCTCCAACGACACGATGGCACAATCCGTGGAGGTGACATGTATGGTAAAGGCACCATCGCTGGGATTGGGGCTGACTGCAACATCTTCAATGAGGGATGTGTTGTAAGCAAACAACCTCTGCATCTCCCTGTGGAAGGCACGCGCCCTCTTGGAGAAGAAGGCACTGACGCTATCCATGTCAGCCTGCCAACGCTTCTGGCTGTAAGGAAAGCCAAAACGCCCGAATTGTGAAGGCACCTCTTCTTCGACAAGGGCACGATAATCCTCCAAAACAGCATTCAGCGCTTGGACACTAAACACAGTAGAAGCCAATTCGGAATAACGTTCATAGAGCATCACCTTGAAAGCCTCGCTTTCCATAAATTTGTTGATAATCAGACTATTAGCGTCTTGATGGGTAGCATTATCAAGGGCATGATAATACCACCACGAAAAGCATCCATCGCCGTCAAAGAAGATGAAGCGGAAAGGCTCGCCCGAACGGGCTTGCCATTGCAGCACATTGTTGCGAGGCCAGTCGAGATTGGCGCCGTAAAGTTCAAGGAGGCAATAGTCGATGAAGTTTGAGACGTCGATACGCGAGAAAGCATAGGCGGAAGCGGACGGTTGGTTGAGGTCAGCGCTTTCGATCCAGCTCCTGAAACCCCACCAATCCGTGGCGTCGCCATAGTTCGTCACGCCCCAATACTTTATGATATTGAGGAAGTCAAGATCCACGTCATAGTGGTCCTCCAAATAGCGCTCGTCGGGCGACTCTTCAAGGGTATAGATGCCCCAATACTCCCCGTTGATAAACACCGCGACCTGCCTGACGCCTAAACAGTCGATGTCCATCTGGGCGGCCACACGTTGCGAGAGGTATTCCTGTCCACCTGTCTGCATCCAATTGCTGCAACGGAAAGGATGCAAATTGAGACGTTTGAAGTTGGCCAACTCCGTGGTCTCGAAGAAACGATGCTTGAAGCGCTTCTTTCCATATTCTTCGCGGGCATAGAGACGCATGCCCTTCTGCTGGAACCATCGCGACGAGCCACCATGGGTACGCAAGCCGCACTGCTGGTTGAGGCCGCTGTTGTCGGATTCATAGAACTCCATATTGATGCAGCGCTCCCATTCCCTACCCGTCATGCAATAATTGCCCGTACCCGTCGTATCCGACAGGTCGTAATGGACACCTGGGACAAAGATTCCCGTTTCATAGTCAAAAAGGTCCAATGAATCGGCATTGAGCGAGAGCACGGGTAGGCCATGCACATCACAGCCCAACGACTTGATGAGATAGGTTTGTGTCGCCACTGGACTCACACAGCTGCCCTCATCATCAAAGGCAGCTGCGCGAATCACTATGGCATGTTTCACATCCGAAACCGCATGGTAGGTCGAAGGGATGCAATTGACTATCTCGTAAATGCACGAAGGAGAGAACAGCGACGGGTCAAGCGTCAAAGGACCTTCATACAGCGATGACTGCGCCGTAGGACGGTTGCCATTGAGGGTATAGCGGATATGATGACCCGCGCCGCAACCCAACGACAGAGCAAAACTATCCTCATAGAAACCCCCACTTCTTGAAAAAGTGACGAGGTCGGTTTGCGCCAACAAGGTATTGGACATCAAAGAAGCCAACACTATGAAGGCCAGTCTATTCATGCTTGTTCCGTTTGTCGAGCTCCTTGTTCTGCCAGTAACGTCCCAGCAGACACAGCAGGCAAACGCCACAGAGGATGCCACCGAGCACGAAGCCCGTCTGGCTCTCCCCTTTGGCGTAATACAGGTAGATGCCGTAGCCGAAGATGGCCAAATCGACGATGATACTGAGGACGTAGCCGATGGTGCGGCTAGTCTTGTCGGTCTTCTTCAGCAGCATGTTGTCGAGCAGGAAGGTGACGACCACCAACGCGGCATAAACGAGGTAATATGTGGATTTCTCGGTAATCATTTCTCAATACGGATTCTGGCATCCACGGCGACCACGTTCTTCGGGTTGCCAAGGAGCGGGTTGAGGTCCATCTCGGCAATCTCGGGAGCGGCCATCACCAAAGCGGCCACCCTTGCAATCTGTTCGGCATAGACGTCCACGTTGACGGGCTGCTGGCCACGCACGCCCTGCAGGATCTTGTAGCCACGGAGCTTGGTGAGCATGTCTTTCGCCTCAGGAGCGCTGATTGGCACAAGCGAGCTCTGCACGTCTTTCAGCACCTCGATGAAGATGCCACCCAGGCCGAAGAACACCTGATGGCCGAACTTGGCATCGCGGATGGCACCAATGTAAACCTCCGTGCCGTCGAGCATAGGATACATCTCCACTGCGTAAGTGTCTTTGATGGCCATCAAGCGGTCGAACTCCTTGCCGACAGTCTCGATGTCGCGCACGTTCAAGGTCACACCACCGACGTCTGACTTATGCACAGGACCTACCACCTTCATCACGAGCGGATAGCCCACCTCGTTGGCGAAGTCCAAGGCCTGTTGTTTCTTGTCGACGACGCGGATCTGCTTTTGGGCGATGCCTGCAGCGTCGAGCAGTTCGTATATCTTATCCGGGCCGATGTAGCCATTATCGCAGCTGTCGATGCACTTGCGGATGCGGGCGGTATCGATCTTCGGCATCTCCACGTTTTCGGGCTGCGGCTTCGGGGTGTTATACACCTTGCAGATGGCATTACCCAGCACGCACTCCTCCGGGAAGTTGATGCGGCCCTTGGCGATGAAGTCCTCAATCTCGTCCTTCACGTTGATGATGGAAGGCAGCACGGGGAAGATGGGCTTCTTGCAGGTCTTCATCTTCTGGTCGAGCAGATCGTAGACCTCTTTGTTGCTGAACAAGCCAGGCGAACCGAAGATGACCACCGAGAAGTCGATGTCGGTGTAGTCGTTTTCGACGGTGTCGATGATATAGCCAAGCTGTTCGGCCGTTCCTGTAGCCAAGAAATCGATGGGGTTGCCCACGCTTGAGCCAGCGAAGAGCTTCTCAAGCAATGCGGGGCTGGCCGGATGCTCCTTGAGCGAAGGCACTTCCATGCCACCGTTCGACAGCACGTCGGTGAGCATCACGGCAGGACCGCCGGCATGGGTGATGACGGCGCAGCGTTTGCCTTTGATCTCGGGATGCATGAACACACCGCACACGGTGGTCAGCTCCTGACGGTTCTGGCAGCGCACGATGCCTGCCTTGCGGAACAAGGCGTCGACCACGGCGTCGTTGGTGGCCAATGCGCCCGTATGCGACGAGGCGGCGCGGCTACCTGCAGCCGAGCCACCCGACTTGATGGCTGCAATATGGCATCCTTTGTTGATGAGGCTGCGTGAGTGTTTCAGCAGTCGTTGCGGGTCACCGATCTTCTCCATGTAGAGCATGATGACGCGGCTGCTCTTCTCGGGGTCGAAGGTCTCGTCCAAGTGTTCGAGCACATCCTCGATGCCGAGCTGTGCGCTGTTGCCCACGGCCCAAACGCTATTGAACTTCAAGCCATTGCTCATGCCATATTCCTTGATGAACACGGCGGTGGCACCTGAACCCGTGATGAAATCCACACCCTTCGGGTCGAGGGTCGGTATAGGCGTGTCGAAGCAACCGGCATAGTTCACGTTGAGGAAGCCTGTGCAGTTAGGGCCAATCAAGCTGCCGCCAACGCTGTTGATGGTGTCGACGATATGCTTCTCGATGGCGGCACCCTCGGCGTTCTCCTCCGAGAAACCAGCGCTGATGATGATGAAGCCTTTGCAGCCTTTCTCTTTGGCCAACACATCTACAGTCTGTGCGCAGAACTTAGCAGCGATGCAGATGATGGCGCATTCCACCTGAGGCAGGTCATCGACCTTGGCATAGCATTTCACGCCTTGCACCTCGGTCTCTTTGGGGTTAACCGCATAAACCGGACCTCTGAAAGGACTCTCTAACAGGTTCTTCAATGCTTTTCCACCAGGTTTGTGGATGTCTGACGATGCACCGCACACCACGATGCTTTTCGGGTTGAGTAATTCTCTTGCGATCATATTAATAAGGTATTTGTTGCAACAATAATTTGCTGCAAATATAACCAAAATAACGAAACGGAAAAATTTCAGTGTCGGTTTTGCAATCTTTCTTCGCAATCGAGGAGCAACTGGTAGTGGATTCTGTTGAAAAGACCTTCCTTACAGAGCTTTTCTATGTCCTCGTGGCTCATCCACTTCACGGAGTCCACCTCTTCCTTTTGCAAGCGCAGCATGTCGGCCGGGACATTGCTTTTCAGCATATAAAGCAAGGTGAATTTGTAATCGTAGCGTCTGATCTTCACCAGTTTCAGCTCGCTCTTGGTGGCCGAGAGGCCGACTTCCTCTTTCATCTCGCGGAGCATGGCCAAGGCGAAGTCGCGTTCGCCGCTCTGCACGTGTCCTGCGGTGGTCGAATAGTAATTGCCTTTCTTCGGGGCCACTTTTTGAATCAGATACTGCCCTTGGTCGTTGTAGACAAACACCGCCACGATGGGGATCATCATGCCGGGTGGCACGCGCTTTCCCCGCTCAATGGTCTGGCCTGTGGGTTTCAGGTCTTTGTCGTACAAATCCAGGATTTCCATAACGCAGCATAGGTATTCGACTGCAAAGATAATAAAAAAGGGCGGCTCCCCGAAGGGAACCGCCCAATTTTTTGCGGGAGTCAATCCCGCGGTGTCATTTATTTCATGACAGTGACGCGCTTGACGGTCACACCGCTTTCAGTGTACACGCGGACCATGTACACGCCGGCAGTGAACTGTGACATGTTCATGACATAGGTGTCACCACTGACCTCGGTGTCGAAGACCACCTGGCCGAGCATGCTCACCACGGTGATGCGGCTCATGCCGGCAGCCTCGATCGTCACGTTGTCCTTCGTCGGGTTAGGATAGAGAGCAACGTTGTCGCTGTCCTCGGGAACCTCGTCGTAGAAGACGTCAACCATAACCATCTCGGACTGGCAGTCAGGATAGACAGCCACGACACCGAACGGCAATGTGATTGCAGGAAGAATCTCCAAACCGTTGATTACGACCGGAAGTTCGTCAGGAGCAACCGTGCCAAGCAGTTCACCAAGCAGGTAGACCTCATAAGAGGTGGCTCCCTCAGGCTGATCCCATTCAAGGTAGATGGCTTCACCAAACTCAGCACTGTACTGGTAGTAACCGTTCAGGTTGGTCACAGGTTCGCATGCAGCGGAAGGATTGAACTCGTCGCACTCGGGGCAGCTCATCGAGTAGTAGATGTTGCCCTCGGGCAAGTTGTTCGTGCCGTTGTAGACCATGCGGACGCAGACCTCGTTGCCGTCGCCTTCGTAGGTGTAGCTGTTGGTCGGAGCCTCAACAAAGGCTTCCCATTCGCCGTCCACGAAGATCATGGCGCCAAGGATGTCACCGCTAGGTTGCGGGCCAGGACCAGGACCAGGATTGGTGTCGTCTCTCAGCTCGTAGATGCCGATGAGGTTCGGGTCTTGCTGGATGTCACCGATGAAGGCAATCTTGTTGTTGAAGCTGGCGACAGTGCAACCACCGGAAGTACCGGCATTGAAGCCAGGAACAGCCGAGAAGTTGAACACCGAGCCACCCATCGAGGTACTGCCGATAACCCAGTCGTTCACGTCGTTGGTGCCATTGTTGAAGCAGAACACGTGTTCGACGTCGTTCTCGTCCTTGTAGTAGGCAAGGTCGGAAGCACTCTCAGGAGCAGGACCGGTCTGGAGGATAGTGCCTTGACGGTCGATGAGCGTCAGGTTGCCGCTCCAGTTGCCGATGACCCAGAAGCCGTCGCGCTCAGGATCGTAGGTGATGCCACGCATGGCACCGTACGAAGTAGTGAACGTGCTGACCAGGTTGTGGGCAGCCAAGTCGATGCAGTACACGGTGTTGCTGTTGGCGACGCCGTAGGTGTACTGGCCGTCGTAGGTCATGCCACGGAGGGTACCGCAACCAGCGATTTCGAAGCCCTCGAGCATGTTGCCCTGTTGGTCATACTTGAAGAAGTTGTGCGTAGCGCTGCTGTAACCCCAGTTGCTGGTGTAGAAGTTGTTGCCGTCGTAGGCCACACCGTATTGGGCGGCTTCGGCAGCGTTGAACGTCATCATCAGATCCCAAGGATTACGGTCGCTCTTGGCGCCGTTAGTCAGCTCGACATCGTCGACATCCAAGAAGTACATGTCGCTGCAGTTGAAGTGACGGATGGCGATGTACTTCTGACCGGCGAAGTTGCTCAGGTCGACGCTGTAGAGCGTCCAGGCGCTCTGGTCGCGCTGACCGCGGGCTCCGCTGTAACGCTCGCCCTTCTGGCCGATTGTCCATTCGTTAACCATCGTCCAGTTGCTCGTGCCGTTGTCGGAGACGAACACACCGAAGTGCTCGGCAGCGTAGCTGGCATCCTGACCGCAGGCCCAGAAGCTGAAGGTGCTACCGGCTGCCAGGGTCACCTGAGGCGACACCAGGTAGTTGTCCGGGAACACGACACCGTAGTTGTTGTCGTAGCTCTGGCTGATCATCAGGTCGCCGGAACCATTGTGGCCGTAGCCAGCGCCCAGCGTCTGGCTGCCTAAGTGCCAGCCGTAGCCGGTCGGGTTGCCGCCGTCGATGGTGGTCCAGCCAGCAGGCAGACCAGCCTCGAAGTCAACGCTGAAGGCATCGCCTTGGCCACCAGGACCAGGACCAGGAGTGCCACCGTTCGGGTAATCCCAGCTCACGGTGTTGCCCTCGATGGTGATGCCATTGAGCGTGCCAGCGTAGTTCTCGCACGGGATGTACTGCCACTCGCACTCGCTCCAGGCGCTCATGCCGGTGCTGTACACGGCAGCAACCTTGGCGATGTAGTGCTCACCAGCGACGAGTTCGTCGGTGGCCACCTGGCAGAACGGATGCTCGGTGTCGGCGTTGAAGATAGGCTCGCCGTCGATGCTGGTGCACATCACCTTGAAGTACTCGAGGTGACGGGTGTTGGTCACAACCACATTGGCGATGTCCTTCACTTCACCGGCAGGCATAGGAGCAACCATGTTCTTGGCGCCACCAGTGATGGTCACGTTGGTGGCATCGTTGCTGCCCTGCAGCGTCACAGTGAACTCGTAGGTGTTGCCAGCCTCAAACGTGTAGTCGTTCTGGCGGCCACCAACATTACCTTGCTCAGAGGCAATCCAGATACGGTCGCCAGGAGTCGGGTTGGTGATGCACCAGTCGTAGGTACCGGCAGGGATGGTGATGCTCACGCTGTTGTTGTAAACAATGTTAGTCGTTGAGCAGTTACCGTCGGCGTTGGCCGGGATCTTGTACTCGAACTCGGCGTAGATGGCCTCGTTGCCAGAGCAGTTCAAGCTCAGAGCACCCGTCTCAGGAATCGTAGTGCCAAAGGCCGTAGCATCGGCATCAAGCAGCATCTGATAGCCAGAACCGTCACCCCAAACATCACCAGCGGTCAGGATGACAGTGACATCATCGCCAGGTTGCGGGTTCGGGCCTGGGTTCGGGCCAGGAGTCGGAGCGGCGCCTTGGGCATCCCACATGGCCCAGCCAGTGCTGGAGACATACAGGTTGTCGACACCGTAGATGATCTCGGTCATCACATAGCGCAGGTCGGTCGGGTTCCAGATGCTCACGCTGTCCTCGATGGGCTCGTAGCCGTCGAGTTCAACCTTCACGTTGTATTCGCCCTTACGGAAGCTCTCGAAGGCATAGAAGCCGGTCTCGTCGAGAGTGATCGGGTCGACAGGATACATCTCCTGCTCGGCCTCGTTGTAGTTGGTGAAGGTCACCTGGACGCCTTCCGGGCTGTCAGCGCTGTTGAGCAGCACGTTGACAGTCACGCCATCCTGGTTCTCACCGATGATGTACATATCCTTGTCGAGGCAGTTCGACCAGATGGTCTCGCTCTCACGAGGCAGGGCCAACTGGTTGAGGTTGGTGCCGGGAGTCGGGGCAGGGCCAGGACCAGGACCACCACCGTTCTCAACCGTACCACGGATCATCCAGGTGTAGTCGAGAGCATAGTCACCGGCATGCTCCCAAGTGATGCCGTCGAGCGACAAGAAGTCGGAGTTGGGTTCACCAACATAGTCGCAACCAGCCATCGGGTAGGCGATGTCAGGCGTGTAGAAGCACAACCAGAGGTCTTGCGTTGCATCGATGGTCACAGGCGTGGTCAACGTGATGTCGTGCCAAGCCATGTCGCCGGGCAGCGTTTCGGTAGCCGTGCTCACCAGCGTGCCAGGAGCAGTGGCGCCACCTTGGAAGACATTGGCGGTGTAAGAGCCGGAATATGTCCAGCCGTAGTCACCGTCGATGTCCATGAAGATACCCACCTTGGTCAGGGTCTGACCGGCATAGGCGGCAAGGTCAGCGGCCGGGAATCTGATGCCCCAGTACACTGCACCACCACCAGTGCCGACACCGCCGCTGAAGGTCTCAGTGCAGTATTGCAGGTAGTCGCGGTTGTCGGTAGGTTCAGGCATTTCCATCTCGATCTTAGGACCGTTCTGGTTGGCCTCGGCGGTACCGAAGCTTCTGGTCATGTTGACGGCCTGAGGAGCAGTCCAGTTGATGGGAGCTTCGATCATCTCACCGCGGTTGCCGCTATACACGGCACCGACGCCCCACTTGTAGACGCCAGGTTCGAGGTCGGCCCATTCAACGTCGATGTAGACGGTGTCGGGCACCCAAACGGTGGCCAGCAGGACGGTGTTCTCTTCGGTGTAAGGACCGTCGTTGTAGCAGTTCGTACGATACACCCTGTAGTGGTCGAGGCTACGCGGTTGAGCGACGCTCTTTGCGGGCTCGCCGATGGTGATGTCGTCGACATTGAGGTAGAACATGTCGCTGCAGTTGAAGTGACGGATGGCCACATAACCCATGCCGCTGTAGGCACTCAGGTCAACAGTGTACTGATACCAGTTGCCTTGGTCGCGGTTGTTGCCGCCACGTGAATGACCCATGCCCTTCACGTCGGAAGTGGCAGCAAACTGAGCCTTCTTGGGCATCGGAGCGCTCTTGGCGGTCAGCGTCCATTCCTGAAGCATGGTGAATGCGCTCGGGCTGGTGTTGCTGGTCGTCGAAACGGCCACGCCGAAGTGCTCGGCAGCGTAGTTGGCATCTTGTGCGCAAGCGTAGAAAGTGAGGGTGCCACCCAGTTCCACCTGAGGCGAAACGAGGTAGTTGTCAGGATAGAGGATACCCGTGCTGTTGTCGTAGCTCTGTGAGAACACGAAGTCGGCCGAGCCGTTGTGGCCGGCGACACCGCTCATCAAGGTGCTACCAACAGCCCAAACCTTACCGTCGCCATCGGCATCGATATTCGTCCAGCCCTGCATGGTGCTGTTGTCGAAATCGTAGGTCATGCCCGGGACAGGCGGAGCAGGTTGCTTGTAGAAGGTGATGTAGTCGACATAGAAGCAGTCGTCGTTGCTGTTGACGCTACCGTCCTTCGTGTAGCTCCACTTGAAGGTGTGGGTACCAGCGGTAATGGCGAACTCTCTCTCACCCCAGTTACCGGCACCAGTGTAGCTGCCCATCTGGGCGCCATCGATGTAGAAGTAACCGTAGTCCCAGCTGCTCTCGCAGGAGATCTTGCTGAAGAAGCTCATCAGACCGTCGGCAGGGATCTCAACCGTCACGCTCATGTTGGAGATGACGTTGTTGACGCCAGCGCCGCCACTCTTCATGCAGTAGGTGCCTTCATACGGGTTGGTGGTGGTCACAGTCCAAGGATAGGAGGGATCCACCTGCCAATCGAACTTGCTGAAGTCGCCGGTCTCGAAGTCTTCGATGATCTCGCTGCCGGGCAGGCCACAGCCCCAGTACACCTTAACGTACGGGCTGTTCGGATCCAGGCTGTCAGGATAGTACTCGGCGATGACCTGGCAGACAGGATCGAAGTTCTCATCGAGGATGTAGTCGATCGGGCTGGTGGTCTGGTCGTAGACAATCACGATGGGTTCACCCTGGACAGGCTCGTAAGCGGTCTGGTAACCGTCCTTGGCGGCTTGGCCGTCGTAGCCGGGACCAGCGTACACAGCGCCGCTGTAGTAACCCTGAGCGTTGGTCGTGAAGTTGTAGGTGTGGTTCACGCCGAACTCGTCTTGGCCGACCATGGTCACGGTGGCGCCAGCGATGCCGGTGGTGCCGTCCTGCTCATAGACGTGGCCGTTCACGTTGCCGCGGCCGGAGACCTTCACGGTCACGGTGTTCGAAGGAGCGGATTCACCCTCGTCGTACACGGCGGTGACATAGTAGGTGTAACCTTCCATGTTGTACTCCAGAGGACCGTCGGTGTAGGTAGTGTTGCTGATGTTGTTCACAGTGGTGTGACCAATCAGTTCACCATCACGATACACATTATAGAAACGATAGGTGCGGTCGACAACAGCCGTCCAGTTGAGGACGATCTGTTCGTCGTCGAACACGGTCTCGTCGACAGCAGTCAGGTTCTGCGGGATGTTGAGGTGGGTGGTGAAGCCCCAGATCGGGCTGCTCACGCCCTCCGGGCAACTGCCGTTGTTGAACTCGACGTGCCAGAAGTAGTTGGTGTTGTTCCACAGGTTGCGGACGGTGTAGCTGTTGGCCATATCGGTGCTGAAGCTGCCATCCTCAGGATACATAATCGTCTGCGGGTGGTTGGGATCCGGGTAGTAGGTGCTACCGAACACCAGTCTCCAACCGGTGGCAAACTCAGGAACCATCCAACGCAAGGTCACGCTGGCGGGCTCGATCTCGTCGGCATCGTCGGCCGGCTCGGGGTTGAAGGCAAAGCCTTCGGCATCGATGGCCGGGCAAGGCATCTCGGCAGTGTTGATGTAGACGGTGTAGTCGGGCTGCGTGGCAGAGGCGACCAGGTAATAGACACCAGCAGTCAGAGGCAGGTTCTCGATGACGGGACCAGCACTGACCTCACCCTCAGCAGGTGTAGGAGGTGTGGGAGGCGTAGGAGTGTCCTCACCAGTATTGATGGTAACATCGTCAATAAAGACCTCATACTCGTCATAATCTTGGTGGTGGAAAGCCAACCAAACTTCTTGACCAGCGTATGCGCTCAAATCAACGGTAACTTCACGCCAGTTCTCTATACGATTATTCGTGTGGCGAACTTCCGTCTTTGCAGCACGACCTCTCATATTAACATTCCAGACCGAAGTGAAGTCACTGGCGGAAGGATTGTTGGCAGTGGCGACGCAAACCTCAAAGTAATCGGGATAAAAGTCATTGGCATAGTCAAAGTAGAAGTTCAAGGAAGCACCATTTCCGAGGGAATACTTTTGAGGCGAAACAAGGTAATTGTCGGCATCATAGGAATCATAGGTGCAATCAGTGTAAGACTGAGAAATCATAAAGCCATCGGAACCGTTGTTACCATATCCCGTATAGTCATAGCAGGAGTAGGATCCGCTCAAAGAGCTGTGGTACCAGGTCTCACCATCGCCATCGTTGTCGATGTCGGTCCAGCCAGCAACGCCACCTTCGAAGTTGAAGGACAAGGTACTTATATCGCTACGGTTGCCGCCCTTCATGATGACGTTGGAGCGGGTCGTGCTGCTGGTGTACCAGCTGTAGGCCGTGGTGGTCACATCATAGGCAGCGTTGTCGGTGTAGTCATAGCCACGAGCTTGGAAGCCCGGGTTGTGGTATTGCCACTGGATGGAGCTGGTCCAGCTGCCGTTGTTGCGCTGGCAGAGGATCATCACATTGCTGTGGCCGTCCCAAGCGAAGCTGCCTTCGTTGAAGACAAACTCAACCCAACCTGTAGGCGTGGGCTGGGTCATGTTGCCCGTGTACACCTTCGTCATGCCAGAAGCCAGAGGCGAGGTGGCAGGAATCTGGGTGTCGGACACATTGGCCATCCAGATGGTGATGTTGTTCTGGTCTTGGCTGATGCTGTTGGTAGCATTCCAGCTCAAGCTCGTGAACGGAGCAGTCGTCACGCCAGCCTCGGACAACTCAGCGGCGAGGAAGAGCTCGGCAGCGATGCTGTAGTTATAGAGCGAATAGAAGGGGAAGTAGCCAGAGGTGCTGGTGCCTTCACCGATCTGAGCCTCGAACGGAGCGCCGGCTGCGCCGCCACCACCCATTGTCAGGCCAGTGTAGTTGTTGGTAGCCATGGGGCCGCCTTCACCGTAGAAGTCCTCGGTGTAGAGAGCCACCTTGCCGTTTTCGGCCTGGGGATCCACATAGGCGTTAAGGACCATGTCATTCTCAACCGTGAACTTGTAGACGGCATCCACACCTTCCTCGATTTCGGGGAAAGGCAAGGTGTAGTCGTTGTGAAGCACGGTAGGCGTGATCTCCGAAGGAATGCCTTCGTAGGTGTAATCAGTGTCAATCGTGCCAAGGTCATAGGCCTTCTCGACCACATCCGGGACCTCAGGAGCGTAGAACTCGACCACGAGAGGCCAGATGTGAGCGGCGCGGTCACCTTCGGTGATGGCCACAAACTGGCGCTCGATGATGCCAGCTTCCAAACCTTCTTCGGTGTTGGTAGCCATGGTCAGCTCAACGCCGTCGGCATTCACCGTGAAGGGCAGTTCTTCGCCCTCAACAGTGAACATGCCATCGCTGGGCGTGAAGTCCAGAACGGTCACTGTGTAGGTCGGGCCTTCGCTGTACATCGTGAAGTTGAAGGGCTCCATCCAAGCACCGATCGGGCGGACGCCGAGGTTCAGGCTGTCGATGATTTCCTCTTCACCTTCCATGTACTTGACGTGCAGCATGTCTTCCATGCTACCGCCACCACCACCGCCACCAGCCGTCATCTCAATCTGGATGTTGGGACGTCTGTAAGTAGCAAACTTGGTGCCGCTGTACGAACCCAGGTTGTACGGATCCGGATTGTACGAATCGTCGTAGTAGGAGAGAATGGAATTCTCCACATCGGTGTAGTAGAAATACAGCGTGTTGTAACCTGGAGTATACTCATGCATACCAATCATCAGGTTACTTGTGCCGTCATACTCGAACGGGGTATCCAGCGTTATCGTGGTCCAACCAGCGTTGAACGACACGTTGCCGCTAAACACCATGTCCGAAGCCGTGACAGGCTCATAGTCAGAAGCGGACGAGAACTGGGTTCTCGACACGTTCTTCATAAAGACGTCGATCGCATTAGTCTGCGTACCCGACGACATGTTGAAGCTGATAGCAGTAATCGAACCAGCAGCTCCAATTTCGCTGGCAGTGTAAATCTGCTCAACGAAAGAGTACTCATAGAGAGAGTTAAACGGTGCATAAAACGTAGTTCCCGTACCGTCACCAATCTCTATGGTCTCCGCCTTTGCCACGCCCATAAAGGCAAGCAAAAGCGTCATCATCAAAGAAAATACTTTCTTTTTCATAATGAATGATTTTGGTGAATAATAAGTGAATTGTGAATTGATCTATTAGAAACACCACGGCTTGCGACCGAGGCATGCTGTAATTCAAAAACGGAGTGGACATAGTCCAAGCTTTTGTATGTAATTATATGCATATTATTATGTGAATCTATAGACAACATAATGACCACCAACCAGGGCGTTGACCCCTAGTGATATTTTGGACTTGTAGGACACTATTTTTGGACAAATTTTCCAATAAAATTAAATAGGTGATTTTTGAGTAGAAAAAAGACCGTGAGCATGGCCCACGGTCAGAAAAATTTATTAACCAAATCCAAGGAACGATTTAGCGCTCCTCGTAACAATCGCTCAGGAAATTATGATTCAACACTTCGGAAATCTTCAACAACTGTTCAAAATCGATGCTTTTGCGCTTGAACAATTTGTAGACATTCGATTTCTCGCAATAGATCTCTTTAGCCAGCCAAACCACTGTGCGGCCCTGACGGCCCAGTTCTTCTTGGATCATCTTGCCGATGTGAAAATCTTTCATCTGAAACTTCATGGTCGATTCGTTTTAAAACATGACGCAAAAATAGAAGCATGGCAAAAGCACCTAAAAAAAGCAGTAAAAAAGAAAATCAAAATTTTTCAAAATAAATATTAACTATTTATTTGATAATCAACTATTATGCTTTTTATCAAAAGCAATCAAAATTTTGAAAAAGTTTTGATTGACTCAAAGGACAATTTAACAAAATACTGATTACCAGTTTTTTAGCATATCATGAAGCACAAATTGCAGATTCGACTTGTTGTCGAAGATTTCGTGCAATTTGACCGATCGGGTCCACACGGCCTGATATGTTTTACCCGTAAGGGCTGCGGCTTCAGCCTCTGAAACGCCCAAGATATACATACAGCAATAGATCACATCGGAACGCTTGAGGCGGGGATAACGCTCAATGATACGAACCGAGAACTTGGGGAAGACCGCGTCAACCGCATTCACGAGCATGGTCAGGTGGTTGTCGGAAAGCACCAACTCAGGATAAGAAGCAAAAGCCTTCACGTTGACATCCTTAACCTTCAGCACACGCTTGCTGATGGGCAACTCAGACAAAGACTGCAATTTCTTATCGAAAGGCAGGTTTTGGAAATCGGGATTCGAGATGGCCCTGTCGAGTTTCGATTGCAGTGCCTTAATTTTCTCCTCCTTCTGTTGGGTATCGTTCTTGGTGGTCTCGATTTCGTTCAACAGCTGCGCCTCAACGCGTTCGCGCTCTTGGATCTCACGCTTATGATGACGCCGACGACGTTCTAATATCAAGATGACAACGCCAAGGATTAAGAGCACCATGGCTACGGTCCAAATGACAAACAGCCAAATGTCTTTCTGCCTCACATCCTTTTCGTTCGACTTGAACGCATCGTACAAAACAATCATCCTATTCTTGTCACCGCTTCTGGCAACTTGGCCCATATAGAAATCAGACAAAAGCTCACCATAGTGCGCGGCCTTGAGCGAATCACCCAAAACATTGGCTGCCTTGATGATCCTGCAATACGACTTGACGTTTTGACGCGGTAGCAAGGGATAGCATTGCTCATAATGGTACAAGGCTGAGTCAAATTGCTGGTCCTCATAATAGAAATAACCGAGCGAAAAATGCACCTGCCGTTTCAACGAAGCCTTATCCGACATCATCAAGGCATGTTGAAGCAAATCCAAAGTCAGCTCCTTCTCTCCTGAATTATATAATTCTATGGCTTGATGGATCAAACTACTGAAATGCTGATAGATATCATCCGTATGCAGCAATTCATGGATGCTGTCCGAACTCTTGTAATACCCCATAGATCCCTCACGATCGCCTTGCGCCAGCATGACATCACCCATCAGCTCAAAATTAGAGGCTACACCCAAGTCAAAGCCTTCCATCTCATAACATTCGCTGGATTTCTCCAAGCACTCCAATGAGGTGTCCCAAGCATCATAGGTATATAGGAACCAAGCCAGACGGTCGTAAATCAGCCCAGAAAAATGCATATAATCGCTATTAGCCTTAGAAGCAATAGGGATGGCTCTGCGGTTACCCATCAAGCCGTCCATCACCCATAAGGCATTCAGATAGTCGGAAAAGGCTTGTACATGCTGCTTGGTCAGGATTTCCTCGACGACGGCCTTATAATAATAGGAGCGCGCCTTCTGGAATCGCAAGTCATTTGGAATCCCGTAAACAGAGGTCTTAGGCATCACGGAGTCGTAGAAACGGAATGCTTCAAAAGCGATGGTGTCCCCTCTCCTCAACGCATAGTTTTTATATAAGACCTCGGTACGAAGAACCTGATACTCGGACAAGAGGAATGCCGATTGCTTCCTGAGTGCGTCAACGTCCATAGTGTCGGCAACGCGTTGCATGAGCGTTAAAGCGCTGTCGGGAGTGCTGTCCTTGAGGGCATACACCTCGGCGAACACAGGCCAACGGCTGGCAAGTGTCTCATACTCAATGCTTTTTTTGCATGCCGATGCCAACAATAGCAACAGCAAGAAGAAAACGGCTTTTCTCATCCTCAGTCCTCGTAGCAGTCTTGCAGAAAGTCGTGGTCCAAGATCTCAGAGATACGGATCAACTGGTCGACGGGAATGCTCTCGCGGTTGAACAGTTTGTAGACGTTCGACCGTTCGCAAAAGATGGCACGCGCCAGCCAAGAGGCACTCCTCCCCTGCCGTTCCATCTCGGCCTGGATCATGTGACCGATGTGCAAGTTCTTCTTATAGGCGACCATGCGGCTATTATTTCGCGAACAAATCCTTTATGCCGCCCAGCGAGCCCAGCACATTGGTGGCTTCGTAAGGCAGATAAACGGTTTTGTTCTCTTGTCCGCTCGCGACCTCTTTCAGGGTCTCGATATACTTCACAGCCAGCAGGTAGTTGACGGGGTCGGCGCCACGGTCGGAGACGGCTTCGGCAATGTTGCGGATGGCGGCAGCTTCGGCTTCGGCTTGCAGCACCTTGGCACGGGCTTCACCTTCGGCCTTCAGGATGTTGGCCTGCTTGTCGGCCTCAGCGGCGTTGATCTCGGCCTGCTTCTCACCTTCCGAATTCAGGATCTGGGCCTGCTTCTCACCTTCTGCCTTCAGAATCTCGGCACGACGGTTACGCTCAGCCTGCATCTGCAGTTCCATGGTACGGCGTATGCTCTCAGGCGGGGTGATGTCCTGCAGCTCCACGCGGTTCACCTTCACGCCCCATTTGTTGGTGGCGTCGTCGAGCACATTTCGCAGCTTCGAGTTGATGGTGTCGCGCGAGGTCAAGGTCTCGTCGAGTTCCATCTCACCCACCACGTTACGCAGCGTGGTCTGTGTCAGCTTCTCGATGGCCACAGGCAGGTTCTGGATCTCGTAGACGGCCTTCATCGGGTCCACAATCTGGAAATAGAGCAAGGCATTGATTTCGGTCATCACGTTATCCTTGGTGATCACGCTCTGTTTGTCGAAATCATACACCTGCTCACGCATATCGATGCGCGACGTGCGGGCAAGCGCGCCATTTTGACGGCGGACAATGGTTTCCTTGGCCTGCTCGATGATGGGCAGGATGACGTTGATACCGGCATTCAGCGTGCGGTTGTATTTGCCGAGACGCTCGACAATCATGGTTTCCGACTGGGAAACGATCTTGATGCCACGCAGTATATAGATTACCACGAGGGCCACTAATACGATTAGTACGATGTTCAAAGGAGTCATAGTGTTATTGTTTTACTGTTAATATGATGCTATCCAGTTTCACGATCTCGACCTCGGTGCCTTTCTCGATGACAGAGCCATCGGCAGAAACGGCTTTCCAATCGTCGCCATCGACAGCGACACGGCCTGTATGCTGTGTGGCATCGATACGTTCCGACACGATGGCCTTACGTCCCACGAGGGCATCGGCATTGGTCTTCACGTCCTTCGACTTCCTATCCAGGAATTTCATCATGAAAGGACGCAAGAAAACGAAGGTCAGCAACGAGATGACGGCAAAGATGACGATCTGCCAGGTAAGGCTGGCGCCAAGGCCGGCGGCAAGGGCTGAGAAGCCTGCGCCGATGGCGAAGCAGATGGCGCCGAAGGTGGCGGAACAGATTTCGAAGATGATCAACAAGATCGCGACGATAAGCCAGATTTGATAGACTTGCATAATAGTTAGGTTTTGATTCTGCAAATATATAAAAAAAGAAAGGCAACCCACAAGGGTTGCCCTTCCTTTTTTTTGACCTAAGTCAATTAACGCATGACAGTGACGCGCTTGACGGTCATACCGTTTTCAGTGTAGACGCGGACCATGTACATGCCGGCAGTGAACTGTGACATGTTCATGACATAGGTGTCTTCGCTGACTTCGGTATCGTAGACCACCTGGCCGAGCATGCTCACCACAGTGATGCGGCTCATGCCGGCAGCCTCGATCGTCACGTTGTCCTTCGTCGGGTTAGGATAGAGGACAACATTGTCGCTGTTCTCGTTGACGGCGTCGACGCTGGCGCTCACGTAGTTGTGAGTCGGGTCGTCGAAGGCCGGGGCGGGTTCAGACTCGCAGTCACCGTAGTCGGCGCGGACCTGATAGTAGTACGTACCGGCAGTAGCAGGCGTGTCGATGTACTCGTAGTAGGTCTGGCCAGCAACAGCGGCGACTTCACCGATCATGGTGTATTCACCATTGGCGGCGTCGGAGCGGTACACATTGTACTTCTCGATACCAGCGCGGCTCTTAGCACCGTTGCTCAGTTCGATGTCGTCGACGTCCAGATAGAACATGTCGCTGCAGTTGAAGTGACGGATGGCGATGTAACGGCCTTCACCGGCGTATTCACCCAGGTTGACCGTGTACTGATACCAGTTGCCCTGGTCGCGCATGCCGCGAGGACCATTGTAGGCAGTGCCCTTAGAGGTCATCGTCCACTCTTGGACCATACCGAAGTTGACACCGTCGTCAGAAACGGCAACACCGAAGTGTTCGGCAGCATAGTTGGCATCCTGAGCGCAAGCCCAGAAGCTGAAGGTCGAGCCTTCGCAGAGCGTCACAGCAGGCGACACGAGGTAGTTGTCGGGATAGACAACACCGTAGTTGTTGTCGTAGCTCTGGCTGAGGACGCAGTCGGTAGAACCGTTGTGGCCGTAACCAGTGCCAAGCTTCGTGCTAGCAAGCTGCCAGCCGTAGCCGCTCGGGTTGCCACCGTCGATGGTCGTCCAGCCAGCAGGCATGCCAGCATCGAAGTTGACGGTGAATTCGTCGCCTTCGCAGCCGCCAGGACCTGGGCCAGGATTCTCTTCGCCCCACCAGACCTTGATCTGGTCGGTAGCGTTCATAGCTTCAGCGTGGATAGGTTCGCCAGGAGCGCAGCCGCCTTGACCGCCGTCGCAGACCGGGCAACCCATCGACCAACCGTAGTTGTGGTCGGGCAGGGTCATTTCGCCAGGATAGATCGGGCGGACGCAGTACTCGTGCTCGCCAAACTCACCTTCAACGGTGTATTCGCGGTCGGTAGGACCAGCGAAGGCCACATACTCGCCATCTTCAGTGATCAAGAAGCCGATGATGTCGACAGGAGGCAGGATACCGCAGTCGGTGCTGCCAGCGCCGCCAACAGCGCTGAAGTTGATGTTGCAAGTCTGGTTCGAGTAGTTGGTGATGACGAGGATGTAGTACTCGCCAGTCTGAGCAGTGGCAGGAATCATGCAGTGCTCAGTGGGCTGTGCGGAGTAGCTGCAGCTGACGACCTTGTCTGACGTCAGGCCGTTCGGGCAAGGCGTCTCAGGATCGTCAAACGGACCCCAGCAGCAGAAGTCGATGTCGACAGCAGGCGTGCTGTACATGTAGATGTCGATCGCACCAGGATCGCCTATGCGCATGTAGTACCAAGCCGGGTTAGGCGTGGTGTACAGGCAGTCATAGTCAGGACCAGTCTCACCGCTACCAGCGTCGACGCCAGCCGGGAACTCGTACATACCGTTGTCGGTGCAGAACGGCAGAGCGCCAGAGCACAGGTTGTTCTCACGTGACTGGATGTACATATCCATCATCAGTGAGTTGACGAAGCTCATCGGCAGCGTGCCCTTATACTCGTTGGCATAGTCGGCAGCTTGATACTTGTTCATGCGAGCGAAGTCGTTGGTGGTCTGCTCGGCAAAGTCAGCGAAGCTGGCCTCGAGGTTGGCAGTACCATTGGCGCTCACGATGAAGGAACCGTTTTCTTCAGCGTTGATGACGTTGAAGCGGCTGTCGTTGTAGAGCTTGTGCAGGAAGTAGACGCGGCCATCGAAGTTGGCGATTTCAGTGATGTTGAACATGAGAGCGCTCTCGCTGATCATCACATAGCTGACAGCCTCACCTCTTCTGATGCGAGGACCATTGCCAGAGATGGCGAAGGTACCGCTGTGGCTGGAGTTGCCGTTGTAGCTGATAGCCTTAGGCTCGCCCTTGGCACCAGCGGCGACGTAGGCGCGGATCATCCAAGTGTAAGGCAGA
>LPNG01000023.1:23352-46145 GCA_001543395.1 Candidatus Alcium sp. F082 | reverse complement strand
CGCCTTCACGGGTTCCTACGGCATCAACCCCATCACGGGTGCCAAGCTGCCCATTTGGATTGCTGACTATGTGTTGATGGGCTATGGTACGGGTGCCATCATGGCCGTGCCTGCCCACGATAGCCGCGACTTCGCCTTTGCCCGTCATTTCAACCTGCCCATCATCCAAGTGGTGAAGAAACCTGGCACCGAGGCCACCGATCCTGCCACTTGGGAAGAGAGCTTCGACGCCAAGGACGGCGAGCTGGTCAACTCGGGCTTCCTCAACGGCCTGACGGTAAAGAAAGCCATCGAGCGCATGATTGAGGAACTGGAGAAACTCGGCGTTGGTACGGGCAAGACCAACTACCGCCTGCGCGATGCCATCTTCAGCCGCCAGCGTTATTGGGGCGAGCCTTTCCCGATCTACTACAAGGACGGCATGCCTTACGCCATGGACGAGTCGAAGCTGCCGCTTGAGTTGCCTGCCATCAGCGAGTATAAGCCTACCGAGACGGGTGAGCCGCCTTTGGCCCGTGCCACGAACTGGGTCACCGAGGAAGGCTATCCCATCGAGACCAACACCATGCCAGGCTTTGCTGGTTCCAGCGGTTACTATTTCCGCTATGAGGACCCGCACAACGACAAGGAATACTTCAGCCGCGAAGCCAATGACTATTGGCAGAACGTCGACCTTTATATCGGCGGCGCCGAACATGCCACCGGTCACTTGATCTACAGCCGCTTCTGGTGCAAGTTCCTTCACGACCTTGGCCTGTCGTGTAAAGACGAGCCTTTCCAAAGGATGATTAATCAGGGTATGATACAAGGCCGTTCGAGCTTCGCTTATCGTGCCAACATGGAGAAGCTTTGCGAATACGGCGTTTGGCAGCTCATCAAGGACAACAAGATGGGCGTGAAGTTCGAGAAGGACTTCAAGGACGGCCGCCGTCGTTTCGACTTCTTCTGCCCCGAGAAGGGCATCCTCATCGAGATTAACCGCATGGGTAACCTCGAGAAGGTGGCTGAGCCTTGGAAGGATTATGCTAAAGAAAAGGGATACAAACTGCTTTTGGTGCCTATCATTGATGTCGTGAGAGATTATATGTATGGCACCGACAAGGTCGAACAGAAGATCAAAGACCTTGTTGCAGGCAAGGAAGTTCCCGTATTCGAGGATGGCGCCCCGCTTCCGTCGGTACCGTTGTTCATCTCCAAGAACATGAAGGACCGCGAACTGTTCAGCGATCCGATTCATGTGGACATTAACATGGTACACAACGACATCCTTGATGTGACCGAGTTCTGCCAATGGCGCGACGACCTGAAGGATGCCAAGTTCATCTTCGAGAAGGACAAGGACGGCAACAACATCTATGTCTGCGGCAACGAGGTGGAGAAGATGTCGAAGTCGAAATACAACGTGCAAAATCCCGACGATCTTGTGGAGAAATACGGTGCCGACACGCTTCGTCTCTATGAGATGTTCCTCGGCCCCTTGGAGCAATCCAAGCCTTGGGATACGCAGGGCATCGAGGGCACCTTCCGTTTCGTTCGTAAGTTCTGGAGGCTGTTCCACAACGAGAACAACGAGTTCTGCGTCAGCAATGAGCCTGCCACCGCACCCGAGTTGAAGAGCCTACATAAACTCATCAAGAAGGAAGAGGACGGCATCGAGAGCATCTCGTTCAATACGGTCGTCTCAGCCTTCATGATCTGCGTCAACGAGTTGGCTGACCTGAAGTGTAACAAGCGTGAAGTCCTTGAGCCTTTGACGGTGATGATTTCGCCTTATGCACCGCATATCGCCGAGGAGTTGTGGCACCTGCTGGGTCATGAGACCTCAGTGGTGAACGCTGCGTTCCCCGTTTACGACGAGAGTAAGACGGTGGAGAACAGCTTCAACTATCCCATCAGTTTCAATGGCAAGATGCGCTTCAATATGGAACTGCCTGTCACGATGAATGCCGAAGAGATACAAGCCGCCGTGCTCGCCGCACCCGAAGCCGCCAAATGGATTGAGGGCAAGCAGGTGCGCAAGGTCATCTACGTGCCGAAGAAGATCGTCAATATCGTGGTGGGATAATTATTTCTGCCGCATTTCAAACACCACCGCGTGCGGCATCTCGAAATGGTTCGGGAAGTCGATGCGGTAACGACCATCAGCCTCTCTGCAAAGGGAGGCTTTTTTGTTGCAGCCCAAGACCTTGATTCTGCCCGTTTTCAGGTTCATCCCCATGCCGTCGAACCAATAAGAGTCGGGCACGGGGCTTTCCTGCTCGTCCAGAAGGAAGATGCCATAGACCTTGTCGCCCTTTTGCGTGAAACGGAATTTGCCGTAGGTGAAAGGATAGATGGGCCTTGTGCCATAGATGGCCTCACCGTTCACTTGCATCCACTCGCCGATTTCCTTCATGCGGAGCAGGGCCGTGTCGGGCAGGTTGCCATCGGCATCGGGACCCACGTTGAGGAGAAAGTTGCCGCCTTTGGCCACGATGTCGCAAAGCAAGTGGATGAGCTTGTTGGTGCTTTTATAGGTATCGGTGGAGACATACGACCACGAGTTGCCCATCGACATGCAGGTTTCCCAAGGATAGGGCAGGAGCGAGTCGGGCACTTGTTGCTCTGGGGTCTGGTAGTTCTCGTATTTGCCGCCCACCGAGCGGTCGACGATGATGAGGTCGGGGTTGTTCTCGCGGGCGATAGAGGCTACCGTGGGCATATCGATGTCTTGGATGTAGCCTTGGCAGCCGAGCCACGGACGCGTTTCATCGTTCACACTCCATTCCGGTCGCACCCAGCCGCCGTCGAGCCAAAGGATGTCGATGTCGCCGTAGTTATGGGTGAGTTCGCGTATCTGTCTGTGGGTGAATTGCTTGTATTTCTCAAAGCGCTCGGGCATGACCGTCGGGTCGTAGTTGACGTTGCGGTCGGGGGTAGCCCACTCGTGTGCCCAATAGTCGTCGCAGTGCCAGTCGGGTTTGGAGAAATAAAGGCCAGTCCAAAAACCTTTTTCGCGGAAGGCTTTCACCACCTCACCGGTGATATCAGACTTGGGATTCTTCGAGAACGGACAGCTCGGGTCGACAGTGGAGTAGGAGGTTTCCTTGGTGTCGAACATGCAGAAACCGTCGTGATGCTTCGTGGTGAAGACGACATATTTCATGCCCGCGTTTTTGGCGGCCTCTGCCCATTTTGAAGGATCAAAACGCTTTGGATTAAAGGTTTTGTTAAGGTTTTGATAATCAGTCTTGTATTTGTAATAGTCAGCGCCATTGCGGTTGATCCAAGGCTCGTTGCAGATGGACCACGACTCCACCACTTCCCATTGGGCGTAGATACCCCAGTGCATCATGAAGCCGAACTTGAGGTCCTGCCATTGGCTGATGCGGTGGGTGATGACGGGGTCGGTTTCGGGGAGTTGGTCGGATTGGGCTAAAGCTGATGTGCAGAGGGCACTTATTAATAATAGAAGGACGGCTTTTTTCTTCATGGAAATGTATTTTTAATGCGCCAAAGATACGAAAAAACCACGATTCGCAGCACGATGCTGCAAGTCGTGGTTGAGGTTCTATGTGATGCAGGAGATTATTCCTGTTCCATCATGGCTCTGACTTCCTTGGCTTTCACGGTGTAGATGTTGCCATCAGCATCGCAGAAGCAGAAGGTGCCGTTGTGGCGGCAACGCATGGCGAGCAAACGTTGCATCGAGAGGTCGAGGCCGCTCATCAATTTCTTGGTGAAGGACGAAACTTCATTCTTCTTGGCATTCACTGTTACTGTTGTCATATTGTCTGATCTTTTTGAATTTTTCTTCGTTATAAAACTTAATGGATTTGATGTTACCTTCGGCAATCACTTCAGAGGGCATGATGCTGTTGTCGATGAACAGGAAGTAGTCAACGACGGGGCAGTAAAGATGAAACAAGTTCTTGATGCCTGCTCTGTAGCGTCTGCGGATGATACTGTCGTCCACATGATGACCGCCGTGCTTCACGCGTTCTGCCACGCGCTGGATGGCCAGGTCGGGGCTCTGTAGCCAGAAGTAGATGAGGCTGGCTTTGTAGCCTTCCTGACGTGCCTTGTTGATGAGGGCGTGGTAGGATTTGGCGGCCAAGGTGGTCTCAATGGCAAAGTCTTCTTTGTCAGCGATGAGTTTCTTGATGCGCGAGAGCATCAGGCGGCCAGCGGCGACCTTGGCGCCGTCGGGGTTGAGCGGCGACAGACCCTTGGCGATCTCGTCGCAGTTGACGAACTCCTTGCACTGCAGCGTCTCTGGCAAAACAGTCAAGGAAGCGGTCGTCTTACCTGCTCCATTGCAACCTGATATGATATATAAACTCGGCATCAAATTATGGTTCTGCTCGTTTATGTGAAGGCATATTTCGTGCCAAATCACGCTGCAAAGATACAAAAAATGTGAATGTGTCAACACTTTTCCACACTTTTCCACGATATTTTTTCGGGTAAAAATAGTTAATACGCTGTAAATCAGCAATATCAATATAGTTGACGATTATCTTATTGGGGGACGTTCCCCATAGCCAAAAATTTCGTATTTTTACCGCCTAAAACGAAAGTGATGAAAAAATGGACCTTGATAACGCTATGTTCCCTCCTGTTGGTGGTATGCGCCTGCCAAAAACCGGTGGAATATCCCATAGAGCCGAAGATCACATACGAGGGCTTCACCTATTTGATGAACCCCGACAGCACTTTCAGTGGCGAAGGCATTATCTCGTTTTCCTATACCGATGGCGACGGCGACCTTGGTCTCGACGACAGCGATACCCTGCCGCCGTTTGGCTTCCATGATACCTATTATTACAATATGGTGGTCGACTACCTGAAATCGGAGAACGGCGTGTTTGTGAAGACGCCATTGCTGAGTCCGCATGTGCCGACCAGTCCTGACGACACCTTGGTGTTGTACGACACGGTGACCTTCAACGCCCGCTTCAAAAGGCTCCGTGACTCGGAGGAGCCCAAGGCTATCAGTGGCTCGATGGACTACAAGCTCACGGTGCAGAATCCTTTCTCGCCCAACGACACGGTAAAATTCGAAATCCGTATCCTCGACCGCGCCTTGCATGAGAGCAACGTGATCCAAACCGACCCGATTTTCACTAACCCTATCTTGAATCAATAAGCACAGAAATATGAAACGACTCCTTCTATCCTTGGCATTGTTGCTGTCGTTTACGTTGATGCAGGCGCAAACTGCTGGCGAAAACATCGACGTGACGCATTATGCCATCCATGTCAACGAACTGAATTTCACCAACCACACCCTGCAGGGTGAGACCTTTATTGACTTTACGACTACAGCCAATGTGCAACAAATCGTCCTCGAATTGAAGTATTTGGAAGTTGCTTCCGTGACGGCCACAGGTGCTACGGTATCCGGCTTCTCGCAAGACGGTGACTTCTTGACCATCAATTTGGCCTCACCTTTGGCAAGCGGTAATACTGCAACCTTAGACATCGTCTATGGCGGCAACACCTTTAATGAGACCTGGGGCGGCGTGGAATGGTGGGGTGACTATGTCTATAACCTCGGTGTGGGCTTCGACAGCCAACCGCACAACTTAGGAAAGACTTGGTTCCCCTGCGTCGATAACTTCACCGACAAGGCTACCTACGATGTCTTTGTCACCACGACCAACGACAAGAAGGCCATCTGCGGTGGTAACTTCGTGGAGACCACCGACAATGGCAATGGCACCTCCACCTGGCATTGGAACACACCTCAGGAGATCTCCACCTATCACATCTCGTTTGCCGTGGGCGATTATGAAGTCTGGGAAGATGTCTATCACGGCATCGAGCGCGACATCCCGATTACGGTGTATGCCAAGCCTAGTCAGATCAACAATGTACCCGCTTCTATGGTACACGTCAAGGAGATTGCGGCCTTCTTCGAGGAGAGCATGGGCGCCTATCCTTTCAATCGCATCGGCTATGTCGTTACGGGCAAAGGCTGCATGGAGCATACCGACAACATCGCCATCGTGCCTTCTGTCGTCGACGGCACTTTGGCAGGTGAGGAATATATCGCCCACGAACTCTCTCACATGTGGTCGGGTAATCTGGTGACCTGTGCTGATGCTGGCGACATGTGGCTCAACGAGGGCTTCGCGCAGTTTTGGGGCGCCTTCTACGAGTCGGCTGTCTATGGCGAAGAGCATTTCCAAAACACCATCTCTGGCAAGGTCAATAGCATCAATGCTTGGTGCAACACCCCCGCCAACTGGATGCCGCTCAACAACATGCCGCTTGACATGACCTATAACACCAATGCCATCTATGAGCGCGGTGCTGTCATTGTCAATACGATGATGAACTACATGGGGCGTGAGAACTTCCTCGCCGCCATGCGCCAGTATTTCCAGGAACATGCCTATCAGACAGCTACATCCGAACAGCTATGCGAAGCCTTGACACAGTATTCTGGCATCGACATGCATGGATTCTTCGACACCTATGTCTATTCAAGTGGCATGCCCCATCTTTACGCTGTCATCAAATCGGTGGAGCAGGTCGGCGAATGGTATGATGTGACGTTGGAACACCGTTACCAGCATATTGGAGATACCCACATCGGGCAACACAATGCATACGAGTTGACTTTCATCGGCCCTGATTTCCAACTTGAAACCGCAAGAGTCGTTTGGGATGGCCTGCATTACGAGGCAACATGTTCGGTCGGTTTTGAGCCTATCGGTGTTGTTGGTGATTTCAATAACAACTGGTTGGATGGAAAGACCCAGAAAAACTTCATGCTGAGGTCGTCATCGCAGCAAAACTTTGCCAACTTCAAGGTAGAGGCTACTTCTTTCACGGATTCGGTATTTGTCGCCGTCGAAAACCATTTTGTCGGTCCTTACGACGACCCCTTGGTTCCCTATCTGACCCTCTCGAGCCAGCATTTCTGGACCATCAACCGCTACGACTTCGGTGAGGCCCAGGTGACAGGCATGTTCGACTATACCACTTCTACTGACGGAGACATCATTCAGACTGCCAACGACTCGGCCACCCTGTTGTATCGTCGCGACGCCTCGGAGGCTTGGCACGAGATTGCCTACACGGTTTATGCGGGCAGCACCTGGAAACACGGTCGCTTTATCGTCGACAATCTGCCCTCGGGCGAATATACCATAGCCGCATGGGACAAGGAAGCGCTCGGCACCGAGGAACAGCACGAGGCCGGCATGATGCTTCAGATGTATCCTAACCCTTCGGCTGACATGATCCGTCTCTCATGGGATGAGCCTTCTGATGGCATGATCCGGATTATCGGGATGGACGGCAGGGAACTGAGGCGGGCCATCTTCAGGAAGGCTGAAGGCGTTAGCCTCTCAACGGCAGGTCTGCCCAAAGGCTACTGTACGGTGATGCGCCTGGGCAAGGATGGCACGGTATTGGCTACTGAAAAACTGATTATTAAATGATAAACAATATGAAAAGCTTTAAGTTATTTGCCCTGCTTTGTGTACTGGGTGTCTTCTTTGCCTCATGCAAGGAACCAAAAAACGAATGGGAGAATTATTTTGGCTATACCAATCAGGAACTCGTCGGGTCCTATGTCTCGTCTAATGTCACCGATGCGTTCGATGGCTTGATAGAGGGCACTTACTGCCATATCTGTCATGATGCCACCATCAAGGTGACGCCCAATGGCGGAAAACTGAAATTTGAAATCAAGAGCCCGAACAACGGCCTTACCCACAACTGTGCCGGCGACCCCAGCTTGAGCAACAACGATTGCCTGATACAGATAGGCAACGAATTGTTGGCTACGGTTTATACCAATAGTTCACAAGGGATGCGCATACACGGTTATGTTCGGATTAATGGTGTAAACTATTATTTTGATGTCATAAAAGAATAAACTCATACAACTATGAAAAAAGGATTATTTGTTTTGGCTGTCCTCGTGATGGCTTTGGGAAATGTGAGCTTTGCCCAGCGCAAGGCTGAACTGAAATCAAATGCGAATGCCAATGTGCTGAAGCATTATGGCGTGCGTAGCGAGTCAAACATTGTGCCGCAAACAGCCCAATGGACTGACGCCTACAACGACCACTTCCGTGTGGCCTACACCTACGACGAGTACGACTATTACCTCATGGAAGAGTTTTATGAAAGAGACGAAGGCGATGGCTGGATGGACTATTATCGCGTTTCGTACGATTACGACTTTTACGGCAACGTGATTGAAATGGTAGGTGAGATGGCCGACATGACGGGCGGGATGATAAACGATTATAAGGCATCCTATACCTACGACGGCGACGAATTAAGCGAAGTGATTTATCAGTATTGGTCAAACGGCAACTGGGTGAACGATACCAAGGAAGTGTATAACTACAACGGCGATGTGACCACCGTGCTCTACTGGGAATGGAATGGCAACAACTGGTCGTCGGACGAACTCTTCACCTACACCCGTACGGACAACACCATCGAACTCGTCATGCAGTATATGGAAGGCGGAGCCTGGCAAAACGAAGGGAAACAAATCATAACCCTCAACTTTAATGAGAGAGTCACCGAAATCCTCGAACAAGAGTGGGAGGGCACTTCTTGGGTCAACGATGAATTAACGACCTACAATTATGAAGGCGATGTGTTCCCTTCCAAGACCATCCAGGAATGGAATGGATCGGCTTGGGAGGACAATAAACTGTTCACCTATGAATACGACGAAAACGGCAATGCCAAGCATGGCGAAAGTAAGGAAAAACTCGGTAGCCAATGGATGATTGCCGACGGCGACATAGAGATGTTTTTTGGCGATGGAAACAAAATCGTGTACTACGGCTACATTGTGGATGTAGAGTATGTCGACCTGACCTCCGTCAACGAGAACAATGCCGTTCCCAGTTTCATGGTCTATCCTGTGCCTGCCCATGGTGAGGTTTTCATTGAGACCGATGGTTTCCAAAAGGCTGAAATCTATGGTCTTACTGGTCAGAAACTGGTTGAGAGCCTGAGCGAAAAGATGAACGTGAGTTCTCTGAGTCAAGGTGTTTACCTGCTGAAGGTCTATGACCGTGAAGGTAATAGCCAAACGCAAAGAATCATCGTGAAATAATTGTGGTCTGGTGACCCTACAGAAATCCACCGACATGTCATTGCGAGCGAAGCGTGGCAATCTATGTCGGTGGATTTCTGTTTTTATTTCTTCAACGTGATCCGGAACGTTGTCCCTTGTCCCACCACCGATGATTTCACGCCAATCTTACCCTTGTGGTAGTCCTCGATAATGCGTTTGGCCAGTGATAAACCGAGGCCCCATCCGCGTTTCTTGCTGGTGAAGCCAGGGTTGAACACCTGCTTGATTTGCGACTTCGGGATGCCTTTGCCCGTGTCGCTGAGGTCGAGGTGGATGTGGTCGCCGTCGTCAATGAGGTCGAGGGTGATCTTGCCGTGGTCACCCATGGCGTCGACGGCGTTTTTGGTCAGGTTCTCAAGGACCCAGCGGAACAATGAGGGTATCAAGGGCATCATCAGCTCGCCTTCGGGGAGGTTGACCTCAAACTCAAACTTTTTGGAGAACCGCTTCTGCAGATAGTCCATGGTGTCTTGGATGAGGTAGTTGATGTCGGTGGGTTCGGGAGTCGGCACGGAGCCGATTTTTGAGAATCTGTCGGTGACAATCTGCAGGCGTTCGATATCCTTCTCCATCTCGTGTGTGCCCACAAAGGGCTCTTCCTGCATCTTCAGCAGTTCGATCCAACCCATCAAAGAGGATAGGGGCGTGCCCAACTGGTGTGCGGTCTCCTTGGCCATGCCGGCCCACACTTGGTTTTGCTCCGAGCGACGGGCATAGCTGAACAGCAGGTAGGCGATCAGCAGGAATAAGGCGAAGACAATAATCTGGATGACAGGATAGTAGCGCATCTGTTGCACCAAGTCGGTGGTGCGGTAGAAGATGGTGGCTTTGCCTTTGTTCATGAACTCAATCTGAAGCGGGTCGTTCTCGTCGCGCATGATGGCCAGCTGTTGATTGACGTAGTTGGTGTCCTGCATCATGAGTGAGTCGAGGTTACCAAAACTCAGGATCTGTGTCTGGTCTTCGTTGGTGATGATGACGGGTGCGCCTACCGAATTCAACGTGATCTCCTCCATGAAGTGGTCGATCATGTCTTCCAACACGGCCTTCAGGTCGGTATAGATCATGGACTCGTTGTAATATAACCATTGCACCGAGCCATATCCCGGGTCGATTTTGATGGGCGGGAATTTGGAATAGGCCTGTTTCATCTCCTCGTCAAAAGCTTTTTTTCCTTCTTGTGAGGGCGGGAGGTTGCTCGAGAAGATGATGTTGTCCTTGGTATCGGTGATGACCAAAGGGATGCTGATGTTGTTGCGGATGATGTCAAGATAGATGGCCGTGTTTTCGTTGCTTGAGATGTCGATGACACGACGGTAGGCGTTGGCCAACAGGTCGACACGCAACTGCTCCTGCTCGCTCACCTTGTTGAAGAACTCTTCCGTCGATTTCATCATCACGGCATGCTGCTCCATGGCCGCCGCCCACATCTTCACTTGGCGTGTCTCTTGCTCGGCGATAGACTTCACCAAATGGTTGGTGTACCACAACGACGCACCGATGATGAGCATAGCGATGATCGCTAGCGCCCATTTCCAGCGTTTCTTGTTTGTATAGAGGTTCGTTTTCACGTTGATAAAAACGAAGTTATGGCTGAATTATTATATCTTTTTTCTCATCCTTCCTACGGGAATGCCTAACTGCTCCCTGTATTTGGCCACAGTGCGGCGGGCGATGGGATAGCCTTTCTCCTTCAAAATGAGCATCAGTTGCTCGTCGGTCATGGGCTTTGCCTTGTCTTCGTTCTCCACGCAGTCTTTCAAGATCTTCTTGATCTCGCGCGTCGACACCTCCTCGCCGCCCTCGTTTTTGATGCCTTCGCTGAAGAAAAACTTCAGCATGAAGGTGCCATAAGGTGTTTGGACGTATTTGCTGTTGGCTACGCGTGAGATGGTAGAGATGTCCAAGCCCACTTTCTCGGCCACGTCTTTGAGGATCATCGGCTTGAGCTTGGCCTCGTCGCCGGTGATGAAGTATTCTTCCTGCATCTCAACGATGGCTTTCATGGTCTTGTAGAGCGTGGTCTGCCGTTGGTTGATGGCGTCGATGAACCATTTGGCAGCATCAATTTTCTGCTTCACGAATTGCACGGCCTCCTGTTTGCTACGGCTGTCTTTGCTGTTTGAGAACTCCTCAAGCATATTGATGTAAGACTTGCTGACACGCAGCTCAGGGGCATTGCGGCCGTCGAGCGAAAGCTCCACCTTGCCGTCTCTGACGAAGATGAAGAAGTCGGGGGTGATGTAATGGATGTTCTTGGTGCTGGCGCTAGAGGCGTCGGCGGGCTTCGGGTTGAGTTTCAGTATCTCATCCAAGGCGGCTTTCAGCTCTCGGTTGCTGACTTCCAGCTTCTTGGCGATTTTGTCGTAGTGTTTCTTGGTGAATTCTTCGAAGAAGTCGTTGACGATGGTGATGGAGAGGTCGAGATTTAGGTAGGGGTTCTCTTCCTGAAGTCGTTTTAACTGGATGAGGAGGCACTCCTGCAGGTTGCGTGCTGCGATGCCGGGTGGGTCGAGTTCCTGGACGATAGCCAGCACCTCTTTTACCTCTTCTTCGGTGGCCGAGAGGTTCATGGTGAAGAGCAGGTCGTCGACGATGTTGAGTGTGGTGCGGCTCAGATAGCCGTTGTCGTCGAGGTTGCCGATGATGTATTCTCCAATTTGGAGCTGTTTCTCGGTCAGGTCGCGATAGGCCAATTGTCGGTTCAGATAGTCCTGGAAAGTCTCTTCGTTGACGATGGGCGACTCATAGAGGTCGTCGTCATCGCTGTAGTTGTTGGCTTGATACTTATAGGAATAGTCGTCGCGGTCTTCTTCGGGCAGGTAGTCGTTGATGTCGAACTCGTCATCCTTGCTGAAGTTGACCTCGTCGTCGTTATAGTCGTCGTTTTCGCCGTTGTTGTCTCTCTCTTCTCCGTTATCTTTCTCTTCGCTATCCTTCTCTTCGCCGTAGTCTTCGTTATACTCTTCTTCGTTGGGGTCGTCAACGGTTGGCTCATCGTCATAGTCGTTGTCACGAACATCTTCAAGGGCGGGGTTGATCTCCATCTCCTCCTTGATGCGTTGTTCGAGTTCGATTAATGGCAGCTGCAGCAGCTTCATCAGCTGGATCTGCTGCGGCGAGAGTTTCAGCTCCTGCCGCTGTGTCTGAGACAATCGTTGGTTGTTCATGGTGATTAATACAAGCAATTCTTAGGTGTGCGCGGGAAGGGGATGACATCGCGGATGTTGGTCATGCCAGTGATGAAGAGCAGCAGACGCTCGAAGCCCAGGCCGTAGCCCGAGTGGGGCACTGAGCCAAAGCGGCGGCTGTCGAGGTACCAGTCCATGGAGGCCTCGGGGATACCGACCTCGTGCATACGGTCAAGGATCTTGTTGATATCGGTCTCACGTTCTGAGCCACCGATGATCTCACCGATGCCGGGGAAGAGCACGTCCATGGCGCGGACAGTCTTGCCGTCTTCGTTCTGCTTCATGTAGAAGGCCTTGATCTCTTTCGGGTAGTCGGTCAGGATGACAGGCTTCTTGAAGTGTTTCTCGACGAGGTAACGCTCATGCTCCGACTGCAGGTCAACGCCCCAGCCATCCACGGGATACTGGAACTTGCCCTTCTTGTTGTAGTTGGAGTTGCGCAAGATGTCAATGGCTTCTGTGTAGGTCAAGCGCACAAACTCATGCTCGAGCACGAAATGCAGCTTACTGATGAGTTCCATTGACTTGTCTTCCTCTTTCTTGCCCTTCTCTTCGTCCTGCAGGCGCTTGCTGAGGAACTGGAGGTCGTCCATGTTGTTGTCCAAAGCGTATTGGATCAAATATTTCAGCATCTCCTCGGCGAGGTCCATGTTGTCGTTGATGTCGTAGAAGGCCATCTCGGGTTCAATCATCCAGAACTCGGCCAGGTGGCGCGTGGTGTTGGAATTTTCGGCACGGAAGGTAGGACCGAAGGTGTAGATCTTACCCAGGGCCGTGGCAGCCAACTCGCCTTCGAGTTGACCCGAAACGGTGAGGTTGGTCGACTTGCCGAAGAAGTCCTGCTTGTAGTCGACGTTGCCCTGCTCGTCGCGAGGCGGGTTGTTGAGGTCGAGGGTGGTCACTTGGAACATCTCGCCAGCGCCTTCGGCGTCGGAGGCAGTGATTAATGGCGTGTGGATATTATAGAAGCCTCGCTCGGTGAAGAACTTGTGGATGGCGAACACCATGGCATGGCGCAGACGCATGACGGCGCCGAAGGTGTTGGTGCGGAAACGCAGGTGAGCGATGTCGCGCAGGAACTCCAGCGAGTGTTTCTTGGGCTGCAGCGGGTATTCGTCGGGGTTGGCGGGACCGAACAGGCCGATCTCCTTCACGGAGAGCTCTACGGCTTGGCCACTACCCATCGAGGCGACGAGGACGCCCTTGGCCCAAAGCGATGCACCAGCGTGCATCAAGGCCAGTTTTTCTTCGGGGATGACGTTCAGGTCGATGACCAATTGTAGGTTGTTGATGGTGGAGCCGTCGTTGAGGGCGATGAAGGCCACGTTCTTACTGCCGCGCTTGTTGCGCACCCAGCCCATTACAGTAATCTCATTGTCAGAGGCTTGCATCTGCAAGGCTTGCTTGATTTCTACTCTTTTCATTGTATGATGATATTCTCTTTAAAAGCGTAACTAATTAAACTGCAAAGTAACAAAAAAAAACGTCACGGTCAGTCAAAATTGCTGTATATTTGCAAAACCTACAACGTACATTGTTCTTATGGCAAACACTTACACACAATTGTACACCCATATTGTTTTCCACACGAAAAGCACGGGTATTGTTATGCGCGATGAGGATTTAAATCGTGTGTTTGAATATTGGTCAAGCGGAGCATCATAAGACAAAGACGTATCATGACGAATATTGCGAAACGTTGAAAGCGTATGGAATCGAATATGATGAACGATATGCATTTGGGGATTGAACGGACTGATCTCCGTCACCCCTACGGGGTTTTATCGGAATCGGATTTTCGTTTGTCGGCAGGAGTTTCATTGCATTCCACAACCTGCCTATCGTCCTGCGTCCCTACAGGACTTTACTGCACAGATAAAAAAGGATGAAAATGAATATGTTATTAAAACGATGGACATTATTCGATAAGGCAGAATTGATAGTTTTGTGCAATGCTGTGGATAGAACATATCTCTCGGACAGATTGCCTTATCCTTATACTGATGCGGATGCCGATTGGTGGTTGGGAATGGTTGAATTGAATGAAGGTAAAATGGGAGTTTTTCGTGCTATTGTTGTGGATGGGAAAATTATTGGAAGCATTTCTGTTGAACGTAGTCTAGAAGACCCTAATGAAGGCGAAGTCGGATATATGTTGCTCAAGGAGCATTGGTCAAAGGGCATCGCTACGGAGATGGTTTCCCAGATTTGTGGGATTGCGTTTCGTGAATTATCGTTGGATAGAATTGTAGCGAAGGTATATGAATCAAATGTGGCATCCATCAAGGTTTTGGAAAAGAATGGATTTGTATGCGTTCAAACTTTGAACAATGTAACGACAAAGGAAGGATATACAACGATTTTGCAGGTTTATAGTACACAAAGCCCCGTAGGGGCGCAGGATATTAAGCAGGTGGATTCATCCCATGCTTTTACACATACGATCATCGCCGGGCCGTGTAGCGTAGAAAGCGAAGCACAAATCCTAGCCACGGCGCAAGCCTTGGCCAAAATCCCCGAGGTGAAGATGCTGCGTGGCGGCATCTGGAAGCCGCGCACCCGCCCTGCTGCCTTCGAAGGCAGGGGAGAGGAAGGCCTTGTTTGGCTCCGTGAAGCGAAGCAGACGACAGGCTTGCCCATCATCACCGAGGTGGCTACCCCTGAGCATGTCGAACTGGCGCTGAAATACGACATCGACGCCCTGTGGGTGGGCGCCCGCACGGTGGTCAACCCGTTCTCGGTGCAGCAACTCGCGGATGCAATGCGTGGTGTCGACATCCCCGTGTTCATCAAAAACCCGGTTTCGCCCGACTTGCAGCTGTGGATTGGCGCCTTCGAGCGCTTCCAAAAGGTAGGTGTGACCCGGCTGGTGGCCATACATCGCGGCTTCTCCTATTATAAGGAGTCGCCCTATCGCAATTTTCCCATGTGGGAAATCCCCATTGAGTTGACCCAAAAGTTGAACGTGCCCATTGTTACCGACGTGAGCCATATCTGTGGCAACCGCGAGCTGTTGCAAGCCACGGCACAAAAGGCCCTCGACCTCGCAACGGATGGATTAATGATAGAATGCCATATTAATCCCGCCGAGGCCTTGACCGACGCCAAGCAACAGATTACTCCTGACGAGTTGAAGTCGTTGCTGGCCGGCTTGACGTTCCGCTCGAAAAGCTCAAGTCATGTGGAACGCGACCTGGCCAACCTTCGTAGCGAGATCGACGACATCGATAATGAATTGTTGCAACTCCTGGCCCGCCGTATGGAGGTGAGCGCCCAGATTGGTGAGTACAAGAAACGTAACAACGTCACGGTGGTTCAGATGGACCGTTGGAAGAAAATCTTGGCTGAGCATGTGGCCACGGGTGCCGATTTAGGCTTGTCGCCGCAATTGATCGACGAGGTTTTTGAAGCCATACATCAGGCGTCCATCGAGCGGCAGAGCAGCATCTTGGAGGATTAATTCGATATTGTCAGTTTGACTCCATCATAGGTGGTATGGTATTGTATCAAGGGATACACCACCGTGCCATCGGTGGGGAAATTCGGAATCTTGTCGGGAGTGGCAACGATGATTTGCCCATTCAAAATATTATAATAGGCGTTGTTGCATCGGTCTACCACAAAGGGGAAGTCCACCACCAGACGGGTCGTGTTGCCGTAGCTGTCGGTGCAGGCATCGGGCTCGTTGGGAGGAAGGCGGTCGTAGGCAAGAAACTCGTTGGCACTCTGTCTGTAAACGATGATGCCTCGGCTGGTGCTCTCGATTTCAGAGGTGATGTAAAGCCAATTACCTACAAAATTAAGTTCGTAATACTGCTGTGTATTGGGATAAATCGTGATGGGATAGGGGAGAACGGGTCGGTTGGGGTTCTCGGGATATTCATGACAGGCCTGTAGGAAAGGCAGGAGAATTAATAATATTAATAGGTGTAGACGCTTTGTTTTCATGACGACAAAGAAACGCTTTTTTTTTCAAAAACGTACATTTTTCCGCAAGAATTATTATATTTGCACTTAAAATAGATAGTCATGAAGAAAAGGATTAATGTAATAGCATGTCTTTTGGCCCTTGTGTTGTTGTTCGGATCGTGTGCCTCTTCCAAGTCGCGTGCCATCCGAAAGGCGGAGCGTCAGATGGAGCGTCAGGAGAAAAACGCTGCAAAACAGTATAAAAAAGCCAAGACTGCGCACTACAAGCATCAGGCGAAAAAGACCAAAAGAATGATCAAAAAAGACAAGCGTCATGCCGAGAGGATGCGTCGACGACAGCGGTCGAACCCCTTCTTCTCCTAGTGAGTATTAATTAATAAGGTGTCGTCGAGTGGATTTCGACGCCAAAAAAACTGTTATTTTTGTTGTTTTATAAATCGTTAAATTTCAGAATTATATGGACAACCTTATATTTTTTGGTAGAAAAAAAGTGACGAAAAAGCGCTTTTTTCTTGCGTACTTTGAAATAAGGTTGTAATTTTGACGACTTTTAATGCACCAATATGCACCAAATAAAGTAGTATTACATAAAATTACAAGGTATGTTTAAAAATTTACTAATGACCCTTGCCATCGTTCTGGCCACCTGCACGATGACCATGGCACAAGCGCAAGGAAGACTCAAAGGCAAGATTACCGATGACAGTGGACAACCGGTACCATTTGCAAACGTCATTGTTGAAAAAGGCGGAACGCAAGTGGGTGGTGCATCCTCTGACTTTGACGGTAATTATGACATCAACCCGATTCCTCCGGGAACGTATGACCTTAAGGCGAGCTGCATTGGCTTGAATCCGTTCGTGTTGCGCGGACTGGTCATTCCGGCCAACAAGATCACCTTCTACGACATCAAGATGGCCAGTGGCGCAATCAACCTGAATGAGGTCACGGTCATTGATTATGAGATTCCTTTGATTTCAAAGGATAACACGCAGTCGGGTGCCTCAATCACCTCGGAAGAAATTGCCAAGTTGCCTGTCCGTTCGGCAGAGGCTGTCGCCGCCAGCGTCGGTGGTGTGTTCTCGCAAGACGGTGAGGTCGGCTCCATCCGTGGTTCTCGTGAAGGTGCCGTGTATTACATCGACGGTGTGAAGGTTATTGGTAGTACAAGCGTACCTCAAGGCGCTATCGACCAAGTCGACGTTATCTTGGGTGGTACGCCTGCCATGTATGGCGATGCCATGGGTGGTATCATCAACATGACCACCAAGGGCCCCAGCCGTACTTGGGGTGGCGGCCTCGAAGCCGAGTATTCCGTTGATGGTTATGGTCACGGCCGCTTGGGTGGTAGCATCCAAGGTCCCCTCATCAAGAGTAAGAAGAACGACCAGGAAGCCCTCCTCGGTTTCTTCCTCGCTTTCGACCTGACTCGTAACCAGTATGGTAGTACCTCCGCTGTGGGTTACTGGCGTGCCAAGGAAGATTGGATGGAACAGATCAAAGCCAATCCTCTGACTCTCGCAGGTTTAGGTACCAGCACTTATCAAACTGCTGCTTTCACCCATAAAGACAACCTGTATGACACCCGTTTCCTCAACAACACGACCAACCAGAGCATCAACGTGACTGGTAAGATCGACGTCCGCACCGGTAAGAACTCCAACCTTACCTTCGGTGGTTCGATGGTCAGAAGCGGCGGTCACTACGACGGCGGTAGCGGTCAACATTTCTTCAATACCGAAAAGAACTACCTGTCAAAGTCGGGTACCTATCGTGGTTATGTCCGTTTCAGCCAGCGCTTCCCCAGCGATCCCGAGAGCACCTCGCTGATCTCGAACGTGTATTATAGCGCCCAGGCCGACTACTCGCACTATAAGAGCGAGTCGGGCGACCCCGATCTGTGGAACAATATCTTTGCTTATGGCAACATCGGTAAGTTCACCACGACCCGTGAGCCCAACTTCCACTTCTCACCCGATGCCATCGACTCAGTGCTTGTCGACGGTCAATACAAGAGCATCAGCAACGCTTGGGTGTTGGATAACTACTTCGACACCTACGTTGACTTCCAGCCTTCCAACTTCAACCCCCTGTTGGCAACTTATGTGACCAACTATTATAACCTTTACGAGCCTTATGGCGCTCTGGGTTACTATGATAACATTTCCAACATCATCCTCCACAACGGTTTGGTCAACGGTATGTCACCGTCAGCCGTGTACGGCATGTATGCCGTTCCTGGCATGGTGCAGACGGGCTATGCCAAGTCGGTCAGCGACCAGATCGCCGTCAACGTCAACGGTTCTATGACGCTGGGTAGAGGCGACAACTCGCACGAAATCAAGTTGGGCTTCCAATATGAGCAGCGCAACAACTCTTCGATGCAGTACAACATCACCGCCTACAACAGAAATCCCTGGACGTTGATGCGTGACATGGTGAACTTCCACATCAGAGAGCTTGATGTTGATCATCCTTATGCAGTCAGCTACGACGGTTATGTCGATACCATCATGTACAACAGAATGTACGACGAGAGCACCCAGTTCACTGTCGACGCCCGCTTGCGTCAGGCCATGGGCCTGCCGGTGAACGGCACGGAATGGATCCTCATCGACACCTATGATTTCGACAATAACACGATGAAATATTACGATGCCAACGGTAACCTGAAAACCGCTACCGTGGACGGCGGCCTCAACATGAACTTGTTCGGTGCCGACGAACTCACCCGTGACGGTCAGCTTTCGGTTTACTACTATGGCTACACCTACGACGGCAACAGAAAGTATGGTCTCACCGAGCGTCCTTCGCTGTCTGACTTCTTCACCGAGAAGGATGACCAAGGTGTGCTGACCCGCCCGATTGGTGCCCAACAGCCCATCTACATGGCCGGTTACATCCAAGACAAGTTCGCTTTCAAAGACCTGATCTTCAACATCGGTGTGCGTGTCGACCGTTTCGACGCCAACCAGGATGTGCTGAAAGACCCGTATGTCCTCTATGACTTCAATACCGCTGGCGACCTGATGCAGAATGGTAGAATGATCAAGATGGACGATGAGTCATGGGCCGAAGTTCCCGACAACATCGGTAACGACTATGTGGTATATGTCAACAAGGCCACTGAGAGAACCGCTATCGTTGGTTATCGTAATGGCAACACTTGGTACAACGAAGCTGGTGTTGAAATCAACGACCCGACCGCCATCGGCATGGGCTCTGGTGCAGCTCCTTGGCTGAAGAACCCCGACCAGATGGTCGTCGATAAGGAATCCTTCAAGGACTACGATCCCGCTTGGAGCGTCATGCCTCGTATCTCCTTCTCCTTCCCGATTTCCGATGAAGCCTTGTTCTTCGCTCACTATGATGTGTTGACACAGCGTCCTTCCAGCTCATTCTACTGCAGCCCGCTGTACTACTACCGCTTCAACGAGACCTGGAACACGCTGGCCAATCCTGACCTGAAGCCCGCTCAGACCATTGAGTACGAACTCGGTTTCACGCAGAAGGTGACCAACACTTCATCGTTGACCATTTCGGCTTACTACCACGAGTTGCGTAACATGATCCAGATGTACCGTTTCAACGGCGCTTATCCTAAGGCCTACAACTCCTTCAGCAACCTCGACTTCGGTACCGTCAAGGGTTTGACGGCCAGCTACGACATGCGTCGTACGAAGAACGCCCGTATCCGTGCCAGCTACACTTTGCAGTATGCCGACATGACCGGTTCTTCGACCTCCACCGCTTCTGCCTTGATTGCTGCTGGTGTGCCTAACCTGAGATCTACCTTCCCGACCAATGCCGACCGTCGTCACAGCTTCAACCTCACGCTCGACTATCGTTACAGCGAGGGTAAGAACTACAATGGTCCTACGATCAAAGGCCACCAGATCCTTTCCAACACTGGCTTCTCACTGCAAGTCAATGGTGGTTCGGGTACGCCTTACACCGCTTCACGTACGGTTTCTTCGCCGATCTCTGGCGGTAACAACCTGCTCCAAGGTACCTACAACGGTTCCAGAATTCCTGCCTCCTTCCGTTTCGACCTCCGTGTCGACAAGGACTTCAACTTCACCGTGGGTGGCAAGAAGGAAGGCGAATCGAAGGGCCGCGAGATGGGCGTGAATGTCTATCTGCAAGTGCTCAACCTGCTCAATTCGAAGAATATCACTGACGTGTATCCCGCCACCGGTAACGCCGACGACGACGGTTACCTCTCGGCTCCTGCATGGCAGCGTGAAATCAACAGCCAGATTGACCCGCAGGCCTTCATCCAGATGTATCAACTGATGGTCAACAGCGGTTACAACTATTCAATGCCTCGTCACATCAGACTCGGTTTGAGCCTTAACTTCTAAAAAGTCATTCCTAACGATAAATTACAAGTATTATGAAGAATATATTTCGAACTTTGTTTGCGGCGCTGCTTATTGTTAGTGCTGTGATTCCCGGAAAGGCTGAGATGGTGAAGAATGTGCAATCTGGCAGCAAAGGCCAGCGCGCGCAAACCGCAGCCGGATGTACGCCTTCGTCGTCATACGACTGGCTCGACATCAACAACGTTAGAACACGTATCAATTCTGGTGGTGATATGTGGTGGGACCTGCCTGCTGGCACTGGCTCCAAGTACTTCATCCCCGCCAATGGCTCTGCTACCTCCCTGTTCGCTGGCTCCCTGTGGATTGCTGGTGTCGACGTCAATAACCAGTTGAAGTGCGCTGCCCTGCGTTTCCGTCAGGTCGGTAACGACTACTACACTGGTCCTCTGACCGTTGATGGTAGAGCATCCATCACCCCTGAGACTTGCGCCAAATGGGATAAGATCTTCAAGATCACCCGCGCCGAAGTGGATGAGTTCCTCGCCAATGTTGACTACTCTGGCAGTGAGCCCAAACTGAAAGATGGTTATGAGGTTCCTTCCATCATCAAGAATTGGCCCGCCACGCGTGCCGACGACGACCCGGAAGGCATTGCCTACTATCTGGCTCCCTTCTACGATGCCAATGGTGACGGTGAATACGACCCCGAAAAAGGTGACTATCCTTACTACGACATCAACAATGAACTCTGCCACACCAAGATCCCGACCATGGAAGAAGAATACCATGGCACCGTGCACGGCTCCATCCTTGCCGACCAGGTACTGAAAGGCGACCAAACCCTGTGGTGGATCTTCAACGATAAAGGTGCTTCGCACACTGAGTCAAGCGGTCAAGCTATCGGTATCGAAGTGCGTGCCCAGGCTTTTGCCTTCGCCACCAACGACGAAATCAATAACATGACCTTCTACAGCTACGAGATCATCAACCGTTCCACTTATACTTTGACGGGCACTTACTTCTCGCCTTGGACCGATGTTGACCTCGGCTACGGCTGGGACGACTATGTAGGTTGCGACGTTGCTCGCGGTCTCGGTTATGGTTACAACGGCTCCGCCGTCGACGGTAGCGGTGAACCTGAGGCTTATGGTGCACAACCTCCTGCGATCGGTATCGACTTCTTCCAAGGTCCTTACATGGATCCTGATGGAATCGACAACCCCAAGTACACTTTCGAAATCGAATCCAGCTTTAGTCATATCGACCCTGCTACGGGTGACTCCATCTTCGTTTACGACACCACCGGTTACCACCAGGTGGTTGACGAAAGCATCAACGGTGTGAACTTCGGTAACGGCATCGTCGACGACGAACGTTTCGGTATGCGTCGTTTCGTGTATCACAACAACGGCCAGGGCGACAACTGCGACCCTGACAAGGCTCCTGAGTATTACAACTATCTGCGTGGTATTTGGAAGAATGGCGCCAAGATGCGTTACGGCGGCAACGCCTTTAACGGCAGCGACGTGGTGGGTCCTGAGTGCGACTTCATGTTCCCTGGCGATTCTGACCCGTGGAACTGGGGTACCAACGGCACGCCTCCCAATGGCAACTACAATATGGATGGTAAGTATTGGTCAGAAGAGCAATGCCAAAACGCTCCTAACGACCGTCGTTTCATGCAGTCTGCAGGCCCCTTCACCTTGGAACCCGGTGCTGTCAACTACATCACTTTCGGTGTGCCGTGGGCTCGTGCCACTTCAGGCGGTGCCTGGGCTTCTGTTGAACTGCTGCGCGTGGTCGACGACAAGTGCCAAGCCCTGTTCGACAACTGCTTTAAGGTTATCGACGGTCCTAGCGCTCCCGATTTGACCATCCGCGAGCTCGACCAACAGCTCATCGTTTATCTGTCGAATGCTGCCCTTTCCAACAACTACAAGGAAGGTTATCTTGAACTCGATCCTGAAATTCCGGAAGGAAGAGTTGACACTGAAGTCAAATTCGACTCCACACAGGTTATCACCATCGATGGTGACACTGTGTACACTGTTACCCAACATGAAGAGAAGGTCGAAACGATCTACGACAGATATTATCGCTTCGAAGGTTACAAGGTGTATCAGCTGGCCAACGCTGAAGTGGGTGCTGACGAACTCAGCAACACCGACAAGGCTCGTTTGGTGTTCCAGTGCGACGTTCGCAACAATGTTGCTACGCTGATCAACTACGAATATGACGAATCGCTCC
>LPNG01000023.1:0-23282 GCA_001543395.1 Candidatus Alcium sp. F082 | reverse complement strand
TACCTCGAAGGTAGAAAGAACATCAAGGTCTATTCGGCCGTACCTCACAAGACCATCAATGGTACCGTGCTTCGCGCCTCTTATGGTGACAGCCCTGCTATCACCCGTATCGTTGGTGTTGGCAACGGAGGTAATGAACTTGAGCTCTCTCAAGCCACTATCGACGAAATCCTGAGCAAGCCTATGGCTTCTGAAACCAACCGTTTCGGTAATCCCGATTACCCGATTGCCTATCATCCCACCTATGAGCCTGGCTATGGTCCTATCAAAGTTAAGATCATCGACCCGTTGAATGTGCAGTCTCACAGATATGAGCTCTATTTCGACGATATGTTTGAGCAATACACGCATAATATTAGTGGTAATCCTGATGTCAGAGGCGACTCTGCCATGCGTATGGCCAGCCACTGGTGGCTCCTTGACTTGGACACCAATGATACGCTTCGCGCCGACACCACAAGCGTGTATGACAACGAACAGATGTTCATCGATCGTGGTATCTCCATTACTATTGCTCAGACCTACAACATCGGCCGTGTTAAGATTGGTCAATACTATGCAGTTCCTAATGGTGGTACCCCTGGCTCTCAATATGAAGAAAACTGGCACGATTTCGATGCTGTGATTGCTCCCAACAATGGTGTGATCACTTCGTCGATGGAATTCCAGAAGCCCGATTCAGTTTGGATGGATGGTATCCGCGACGTCGACGTGCCTGGTCTGTCGTTGAACTGGATCCGTTCTGGATCGTATTCCTCAATTGACTACCCCGCCGACAACGACCACAACTGTAGCGCTGCTACCTCTACGTTGATTACCAACCTGCCTTGGGACCCGAACGAGAACTTCGAAAAGCTGGTTGGTCGTACTTGGGCTCCTGCCAACCTGACTTCCTACTGGAAGCAAGGATCCAACTTCAATCCTGGTCCTTTGTTTGAAGGTGGTTCGCGTTCCGACCAAGACTTCAAGGATGTGAGCAGCGTCGACATCGTGTTCACTACCGATAAGAGCAAGTGGACCCGCTGCCCCGTCCTCGAAATGGGTCTTGACAAGAACTTGAACGAAGGTGGTGCCGACCGCTTCTTCCTGCGCCGTCACCCCTCGGTTGACAAGGATGGTAAGCCTTATGCCAACAATTGGAACTGTAAGGGCAATGAACTTGTCGTTGACAACAATCCTGCCGACCCGAATGCCGATGGCTTCGTCTACGCCTCCACCAACCCCGATGATCCTAACTTCATCTCACCTCAGGGTATGGGCTGGTTCCCGGGTTACGTCATTGACGTGGAAACGGGTATGCGTTTGAATGTGGCCTTCGGTGAGGACTCCTATCTCGAAGATATGGGTGGACGCGACATGCTCTTCAACCCCGCCAAGCTGTTGAAGACCACTGTCGACGACAACAGCGGTTTGTCGCAGACTCTCGATCCCGCCGTCTTCCGTGGTGCCAACAGCGATCCCGTGTTCGGTGGCAAGCACTTCGTCTACATCTGGCGTGCCGACTCCATCGTGATGTCGAACACCTCTCCTTATAAGGATGTGAAGAACTACGGTTATGACGGTGGTCAACTATTGTTCAACACCTTGAATTACATTCAGAACGTGTCGCAAACTGGCGTCCAAAGGAACTTGAACATCTACTTTTATAAACTCTTGATGTATGTGGGTATGCCTATGGGTATTGAAGGCATGAAGTGGTTGCCTGAAGGCAATGACTGCCGCATCCGTATCCGTCTGGCCAAGCCCTATGATGCCGGTTACGGTAACCATATCAAGACTGGTGGTGGTCTGCCCAATGCCTATGGCGCTGGTTATGGCCTCCAGACCTATGACCCGGATTTGGACATCAACAACTACAATCCTAAGTTCGCCTTCTCAATTGACGGTTGGGATCCTATCCAAAACGATCCTGAAAAGACTGAGGAAGACCTCAACCTCGTCACTGTGGTGCCCAATCCTTACTATGCTTACGACTCCTACGAAGGCAATGCTTTGACCAACAAGGTGAAGATCACCAACCTGCCCAACAAGTGCGTGGTTACCATCTACACCTTGAGCGGTACTAAGGTGCGCCAGTTCCGTAAGGATAATGAAGAGCCGAGCATTGAATGGGACCTCACGAACTTCGCCAATACGCCCGTGGCTAGCGGCTTCTATCTGATCCACATCAAGGATCTGACGAGCAACAGCGAGCGTACCATCAAGTTCTTCGGTGCCATGCGTCAAGTTGACCTGAACACATTCTAAAATGTAATTGCTAACCGTAAATAACTTATCATCATGAAGAAATCATTTAGATATATCGTCTTGAGCTTCGTAGTCCTTATGGGATTAAGTGCTCCTCAAGCATTTGCAGGTAATAAAGACCGTTCAGGCCAAGCTGGCGCTTCAGAGCTGTTGATCAACCCCTGGGCTGCTTCGTCAGGTTGGGGCAATGCAGGCATGTCGTTCGTACATGGTGTCGAAGCCATCTACGGCAATGTGGCTGGCATCAGCTCTTGCAACACTTTGGATCTGAACTTCAGCCACACCAGTTGGCTGGTGGGCGTGGGCAACGATACCCGTATCTCCTCGTTCGGCCTCTTGGCCCGCGTGGGTGAGTCGAGCGTGTTGGGCCTCTCGTTCATGTCGTTCAGCATCGGTGAGATTCCGATCACTACCACTCAGAACCCTGACCCCGGTACCCTCGGTACCTTCAAACCCAACCTGATGAACATCAACCTGTCGTTCGCCAAGGCTTTCTCCAACAGCATCAGCGGCGGCTTCAACTTGAAGATCATCAGCGAATCCATCAAGGATATGGGTGGTGTCGGTGTCGCCCTTGATGCCGGTATCCAGTACGTCACCGGTCCTTTCGACAATGTCCACTTTGGTATCACCTTGAAGAATATCGGACCCACGATGAAATTCTCGGGCGACGGTATCTCACTGCGTGTGTTCATGGACAACAACAGCAACCAGCAGTTCACCATGGTGCAACGCGTCGACGACTTCGAATTGCCCACTCAGTTGAGCATCGCTGCCGCCTACGACTGGCTGTTTGCCGAAAACAACCGTCTGACTATTGCAGGTAACTTCGCCTCCAACTCCTTCACCAACGACCAGATCACCCTGGGCTTTGAGTATGGTTGGAAAGAGATGTTCATGATCCGCGCTGGCTATACCTATGAAAAGGGTATCTGGGCCAAGCAGTTCACTGAAGGCGTTCTCTACGACGACAACTGCATGAACGTCAACAGAGGTCTGAGCGCAGGTTGCTCTGTGCAAGTCCCGCTGTCGAAGGACGAAAACGCTATGAAGTTCGCTGTGGATTATTCCTACAGAGACACCTACACCTTCGGTGGCACGCATAGCGTTGGCGCAAGAATTATTTTCTAAAACTGACGCCAGTTCGGAAATAATTCGTATCTTTGCAGTCGCAAACAAAAGAAGACCCTTATTTCGGTAAGGGTCTCTTTTTTGCAACTTGTAACGAAACAAATATAAAACATTTATCATGTCAGAAATCAAATATTTTACCCCAGAAGGGTTACAGAAACTGAAAGATGAACTCGATGATCTGATTCTTCGTGAGCGTCCGCGCATCGTGCAGGCCATCCAGGAAGCACGCGACAAGGGCGACCTCTCTGAGAACGCCGAATATGACGCCGCCAAAGAGGCTCAAGGTCTGCTGGAAGCCAAGATCGCTGAATTGCAGGACTTGATTTTCAACGCCCGTATTCTCGATGAGTCAAAGATGGACAACTCGAAGGTGCTGCTCTATTCGACGGTGAAGATCAGAAACACCAAGTCGGGCATGATGATGACCTACGCCATCGTGCCGGAGAAAGAGGCCAACTTCAAGGAAGGCAAGCTCTCCATCAACTCTCCCATCGGCCAAGGCCTGCTGGGTAAGCAGGTGGGCGAGGTGGCCGAGATTCAGGTGCCCGCTGGCAAAGTGCAGTTTGAGATCGTCGAAATCACCCGCTAATATTAGAGACTATGGCTACCATTTTTTCGAGAATCATTGCAGGTGAGATCCCTTGCTACAAGATTGCAGAGGACGAGCGTTTCTTCGCCTTTTTGGATATCAATCCCGTGATGAAAGGCCACACCCTGGTGGTGCCTAAACACGAGGATGACTACATTTTCAACCTCGACGACGACGAAATCGGCGCCATGATGGTCTTCGCCAAAAAAGTGGCCAAAGCCATCGAGAAAGCCGTGCCTTGCAAACGCATCGGCGTGGCCGTCATCGGCTTGGAGGTGCCTCATGCCCATATCCACCTCATCCCCATCACCCAAGAGGGTGATCTGGACTTCAAGAAGGAACATGTGCATCTGACGCCAGAAGAGTTTACAGAGGTGCAACAGAGTATCGTTGAGAACCTGTGATAAAAAAGCCGTTTTGAACGGCTTTTTTTGTTATCTTTGCCGAAAAATAACCACCCAATGAAACGAATCACCTTATTGATACTGACGTTATGCATGGCATCGGGTTTGTTTGCCCAGGATTTCGACCTGCTCTGCGGCAACCTTAACTACAAGCCCGAGGTGCAGACCGTGTTGCTCTATGCCGACGACAACCAGCTGAACGACCCCATCGTACCGCTGGAAGACATGATGGGCCGTCTGACCCTCTCATTCGATATCATCGACGGGGAAGGCGAGGTGCTCAACTACACCTTCATACATTGCACCCACGACTGGATGCCTACCGACATGCAACGCATCCAATATGCTTCGGGTTTTGAGTCGGACCGCTTGGACGACTATGCCTTCTCGCGCAACACCTTGATTGATTACGTCAACTATCAGCTCAAGTTCCCCACCGAGGACATGGTGCCTCTCATTTCGGGCAATTACCTGCTTGTGGTTTTTGGCAACGATTTGAACGATGTGTATTTCACGCGCCGTTTTATGGTGGTCGACGAGAAGGCGCATGTTGGCGCTACTGTGCCGCGCTATCCCGACGATTTGGCATTCACCGACACCCATCATCAGCTTGATGTCCGCGTGAACATGAATAGCTACCTGACGGGCAATACCCAGCAATACAGCTTCCTGAACATACGTCAGAATGGCCGTTGGGACAACGCGGCCATTGGCCTGAAGCCCACCTATGTCTATCCGGACTATATCTCCTTTGAGCATCATCCTCAGACTGTTTTTGAAGCGGCCAACCAGTATCTTCGATTCAATACCAGCAACTTCTATTTTCAATCGGAAAACCTGGCCCATATCCGTCAAACCGACGAGAGCTTCGAAATCGATATCGCCACCTGCGAGTCGCGAGCTAGAAAGGCCTATATCTCCTATGAAGATATCCATGGCGAGAAATTCGTCTATGTGGAGAACGAAAACCTCGACAACAGCACGGAAGCCGATTATTGCCGTGTCAACTTCTTCTATAAGAGCGAATCGCCGCTGACGCATGAGGACATCTATATCATGGGCGCCCTCAACGACTGGTGCTTCAATGAAAGCAACAAGATGACCTATGACTATAAGCTGCGTGGCTATACCTGCTCGATGGTGCTCAAGCAAGGCTATTACAACTTCATGTTCGTCACCATCGACCGTAAGACCCATGAGATTATGACCGACTTGACGGCAGGCAACCATTGGGAAACCAACAACGTCTACAAGCTGTATTTCTACTACTATAACGCCATCAAAGGCTACGATGAGTTGGTCGGCTATTCCACGGTGAATTCACATTAATTGTCTCACGCAGAATACGCAGAATTATGAGAAACGTTAAGCGACGCAAAAATAGCAGCCGGTAGGTTCTGCGATTTCTGCGGATTCTGCGTGCAAAAAAGACCTATTCCCATGAGCGATTCCCGTATCACTCTCTTTGCTGAAGTCCTCCTGCCGATTCCCGTGCCAGGCACCTTCACCTATCGTGTGCCCTTCGCGCTGAACGACCAGGTGCGCGTAGGCCAGCGGGCAGTGGTGCAGTTTGGCAAAACTAAGATTCTGTCGGGACTTATTGTGGGATTGACCGAACAGGTGCCCTCAGTAGAAGTTAAGTTCCTTACCGACTTGCTCGACGCCCAACCTATGGTCAACGAGAAGCAGCTGAAATTCTGGGACTGGGTGAAGACCTATTACATGTGTCATCTTGGTGAGGTGATGCAGGCTGCGCTGCCTTCTGCCTTGAAGCTGAGCAGCGAGACCACCGTGGCCCTCTCACCCGACTATGTGCTCGATTCCGTGGCCTTGAACGACTTCGAATACCTTATCGTGGAAGCCCTGCAGATCAAGCCCAAGATTACCGTCAGCGAGGTAAGCAAAATCATCGGCTTCAAGAAGGTGATGCCACTCGTCCATTCGATGATGGAGAAAGGCATCCTCGTGATGGAGGAGGAGCTGAACGAGAAATACAGGGCCAAATATGAGCGATTTGTGCGTCTTGCGGCTGAATACCGCGAGGAGGCCAGACTCCAGGACCTGATGGACCAGCTGACCAAGCGTGCCTACAAGCAGTTGGAAGTGCTGTTGGCCTTCATCACCCTTGGCGGCGATGCCGACAACGACGTGATGGCCAAAGCCTTGCTGCAAAAGGCTAATGCGACTTCGGCGATACTGAAGAGCATGACAGACAAGGGCGTTTTTGAGGTCTACGAGCGTAAGGTCAGCAGACTGAAGGAGTTCAAGGTGCAGACCGATGTGGACAGCATACAGCTCACCGAAGCACAGCAGAAAGCCTATGAGGGCATCAAGGCTGGATTTGTCGAAAACAAGCCCGTATTGCTGCACGGCGTGACTTCTTCCGGCAAGACCGAGATTTACATCAAACTCATCAAGGAAGCCATCGACCGCGGCAAACAGGTGCTTTATCTGCTGCCCGAGATTGCACTCACGGCACAAATCATCAACCGCCTTAAGGAATACTTTGGCGACAAGTTGGGTGTGTACCATTCGCGTTACGGCAACAATGAGAGGGTAGAGGTGTGGGAGCAGGTGCGCGACTTTGGTCAGACGCTATCGCCAAAACACCAAATCATCATCGGTTCACGCTCGGCCATCTTTTTGCCGTATTCCGACATCGGGCTGATCATCGTTGATGAGGAGCACGACAGCAGCTTCAAGCAGGTCGACCCTGCGCCACGCTACAATGCCCGCGATGCTGCCATCGTCCTGGCCGCCATGCACAAGGCCAACGTCTTGTTGGGTTCGGCTACGCCGTCTTACGAGAGCTATTACAACGCCTTAAGCGGCCGTTTCCATCTGGTGGAAATCATGGAGCGCTATGGTGGCGTGCAGATGCCTGAGATCATCCTCAGCGACATGCGTGTGGAGCGTCGGCGCAAGACCATGAAGGCCGACTTCGGCAGCACTCTTTTGGATGCCATGAAAGAGACCTTGGATGAACACAACCAGACCATCCTGTTCCAAAACCGACGAGGCTTCTCGTTGCGTTTGGAGTGTGAGGACTGTCACCATGTGCCGCAGTGCATCAACTGCGACGTGAGCCTCATCTACCACAAGAGCCAGAACGTGTTGCGTTGTCATTATTGTGGTTACACCGCCAGTGTGCCGAGTGAGTGCCCTGTCTGTCACAGCCCCAACATCCGTATGCATGGCTTTGGCACGGAGAAGATCGAGGAGGACTTGAGCCTCGTCATGCCTGAGGCCAAGGTGGCTCGTCTCGACCTCGACACCACGCGTTCGAAAAACGACTACCAGAACATCCTTGAGGCTTTCCAGGACAAAGAAACCAACATCCTCGTGGGCACGCAGATGGTCACCAAAGGGTTGGACTTTGACTCGGTGAAAGTGGTGGGCATCCTCAACGCTGACAACATGCTCTCGTTCCCTGACTTCCGCGCCCACGAGCGCAGTTTCCAGCTGATGGCCCAGGTGGCGGGTAGGGCAGGACGCAAGGGCAAGCAGGGCAAGGTCATCATCCAGACCTACGAGCCGGCACATCCCGTGCTGCAAGACGTGTTGCGCAACGACTTCCGAGGGCTTTACGACAAGCAGATGGTCATCCGCCGCCAGTTTGGCTATCCGCCCTTCTATCGATTGATTCTCATCCGACTGAAGCACAAGGACTACCAGAAACTCAACCCAGCTGCGGCGGAGCTGGCCAGTATGCTGCGCCCCATCTTCAAACAGGATCTTTTAGGCCCTGAATACCCCGTTGTTTCGAGGGTCAAAAATCTGTATATCAAGCAGATGATGGTGAAGTTTAGACGTGACTACAACACACAAAAGGTAAAGGAATTGATAGCGCAACAAATCCATTTGTTCCAGCAGGATGCGGAGTATAAGTCGGTTCAGGTGCAGATTGACGTCGATCCGATGTGATTTTCTCCTACAATTCCAACCGCTAATTGCTTGAAAATGCCTATTTTTGCAGCCTAAACGAGCAGCATCTTTTATGAAGAAAAACCTCCTTTTTATACTAGCACTTTTGTGCTTAACCCAGATTTCATTCGCCGCCATTACAGTGAAAGGCCGTGTTTTTGACAAAGCCACGGGCCATCCCATGGAATATGCCACCGTGAGGGCTTGCACCTTGCCTGACAAGACATTCGTGTCGGGCTGCATCACCGACCCCTCGGGGCACTTCTCGATGGAACTCGAGAAAGGCCGTTATGAGCTTGAAATACAGTTTATGGGTTTCATCACCTCCTATAAGACTGTTAACCTTGATGGCACGAAAGGCGTGGTCGACGTGGGTAAGATCAACCTCTCGCCCGACAGCCGTCTGCTGGAGGAAGTAAACGTGGTGGCTGAGAAGAGCACCTACGAGATGACCCTTGACAAGCATGTGTTCAACGTGGGTAAGGACGTGGGCAACACGGCAGGCAACGCCATCGAAGTGTTGGAGAACATCCCTGCCGTTTCGGTTGACGTGGAGGGTAACGTCAGCTTGCGTGGCGACGATGGTGTGCGCATCCTCATCGACGGCAAGGAGTCGGGCCTCTCAGGCATGAGCACCCAAGATGCCTTGCGTACCTTGCAGGGCGACATGATCGAGAGGGTGGAGGTCATTACCAACCCCTCGGTGCGTTACGACGCTGAAGGCTCGGCAGGTATCATCAATATCATCTTGAAAAAGGACAAACGCCAAGGCTTCAATGGTGCGGTCAACCTGCGCACGGGCTATCCTTGGATGTATGGCGCAAGCCTTTCGGGCAACTATCGCTTGAAGCGATGGAATCTGTTTGCCAGCTATGGCTTCAACAACCGCTCCAACATCGGTGGCGGCGTGAATCGTACAAAGCGTTACAGCGATGTCGTTGACGGCGACACCCTGTTTACCCAACTCACCGACCAGACCACCGAACGCCGGATGAACCGCATGGGTCACAACGTGCGTGTGGGTGCCGACTATTACATTACCGACCGTGACATTGTGAGCGCTGCCTTCGTCTACCGTTACGGCAAGCTGGCAACGCATCCCGTGGTGCGCTATTCCGACGTGTATCCCATGTGGGATTCCGCGTCGTATGATGTGCGTGCCGAGGATTATGCGGAAGTTGACCCGATGTATGAGGTCACCCTCGACTACGACAAGACCTTTGAGCGCAAGGGCCGCAGCCTAAAAGCCAATGTACGCTTCTTTACCAATACCGAGAACGCAGGTTCCGACATTACAGAGTCGCTCTATCCTAATGCCGACGCACAACAGGCGCTCTGGACCATGTATCAGAAGACGGGCAACGACCAACGTATGCGTAACCTGCAGGCCAGCATCGATTATGTGCATCCCTTCCTTACCAAGGCACAGTGGGAGATTGGCGGAAAATACACCAACCGCAACATCCTGAGCAACGATAGTGTATGGCAGAAGAATGACGGCATTTGGGAGCCTTTGGACAACTATTGCTACGACTACGAATACAGCGAACAAGTGGCTGCGCTCTACACTAGCCTCGGCAACGAATGGGGCCGCTGGTCGGGACAGGTGGGCTTGCGTGCCGAGATGACCGACATCTTGACCAACCTGAAAGGCTATGCCCACGACGGCACCGACTCCATCAACGGCGGTAAGCCTTATTTCGACTTCTTCCCGAGTGCCCACATCAACTATTCGGTGAATGAGTTCAATCAGTTCCAGGTGAGCTACACCCGCCGTATCCGTCGTCCGGGCTTTTGGCAGATGAGCCCCTTCCGTTCGTTCAACGACAACCGCAACATCCGTTTGGGTAATCCTTCGTTGACGCCGACCTACATGGATAGCTATGAGTTGGGTTACATTCATTTCTGGGACAATGCCAGCTTCAATTTCACGACCTATTACCGCCACGGCACCAATATGATACGCAACTACACCTATGAAGACGATGGCGTGTTTTACAGTATGCCCATCAACTTCGGCAAGGCTGACGACTTCGGGGTGGAGGCTGTGGCCCAAGGCCAGATGACCAAGTGGTGGAACCTCAACGGCAATGTCAACTTCTTCCGCTCCCAATTCAATGGCACCATCAACGATAAGGTCTATAACGATGCCACTTGGATGCTCTTCGGTCGTGCCGTGTCGAAGTTCAAGATCAGCAATTGGTTCGACCTGCAGCTGACGGCCCACATCATGGGTCCGCACAAGGAGCCGCTGGGCATGCGTAAGGGCAACTGGTGGGTCGACCTCGCGGTGAGCAAGGAAATCTTCCATGGCAACGGCACCATCACCTTCAACGTGCGCGACCTCTTCAACAGCCGCAGCTGGGGCGGCGAGTCGTGGGGCGATGGTTTCTGGCAATACAACACCAGCACTTGGAACCGTCGTTCGTTCTCGCTCAACTTCAACTACCGTATCAACCAGCAGAACATGAAGCGCAACCGTCCGGGCGGCGACGAAGGCGGTGACGACGGTGGCGGTGAGGAACAGACGGGAGAGGATTATTGATTTTTAAGATTTTTGGTTAAACTATACGGATAAAAAACCTATCTTTGCGGCATTGTTTTATGCATAAAACCTTGCGCTTATGATATGCTTTTTTCAATCTGATAATCAAAAGGTTATCGCTGTTGATTCCAAATCCCCGCTTTCCGAGGAAACCGTTTCCAAGCTTTCTTGGCTTTTCGGTAACGCCGCAATGATCGAAAAAGACACGGTGAAAGGCCATTTTGTAGGCCCGCGCCGTGAGATGATCACGCCTTGGAGCACCAATGCCGTCGAGATCACCCAAAACATGGGTATCAAGGGCATTATCCGTATTGAGGAATTCCAAAAAGTGGACTCTAAGAAGGCTCCTTACGACCCGATGCTGCAAAACCGCTATGAGAACCTCGACCAAAAGGTGTTCTCCGTGGACCGCAAGCCCGAGCCACTGAAATACATCGACGACATTGAGGCCTACAACCAGCAGGAAGGTCTTGCCCTGAGCAGCGAGGAGATGGAATACCTGAAAGGCATATCTGCAAAGATTGGGCGCAAACTCACCGACAGCGAGGTGTATGGCTTTGCGCAGGTCAACTCCGAACACTGCCGCCATAAAATATTCAACGGCACCTTTGTCATCGATGGCAAGCAGATGCCCAATACACTCTTTGCCCTCATTAAGAAGACCTCGAAAATGAACCCCAACCGACTTGTGTCGGCTTATAAGGACAATGTGGCCTTCATCCTCGGTCCCAAGGTGGAGCAGTTTGCTCCCTCCGAGCCTAACAAGCCATCAGCTTTCCAAATCAAGCCTATCGAGACGGTGATTTCATTGAAAGCCGAGACCCACAACTTCCCGACCACAGTGGAGCCTTTCAATGGTGCTGCCACAGGTACGGGCGGTGAGATCCGCGACCGTCTGGCTGGTGGCCAAGGCAGCCTGCCTCTGGCGGGTACTGCCGTCTATATGACCTCCTATCCCCGCACGGAGCAAGGCCGTGAGTGGGAGAAGGACATCGAGCCGCGCAAGTGGCTCTATCAGACCCCTGAGGAAATCCTCATCAAGGCCTCCAACGGCGCCTCCGACTTCGGCAACAAGTTCGGCCAACCCCTTATCAACGGCAGTTTGCTGACCTTTGAGCATAGCGAAAAGGAAACCCTTGGCTACGACAAGGTCATCATGCTGGCCGGTGGCATCGGCTTCGCCAAGGTGAAGGATGCCAAGAAGCTGGAACCCGAAGAGGGCGACGTCATCATCGTGTTGGGTGGTGACAACTACCGCATCGGTATGGGTGGCGGCGCCGTGTCGAGTGTCGATACGGGCCAATACAGCAACGCCATCGAGCTGAACGCCGTGCAGCGTGCCAACCCCGAGATGCAGAAGCGCGTGAGCAACGTCATCCGTGCCATGGCAGAAAGTAGCGACAACCCCATCCGTAGCATCCATGACCACGGTGCTGGTGGCCACCTCAATTGCCTCTCCGAGCTCATCGAAGACGCAGGCGGCGTGGTCTATGTCGACAACCTGCCCGTCGGCGACCCGACCCTGTCAGACAAGGAAATCATCGGCAACGAGTCGCAGGAGCGCATGGGCCTCTTGGTCAACAAGAAGGACAAGGACATCATCAAAGAGACCGCTGAGCGTGAACGTGCCCCGTATTACGAAGTGGGCGAGGTGACGGGCGACGAACGCCTCCGTTTTGTCCGCAAGAAAGGCAAGGCTCCCATCGACTTGGCTATCTCCGACTTCTTTGGCAGCGCCCCCAAGACGATATTGAAGGACAAGACCAAACCCTATCATTTCAAGAAGATAAGCTATACCAAGCGCGATATACACAAATACCTCAACAACGTGCTGCAGATGGAAGCCGTGGCCTGTAAGGACTGGCTCACCAACAAGGTGGACCGTTCAGTGACGGGTCGTGTGGCCCAGCAGCAGTGCGTTGGTGAGGTGCAGCTGCCGCTGAGCAACCTCGGCATCAGCGCTTTGGACTACAACGGCAAACGTGGCATCGCCACGGCCTTGGGTCATGCCCCGATTGCGGGCCTCATCGATCCGGCCGCCGCTTCGCGCCTGTCGGTCTCCGAGGCCTTGACCAACATCCTCTGGGCTCCCATCGAAGGCAACCTCGAAGGTGTATCACTGAGCGCCAACTGGATGTGGCCTGCCAAACAGGAAGGCGAGACCGCCCGCCTCTACGAAGCTGTGAAGGCCTTGAGCGACTACTGCGTGGCTCTGGGCATCAACGTGCCGACGGGTAAGGACAGCCTCTCCATGACGCAGAAATACCCTGACGGCGAGAAGGTCGTCGCCCCTGGAACGGTCATCGTTTCCGCCGCCGGCGAAGTCTCCAATATCCGCCAAGTGGTGCGTCCCGTGATGAAGGCTGACGAGAACACCGAGCTCCTTTACATCGACTTCTCGAAAGACGGTTTCGAGTTGGGTGGCAGCAGCTTCGCACAAAGCATCGATGCCATCGGTCAGGCTGTGCCCGATGTGAAGAGCGTCAATTACTTCAAGAAGTGCTTCAACGCCATCCAGATGCTCATCGAGAGCAACTTGGTTTTGGCCGGTCACGACGTGTCGGCAGGCGGTTTGATCACCACCTTGTTGGAGATGAACTTCGCCAATACGACCTACGGCATGAACCTCGACTTGAGCGCCTTCGACAAGGAGGACCTCATGGCTGTGCTCTTCTGCGAGAAGCCTTCGGTAGTCATCCAAGTCTCCAACGACGGCATCGCCAACCGCATGCTGCGTGAGCTTGGCATTGCCTTCAAGATGATCGGCAAGCCCCAAGCCAAACGTCAGATCAACATCGCCCATGCTGAGCACAACTATATCTTCGACATCGATGCTTTGCGCGACACTTGGTTCAAGTCGTCATACCTCCTCGACCGCAAGCAGAGCGGTCCGCGCAAGGCCATGGAGCGTTTCATGAACTACAAGAAACAGTATTTGCACTATAGCTTTGGCAGAAACTTCACCGGCACTGCTGCCAGCCTCGGCATCGACATGCATCGCCGCAAGCCCACGGGCATCAACGCGGCCATCATCCGCGAGAAGGGCTGCCAGTGCGACCGTGAGATGGCCTATGCCCTCTATCTGGCCGGCTTCGACGTGAGGGATGTCACCATGACCGACCTCGCCACGGGCCGTGAAGACCTCAAGGACGTGAATATGATCGCCTTCGTGGGCGGCTTCTCCAACTCCGACGTGCTGGGTTCGGCCAAAGGCTGGGCGGGTGCCTTCCTCTACAACAAGAAGGCCAAGAAGGCGTTGGACGACTTCTACGCCCGCGAGGACACCTTGAGCCTCGGTGTGTGTAACGGCTGCCAACTGATGATGGAACTCGGCCTGCTCTATCCCGACCATGAGGAACATCCCGTGATGATGCACAACGACTCTCACAAGTTCGAGTCGGGCTTCCTCAATGTGGAGATCGCCCAAAACGAAAGCGTGATGCTCAAGTCGCTGTCGGGCCGCCGCCTCGGCGTGTGGATCGCCCACGGCGAGGGCCGTTTCTATTTCCCCTGCTATCGCGACCAATACAAGATCGTGATGACTTACGGTCAGGACGAATACCCCGGCAACCCCAATGGCAGCGACTGGTCGACGGCAGGCATCTGCTCCAACGACGGCCGTCATCTCGCCATGATGCCTCACCTCGAGCGTGCCTTCCTGCCTTGGCAGTGGGCCTTCTATCCCGAAGAGCGCAAGAACGACGAGGTGTCGCCTTGGATGGAGGCCTTCGTGAATGCTAGGAAGTGGGTGGAAGAGCATGTCAAATAAGCCATGCCCAAAGATAAAATCAATAAGACCAATGCTTGCCGCATCCTCGACCAGAAGAAGGTGGCTTACGAGTTGATTCCCTATGAGGTGGACGAGAACGACCTCGGAGCTCAGCATATCGCCGACCAGTTGGGAGAGGACATCGACCAAGTGTTTAAGACCTTGGTGCTGAAAGGCGACAAGATCGGATATTTCGTTTGCGTCATCCCGGGTAACGATGAGCTCGACCTGAAGAAGACCGCGAAGGCCACGGGCAACAAAAGCTGCGACCTCATCCCGATGAAGGAGTTGTTGCCCCTGACGGGTTACATCCGTGGTGGCTGCTCGCCTGTGGGCATGAAGAAGCAATTTCCCACCTTTATCCATGAGACCTGTGAACTGTTTGACTACATCTATGTCAGCGCAGGCGTGAGAGGCTTGCAGTTCAAACTCAATCCCGTGGACTTGATCCAGGTGGTGGACATGACTGTGGCCGATTTGACCATCTTTGAATTGGGGCAAAAATGAGCTACACCATTTGCAAATCGACATTGGCCGACCTGCCAACCATACTCAATCTTCGCGACCAGGCGCGCGAGATCATGCGCAGCTACGGCAACACCTTCCAATGGCCCGATGGCTATCCCCGTGACGATATGTTTCGGAAAGACATTGAGGTCGGCGGTAGCCATGTCATGATAGACGAGAAGGGAGAGGTGGTCGGCACTTTTGCCTTGTTGCCCAGCCCCGAGGTGACCTACAATGTCATTTACAACGGGCAGTGGCTTGACGATGCGCCTTATTATGTCATTCACCGTATTGCCAGCACGCCTGGATCCCATGGCATATTGGATGCGCTGTTGGACTATTGCGAATCACGGGTCGACAACATACGCATCGACACGCACGAGGCCAATATCATCATGCGAAAGGGCTTGGAAAAGCATGGATACCAATACTGTGGCATCATTTACCTTCTGGATGGGAACGAAAGAATGGCGTTCCAGAAAAGGTGCCTCCCATAGATACGCTCCCTCGTCCCTCGGTCGGTATGACATGGGAGGCCGGCCAATCAATCAATGTTCTCGATAATCTTATCCTCTTCCTCCAAGTCGGGTACAAGCCGTTGTATGGGCTTGAAGCGGTAGAAGAACCGGATGGCGATGACGCGCACGATGGTATAGGCCGGTATGGCCACCAGCATGCCGATGGTGCCGCCGATATGGCCCGCCATGAGTAGCACGATGAAAATCTCCAAAGGATGTGCCTTGATGCTCGTCGAATAGATGAGCGGCTGATAGATGAAGTTGTCGATCAGTTGTGCGGCCAGCATGATGGCGAGGATGATGAGGGCAAAGACCCAGATGTTGACATCCAAGCCAGCGCCGGTACCTAGTTTCAACACGATGCCTATCAAGACACCGATGGCTTCGCCGATGATGGGTCCGACGTAAGGAATAACGTTGAGCAGACCCGCGATGAAAGCGATGCCGATGGCATAGTTGAAGTTGAGGCGGGCGATGAGCCACAGGCCGAGGAAATCGACCAAGGCAACGCCCAGCATCTCGATGAACAGCCCCACGAAGTAGCGTGAGAGCAGCTCCTTGATCTCGTTCAAGGTCTTGTTCATAGTCAGCTCGTGTTTGTCGGGCACAAAGGCGCAGACGATACGTCCGAACAGCCCGTTCTCCTTAAGGAAGAAAAACGAGATGAACACCACGGCGAATGCGGCCACCAAGAGGCTCGTCACCATAGAGGCTACGGAACCGACGATGCCACCTACCTTACCGAAGTCGACCACCTCCTTGACCTTGTCCATGACCAGGGCTGCGATGTCGAAGTTGCGATCCAACCCTGGGAACACCCCGATAAGCCATTCGTTGATCTTATCGATGGGATTTGATTCGAAATAGCTGCTCTCGGCGATGGCTGAAGCATCGCGTATTATACTGGAAACCAGTGGGATAATCTGTGAGATAAGCAGAATGATCAAGGCGATGATGATGAGGATGGACAACATGGCCAGTAACCAATCGGGTGCTGATTTCCCTTTGATTTTGACCTTACGCATCACCTTCATCAGAGGTCGTCCGAGGAGGGTGACCACAAGTGCGGCGACGATATAGATCAGCACATTCTTGAAGTACCAACACAAGGCTACGACGATGGCAAGACAAGCCAATTTGATGATATAACCTGCCAGTTTTTCGGTGTTTTTCTCGTTATCCATGGTAATCTGCTTCTTTATGGATGACAAAAATAGATTTTTTTCCGTTTTCGATAAACGATTTTTGTTATTTTTGCGTTTTCTATAAAACCTTTCTTTAACCCTTAAATAAAATACAACCCTATGAAATACGCTCACCTTCTTTTGTTTGTTTTTTTCCCTTTCGCCAGCCTGATGGCTCAAAACTATGATCCCGAAGGATATGACCCTGATACGCTGGAGGTTGAGATGAACGAACAGGAAATCAAGGATCTGAATTCCGGTAAGGCTGTGGTGGAGGAATCCACCGTGATGGAGATGCTTGACATGGTGAGCAATATCATGTATTTCAAGGATACCTATCTCGACATCGACTCATCGCTGATGAATGTCTATGGCTATAGCAAGAATGAAATCCCGATGTTTCCCGATAGCGTTTATGCCAACCGTATCGAGGCCTTGGCACGTGAAACGACCATCCCGCTGACATTCAACACCCACGTAAAGTCGTTCATCGACCTGTATGCCAACCGTCGCCGTCAGCAGACGAGCCGTATGTTGGGTCTTTCCTATGTGTATTTCCCGATGTTTGAGGAATACCTCGCCAAATACAACCTCCCGCTTGAACTGAAGTATCTGGCCATGGTGGAGTCGGCCCTCAACCCCACGGCGGGCTCAAAGGCAGGTGCCAAGGGCTTGTGGCAGTTCATGCAAGGCACGGGTAGGGAGTTCGGCTTGAAGGTCACTTCTTTGGTCGACGACCGCTACGACCCGATGAAAGAGACCGAGGCAGCCTGCCAGTATCTGCAGAGCCTTTATGCTCGGTATGGCGATTGGTTCCTTGTGCTTGCGGCTTACAATTCGGGCCCTGGCACGGTCAACAAGGCCATCATCAGGGCGGGCGGTGTGAAGAACTATTGGGCAATTTGGCCCTATCTGCCTAGCGAGACGCGCGGTTATGTGCCTGCCTTCATCGCGGTGACCTACGTCATGAACTTCGCCACGGCGCACAACCTCTATCCCATCAACCCAGGTCTGTTGCTCCATGGCACCGACACGGTGATGGTGCGCGACCGTGTGGCTTTCGACCAGATCAACGAGTGCATCGGCGTGCCTATGTCGGACCTCATTTTCTTCAACCCCCAATACACCAAACAGATTGTCCCTGCCTCGAAATACAATCCCTGCGCCTTGCGTATGCCCATGAAGTACACCTTGCTTTTTGCCCAGTTGGAGGACAGCATTTATGCCTACAAGAGCAAGGCGGAAATCAAGCGCGAAGTCATAGAGGAGAAGGTGGAGGCGGTGAGCGATAGCTTTGTCCATGTTGTGAAAAAAGGCGAAAGTCTGGGTAGCATCGCCCGAAAGCACCATGTGACCGTGGCCAACATCAAGCGCTGGAACCGTCTCAAGCGTGATTCTATCCGTCCTGGACAGCGTCTGACCATCTACCGCTCGGGCGCGCCCATGGCACAGGTGAGCAAGCCGTCGAAGAGCAGCAAGGCCAACGCGACAGGCCCGACCGTGAAGGTGCACACCGTGAAACGCGGTGAGACTTTGACCTCGATTGCCAAGAAATATAGATGCTCTGTCAACGACATCAAGAAATGGAACGGCATCAAGAGCAACAACATCAAGGTGGGCCAGAAGTTGAAGATCAAGAAATAGTGTTAAGGTCCCTGAGCCTGCGGTCCCTGAGGCCCCTCGAAGGGTCGAAGGGCCGGCTTTTAAATAGAAAACTCAATCAAAAACATAATACCATGAAAAGCTATCTCAAAATCGCAGCCGTCATCTTGATTGCCGCTGTGATGACGTCATGCACTCAAACAAGATCGGGTCGTAAGGACCGCTCGGTGGGTGGCACTTCCGAGATCCTTGTGGTCACCCAAAACGACGAACAATGGAAAGGCCGCATCGGCGACTCAATCCGTCATTTCTTCCTCGACTACCAGTATGGGCTGCCGCAGCCTGAGTCGCGCAATGACTTGGCGCACATCAACGCAGAGGGCTTCTCCGACCTGTTCCAAAAGCACAAAAACATCATCGAGGTCGTCATCGACCCCAGCAAGGAAAAGGCTGTGGCCGAGACCGCCGAGGATATGTGGGCCGCGCCTCAGCGTTACGTGAAGATTACTGCGCCCGACCTAGGCTCGTGGGTGGAACTCTTCGACAAGCAGAAAGAGGTGTATAAGCAATGGTTCGACAAGGTGGAGCGCGAGCGCATCCTCAACGTGTTCCGTCCCACCAAGGACGAAGCCATCGAGAATGCCATCGCCAAGAAGTTCGGCTTCACGCTCACTGTGCCGCAAGGCTTCTATATCGCCAAGGACGAGCCCGACTTCATGTGGCTCCGTAAGGAGCAGGAGCGTTCGAGTGCTGATATTGTCATCTATCAGACGCCCTATCGCGACACGATGCAGTTTGAGACGAACAGCCTCATCGCCATGCGTAATATGATGTTGGGACAGTATATCCCTGGTCCTTCGGAAGGCTCCTACATGGGCACCGAGACTGAGTTTGTGCCGCCTTTGGTGACGCAAGTCAAGGACTTCCCGGCTGGTTTCGCAGAGGAGATGCGAGGCATGTGGAAGGTGGAGAACGACTTTATGGGTGGTCCCTTCGTGTCGTACACTTTCGTGAATGCCGACAAGCTGGCCACGGTGGAGGGGTTCTACTATGAGCCCAACCAGAAGAAGCGCAACATGATGCTTCAGCTGGAGTCAATTGCATATAGCTTGAAGTTTGTGGAGGAATAGTTACTTCGCCTTCTTGTATCTTACGACGACCTCGCCCAAGGGTGAGGTCGTTTGCATTGTAATGCATCCGTCTTTCCAAATGCCAATACTTTCGTCATGGCAAATGAGTGTTCCATCACTGCGAAGGCTCATCTTGTCTTGCCATTCTGTGTCCATCCCTTTGAAAGTCAAAGTGGAATCAGCGGTGATGCTGATGACGTTCTGCCGTTCCATCTCGCCGATTTGTTTCACCAGTTCGGGGGTGCTGCGTTGCTCGTCGAACTGCACGTTGACCTTGTCGACGGTCCAGGTGCCGAAGAGCGGGTCGGCCTTGTGGTGGCAGGCGCACAAGGCGAAGGTTAGGCCGATGAATAGGAGAAACTTGCTTTTCATGCTGCAAAGGTACAAAAAACTCCTTATCTTTGCATTATCAAAACCCAACAAACAATGCCTGGACAAGCCCTGCAATGGTTCAAGACGGAGGAGCAGGAGGGCAAGACGCGTGTCTTCGATCCTTTGCGCCGTCGTTTCGTAGCTTTGACGCCTGAGGAGGAGGTGCGGCAGAAGATGTTGTATCTGCTGGTGGAACACCTCAAGGTGCCGGCGGGGCTGTTGGCGGTGGAGTACTCGGTGAAGGTGAACGGCTTGGACAAGCGTGCCGATGCCGTGGTCTTCGGTAGCGATGGCTCGCCGTTGATGATTGTGGAATGTAAGGCGCCGTCGGTGAAGCTCACCGAGGACGTGCTTGAGCAGGCGGTGCGGTATCATTCGGCCTTAAGGCCCAAGTATCTGTTGCTCAGCAATGGTGCTGTCATGCATTGTTTCAAGGCCGAAGGCCAGGTTTTGCGGCCTTTGGACCATCTGCCTGATTATGCGGAGATGATAGGGTAGGGGGCCCACGTCCACAGTGTCCTTCAAGGATAAAAATAGCATAAAATATTTTCATTTTCCTCGCGCGCGTATCTATAAAATGTCTAATTTTGCAGCCCCAAAAGAGAAGGTATGCCTTTTCTTATGGTAAATAACGATAAATCAAATAATTAGAATATAAATAACACAAAAACACAAATGAAAGGAAAATTTACAAAAATTATGGCAGCCTTGGCGCTGCTGGTCTTCATGATGCCGAGCTTGGTGGCGTGGGGACAGGAAGTCACCCTCAGCTTTACAAGTAATACATGGGGGTTTCCAGAAGGATCATCGAATGGCGCGACAACAAGTGCAGACTTTACTGACTCAGAAACTGGTTATACGATTACACTGTTCGCCACTAATGCGTATTACTATAATACGTCAGGAATGTTAATGCTAGGAAAGAAGAATTCTACTTTGACTTTGCCTGCATTTAGTTTTGATGTCGATAGAATTGTTGTTACTGGAAGAACTGGCGCAAGTAGTGTTGTTGGACAGAACATCTATGTTGGAGAAACTGCTGTTAGTACTGCTACTACTGGAGCTACTGGTCAAAACACCTATAACATCAACTCAAACTATCAAACCGCTGGTACCATTTATACCTTGATGGTAACAACAGCTCATAATACGCAAATAACAACAATTGAGATTTATAAGAAAGTTGAATCTTCTGTTGCTACTCCTACCTTCACTCCTGAAGCCGGCATATATACTGAAGCCCAAAACGTTACAATCACTTGCGAAACTGAAAACGCCACGATTTACTACACCACAGATGGCACCTCACCGACCAATGAAAGCACCGAATACACCGAGCCTATCACGGTCAACGAAACCACCACTATCAAGGCTATTGCCTATGTGGGCGAGGAAGCTAGCAACGTGGGCGAGGCAACGTATACAATCGTCACTCCGTACACTACCATTCCTTCACTTTTTGCCGCTGCCACAAGCACTTCTACTCCTGTGGTAGTTACATTTGGCGATTGGGTGGTTACTGGCGTAAATGGAAGCCAATCGTTCGTTACTGATGGTACAAATGGATTTATCATGTATCAAAGCGGACACGGTTTCGTTGTTGGCAATACCTTGTCGGGTACTGCCAACTGCAATTTGGTGCTTTATAATGCTTCTGCAGAAATCACAGGTCTCACTTCTACTACAACAGGTCTGACTGTTGGTGAAAATGGTACTGTAACACCTGTCGCCACTACTATTGAAGCACTTGGCGCAGTCAATACGGGTTCCGTTGTTACTTTGAGTAACTTGACCTACAATGGATCTGTTCTTTCAGATGGCACAAATCAAATTACACCTATTACTTCCTTGTATAACGCTTCGTTTGAAAGTGGTAAGACTTACAATGTGACTGGTGTCTTTGTTATGAACAACACGACAAAACGCATTCTTCCTCGTAGTGAGGAGGATATCGAGGAGGTTTTCATACCCACCATTGCTGCCGAGGACATTACTATCGCATACGATGCCACCTATGGCGAGATCGAATACTCCATCACCAACCCCGTGGAAGGCCAAAGCCTTACCGCCACAACCGATGCCGAATGGATAAGCAACATCACCGTGGGCGCAAGCGCAGTCACCTTCACCTGCACCACAAATGATGGCGAAGAAGACCGTGAGGCCATCATCACCTTGTCTTACACGGGAGCTACGGATGTGGAGGTCGCTGTTACACAAGGCCACTACTCGGCTCCTGGTAACTGGGTTCTTACTGAACTCGCTGACCTTACCCCTGGAGACGTGTTTGTTATTGTAGGTAACAATGGAAACAATTATGCCTTGCCTAATGATGGTGGCACGACGAAACCTTCGGCTGTCGCTGTTACCGTTGCCGAGAACACCTTGTCAGGCGAGGTCGCTGAAAATCTTCAATGGAATCTTAGCGTCAACAATAGTGGATACGTGTTCTATCCCGCAGGATCAGCGTCTACCTGGCTCTATTGCATCAATTCAAACGATGGCGTTAGAGTTGGAACTGGTGATGCCAAACATTTTTCTTTGTCTGAGAATGGTTATTTGACCACTACTGAAACTACCCAACAAAGATATATTGGTATATACAATTCACAAGATTGGAGATGCTATACTTCTGAAGGAGGTAATATTGCTAACCAAACCTTCGCTTTCTACAAGAAAGTGTCTGACAATGTCACCTACAACAAAGCCGTCACGGCCTACGAAGGCGACGGCGGCTACGTTTTGATTGCTTCGCCCGTTTGCTCCGTTACTCCTGCTTCCGACAACGGCTTCCTCACCGCCGAGTATGACCTCTACTACTTTGACCAAAGCCAAGACCAGGAATGGCGCAACTATGAGGCCGGTGCCTTCAACCTCGTCTCAGGCAAAGGCTACCTCTATGCGAGCAGCACAGGCACAAACCTCACCTTTACGGGTCAACCCTACAATGGCAACGGTGTGGTCGCATTGGATTACGATGCCGACGCCGCCCTTGCTGGCTGGAACCTCATCGGCAACCCGTTCGACGATGCCGCTACATGCAACAAGGCTTTCTACAGACTCAACAGCGATGGCGCTGAGGTGAGCGCCGAGACCGAGTCGGGTAGCATCAATGCCATGGAAGGCATCTTCGTTGTGGCCGAAGCCGCTAGCGAATCCGTTACCTTTACCAAGAGCAATTCCACCAAAGCCATCTCCGAGATTGCCCTCAACCTTACCCAAAACCGTGGTGCTTCGACAAGCTCAGCAGCCACTATCGACCGCGCCATCGTCCGTTTCGACGAAGGTGGTCAGTTGCCCAAGTTCCAACTCTTCGAGAGCAACACCAAGCTCTATATCCCGCAGGGCAACAGCGAC
>LPNG01000155.1:604-1138 GCA_001543395.1 Candidatus Alcium sp. F082 | reverse complement strand
TATAGTAATTTTCGGTTGTTTCTACGTTTCTATGTCCTAGTAAATTAGCCACATCTTTAATTCCAGTTCCAGTATTTAATACTTTCGTTGCATATGTTCCTCTTAAATCGTAAAATCTACATTTCTTTATCCCTAATTCATTATGAATTATCTTAAATGGATATTTAGGTATGTCTGTTCCCACATACGTTCCATCATCTTTTGTAAATACTAGATTTAATTTTTCTTTTGAATAATCATCATTTATAACTATTCTCTTGTCTATTACTTTTCCTAATCCATTTTTTATTTCTTCTAAATGATAGTATTTGTAGTCTTTACCAAATAAAATCTTTAACTCTTCTTGTCTTTCTTTGAAGTTCCTTAGTGCTTTGATTAATGTTTCTCCAATATAAATCTTTCTTTTTCCTGATATTGTTTTAGTAGTTCCTATAAACCATCTACCATCTTTGTCTTTAGGTTTATCATAAACACTATGTTGAACATCTATTATTCCATTTTCTAAATCAATATCTTCCCACATAAGAGCAAATA
>LPNG01000155.1:0-593 GCA_001543395.1 Candidatus Alcium sp. F082 | reverse complement strand
TTTAAATTTTTCTAGAATTAAGTCAATCTCTTCTTTTGTATAAACATGTCTTCTTTCTTCTTCTATTTCATCAATTTTAGGTAATCTTAATGTTAATGCTGGATTATATTTAATAAATCCATATAAGTTACATGCATCTCTAAATGATCCTTTAATAACTTTTAATATATTTTTATAATAAGTTCTTGAATGATTATAATTATTTACTAATTCAGTAATATAGGAATTTAATGCTACTCCTGTTATAGTGGATAGTTTATATTTCCCTATACCTTTTTTTAAATATTTGTTAATTATAATTGTATAAGTTTGAATTGTGTTATATTTTAGATTGCTTTTACAATAATTATCTAACCAATAGTCTAGATAATCTGAATAGGATAAATCACATTGTTTAAAAGGTATTCCTGCATTTATATATTCATTATAGGCTTGTACTCCTGCCTCTTGAGCTTCTGGCTTTGTTCTAAAACCTGATTTACTTAACCATTGTCTTTTATTATCTACTCTAGCTATTTCAATTCTATATTCATAATATTTTCCTCTTTTTCTAATATTAATCTTACTCATTGTCCACCTCTACAATAATAATT
>LPNG01000022.1 GCA_001543395.1 Candidatus Alcium sp. F082 | reverse complement strand
GAAATTAGCTTTAGCACTTGTGTGCATTGCCAGCCTTGCTTTCTTTGCAAGCTGCAACAAGGAAGGTCAACCCACCATCCAGGTCTACAATGGCGAAGATGGTTATGTCATGGCTACCGACACTGTCAACGTGAACACTGAAGTCAACTTCGGTTTCGTTGTGGCTTCCAGCGCCGTTACCAACAAGGAGCTCGTCTCCCTCGTCGTGAAAGTTGACGATACCGAATGGGCCAACAAGGACCTCACCGGCATGACCGAGTACACTTACACCGACAAAGTGAAGTATGAGTACGACAGAGATGAAATCGTTGGCACTTCTGTCATCACCGCCACGGTGACCGATGCCGCTGGCCAAGTCGCCACCGCCACCATCACCCTGACCCTCAACAACCCCGATCAGCCCCTCATCAGCAAGACTGTCGAATGGATCCGCAAGGGCACTAACTTCGTTGGCATCACCGAAGCTGAAATGAGAGAAATTGGATTGGAGTGGACTGGCAACTTCAGAGCCCCCATGGTCACCATTGTGCCCCTCGACGGTGCTCAACTCTATGTGTGCAGCGGCGACGACTATGCTGGCATTGCTACCATGAGCGACAAGAACGCCTACTTCACCAACCTGGCTGAAACCGGCACTGCCGTTGAGTCCTATCGTAACATCACCACCAACAACAGCTCTGACTACAACGATATGCTGGCTGTTGTTTATGGTCAAAAGCTCACTCTGGTTCGTATCAACCGCGCCGAAATCGAAACCGGTAACTACGGCACTCAAGTCACCATCAAGGGTGAAATGAAATAATCATCCTCACCTTACAAAAAAAGAGACGTGGTCATGACCGCGTCTCTTTTTTTTATTCTGCCAAAGCGTGGCTGATCTTCCTATTGATTTGTAGCAGCCGCTTCTCATTGAGTTTGACGACCGCCCTATCGTAAGTCATCAGGCCGTTGAGTTCAGTCTCGCAGTCGGTGGTTTGTGTGTAAACCGCTGCCGAGAAGCCTTGGAAGGCCATCTTGTAGAGCTTTTCCGCATATTCCACATAGGTGTCGGTCACCTTTTCTTCCGTGTCAAACTCCACATAACCCCAGCCTTGGTCCTTCACCCAGGTGTGGCCTTCCACCTTGCGCCCGATGCCGCCATATTCGCCGAGCACCGTGGCACGGGTCGGGTCATAGAGCACCATCTTCGGGTCGGGATAGTGGTGCAGGTCGAGGATGTCGCCGCACTGGTAGAAGTTGCCGCCCGAAGCCGGGTTGACCAGGCGTGTCGGGTCGAGTTTTTTGGTCATCTCCACGATTTCGGTGGTCTTGAACTGTCCCCACGACTCATTGAAAGGCACCCAAACACCAATGCAAGGCACTGACTTCAGACTGTTGATGATCTCCGTCCACTCCTTTTTATAGCATTCCTCCGATTCGAGCGTACGCATACTCTCGGGGCCTTGGTAGTATTGCGTGGTCTGCCACTCAGGACCGCGGCCGCCGCTGGGCATGTCCTGCCAGACGATGATGCCGAGGCGATCGCAATGGTAGTACCAACGTGCCGGCTCCACTTTGACGTGCTTACGAATCATATTGAAGCCCAATTCCTTGGTTTTCTGGACATCGTAGGCCAATGCCTCGTCGGTAGGTGCGGTGTAGAGGCCATCGGGCCACCAGCCTTGGTCGAGCGGACCGAAATGGAAGATGGGTAGGCCATTGAGCGTGAGACGCACGATACCGCTTTCGTCGCGTTGCGTGCCGAAGCTTCGCATGGCAAAATAGCTGTCCACCTCATCGATTACTTTGCCCTTACGCAACACCTTGACTTTCATGTCATAAAGGAAAGGATGGTCGGGCGTCCAGCGCAGGAATTCCTCGGGCATGTTCACCTCGACAGGTTGCCCGTTGATGGCCTTAGCCGATGCCACGGGCTGGCCTTCAAATGACACCTCCACCTGATAGAGGTCGTCCTTGGTCGGGTTGGAGAAGTCCACCTCCACATTGACGGTGGCCTTGTCAAAGTTGGGCGTGGTGACGAGGTTTTGGATGTAATCCTCAGGCACGTTCTCGAGCCACACCGTCTGCCAGATGCCCGTCACGGCGGTGTAGAAGATGCCGTGAGGCTTGAGGACCTGTTTCCCATGAGGGATATAACTGGCATTGGTCGGATCCCACACACGGACGACGAGGGTGTTCTGTTTGCCCTTCAAGGCTTGGGTGATGTCGAAGGTAAAAGGAGTGTAACCACCTGTGTGCGAGCCTACTTTGATATCGTTTACCCACACATCCGTCATCCAGTCGACGGCACCAAAATGCAGCAACACGCGGCCGCCTTTCCAATTGCCCGGCACGGCAAAAGACCTCTGGTACCACAGGGCATTGTCGGGACCTACCTCCTTTTGAACACCCGAGAGTGCCGACTCGATGCAGAACGGCACGAGGATATCGCCCTCATACTGTTGCGGAGCCTTCTCCCCTTTCGTCGTGATGGCATATTGCCATAAGCCGTTGAGGTTCTTCCATTCGGGTCGCACCATCATCGGGCGGGGATATTCGGGTAGGGCATTCTCTGGGGAGACTTGTTCAGCCCAACGTGTCTTGATCTTGTCGCCAGCGGGAGCATATTGGGCGACGGCGATGTTCGCTAAGAGCATTGAGATTAGTAAGAGTTTGATTTTCATATTATTGTTAGTTTATTGTTTCTTATTCGAGATTCCCTTCGGGAATGGAGTAAGATTTGTTTTGTAACCTGCGGCGGATTGTTATGTCATAGTATCGTAACCATTACTGACCGCCGCTGTCAACTTAATGACCTGTATCCATTCCCCGCAGGGGAATCTCATTCCTCCGTCATTTCTTTATTAAACGCCTCGGCGGCGGCGATGAGACTGTGGACTGCACGGGGAATCAATTCCTCAACTTGTGGCGTGGCGTCGAGCACCTGCTCGAAGCACATCCATACCGAGGTGCCCTTGTCATGCGCATCCTCAAACTCATACAGAACGGCTTTCACCACCTTATAGTTCCAGTTGACGTTGTTGCAGGCCATGATGGCCTCGGCGAAGTTGTCGTCGGTCACATCGAACACACCAGGCAGGATGAGACGGAAAAACAAGGGGTCGTCGGCATCCTCCCAAAGGAGGAAGTTCCAGCCTTCGTAGCTGAAATTCAGTCCCAGTTCGTTCTTTTTCGGAACGATGCCTTGCGACTTCAGATACCTTGACACCCAGGTCTTCGCGTTCATTTCCTTCAGTTTTTGTTGAATCCGATGCGGGTCTTGGTGGAATAAGTCGGATTCTTGTATTTCAGCACGTCGACAAGGATCTTCTGGGATATCGGGACGTTATTGTAGGCAGCCGTCATGGCAGCTTCGTTGACGGTCTCGGTGATGTCGCCAGCGTTGAAGTCGTCCGACATACGGGCCAACTCGTCGAAATCGAGTTCTTCGCAGGGGCGATCCTTCAGATGGGCCATGAAGATGTCCTTACGCGCTTCAAAGTCGGGCTGTGAGACGAAGAACACGCGGTCGATGCAGCCCACACGCATAATGACGGGGCTGATCAGGTCGGGACGGTTGGAAGTGGCCACGACGAGGATGCCTTTCTTGGAACATTCGTTCATCATGCCAAACAGAGCCGAGGCCTGCGGTGTGATGGCGTTCTCCTTTTCCCCGGCATTGGGTGCGATGAACTCCAACTCATCGATACAGATGACGAAAGGAGCCTTGATTTCGGCAGCGTCAAAGAGGCGTTGCAGGTTGTCGAGCACGCCTTCCTGATAGATGTGGCCCATCTCGGCGCCTTTGATCAAGGAATAGTGGAAGCCAAGCTCCTCGGCAAAGCTCTGCAAGACGAGGCTCTTGCCGCATCCTGGAGGGCCATAGAGCAGGATGCCATTGATAGCCGGCAGTTTATATATCTCTGCTTTCTCGGGATTTTGCAAGGCAAACAGGACCTCCTTACGCAGTTGTTCCTTGAGTTCGTCGCGACCCGTCACATTGTCGAAACCACTTCCCGAGCCTTTCTTCACCGTGATGGTAGGTCCCAGATTGGGGTTTTCCTGCATGCCTTCTTCATCGGCTTTCTCGTTGTCTTCCATCAACTTGGCCAGCTCAGGCATCACCTGTTCTATCAGCGCCTGAGCAAAATCGGCGGCCGACACAAAGCGGTCGCTACGCTTCTTGGCTAGGGCCTTTTGCAGGATGGCTTTCATATAGTCGGGCAATTTCACCTGCTCCGTCTCCAAGACGAGGTCTTGTTTACGCGCTTTCTTCACGGCTTCAGCAATCTTCTGCTTATCGCCATCGAGCGTACGCAGGTCTATCGACTCCCAAGGCGACTTGCCGAACAGCAGGAAATAAAGCAAGGCACCCGTCGAGAAGATGTCGCTTTGCACGGTATAGACCGCGCGGAAGGTCTCAGGGGCACGGAAATAGGGCATCAGGTCCTCGTCAACGAAGGTAGGACGGCCCTTGACCATATAGGAGATATGTCCGAGGTCGATGATCGTAGGCATCAGCATACCGTCATCCAATTCTTGGAGCATAATGTTGGAGGGACGAATGTCGTTATGGATCAAGGCTCTGGAATGGATAAACGAGAGGCCGCTCAACACACAGAGTGTGATTTGGACAGCGTCTTCGAGGTCGAAAGGACCGTCTTGCCTGACCGCCTCAAAGAGCGATATGCCGCGATAGTACTCGGTGACCAGATAGTGGTAGACGTTATTGCCCTTGCGGATCTCGCCGTTGTCGACGTATCGGATGACATTCACGTCTTCGGTCGAGTTCAGTTCCTTGCAGAGCTGGATCTCATAGACCTCCTTGCCTTCGAAAAGCTGTTCGTGCGGGATGCGTCCGAGGTCGAACACTTTCATGAAGTACATCATATCGTCGGGACCGAGCACCGTATACGACTCAGCCACAATGCCTTTCTTTATGAACGAGTTGACGACATACTTGCCGATCTTCTCTCCTTTTTTGAACATTTCCATACACTATATTTTTGTGCAAAGTTCAAGATTAAATTTGACTTGTGCAAGAGGGAGCCCTCTTTTTTCCATAAAAAAAGGCCGCATGTAGCGGCCTTTCTATATTGTCGTACGTCTGACAATCAAGCGTCGATGTTGGCGTAGGTGGCATTCTGCTCGATGAACTCGCGGCGCGGAGCCACTTCGTCGCCCATCAGCATGGAGAAGATATGGTCGGCCTCCATGGCGTTTTCGATGGTCACCTGACGGAGCGTGCGGTGGGCGGGATCCATGGTGGTCTCCCACAGCTGCTCGGGGTTCATCTCACCAAGACCTTTGTAACGCTGCACGTCGTAGCCGCTCACCGTGCCGTTCTTGGTCAGCTCGGCCATGCTGGCAAAGCGTTCCTCGTCGGTCCAGCAGTAACGCACCGGCTTGGTGCCACGCTTGATGAGGTACAAAGGCGGTGTGGCGCAATACACATAGCCGTTCTCAATCAGCTCGCGCATATAGCGGAAGAAGAAGGTCAGGATCAGTGTAGTGATGTGACTACCGTCGACATCAGCATCGGTCATGATGATGACCTTGTGGTAACGCAGCTTCTCGAGGTTCAAGGCTTTGCTGTCCTCCTCGGTGCCGATGGTGACGCCAAGGGCGGTGTAGATGTTCTTGATCTCCTCGCTGTCGAACACACGGTGCTCCATGGCCTTTTCCACATTCAGGATCTTACCACGCAGGGGCAGGATAGCCTGGAAGTTACGGTCACGGCCTTGTTTGGCGGAGCCGCCTGCAGAGTCACCCTCGACAAGGTAAAGCTCAGTCTTAGCGGGGTCGCGCTCGGAGCAGTCGGCCAGCTTGCCCGGCAGGCTGAAGCCCGACAGGGCACCTTTGCGCTGCACCTTCTCACGGGCATTGCGTGCCGCTTGACGTGCTTGGGCTGCCAAGGTCACCTTGTCGAAGATGGTCTTGGCCTCTTTGGGATGCTCTTCGAGATAGTCGGAGAGCTGTTGGCCCACGATGGAGTTGACGATACCCATCACCTCGTCGTTGCCGAGTTTGGTCTTGGTCTGGCCTTCGAACTGAGGCTCCGGCACCTTCACCGAGATGACGGCGGTGAGGCCTTCGCGGAAGTCGTCAGGCGAAATCTTCACCTTCAGTTTCTCCAGTTTTTCCAGGAGGCCGCTCTTCTCAGCGTATGAGTTGAACGAACGCGTCAGACCCGAACGGAAGCCTTGGAGGTGGGTACCGCCTTCAATGGTGTTGATATTGTTGACATACGAGTGCAGGTTCTCCTTGTACTCGTTGTTGTATTCCAGAGCGATCTCTACCGGCACGCCGTTTCTCTCGCCCGAGATGGAAATCGGCTCGGGGATGAGTTTCTCGCGGTTGGCGTCGAGGTAGGCGATGAAGTCGATGAGGCCATTCTCGGAGTAGAAGGTCTCGCTGCGATATTCGCCGTTCTCCATCTTCTCACGCTCGTCGGTGAGTTGGATGGTAATGCCGTGGTTGAGGTAAGCCAACTCACGCATGCGGTTGGCGAGGGTGCTATAGTCGTATTCCGTAGTCTGGAAGATGGAGCCGTCGGGCTGGAAGGTAATGCGGGTGCCGTTCTTGTCGGTCGTGCCCACCACTTTCACATCATACAGCGGCTTGCCGCACTCATATTCCTGTTTGAAAATCTGGCCTTCGCGATAGACCTCGGCGGTGAGATGCGTGGAAAGGGCGTTGACGCAGCTGACGCCCACGCCGTGCAGACCGCCAGAGACCTTATAGGAGCCCTTGTCAAACTTACCGCCAGCGTGCAGCACGGTCAACACGACCTCAAGAGCCGAGCGATGTTCTTTGGGGTGCATTCCCGTGGGGATACCACGGCCGTTGTCGAGCACACTGATGGCGTTACCCGGCAGGATGCGGACGTCGATCTTGTCGCAATAGCCCGCCATGGCTTCGTCGATGGAGTTGTCGACCACTTCATATACCAGATGATGCAAGCCGCGGAAATGGACGTCGCCGATATACATAGCCGGGCGCTTACGCACGGCTTCCAAGCCTTCAAGAACCTGGATCTTACTGGCACCATATTCTTCGCTTGCCAATTCTCTTTTTTCTTCTTCAGTCATTTTAGGATTTTTAGGGTTTTTCAATTAAAGATGCAAAGATACGCTTTTTTTCGGCACAATGCACAAAAAAGTTGAAAAATTTGTTTTTGGCGCAAAACGGCTCTATGGGGCTAAAAATAGGCAATTTTTTGAAACACCTTATTATCTCGCGTACGCGGGAAAGAAAAAGCCCCATCCGCAGAAAGGGGCTTTTTAAGGCGTTTGAGGTGCTTTCAGAATTTCAACTTCACACCGGCGAAGAGTTGGATGCCGGTAACGGGATAATTGTAGTAAAGCTGGTATTTTTGGTGCGCCAAATTATCAATCAACGCAAAGGCCGTGATTTGGTCATTCATCTTATAGTCGGCACCGAGGCTGAGGTCGAAAACATTCTTAAGTTTTTCAGCGTAAAACCGAGGGGGATACTTCCAGTAAGGACCATCATCCGAGACCTTGGCATAACGTCCACCTTGATAAAGCAAGGTGGTGTTAAACGCCAGCTTGTCGTTGTAATCGTAGGTCACTTTCAGTTTGGCTTCCGTCGTGGGACGATACCAGGCGTATTCCTGAATGGCAGGCGAACAGCTATGATAGGCCAGGCCAAGGTCGGCCGTGAGGCTGTTGCGCATCTTGACGCGGGCATCGGCCAAGACAGACACGGTCTTCGTTTCGTCATAAACGATCCCGTAAGTGTTATACAGTCGTGGGTATGAATAGTCGTCATGGAAAAGGTCTGACAATTGGCCGGGACCGATATCGTCCATCACATAAAAGGCATCATTGTCGACATGGCGATAGCGCACGCCCACGTGCAAATCAACGATTTCGGCAATGTTGGTGCGGACGCCTCCTTCGAAACAGAGTTTTTCGTTTCTTACCACATGGACCTCATCATGTGAAGCGATGAAGACGAAGGGGTTGTCTCCGACGATTTCGCTGAATCGCATCAACTTGCGACCGCCCTTAAGGCCAGCGTAGAACTCCAGTTTCTTGTCCAAGACAAACAAGCTACCGCTAAGATCGGGACGTAGGGCAAAGTGTCTATCTTCCAACTCTTCACCAGCAACGACATCCATCCACAGACCCAGATGCATGCGGTAGAAATCGTCTTTCATCTCAAAGAACGGATTGACTTTGAAGAAGATACGATTTTCAACATAGCCTGCCGGGGCATAACCATCGTATTGGAAGCTCACATTCACGCCAACCTTTTGAGGGCGCTCCTTAGGGCCCCACCACATATCGGTATAACCGAGACCATAGTCCAAGCCCAAGAAGTGTTCCTTTGAGCTGAATGCATCGAAAGTGTATTGGTAATCCATGCTACCCGAATGGCTCAGCTCACCGGCACGCGTCGACGTGGGTGCCAGACCGATATGTCCGCCGATGCTATTGTAGGCCTGACGCGGGCAGTACTTTTCGATCTGTTCATCCGTCAAAGGCGTTTCCGTAAGATTGACACCATAATAATGGTACACGTCGTTTTTGTAGAACACGCCTCCGTCGACCTGGAAGCCGTCAAACTGACTCGTCGTAAGGTTGACCTCGAAGGCGTTGTTCATATAGCCCGAAGGCGCATAGTCCTTGATATTGAGCCACGAAGAGTTATGCTTGACGCCCACACCGAGGCCGAGTTGTTTGGTCAGCATGGAGTTATGCTTATAGAGGAAAATCGGCGAGAGCCGCGTTCCTATGCCTGCCATAACGAAGTTCTCCGTCGGGGTGACGAGTTTATCGTTTTTCGCCGCGAAAGCGGTTGGGGCTATCTTCTCGAGATCGAGGGCGAACTTCTGTGTTGCTTCTTTGGGCGTCACCTCCGAACTGGGGAATCTGTAAGAAGGCTGGGGCGTCTCAGGTTGCAGTTGCAGCTTATTGACCTTATTGACCTTAGGCCGGAACTTGCCTTCCACCGTGACTTGTTCGTCATGCTGTCCGAAAGCGGTGACGGCCATTAGGGCCAGGAGCGTGATTATGATTTGTCTCTTCATCTTGTTATTTTGTTATTCCCTAGGATTGCACCCCATGTCGTGAATTGGCGTCCCTTCGGGACTGCTATGGTTCTAAAGGTTCGATGCCATTGCTGCTGCTCACCTTGGGCTCTTTGCCCTCCACCTCGGCGAGTTTGGCACGGGCTTCCTGTTTCAGGTCGCTGCCTTTGTAGTTGTCGATGACGCTACGGAGCGTCTCCTTGGCCTGGAAGTAATTCTCCTTGGCCACATACACATCGGCGAGCGCGATGAACGATTTGGCGACCCAATAATCGTATTTCGAGAAGTTGTCCGAGATATCGAAGACCTTGTTCTCGGCCTCGTCGTATTGTTTCAGTTTGATGGAAGCCAAGGCAGAGTAATAGGCACTCTCGGCACCATACACCGACTTGTCGTTGCGGGCGCTCTTGTCGAGTTTTTCGATGGCAGCGTTGTAGTTGCCCTTCTCGAAATATGACTTACCCATGATGTGGTTGATCTGGTTGACCTGGTCTTCGGTCAAGTCGCGTGACTGGCGAAGGCTCTCCCCCATTTCGATGGCCTTGTCGTATTTGCCTTGGAAGAAGTTGCTCTTCATGCAGCCTTCGAGAGCCTCAAGACGCTTGAGCGGCTCTTCAGTAATGCGCGACAGTCGCTCGTAGTATTCACCCGCCTTGCCATAGTTGCTCTTCTCATATTCGATACGTGCCATCTTCAGCAGAGCGTTATCGGTGTAGTCGTTGTCGGGTTGCGACAATATATAATTAAGGTGCGTGATCACCTGGTCTTGCGTCCCTACCCTTTCGGCGCATTCAAGGCCGTAGTAGTGGGCTTTCAGCAGATAGGCGCCCCGTTTGAAGTTATCGAAGTAATACTGCAGGGCCGTCTGTGCCTTCTGGTACTGACCATCGAGATAGAAGCCTTCCGCATTGGCGAATGCCAAGGAATCCTGTTGCGTCACCTTCACCTGACCGCCGTTGGCGTTGACATAGCCGAAATACTCATCCAGGTTGTTCTGTTCCATATAGATGCTGCGGATGATGCTCAATGCCTCACGCGACTCGTCGGTGTTGGGATAGGAAGCCACCAGATTCTTCAAGTTGGTCAGGGCTTGGTCATACTGGTTGTTGTTATAATAGATCATACCCACCTTCATCATCGCTTGACGTGTGTAGCTCGAACGGGGCCTGTCTTTGATCAAGCGGTTGAAGTTGGCTATGGCCGAACGCTTGTCGCCATGCACGAGATAGGTGTTGCCGATCTCAAACAAAGCCTGTTCATAGTAAGGCGTGCTCGGATAGGTCTGTATCAAGTCGTTCAGCATATTGATTTTCTGGTTAACCTTGCCTTTGGCGCCATAGCAAAGTCCCTGCTGGAAGAGCGCATAATCCGAATTGCGCTTCCCGACGCGGGTGGCCAAATCATAGTAGTTGATAGCGTTGTCATAGTTACGTTCCATAAACTGGCAGTCGCCCAAACGGATGTAGGCGTCGTTCTTGAGGTCGTTTTGGTCCTCGCTAGCCAAACGGATGAAACTCCTGAAGCGTTCCGTTGCTGCGTCATAATCGGGTTTCTGATAGTAGATATAGCCCAAATCGTAGTCGGCGAGGCTGTATTCAGTCAGCCCTGCGGCGGCATCCATCTCCTTGAACTGTTTCAGGTACTTTCCTGCCTTATTGAAGTCGCCCAGCTGATAGGCCGACTCACCCAGCCAGAAACAGGCCTGTGCCTTGTTGGCTGCCGACTGCTTGCCATTCATGATCTTGGAGAAATACACTTGTGCCTTGTCGTAGCTTCCCTTCTGGTAGTTGTCGATGCCGGTAGCATACAAGAGCTCGTCGTAGACCGTCTGCAGCGCTGAGCTTTTCTTTCGCATCGCTTCAAGACGGCTCAGGGCCTCGTCATTCTCTTTGGCGTTGAGCAGCAGGTAGATGGCCATCTCCTCAGCCTCGGCCTTCCTCGGCGAGCGGGGATATTCGGCGATAAAGCTATCCAGCAGGCCTACGGCCTCGTTGAAGGGGTCGGCACCTGGGATGAGGCTCAGCCTTGCATAGTCGAACAGGGCCTCATTGCTGAGTTCCTTGTCGAATCCAGCGGAATAAGCGGTATAGAATGCACTTCTCGCGTATTTGAGTTCGTCGGTCTTGGCATAACATGACGCCAGATAATACGAGGCATATTGGGCAAGGATGTCGTTGCTTCCAGCCACTTTCTGCAGGTCGGATATGGCACCCTTGTAGTCGCCCTTCATCATCTTGCTGACGCCCATCTGATAGTAGGCCTCGCGCGAGATGCCTCGGGTCAAATTCTTCGTATAGATTTGGTAATACTCCAAAGCGTTGTCGTAGTCCTTTTGCTGGAAATAGGCATCAGCGACGATTTGCGCCATTTCCGACTTGCGTTTCTTGTCGGCTTGTTGGATATATCCCGGCCCTTCTTCAATCACCGACTTATAATCCCCCTTGAGGTAGGCTATCTGCATGATATAGGAAGGCACCACCTTTGCATAGTCGGGATGGACGCGCAGGCGGCGGAAGTTATCTAGCGCCTCATTGTATTTCTCTTTAACGTATTGGATATGTGCATAGTAATATCGAGCGAAATCCTTGTATTTGCCCTCATTCATCATCAAGCCATGGAAGAGCGGCATGGCCTTATCCAAGTCGCCGGTCTGGAAATAAGCATAGCCCATGTTGAACTGCAGCTGTTGCGCCTCATCGGTGGTGAGGGAGAAAGCATCCGTCTTCTCATAAATAGCCAGAGCGTCCTTGTATTTCTTGTTTTGGAACAGGTTGTTGGCATACAAGAAATTGGCATGACGCGCCCAAGTGCTACCTGGGTTGTCGTTCACGAACTTGATGATTTTGGCCGGACCGTCGGCCTGACCGAGATAGAGGGAGCTGACGGCTTCATAGTATTGTGCGTCGACACAGCGTTGCGACTTGGCATCGGTGGCTTGAGCACGATATTGGGTAAAAGCGGAAAGCGCGGCACCATATTCTTGGTTTTTAAACAGCAGGACTCCTTCGTTGAAGAGGGCCTCAGGGTCATAGGCTTCGATATGCTTTTGCGCTGATATAGAATTTGTTACAAAAAACAAAACACCTAATATCAAGCAAAATCTTAGTCGCGATCTCATAGGTCAAAATTTTTGACGAAAGTACAAAATTCTCTCTTACGTTCTGCAGAAAAGTTCAAAATTCATGCCGAACGACGGTAAGAAAACGGAATTAGAAGCTTTTTATTATTGTTTTTTGGCCGTTGACGCGTAAAAAACAACATCTATGCCGCCAATCTACGACAGGATGCCTGATACCATCTATATGATGCTTTTTTGTGTAAGGGCACCGAAATAGTTAAACACACAATTCACCTTTTGCCACAATCGCCGCCGTGCCGCCCACATAAATGGTACCATCCATTCGGATTTGTGTGGCCACCACTGAAGGCCGCCCCAAAGCCTCGCCTTGCATGAAGGCACATTCTGCTTCTGCGCCAAGGCATCCGTTATGTTGCAGATAGAAGGTCAAGGCAGCATTGGCGGTGCCAGTGGCCGATTCCTCAGGCACGCCGTACAAAGGTGCGAAGTCGCGGACATGGGCCGTGTAGCCGTCGTTGGCGAAGGCAAAGACATGGAAACTGACCGCGTCGTATTTCTTCGTTATGGCAGTAATGGCCTCCATGTCGGGATTCAAGGCCTGCAAGGTTTCCACATCGGGCAGGGGAATCATCAAATCGGGAAGGCCAGAATAGGCGATTTGTATAGGCATCACGGGATGGTAATCATTGACCCCCAATGCCTTATAGATTTCTTCCGTCTCTTCGACAGTAGCCACAATACGAGGCATGGCCATCTGCATCATCACCCTCTCCCCTGCTTCGATACGCAAATCACCGGCAAGCGTATGGCAAAGGCAAGTTCCCGAAGCCAACCCTTCATGGTGCAGTAAATAGAATGAGGCTATGGTGGCGTGACCACATAGCTCAACCTCAGCTTTGGGCGTGAAATACCGGATAGTATACTCTTTATCGGAATGCCTTCTGATAAAAGCCGTCTCCGAATAGCGCAGTTCCGCAGCGATTTGCAGCATCAACTTTTCTTCGGGAAACTGATCTGATTCGAGCAGCACTACGCCCGCGGGATTGCCGCCGAAAGGCTGGTTGGTGAAAGCGTCAAGGATATAGTATTTCATTGTTATTCAATTTTTACTATGGCTCATCTGTTTTGTTTTGCCTAACCACTATTGAAGCATCTTTTTGTACTGGTTTGCAACAGCTTTCATACAATTCTTGATTCTCCACGCGGAACGACTTGCTATCAAAAATGGTACAATAGCTTCTGTATAGTTTTTCATCTTTCTCTCGGAGAAGATCGCTGTCAAATTTCAAAACAGTCTTTGGAGGAGAATAAGTAATAGTGAACCTGGTTGACTTCATCTTCTCTTCTCCATGGATTTCCATTTGTTGAAGCAGCTCTTTACGCAATGCTCCAATTTGGCTCTCTGTCTCTTTCTTAAGGTCAATCAAACGAGCCAATTCTTGATCATAATAATCAAACCAATTACTCGACGAATCTTCGACAAGTAGTTTTTTCAAGCGAGAACGGATAGATCCTTCATTCCGCTGGAATCGAGTCATGATTTCATTAATCGAAACCCCTTGTCTATACAACTCCACTAATATGGAATCATCTTCTTGACTCCATTTGGCATAGGCATTCGGATGAAGTTGTCTCTGCCGATCTATATATGAAAGCTCCCTGTCAGCAGAAGAAATTTCATTCTTTTCCAATTCTATTTTTGGAGGCAAGAACACCCCTGCAACCAGTTTGAAATGAAAACCTTCGAATTCCAACCCCAATGAGAGTGTAAGGTAAACTCCTTTTAAGTCCGTGTATCTTTCCGGATTCTTCTTAAAAGCATCCAAAAAAAAAGGATCCGTAATAGGGAAGTCATAGTTGGAACCATAATAAGTAAACTTCATCCGATACTTAGACTTTTCCCTTTCTTCGTCAATGTAGGCAATAGCTATTTCAGGGCGTATGAGCATCAATGAATAGTTGAGCCGATCTATCATCTTTGCTGGGATGGCTTTCCCTCGAAAATAAAATACCGCTTGGTGAACAGGGTCAATGAGTTGGCTCATGAAATCGTCTTTGAACTCATTGTCATTGTGACAGCATTCCATGCGCGAACAATGCACATCCTCGGTGTGAGCCTTATGAGGACAAGGTACCACGTCAGTAAGTCTTACCAAAGAAAGCAATTTGACATCTTGCGCCAATTGCATTGGGATTTCTCCGTTTTCAGCCATCGAAACCGGGCGAATCCAACAAGGGCGACCGTCATCATGGCGAACAATATCCATACGACCGTCTGGCCTTGGCGAGACCTCAATGCCTGCAATGCAACGTCCACCATGTTTGTATGAATTTGCCAAACAAATGAAATACTTATCCATAATGCTCAAATGAGGTGAACAATCGTGACCTTTTCTTTACTATGCGTTTGCAGATATTCGGCCAATAGCCTGCGATGGCATTGCTCAGGTGTGTCTTCGCTACACAGGAAGCACGAGCCATCAAAAGCTTTTACACCGTATTTGCGAATTATATCTCTGGCTTTCAGCAAGTTCGTATAAATTCCTACATATTCTTCCCAGGTCACTTCCTCTTTGTGCCACCTGTCAAGCAACTCTTTTGTCGGTGCAAAATCGTCAATATGCTGATATGGAATATGGCAAATCTCGTTGACGAAAAACTCCAAGTCTTTTCCTTTGGCAAAACCAGCCAACTGACTACTGTTATTGATACGAACATCCACCAATTGCTTCACGTGATTGTCGCGCAGCAAATTAAAGAAATGTTCGGCACTTTTTTTCGTAAAGCCGATGGTAAAAAGAGTAATCATACGTTAATAGATTTCTTCGTTTTGCAATTCGGGCTTGTATCCTATTTCCTTGTTTTTCAGTCGATAGGCATCTCTTCGCTGATCTTCTTCAGTATACAATCCAAACATGTAATCCACTTCTGAAAGATGGTATTTGCGTGAATGGATGTAGGTTGCAATCATCTCTTTTTCCAACTTGGCTTGGGATGCCAATGAAGCGTCTTTCAGAATATGCTGAACATCGACTCCATTGTCGTAAAAAAAGCGAGAAACAAGTGAAAAACGATGGCATTCTAAAGGATCGGCCTCAGAGCACATGAAAGCAATTTGAAAGCCTTTTTCCAAGCCCTTCATAACACGCTCAACACCTTTCTTGAAAAGGGGAGTCTCAACTGCTTTTTCAAAATCGACTTGTTCATTCTCATCCAAGCAATCCGTTCGTCTTGCGCCAAACTCGTCGCCAAAGTGCAAGTACTGAATGTTGTGAGCCTTCAAATAGCATTTCAAACCATCTTGGTTGAATTGTGGAGAGTACTTACTCGCAGGAATGCTTCTGACATCAATCACACAATTGATGCCATGTGCATTCAGTAGTCCCATAAACTCCTCTAAGGATTGGTTGGAATGTCCTATACTATATAACCTGTAGTTATCCATTCAATACTATTCAATTGTTTGGCTGCAAAGATAAAGAATTATTTCCATTATCGCAATAGCTTATAGTATCTGTGCCGTATGGTTTTTGGTATCCACCTTACCTATGGCATCAACGATAATGCCTTGTTCATCAATGACGTATGTGGTACGCAGCGTGCCTTCAGTCACTTTGCCGTACATTTTTTTCCCACCCCAAGCCTCGTAGGCTTTCAGGATGGTCAAGTCGGTATCGGCGATGAGATGGAAAGGCAGGTTATATTTGGCGATGAAGTTTTGGTGCGACTTGGCGCTATCACGGCTAACGCCCAGCACGTTATAGCCCAATGCTAGAAAGCGCTCGTAGTTGTCGCGCAGGTCACAAGCCTCGGTGGTGCAGCCCGGGGTGCTGTCCTTGGGATAGAAATAGAGCACCAGTTTCTTTCCGGCAAAATCCGTCAATTTGACGAGATTACCGTTCTCGTCTTGCCCTTCAAAGTAAGGGGCTTTCGTTCCTTTTTGCAACATGGCTTATATTAATTAGTGTGTGCAAAGTTACACATTTTGACGCTAATGCAAGTAAAAACAAATAATTTGTCCACCTACCAAAAAAAACCAGTAATTTTGCAGACGAAAGCGAATTCACTTTTTAAACTTGCAATCATCATGTTGAATCTTTTCACTGGTTCGGGTGTAGGTCCCACCGTTTTATATCTCGCCTTATCCATTTTTATAGGCTTGTTATTGGGCAAAATCAAGATTGCCAAGATTTCATTGGGCATCACTTGGGTGCTCTTTGTGGGCATCGCTTTCAGTGCGTGTGGCGTCAGCCTCAATGCCGAGATGTTGCATGTCATCAAGGAGTTCGGCTTAATCCTCTTTGTGGTGGCTGTAGGCCTGCAAGTAGGTCCCGGCTTCTTCCGTTCATTCAAAAAAGGCGGCTTGGCCATGAATTTGATGGCCTTGGTCAACGTGGCGCTAGGCGTTCTCATCACCTATATCATCGCCAAGGTCGCCCATCAGGACCTTGCCGACATGGCGGGCGTCTATACGGGTGCCATCACCAACACGCCTGGTCTCTCGGCAGCCCAGCAAGCCGTAACCGAAATCGGCATTGAAGGTGCAGCCGACCGTTTGGCTGCAGGCTATGCTGTGGCCTATCCCCTTGCGGTGGTCGGCATGATTGTGACCTGCATCCTTTTGCGTCCGCTCTGCCGCATTGACTTGGCAAAAGAGCCCACCGACCTATCAGAAACAACTCTCAACTCTAAACCTTCAATTCTAAACTCAAAAAAAGGTGGTTTTCTGCTCATTCCGATCTTCGTTATCATCGCCCTGGGCATTATTATTGGTTCCATCCCGATTCCCGTTGGCATGAAAGCACCCATTAAGTTGGGGTTGGCTGGCGGTCCTCTCGTGGTCGCCATTATCGGTGGCTGGCTGGGCGTCAAGAAAGGCTGGTTCAGCACCGACTTCACTGAGGGTCAAGGCGTGCATGCCTTGCGCGAGGTGGGCATCGCGCTTTTCCTTGCTGGTGTGGGGCTAAGCGCTGGAGGACAATTTGTAGCCACCGTACAGGAGCACTATATGTGGGTCGTCTATGGTGTCATTATTACCATGGTGCCGCCCATTTTGGTCACGCTCTTCGGACGTCTGGTCCTGAAGCTGAACTACTACACCTTGATGGGTTTCATTGGTGGCGCACACACCGACCCGCCCACTTTGGCCTTCGCCAACACCGTGGCGCCCGAAGGTTGCAAACTGCCCAACATGGGTTACGCAACGGTATATCCGCTGACTATGTTTTTGCGTATTTTCACAGCGCAATTGCTGGTACTGATGGCAGTGTAAAATAATCGCCCGCTTTTGTAACGCCAGAAAGAAAAAGCAGTATCTTTGCCGTCGATTTGCGGTGTCCCTTGCGGACTCAATAGGGAATCGGGTGTGAATCCCGGACAGTTCCCGCTGCTGTGATGGCTACAACGCTTGCCATGAATGCCACTGAAAGCCATGTCTTTCGGGAAGGCGGCAATGCGAGACCTCAGTCAGAAGACCTGCCTCAAGTCACTAAACAAGACTTCCGGGAATTGAAGTTAGTCATATTATGAAGAAACAGTATCAAGCAGTTACGGCCGAGGAAGCCGTCAAAGTCATCAAGTCGGGCGATCATGTCCACATCAGTTCGGTATCGAACGTTCCGCAATGTTTAGTCAAGGCCTTATGCGACAGAGGTCGCGCTGGCGAACTCAAAAATGTCTACATCCATCACCTGCACACCGAAGGCGCCGCGCCATACGTCAACCCCGAGTTTGAAGGCATCTTCCAACACAACGCCTTCTTCGTAGGCGCCAATGTACGTGAGAGCGTACAGAAAGGCCTCGCCGACTACATCCCCGTGTTCCTTGGTGAGACCTCGAAGCTCTATCGTGAGCGTTACATCAAATGCAACGTGGCGATGATTCAGGTGTGTCCGCCCGACAAATTCGGCTATGTGTCGTTGGGCTCGTCGGTGGATGCCACCCTTGCCGCCATGGAGAGTGCAGAGTTCGTTATCGCCGTGGTCAACAAGCATGTGCCTCGTACTTTCGGCGACGCGTTGGTCCACATCAGCAGGATCAACATCTTTGTCGAAGACGACACGCCTTTGCTCACCGTCGACATGCCTGAGCCCAACGAAGTGGAGAAGACCATCGGCCGCTATTGCGCCGAATTGATCGAAGACGGTGCATGCCTACAGATGGGCATCGGTTCCATTCCCAACGCCATCCTTTCGTGCCTCCACAACCATAAAAACATCGGCATCCATACCGAGATGTTCTCCGACGGCATTCTGCCGCTTGTGAAGAAAGGTGTCATCACAGGCGATAACAAGAAACTCAACAAAGGCAAAATCGTTTCCACCTTCGTGATGGGTTCGAAGAAAATCTACGACTTCATCGACGGCAACCACGAGGTGCTGCTGATGGATGTGGAATACACCAACGACCCCTTTATCATCGCACAACAGCCCAAGATGACCTCCATCAACTCGGGCATTCAGATCGACTTGTCGGGACAGGTGTGCGCCGACTCGTTGGGTGAACGTATCTATTCAGGCGTTGGCGGACAGATTGACTACGTTTATGGCGCCTCACGTTCAAAAGGCGGCAAGGCCATCATCGCCATGCCATCCACCACGCGTAAGGGCATCAACAAAATCGTGCCCACCCTTGACTTAGGCTCAGGTGCTGTCACCACGCGTAACCACATCCACTGGTTCGTCACCGAATATGGTGCCGTGAACTTATATGGACGCTCGTTGCAGGAACGTGCCAAACTCATCATCTCGGTGGCACATCCTCAGTTCCAGGAGATGCTCGACGAGGCCGCCTTCAAACGCTTTGGTCCGCACTTCCATTACCTTTGGAATAACATCCTATAATTATACTATGTTCTCTCAAATCAACTTCGTAGAAATCTTTGGCGCCTTCATCGTCATGGCCGCCATCATCGACATCTTTGGCTCCATTCCCATCTTCATGAGCATGAAGGAGCAAAACAAGACTATCAAAGCGGGACAGGCCTGTCTGACAGCTCTTGGGCTGTTTCTAGCCTTCTTCTTTGCCGGCGACGCCTTGCTGAAACTCTTCGGCATCGACGCCGCCTCATTTGCTGTGGCCGGCGCTTTCGTGTTGTTCATCCTTGCCGTGGAGATGATCCTCGGCCGCGAAATCATAAAGAATGAGGGCGGCAAAAGCGGTGCCAGCATCGTCCCCATCGCCTTCCCTTTGATTGCCGGTCCTGGTGCGCTGACCGCCTTGCTCTCACTGCGTGCCGACTATGCTGTCATCAACATCATCATCGCCTTGTTGCTCAACATCCTGTTGGACTACATCGTCATCAGCCAACTGGACCGCATCCACAAGCTCTTGGGTGATAATCTAATCTTTATTTTACGTAAGTTTTTCGGCGTCATCCTGTTGGCTATCGCCGTGAACATGTTTGTAAATAATATCCTCGTGATTATTGCGAGTGTACCGAAATAATCCATAAATTTGCAGCCGATTTGTGGTGTCCTTCACGGACTCAATAGGGAATCGGGTGTGAATCCCGTACAGTTCCCGCTGCTGTGATGGCCAATCGCCTGCCACTGTGCCACTGAAAACTAAGTCTTTCGGGAAGGCGGCAGAAGCGAGGCCTCAGTCAGAAGACCTGCCTCAAGTCGCGAAACAAGGCTTCCGGGAATTGGAGCTGGGATTCTATAGTTATTAAGGTATGCCCTACCGAGGGCGTTATCTTCATTTTAGGTATTCCAACATTTTTCCAGAAGTTTTTGGGTAATGAATTGAATGTCAAACCTATAAACTTTTGTACCATGTATTCAAAATTATTTACACGATTGTTCCTATTGATAGGAATAATTGGAATGTTTTCGGTTCCTTTGAGAGCTGATGAGATTCAGATTCTCGGCACAGGTACGCAAACCGACTACAACCTGCCAAGCCATTCCTACTACAAGTATTCCCTAACGCAACAAATCTATACCGCTACAGAAATTGAAGGGGCCGGCGGTGGTGCAGGTACCATCAACAGCATCGCCTTTTACAATGGCGGTTCCGCCAAGACCCGAAATTTCAGTATTTATCTGGTCAATACAGATAAAGAGTCTTTTTCTGGTAATTCAGACTGGATTACCGTTTCCGCCAATGATATGGTGTTTAGCGGCAATGTTGACATGACAGCAAATGTCTGGACTACAATCACTTTCAGCAACCCCTTCTCATACGACGGAGGTAACTTGGCCGTTGTCGTGGACGACAACACTGGCAATGATGTGAGTGGCATGTCGTGTCGCATTTTTACTGCATCCTCCTCACAATCCATCTATTACAGAAATGATGGTACGAATCCAGACCCTACCAATCCAACGATTTCTGGCATACCAACAACGAACAAAAACCAAATCATTTTGGACATTGACATGGCTTCCGTCACTTGTGCCAAGCCCAAGAACTTTACCGCCACCAACATTGCCGCCCATACGGCCACATTGACTTGGACCGCTGGTGCGGAAGGGCAAAGCAACTGGGATGTGTATGTGACCACAACAGATACCGATATTCCCGATGAAAACACCACGCCCACTTATCAAGTCACGGAATGCACCAAGTCCTTAAGTGGTCTAAGCACAGAGACCACCTATTACGCCTATGTCCGTTCCGCTTGCGGTGGCGATGACGGGAACAGCAAATGGGCCAGTATTTCTTTCACTACCACACGCGAAGCTTTAACCATTGATGCAGAAAACCCATACTCACAAGACTTTGAGACCAATAACGACTGGAGTTTTGCCAATGGAACCTTCACCAATCAATGGTGCTGGGGCAGCGCTACCAACAACGGTGGAGAAAAATCCATCTATATTTCCAACGACAATGGCGAGCACTATAATTATTCACATTCGGCCCTTGTGGTTTACGCTTCCAAGTTGTTCAACTTCGCACAAGGCACCTACACCTTCTCTTTCGATTGGAATGCAAACGGTGAGAGTTCCTATGATTTTCTCCGCGTGGCTTTGGTTCCTGGAGACAAAACCTTTACAGCTGGTGGCTCATTACCATCGGGAGTTACTGCAAGCGGATTACCCAACACATGGATTGCGCTCGATGGTGGAAGCAAACTTAACCAAAGCACTGATTGGCAAAACAAAGTAGCCGAAACTACGCTTTCGGGCACATACACCATGGTTTTCCTTTGGCGTAATGACGGCAGCGGAGGTAGCCAGCCCCCAGCGGCCATCGACAACATCAGCATCAGCTATATGACTTGCCCGAGGCCTACCAACTTGACCGTCAGTAATGTAACAGGTCGTACAGCCGTACTGACTTGGAAGGAAAATGGCACCGCTGACAATTGGACACTTCAATATGCCACCGATGCCAATTTCAGCGCAAACCTTGTGGAAATCAGCGACGGGTTCATCGTAAACGGGAACAATGTCGGCTACGGTTTAACTGGTCTTAATGGCGATACGAAATACTATGTCCGCGTGAAATCCAATTGTGATAGTTCGTGGAGCGACGTGATCAATTTCACCACCACGGCCACTTGCGAAAAACCCACTTTGAGTTATGTGACCAACTCCAATACGGCACATACAGGTTCGGTGAGTTGGACAGGAACTGCCGACAATTACGAACTGATATACTCCACAGCTTATTCTTTTGAACCTGGCGATGAAGGCGTGACACAAATCAATCTCGGGAGTGTAAACACCTACACTTTGCAGGATTTGGACCCAGAAACAACGTACCGTATCAAAGTTCGAGCCAACTGTGGCGAAGAGGACGGTTACAGCCAATGGAGCAACCAAGTGAGTTTCACCACAACAGCCACCTGCGTAGCACCCACTGGTTTAGCAGCTACGGCAACGGCTACCACCATCACCTTAAGCTGGACGGCTGGAACAACAGGCCAAGATGCGTGGGATATTCGCTACAAGACCGGATCCGATGATTACACATACGTCCATCTTGATAGTCAAACCACAACCAACTACACCATCACCAACCTCACTCCTGTCACCACTTATAGTGTGAACGTGCGTGCTTATTGTAGTGATGAAGACCAAAGCAAATGGGGTTACAGTACCAACCAAAACTCCGACTTATCTGTCAGCACAGAATGTGCCGCCATTGCATTGCCATACTCATACGGATTCGAGGAGAATCTAAATACAGCCGCTCCGTATAGCGCTTCCTACCCCATGCCCAAATGCTGGAATGCAATTAGGTATCAATATGGAAGCTATTCACCTTACACCTATTACCCTTACGTATGCAGCACAACCAACAATAGCAACTATGGCCCACGCACTGGTGGAAAATTCCTTCTTTTGTACAAGGCACCGAGCCTCACCAACGAGTTAGCTGTATTGCCTGAACTCGACGCCAACATCAAAAATGTGCAATTAAGATTCTGGGGAAGAAACGGTAACGGCAGCAGTGCCTACCCCGAAGTGCTTGTCGGCGTCATGACTAATCCCAACGACGCCAGTACTTTTACCCAAGTAAAGAGCGTTTCAGTCAGCACAGCTGATTATCAGGAATACACTGTTGATTTTAGCACCTACACGGGAGACGGCATCTATATCGCTTTCAAGTTAAACCCACCTTATAGTTCCTACTCCTATACCTATTTTAGCATTGACGACATCACTGTAGAGGAGATTCCTTCCTGCTTGGTTCCTACAGGTTTGGAAGCAAACGTCAACGGTGCCAACGAGTCTACATTGAGCTGGACGGCTGGAGGCGCTGAAACCGCTTGGAATGTGCAGTATAAGATGGCTTCCGAAAGCGAATGGAGCGAACCGATTGCCGTGAATGAGACTTCCTATACACTGACCGGACTGCAACGCGCCACCGTTTACGAGGCAAGAGTGCAGGCAAATTGCAGCGCCGAAGACCAAAGCGACTGGAGCGACCCCATCAGCTTCGAAACCGAGTGCGGCATCTGGACCATTGACGCCGCAAATGCCTTGATGGAGGACTTCAACGAGGAGACTTTCCCGCCTACTTGCTGGCAAAAAGTCAACTTTGGAGAGATGGGCGTCACCAACGGTTGGAGCCGAAGCACCAACAACAACTTGGATAGCCAAGGTGCCGTTACCAGCGATTTCAAATATGAGACCTGGCTCTTCCTTCCCCATCTACACTTGGACGGTGATGCCGCCCTTGCATTCGACAACTTATTTACCTCAGGCACAAACTATGTCCCTTGCTCCATTATGCTTTCCACCACACCAAACATGAATGTGGAAGACATCAAGACGGAAGGCTTCATCGAAGCAAACTTCACTGAGCTTTGGACGGCTAACGAGAACAACCTTCCTGCCACAAAAACCAACGAAACGATTAACTTGAGCATCTACTCAGGTCAAGATGTTTATATTGCCTTTAGATATGAAGGTAACAACAGCAACTCACAAATCGTTTGGTGGATCGACAACGTTCAAGTCTATGTGGGCGAAATCTTCACCAAAGACATCACCGCCTACAGCGGAGATGGTGGGTACTACCTCATCGCCTCTCCCGTTGGAGAAGTAAATCCTGAGAACATTACAAATATGCTCTCTAACAACTATGACCTCTATCGTTTCAACCAAAGCGCACCCGTCGTGAACGGAATCAGTTTGGAATGGGAGAACTACAAGCAAGAAAGCTTTAGCCTTGAACCTGGTAAAGGCTACCTCTATGCCAACGACCATGATGTTACATTGCAGTTCACGGGCACACCATATAACGGCGAAAGCACGATCATTTTGACCAAGACCGACATTGTTGATTGGTCGGGATGGAACCTCGTAGGTAACCCCTTTGCCCAGACGGCTTACATCACCAAGGCTTTCTACACCATGAATGGAACCGGTTCGGAGGTCGTGGCTGGCACAGGCAACAGCATCGAAGCCATGGAAGGCATCTTCGTCATTGCTGAACAAAACAATGAAGAGATGACCTTCAGCACCACACAACCCGCAGGACAAAACCAACAACTTGTTATCAACGTCACGCACAACCATGGTACTTCGACACGCTCAGCAACCACTACGACAGGCTCAGCAACCATAGACCGCGCCATCGTCCGTTTCGACGAAGGTGGTCAGTTGCCCAAGTTCCAACTCTTCGAGAGCAACACCAAGCTCTATATCCCGCAGGGCAACAGCGAC
>LPNG01000021.1 GCA_001543395.1 Candidatus Alcium sp. F082 | reverse complement strand
AGAATCAAGTTAAGACTAAAAGGAAAGAGTCCGGTACAATACCGAACTCTTTACCTTGATAATTAATGTTTAACCGTCCAACTTCTGGGGGGCACATCAAACGGCGCCCCTTTTTTTCATAACATGTGGTTTTATTTGGTCACCAAGTTGTAGGTGTCCTGGGCGATGACGAACTCCTCGTCGGTAGGATACACCACCACTTTGACCTTGGAGTTAGGTGTTGAGATCACACCTGCGTCGCCGATGGTGTCCTTGTTCATCTGGCTGTCGAATTCAATGCCGAGGCCTTCCATGTTCTCGAGGATGGCTTCACGCATGAACCAGGCGTTCTCGCCGATGCCACCCGTCATCACGATGAGGTCGGCACCGTTCATCACGGCCATGTAGCCGCCGATGTACTTCTTCACACGGTGGGCAAACATGTTGAAGGCGTAGGTGCAACGTTCGTCGCCTTCTTCCTTGCCGGCACGCACGTCGCGCATGTCCTGCTTGCCGCCCGTGATGCCCACGAGACCTGATTTCTTGTTCACCAGGGTGTTCATCTCCTTGGTCGTGTAGCCTTCCTTGTCCATGATGTACATGAAAGCGCCGAGGTCGAGGTCGCCGGTACGGCTACCCATGACGAGGCCTTCAACGGGGGTGAAGCCCATCGATGTCTCCACCGACTTGCCGTATTCGACGGCGGCGATGGAGGCACCACTGCCGAGGTGGCAGGTCACGATCTTCGACTGTTTCCAGTCCATGCCGACGAAAGCAGCGGCCTTTTCGGCCACGTACTTGTGGCTGGTGCCGTGGAAGCCATAGCGGCGCACGCGGTATTTCTCGTAATATTCGTAAGGCACGGCATAGAGGTAGGCCTCAGGTGGCATGGTGCTGTGGAACGAGGTGTCGAACACGGCTGCCATCGGGATGCCAGGGAGCACTTCCTCCATGGCGTGGATGCCTTGTAGGCTGCCAGGGTTGTGCAACGGGGCGAGGTCGGTGAGCGACTGGATGCCATCGATGACCTTCTGGTCGATGAGGACGCTCTTGGGGAAGAGCTCGCCACCGTGGGCCACGCGGTGACCGACGGCGTTGATTTCCTTCAGGTCTTTGATGACGCCCATCTTCGGGTCGACCAAGGCTTTCAGCACCAGCTTGATGCCTTCGGTGTGGTTCGGGATGGGAAGTTGCTCGTAGTATTTCTCACCATTGTATTTGTGGGTGAATTCGCCCATCTCAAGGCCGATGCGCTCCAAGAGTCCCTTGGCCAAAAGGTGTGATGAATTGGCGTTTTCCATTTCAAGCAGCTGGTACTTGATGGAAGAGCTGCCGCAGTTTAAGACTAATATTTTCATGGTTATTTCTGTTTTTGTGCAATTGCTTGGTTACAGGTGATGGCGACCAGTTTATACACATCGTCGATGGAGCAGCCACGGCTGAGGTCGTTGCAGGGCTTGGCGAGGCCTTGCAGCACGGGGCCGACGGCTTCGGCACCGGCCAGACGCTGCACGAGCTTGTAGGCGATGTTGCCGACTTCGAGGCAGGGGAACACGAGGGTGTTGGCCTTGCCGGCGACGGGGCTACCAGGAGCCTTGCTCGAGCCGACTGAAGGCACGATGGCGGCATCGGCTTGCAGCTCACCGTCGAGGATGAGGTCGGGACGACGCTCCTTGGCGATACGGGTGGCTTCGATGACCTTGTCGACCACCTCGTGTTTGGCGCTGCCCTTGGTGGAGAAGCTCAGAATGGCGGTGATGGGGTCGATCTTGGCGATGGCCTTGGCCGTGTCGGCGGTGCAGATGGCGATTTCGGCCAGTTGTTCAGCCGTCGGCATAGGCGTGACGGCGCAGTCGGCGAAAACCATGCGGCCGTTGGTGCCATAAGGGCATCCCTCGGGGAGGAACATCGTGAAGGCGCCGCTGACGCAGGTCACACCGGGCACAGTCTTGATGATCTGCAGGGCGGGACGGAGCATGTCGCCCGTGGTGCTGCGGGCACCGCTGACGAGACCGTCGGCCTCACCTGCCTTGACCATCAGGATGCCGAGATACATGAAGTTCTGGGCCAGGTCGTCGGCTTGCTCGGGCGTCATGCCCTTGGCTTTACGCAGTTCGTAAAGCAGGTCGGCATATTTCTGTTTGTCGGGGTTGTTCTTCGGGTCGATGATACGGGCCTTGTCGATGTTCTTCAGACCGAACTCGGCGGTCATCTCCTTGATCTTCTCGGCGGGACCGATGAGGATGATGTCGGCGACGCCGTCAGCTAACAGACGGTCGGCGGCCTTCAAGGTACGGGGTTCGTCACCCTCGGGGAGCACAATGCGCTGCTTGTTGGCTTGGGCATTGGCAATGATTTCTTGCATTAAATCCATTTTATTCAGTTTATAGTTGATAGTTATCAGTGAATAGTTGAAATTGACCTGCAAAGTTAAGAAGTTTTTGTGTTGTTTTGCAAATAATCCATTATTTTTGCAGCGTAATTTGAAAGATATTCATGCCGCAGTATCCCGATATATTCTATGCCAACCCTTTTGTGGAGCCGACGCAAGCCGTTGATACGTTGCGCGTTGTCGACAGCATCGCTTGCGACAGTGTGGTGCCCAACTTCATTGCTCCGGGGTTTCGAGGCACGATGACGCCTGTGCTACGCGTGTCGTACGAGATCCTGCAGGGCTGGAACCTGGCGCTTTTGGGACTCATGCTGCTCCTTATCGTGCTCAACAAGCAGCTTTATCCCCGTCAATTCCGCCAGATGCTTTCGGTGCCAGGAGGTGTGTCGCACACCAACCAACTGTTGCGTGAGTGGAACCCCGTGCGGAGCTTCCTCTGCGTGTCGTTCACGGTGGGTTACATCCTGCTCATGGCTCTCTTCGTGCAGAAGAGTTGTGTCGTGCTCTCGCACGATGTGGCAAGATACAACGGATGGAATGTGTTCATGACGTTATGCGCTTTCGTGGCGGGATGGGTGCTGCTCCGTTATCTGACGCTGCATTTCGTCAACTGGCTCTTCGACACCCGCGACACCGTCGACCGGCAGATGACCGTCCAGTTTTCCGTCTCCGTCTTTACCCTGATGCTCATGGTGCCTATCGTCCTGTTGTTGATTTATAATCCAACAAGGTATTTTATTTGGATTGGCCTTGCGGTATTGGCCTTGGCGGCTTTTGTCAGGCTCGTCTTGGGGATTATCGAGACGAGAGTTTCAACAAAAATATCGGCGTTTTATATTTTTTTGTATCTTTGCGCCCTCGAAATCGCACCCGTTGCGACGCTCGTGACAGCAGGTCTTCGATACTTTACTCACGGCTCTGTCTTTTAACGAGTTATAATCAACGGAAGTGGCGAAAATCGCGTAAAAAGACGTTCTTAAATTAAGGAAGAAAAGATGAAGATTAAGTCAATTTTGGTGTCACAGCCCAAGCCGGCCGACATTACGAAGACTCCTTTTGCCGATATGATGAAGAAGTACGGAGTGAACTTCACTTTTGAAAAGTTTATCAAACTCGACGATGTCACTGCAAGCGAACTGCGTCAAGAACATATCAAACTCCCCGAATATACTGCCATCATCCTCACCAGCCGTAATGCCATTGACCATTTCTTCAGAGTCGCCAAGGAGATGCGTTATGCCGTCCCTGAGACCTTGAAATACTTTTGCATCAACGAGTCGACCGCTTTTTACCTTCAACGTTATGTGCAATACCGCAAACGTAAGGTATTCTATGGCAACCAGACCTTGAACGACCTTGTCGATATCATGAAGAAGCACAAGGACGAGAAATACCTCTACTGCTGCTCCGATATCAGCTCCGATTCCACCACCGACCTGCTGACTGCAGCCAAGCTCAACTTCACCAAGGCGGTGATGTTCCGCACGGTGCCTGCCGACCTTAGGGACGTGGTGAAGATCAATGACTACGATATGCTGGTCTTCTTCAGCCCCGCCGGTATCCATTCCTTGAAGGAGAACTTCCCTGAATTCGAACAGAAGGAAGTCGCCATCGGTGGCTTCGGCGATGCCACCTGCCAGGCCATCGTCGATGCTGGCTTCGAACTCAACTTCCGTGCTCCTACGCAGACCGCCCCTTCGATGACCATGGCCATCGAGGAGTTCCTTATTGCTGAGCAGAAGAAGAATAAGAAAAGATAAAAAGACTGCTTTTCAAAGCCTTATCGTCTATGGCCGTCAAGGAGAATCTCCCGAAATATGAACGCATCTGCAAGGAGAATGATATCCAGCTGCTGTTCGATAAAGGTGAAGGCTTCTCCGTCTATCCTTTTCGTGTCGTTTTCCTTTTCCGTCGCGACGAAAGCCGTCCTGTGACCTGCCGTCTGCTGGTATCCGTCTCCAAGAAACGCTTCCACCATGCCATCAAGCGCAACCGCGTGAAGAGGCTCATCCGTGAGTCGTGGCGAAAAAACAAGGCACCACTATACGAAATCTGCCAAAAGGATAATATTTCCGTCGATGTAGCGTTAGTGTATACAGCTACCGTAATCCATTCCTACGAAGAGTTGTTCAAGAAGACGCAGAAGGTCGTACATGACCTTGCCAAAAAATATGGTTCCAGCCATGAAACGCATAGCAAAACTGCCCGCTAAGTTCCTGATCCTTTTGATCCGGCTCTACCAGGTGACGCTGTCGCCTTACATCGGGAAGAGTTGTCGCTACACTCCCACTTGCTCCAACTATGGCATCGAAGCCATCGAGAAGTACGGGTTCTTCAAAGGCGGATGGCTCACCTTCAAGCGTATACTTTCCTGCAACCCTTGGGGTGGGAGTGGCTATGACCCCGTTCCTTAATGATAAAATAACATACAGAATATGAAACACATACGTATCCTAATCCTGGCACTGCTTCTCCCCATCGGCCTCTTTGCACAAGAGAAGCAGAACAACTTCGAGATCGCCAAAAGCCTCGACATCTTCAACAGCCTCCTGCGGGAGCTCAACCTCAACTATGTCGATGAAATCAACCCCGGCGAACTCAACGAGACTGCTATCAAGGCCATGCTCGACGGCCTTGACCCTTACACCGTTTTCATCCCCGAGTCGGACATTGAGAACGCCAAGTTTATGACCACAGGCGAGTATGGCGGTATCGGTGCCATCATCCAGTATGACGGCGAGTTTACCCGTATCTCCGACCCCTACTATGGCTGGCCTGCGCAGAAAGCAGGTATTATCGCCGGCGATGTCATCCTTGAGGTGAATGGTGTCGACTGTAAGAAGAAAAACACCCAGGAAGTCAGCAACCTGCTGAAGGGACAGCCTGGCACCGAGGTGACGCTGAAACTCAAGCGTTACGGTCAGGAGAAACCCATTGAAAAGACCTTGAAACGCGAGAAGGTGAAGATCGACAACATACCTTATTATAAGTTGTTCGACAATGGCATTGCCTACCTCCAACTGAGCGGATTCACCCGCGACGCTGCCAAAGAGGTGAAGGAGAAGTTTGCAGAGATGCGTAAGAAAGGCCAACTCAAAGGCTTTGTGCTCGACTTGCGTGGCAACGGCGGTGGCCTGATGAACGAAGCGGTCGACATTGTCAATATGTTCATTCCCAAAGGAAAGCCCGTCGTCTCCATGAAAGGCAAGGCCGCCACGGCCAATAGCCTGCATCCTACCACCAACGACCCTGTTGACCTCGATATCCCCTTGGCCATCCTCGTCGACGGCAACAGTGCCTCGGCCAGCGAGATTGTGGCAGGTGCCATCCAGGACTATGACCGTGGTGTCATCATTGGTGAACGTACCTTTGGCAAGGGCTTGGTGCAGAATATTCTGCCTTTGAGCTACAACACCCAGATGAAAGTCACCGTGGCACATTACTACATCCCCAGCGGCCGTTGCATCCAGGAGATCGACTACTCGCACAAGAAAGACACCACCCAGACCAAGAACGACACCCTCGGCAAGGCCTTCAAGACCATCCATGGCCGTACCGTTTATGAAGGTCATGGCATCATGCCTGATGTAAAGGTCAAACGCGATCCTTATGCCATTGTGACGGCTTATCTGTATGGCAAAAACTATATCTTCGACTATGCCAACAAGTATTACAGCGAACATAAGAGCATCGACTCGGCCGACCGTTTCCAGATCGATGAGGCCACCTATCAGGACTTTATGAAGTTTGTGAAGGACAAGAAGTTCAGCTATACCACCGAGAGCGAGAAGGCCATCGAAAAGTTGAAGAAGACGGCCAAGGACGAAGGCTATCTCGACAAGATCAAGCCGCAGATCGAGCTTTTGGAGAAGAACCTCGCCGCCGAGAAGGCCAACGACCTGATCAGCAACCGCAAGGACATCGAAGAGTTGCTTCGTTCCGAGATTGTGGGACGTTACTACTATCAGAGAGGTCGCATCGTGGCTTCATTAAACGATGACCCCGACTTGAAACGCGCTTTTGAGATTCTGCTCAACACCAACGGCAAGGACGAATACCACAGCATTCTGAGTGGCAAGTGATGACGTCGCAGGCTTCCATACGACCCTATCTGAACCAAGCCTATCTCTTGGGCTTGCTGATGGTGGCGGTAGGCCTGACGCTCTCGCCCTTCCTCATGGGCATGTCGCAGTTTTGGCTGGCGACTGTTTGGCTTGTTGATGCCTTTACTCCCCCTTTTAAGGGGGCCGGGGGGATTAAAACAAAACTCTCCCGTTTCTTCCACAACAAAGCTGCCGTTCTCTTGGTGGCTTTTTACCTTATGCATGTCGTAGGACTGCTATGGACTTCCGATTTCCACTATGCCATGAAAGACCTTCGCGTCAAGTTGCCCATCTTGGTCATGCCCTTCGTACTTTCAAGCATGGAACCGCTTGACCGCAAGCGCTTCGACTTGGTGATGCTGGTGTATGTGATTTCGGTCTTCATCGCCACGCTGTTTAGTAGTATTACCTATTGGCGGCATGATTACGAGGACGTGCGCGAGATCTCTCGTTTCATCAGTCATATCCGCTTCTGCCTCAACATCGTTTTCTGCATTGCCATCATCGGGTGGTATATTGTGAAAACCAAGGTCTCTGAGAACTCTCAAAGGGTTGGAGGACCGTCCAAAGCAAGATTTCCCGTTCCTGCTTTCAGTACAAAGATTGCCATCAACCGATACCTTCAGTATTTCCTGCTGTTTTGGTTCATCTATCAAATCTACATCTTTGAGTCCTTGTCGGGCTATGTCATCCTTGGTGCAATTGTTTTGGTTACGGCTATTTACGCCTTCCTGCAATGGAAAAAGAGTAGGGCTTGGCATATCGCCGTTGGCGCTACAGCTTTGGTGCTCTTGGTTGTCGGTATTTTGTTGGCGATACATTTCGTGCGCCCTATGCTGAAGGTGGAGCCTGTGGATTTCGCCGCCTTGGAGAAGAAAACAGCATTGGGCAACGATTATTGGCATGATACGGTTTGCAATCCCGTTGAGGACGGCAAGTATGTCGGGCTTTATTATTGCAGAAAGGAGTTGCAAGAGGCTTGGCCCCAGCGTAGCAGCTTGCCGCTGGAAGGAATGACACGCAATGGAGAGGATCTTGAGGCCACCTTATCGCGTTATCTCACTTCCAAAGGTCTACGCAAGGATGCCCAAGGTGTGATGGCCTTGACGGATGAGGATGTCAATAATATTGAACAAGGTGTGGCCAACTACAACAACTGGAAACATCCCGGTATTCATGCCCGCCTTTCTTCCACCTTGTTCGAATACGGACTCTACCGCCGTTTCAACAACCCCAATGGTGGCTCGCTCTCGCAACGTCTTGAATACACTCGGGCTTCGTTCCATATCATCGGTCAGCATCCCTGGTTTGGGGTGGGTACGGGTGACGTGCCGCAGGCCTTTGCCCAGACTTATGACGAGATCCATTCTCCACTGAAGGAGGAATTCCGTTTTCGTGCCCACAACCAATATCTTGCCATCGCCGTAGCCTTTGGATTGTTGGGGCTGGCGTTTTTCCTTTTCGTCCTGTTCTATCCTTGGTTCTCGTCGAAACGAAACCACACCTATCTGTATGCGGTGTTTCTCACCATCATGCTGCTTTCGATGTTTCCTGAGGACACGCTTGAGACGCAAGCAGGAGCCACTTTGTTTGCTTTCTTTGTGTCCATTTTGTTGTTTGCCAGAAAAAAGCTATCTTTGCACCAATAATACCATCAATCATGAGGAAAGAGCAATTTGTCTGCCCCTACGAAGTGTACGACGCCATGGAAGAGTTGTCGCAGCAGGATGCGGAATTGATGCATCGTGCCCATGAAGCGGCTCGTAATGCCTACGCACCTTATTCCAAGTTCAATGTGGGTGCGGCGGTGCGTCTGGCCAACGGCAAGGTCGTGACGGGCAACAACATCGAGAACGCTGCTTATCCCAGTGGTCTTTGTGCTGAGCGAGTGGCGATGTTTGCCGCCATGGCACAATACCCAGGCGTGGCCTTTGAGTCATTGGCGGTGACGGCCTATTCGGCCAGCAAAACCATCGACGAGCCTGTCGCACCCTGTGGCGCCTGCCGCCAAGTGATGGTGGAGGTGGAGCAGCTCTCAAAACAGCCGCTACGCGTGCTTTGCCAAGGCGAAACGGGTCCCATATTCGTCTTCAGTGGCATAGAGTCGCTGATGCCGTTCATCTTCTTGGATAAGTTCCTTGATTAGGCAAACGTAAACAACAGGTTGCCGAAGAAATTCCACAATGTGGAGGCACCCACAGCAAAGACCTTGCTGAGGTAGAAATTCCATTTCAGTTTACCGTTGAGCAGCCATACCGTAAAGGTGTCGATGCCCAATCCGACAATGGCGATGCCGAAGTATTTGGCATATTCTATGCCTACTTGTGGGTTGGTGCTCTCAAAGGTCCACCAGCGGTTGAGGAGGTAGTTGGTGGTGGCGGCGAAGATGAAGCCCAAGATGTTGCTCAGGTATTTGTTCCACTTCAGCCATTCCTTGCAAACATAGGTCACGCCGAAGTTGACAAATACGCCCGACAAACCCACCACGCCGAATTTCAGGAATTTCAGCAGGAATTCACGGGTCAGCTCTATTTTTAGGGGCAGGGGATTCATCTCTTTTGCTTTAACGGCGCAAAAATAGGAATAAATCCCTACTTTTGCGCAAAATTTCAACGATGAGCGCTGTAAAAGACATTTCCATTGAGGCCTACGACTATCCATTGCCCGAGGAACGCATCGCCAAATATCCTTTGGCCGAGCGTGATGCATCGAAACTATTAGTGCTGAAAGACAATGAGATAAGCGAATCACGATTCAAGCACGTGGGCGACTTCCTGCCTAAGGATGCCCTGCTGGTCTTCAACGAGACCAAGGTCATTCGTGCCCGCTTGCAGTTCCATAAGGCGACGGGATCGCGCATCGAGGTGTTCTGTCTCGAGCCAGAGAAAGACTATCAAGTGGCCTTCAGCGCCTCGTCGCCTGTGCGGTGGAAATGCCTGGTCGGCAATGCCAAGCGTTGGAAGGAAGGCAAGCTCTCGATGGAGCTCTCGGTGAAAGGGGAGAAAGTGACCTTGTTTGCCGATCGCATAGCCCACAACGACCAATACTCTGAGATTGAGTTCTCATGGACTCCTGAACACCTGTCGTTTGCCGCCGTGCTTGAGGCTGCGGGCGAGATACCGTTGCCGCCTTACCTACATCGCGATGCCGAGCCCAGCGACCGCGACCGTTATCAGACCGTCTTCGCCCGTTACGATGGCTCTGTCGCTGCCCCCACGGCGGGACTGCATTTCACCAAACCATTGATGGAGGACTTGCATAAGCAAGGCTTCGATTTCGACGAGGTAACACTCCATGTGGGTGCAGGCACCTTCCGCCCAGTGGCCACCGAAACCATTGGGGAGCATGCCATGCACTCGGAGACTATCATAGTCCGTAAGTCGCTGATACAAAACCTGGTGCAGCGATATGGCAAGCCTATCATTCCTGTGGGAACCACCAGTACCCGCACCTTGGAGAGTCTCTATTGGATCGGCGTGATGCTGAAGGAGCAAGGGGATGAATTGAGGCCTTTGCATGTGGAGCAATGGTTCCCTTATGAAGACCATGAGGACATATCGGCCGTGGATGCTTTGCATGCCATTTTGGAGTATCTCGACAAGCATGGCTTGACGCGACTGGAGGCCAGCACGGCCTTGATGATAGCGCCATCCTATAAGATGCGTGTCATCACAGGCCTCATCACCAATTTCCATCAACCCAAGAGTACGCTGTTATTACTGGTGTCGGCACTCATCGGGGAACGTTGGAAAGACTGCTACCGTTTCGCCTTGGACCATGGCTTCCGTTTCCTTAGTTATGGCGACAGCTGCCTGTTTCTGCCTTGAGATTTTGGAACGGTTTTTGTAATTATCTGACGACGTAAAAACAAACTAATACTATATCAAAATGAAGAAAACCATCTTATTGGGCGTCATGGCCATGTTTGCCATCGGTGCCATGAGCATTCAAACCGCGAATGCCCAGAATGCTGAAGTGAAAGTGAAGAAGGCTGAGGCCGCCAAGGTGACTACAAAGGCCGAAAAACCTTCGACAACTACTGTTGCACAAGAGCCGGTGAAGAAGACCGACGACTGCTGCGCCGACAAAAAGATTTCGGCCGACAAGGAGAAAAACGCCGAGTGCTGCGATGCCAAAAAGGCGGATAACGACAAGAAGGTGGCTGCCGACAAGAAAGTCAGAGCCGACAGAAAAGCCAGGGCCGAAAGAAAGGCGCTGAAAGTCGACGGAAAGAAAATGCGCAAGCATGAAGCCATGAAAGAGCGCAAGCACATGAAGAATGCGCCCGCCAAACGTGTTGCTAACGAGCAATAATCGGGTTATTTCTTCCTACCAGAAAGCATCTCTGCATACGTGCGGAGGTGCTTTTTCTTTTCTTCAGTTAGGCTGACGGCATCCAAATCCTCAAAAGCCTTGCGGTCGTATTCGAGCATCACCGCTTCGACGGCTTCTTTCACGTGTAGGCGGTCGTAAATGGATTGCACCTCTTCGATCTTCTCCTCTTCGTCGTGGTCGATACGGAGGGTGAAGAGCTGTTGGAGGCGTTTGCGGTCGCGTTCCGATGCCAGTTCCAAGGCTTTCAGGTAGAGATAGGTCTTCTTGTTGTCGGCGATGTCGCCGCCATGGCGTTTGCCGAAGACCTTCACGTCGCTGTAGAGGTCGAGGATGTCGTCCTGCAGCTGGAAGCTCATGCCCAGATTGATGCCGAAGTTGTAAAGATGATGGATGTCAGTTTCATCTGCTCCTGCAGCTGTGGCGCCCATCTGCAAGGCCGTGGCCAACAGCACTGCCGTCTTCAGGCGAATCATCTCGAGGTATTCAGGGATGGTGACGTTGCCGAGGGTCTCGAAGTTGAGGTCCATCTGCTGACCCTCACAAATTTCAATGGCTACTTTGCTCAGTTGTTGGGCAAGTTCTGCACCTTGTTTGGGCTTCAAGGCAAATTGGAAGGCTTTGGCCAGCATGGCATCGCCGGAGAGGATGGCGATGTCGGCATTCCATTTTTGGTAGACTGTCGGCATTCCACGGCGCATGGGGGCCTTGTCCATGATGTCGTCGTGGATGAGGGTGAAGTTATGGAAGGTCTCCAAAGCCAAGGCGGGCCATAAGGCTTCCTGCTCGTCGCCACCAAACATCTCGTTGGCTAACAGACAGAGCATGGGGCGGAGACGTTTGCCGCTCTGCAGGATGGTATAGGCAATGGGTTCATATAACTCCTTCGGCTGTCCGTTGAAGTCGGTTTTCGCCAGGAAATCGGCGAAATCCTGTTGCAGTTGCTTGATTTTTTCCATGAAAATAGAGGTTTCGATGCCACAAAATTAAAGATTTATTCCCGATTGGACAATTTTGGAGCGAAATTTGTGGTTTTTACCATGTTTAGGGTCCCTGAGCCTGTCGAAGGGCCCGTTTAATAGTGTAATAAATACAAAACAACCATGAAATATCTGAGACTGATTCCCGCCTTGTTGCTCGGTGCGATGCTGACCGCCTGCAACACGACCAAGAAACTCTATGAAGCCCAAGAATACGACCAGGTGATCCAGCGTGTGGCACCCGACATCTGCGATGGCGACTTGAACGCCAAGCAAATCAACTATGTGGCGGCTTCGTATCACAAAGCCAACCAAGCCGACCACGAGCGCATCCAGGCCCTGAAAGCCTCGGGGCAACCCGACGTGTGGCCCGAAATCTACCAACGCTATTGCAGCATGAAAGGCCGCAACGATGCCTTGAAATGCTTCCCGACGAAAGTCAAAAACGGCATGAACTATGTGAAACTTGACCTTGACGAGGACATGACGATTGCCCGCAACAAAGCGGAGGCGTATTTGGTGGCGAAGGCCAACCAACTGCTTGATTCAGGCTCAAAAGAGGACGCCGTAGAGGCGGAAAAGTATGTCAAACAGTTGAGTCGCACCAATAAGGAGAACAGCAACCTGCCATTATTGCAAAAGAAAATGCTCCTGCTTTCGTGTGACCATGTAGAGATTGTAGTTGTGGGTAAGGATGAACGTCCCTTGTTGGTGGAGTTTGCCGATGCTGTAATGGCTTTCGACGAAGGCGAGGTTACTGAAAATGTGGTGTGTTCTTCAAGCTGGAAGATACCAAGACGGGGTGATGCTCAAATGCTCGTTGTTGTAGATGACATTCAAATTACCCCTAACCGTCTTGATGAAGTTACCTTTAAGGAAACTAATGAGGGAAAGACTGTAATAGTAACTGACCATTCACAGAACAAAAGCGTGGCGGTTTCAGGAACGATAAAATACATGGATTGTGACGGTTACCGTACATTTGAGAAGGCGACAGTTCCCTTCGAGGTGAAATCCACCTTCAAGAACGACTACACCACCATCAAGGGCGACCGCGAGGCGTGTTCAGCCGAGACCTTAAGCCGCTTGAATACAAAGCCCGTGCCCGTCCCGACGGACGAGAGCATGTTGATTGATGCGGCGAAAAGGTTGAATGATTTAATCGCGTTGGAATTGAAGAAATAATCGGAACCCTGAAAGGGTGACAGCTTCGCAGGCAGGCGGTGTAAACCCCTGCCGAAAAAAATGGCGAAATGGGGTGTAAACCCCTGCCGAAAAATGCGGAAAGGCGGTGTAAACCCCTGCCGAAAAAAACGGCGAAATGGGGTGTAAACCCCTGCCGATGAGAATTATGATACGTTATTAGAACCCCGAAGGGGTGACAGCATCAATCCGAAAACGCATACCGTTCGTCATATTCCACATGGTATGCATCCAAGAATTGTTTGTATTCGTCCACATAGGTTTGGTCGCGGTGATGCGCCTTCTGGAATTTGATGTATTGGGCGGTTTTGTCTAACACCGAGGCGCTGATGCTGAACGCGCCATAACCTTCCTGCCACATGAATGGTTCATAATAACTGCCCAATGTTTTGATCCATTTGCTGCTGTTGGATTTGATTGTCCTGACAAATTCGGCCAGACTCATTGTTTTTGGCATGGATGCCAAAATGTGGATGTGGTTGGGACGACCACCCACCTGGATGGAAACGCCATTGATGTTGCGGATGACACCGCCGACGTAATCGAAAATGCGTACCAAATCCTCTTCGCGCATGGTGATGGCGGTGCATTTGGTGTGGAACACGATGTGCATGTATTGTTGGACTAATGTGCTGGCCATGTCATTGGTTGTTTGTTGTTTAACGAATGTTTGATGTTTAACGAATGGCAGAGGTTCACACCGTCTGCCTATTGGCTGTCGTCCCTTCGGGACTGGGCCGTCAGCCGTTGCAGCACCGAGTCCATGATGCGTTCCAGCACTTCGGGGCGTTCGGTGTAATACCTCATGTTCTGCGTGAAGATGCTGTCGTTGATGCCGTAATGCTCAAACATTTGTTGGTAATATGACCGAGTGATCTTGACATAGTCCTTGGCCACGACAGCGGTGGTATCGTAGGGGTCACGCTCACGCTCCTGGTTTTTCTGGAAGTTGATGTCGGCTTCGATGATCTGCACGTCGGTCATCACGTCAATCATCTCCTGCTCGGTGAGCAGCCGCTCGGGCATAAAGCCTTTGTCCTTATGACCGCAGGCGGTCACAAGGACAAAGAGCAAAACGATGAATGATAATCTTTTCATCTTCGATCAGTTACCAACGTCCGATAGGAACTTGATGCGCATCAGTCGCACTTCCTCTTCTTCGTATTCGTCTTCTCCGAGCTCACGCAGGGCGGTCTGCACGTCGTCCGACTCGGCCTCGTGGAAGTATTCGAGGATGTCTTCTTGGTGATAGATGTCAACAAACTCCTCAATGAAGTAGTTGATGTCGAGGTGCGTGCCCGACGATACGATGCTCTCGATCTCCGAAAGCAGCTCGTCGAAGCTCAAGCCCTTGCCATAGGCGATGTCGTCGAGCGGGATCTTCTTGTCGATGTTCTGGATGATGCCGATCTTGAGGGCCGAGTTGTTGACCACCGATTTCACCACCATGTCGTTGGGACGGGTGATCTCGTTCTCCTCCACATACTCTTTGATGAGCTTGATGAAGGGCTCGCCGAATTTTTCAGCCTTACCAGCGCCGACACCTGCAATCTGGGTCATCTCCTCCTTGGTGATGGGATATTGTATGGCCATGTCTTCCAGCGAGGGATCCTGGAAGATGACGAAAGGCGGGAGGCCGTTCTGCTTGGCAATGGTCTTGCGCAGGTCTTTCAACAGGGCGAAGAGGGTCTTGTCGGCGCCGCCGTCTTTGTTGGCGCCCATGGCAGCCATGGCCTCCGGGTCGTCTTCGTCGACGTTGTCGTAGTCGTGGTCCTTGACCAGCATGATCGTGTAAGGCTTCTTGATAAAGTTCTTACCTTCCTTGGTGATCTTCAAGATGCCATAGTTCTCGATGTCTTTCGACAACAGCTTGTTGACCAATGCCTGACGGATGACAGCGGTCCAGTATTTGTCGTCATGTTCGTCGCCGGCACCGAAGAACTCGTTGTTCTCTTGTTTGGCGGCCTTGATGTCGCCAGTGAGTTTGCCGGCCAACAACTCAGCGATGTGTTTGGTCTTGAAGAGCTGTTTGGTGTCTTCCACGGCTTCGAGCACGAGCTTAAGGTCGTCTTTGCCGTCGAATTTCTCCTTGGGTGAGCGGCAGTTGTCGCAGGCGCCGCAGTTCTCCTTATTATATTCCTCGCCGAAGTAGTGGAGCAGAAGACGGTGACGGCATACGGCCGACTCGGCGTAGGTCACGGTTTCGTTGAGCAGCTCGCGGGCAATCTCTTGTTCGGCTACGTTCTTGCCTTTGTTGAACTTCTCGAGCTTGTGGATGTCTTCGTAGTCATAGAAGGCGATGCAGTTGCCTTCGCCGCCGTCGCGACCCGCACGACCGGTCTCTTGGTAGTAGCCCTCAAGACTCTTGGGGATGTCGTGGTGGATGACGAAACGCACGTCGGGCTTATCGATGCCCATGCCGAAGGCGATGGTGGCCACGATGACGTCGACTTCCTCCATGAGGAACTTATCCTGGTTCTCCTTACGCGTCTGGCTGTCGAGGCCGGCGTGGTAGGGCAGGGCACGTATGCCGTTGACGACGAGGGTCTCGGCCAGTTCTTCCACCTTCTTGCGGCTGAGGCAGTATACGATACCCGACTTGCCAGGGTTCTGTTTGATGTATTTGATGATGTCTTTGATGACGTCTTTGGTCTTGGGCCTTACCTCGTAGTAGAGGTTGGGACGGTCGAACGACGACTTGAAGACTTTGGCATCCATGATCTCCAGGTTCTTCATGATGTCATTCTGCACCTTGATGGTGGCAGTAGCCGTCAAGGCGATAATGGGGAGGTTCTCATCGATGGCGTTGATGATGGGGCGCAGACGGCGGTATTCAGGACGGAAGTCGTGACCCCATTCCGAGATGCAGTGTGCCTCGTCGATGGCGACGAACGAGATTTTCAGTCCGCGCAGGAAGTCTATGGTCTCGTCTTTGGTGAGCGATTCGGGTGCCACATACAGCAGCTTCGTCTTGCCGCTCTTGAGGTCTTCCTTCACCTCGAGCAGTTCAGCTTTCGAGAGCGACGAGTTCATCACATGCGCTATGCCGAGCTCCGTACCGAAATTGCGGATCATGTCCACTTGGTTCTTCATCAGGGCGATGAGCGGGGAGACGACGATAGCCGTGCCTTTCGACATCAATGCCGGCAGTTGGTAGCAAAGTGACTTGCCGCCTCCCGTAGGCATCAAAACGAAGGTGTTGTTGCCGCCAAGGATGCTTTTGATGATCTCTTCCTGGTTGCCCTTGAATTGGTCAAAGCCGAAAACATTCTTCAGTAGCTTGTGTATCGCCTGGTCTTCTTTTTTTGTCATGGGTACCTCCTTTTGGTATATTCCAAATTTTTCTGTTATTTTGCAATCTCTAACGAAAAGCTGCGTTTTAGAAAAGGGCATTATCCCCTTCTTGTCGCAAAGACAAAGTTATAGTTTTTATATCATTCGGAGCAAGAAAAAGCTAAGAAAAAATGAAAAAAAATGAGTCGATTATTGAATTGGCGGGTCAAATCATTGAAAATGAAGCTACTGCAATTTTAGGGCTGAAGCGTCAAATCAATGATGATTTCCAAAATACGGTGGAGTTGCTGTTGGAGAACAAGGGGAATCTTGTTTTCACGGGTATTGGTAAGAGCGCCATCATCGCCCAGAAGATTGTGGCGACGCTGAACTCGACAGGCACGACGGCCGTCTTCATGCATGCCGCCGACGCCATCCATGGCGACTTGGGTATCGTTCGCGAGGGCGATATCGTGGTCGTCCTCTCGAAGAGTGGCGAGACACCCGAGATCAAGGTGCTGGTGCCACTCATCAAGTTGAGAGGCAACCGCATCGTGGCCATGGTAGGCAACCCCCAATCGTATCTTGCCCAACAAGCCGACTATGTTCTCGACGTAAGTGTCTCCGATGAGGCCATGCCCGATAGCTTGGCCCCCACCAGCAGCACCACGGCACAACTCGTCATGGGCGACGCCCTTGCCCTCATATTAATGAAATGCCGTGGCTTCTCTACCGAAGACTTTGCCAAATTCCATCCCGGTGGTGCGCTTGGCAAACAGCTTTATCTCCGGGTGAAAGACCTTTATGTCCACAATGAGCGCCCTGAAGTGGGCCCTGACGACAACCTTACCCGAGTCATCATCGAGATGACCCACAAACGTCTTGGCGCCACCGTGGTTTGCGATGGAGACAGGCTGTTGGGCATCATCACCGACGGCGACTTGCGTCGCATGCTTATGAACGGCCCTGACATCGAACACGTGAAAGCCTCGCAAATCATGACTTCCAACCCCAAGACCATCGACGACGAAGCCTTGGTGGTTGACGCACTCCATAAGATGCGGCACAACAGCATTACCCAACTGCCTGTGATGCATGAAGGCAAATATTTGGGTATCATACATTTACACGATATTTTAAAGGAGGGAATCTTCTGATATGAAACTACGCACTGAGCATCTGGTCAAGAAATACGGTCAGCGCACCGTGGTCAACGACGTCGACATCGAGGTCGAACAAGGCGAGATTGTTGGTCTGTTGGGTCCTAACGGCGCAGGCAAGACCACTACGTTCTACATGGTGGTGGGTCTCATCAAGCCCTTTTCGGGCAAGGTCTTCCTCGACGGTGACGATATCTCCGAGCTACCCATGTACAAGCGTGCCCAGATTGGCATAGGCTATCTGGCGCAAGAGGCTTCGGTGTTCCGTCAGATGACGGTGGAAGACAACATCGCCTCGGTGATGCAATTCAAGAAAGGCCTGACCAAGCAACAGCAGAGCGAGAAGCTGGAGGCGTTGCTCGAGGAGTTTGGCTTGCAGCATGTGCGTAAGAGCAAGGGCATACAACTCTCAGGTGGCGAGCGCCGACGCACCGAAATCGCCCGTGCCTTGGCAGTCGACCCCAATTTCATCCTTTTGGATGAGCCTTTTGCCGGCGTCGACCCTATCGCCGTGGAGGACATCCAACGTATCATCTTCAAGTTGAAACGGAAGAACATTGGCGTGCTCATCACCGACCACAACGTGCACGAAACGCTGAGCATCACCGACCGTGCCTATCTGCTTTTCGACGGTAAGGTGCTTATGTCGGGTGAGCCTGAGCAGTTGGCCGCCGACGAACATGTCCGCGAGGTGTATCTCGGACATAATTTCATTTTACATAAAAAGGAATTGTAGGAGATATTCACTCCATCCGTTCCGCAAAGAATATCGATAGCAGCACGTACAGTATCATCACGAAAGGCAGAGCCAGCCATCTGAAGATAACGAAACTGACCACCGCCACAATGAGGAAGATCCACCGTACCTCGTTGCCTTTCCACTTTGCTGATTTCATTTTGAACGAAAAGAACCTGAGACGGCATACCATCATGAATGAGAAGATGAGGGCGATGCCGAGACAGGCCCAGTAGCCCATGCTGCCGTCGGTGAGATGTCCGACCTGCGATAGTGCCAGAGGCAAGGAGGCGATGAAGAGTGCCATGCCGGGAGCAGGGATGCCTCGGAAACTTGTCGTTTGGGTGTCGTCGTTGTTGAACTTTGCCAGACGGATGGCGGCGAAGACAGGCAACACGAAGGCAAGACAAGGCATCACGTCGATATCAAGCAGCTCAAGAGCAGGGAGGTCGAAGGCGCGGTCCATGAGATAGCAGAGGATGAATCCCGGTGCCACCCCGAAGGATACCACATCCGACAAGGAATCCAAGTCGGCGCCGATGGGCGACTTCGCATGAAGCAACCGTGCGGCAAAACCGTCAAAGAAGTCGAAGAGCCCAGCTACAAAGATCATGATAGCCGCCTTGACGGGCATACCTTGGGTGAGAAAAAGGATGGAGAGACAGCCCGAGACGAGGTTGCCGCAAGTGATGGCGTTAGGGATGTGTTGCTTGAAACTCATGGTTCTCTGGTTTGTTGCTACAAAGGTAGCGTTTTTTTCGGAAAGGCAGTGTTTGCTTTCGCAGAAAAGCCTTATTTTTGCATAATTTTTCAGAACAGCATGCAACACCAATCCTATTCTTTACAGAAAGTCGCCGAAGTCGTCAACGGGCAACTGCAAGGTGGTGCTCCCGAGCGTAAGGTCTGCGACCTGCTCATCGACAGCCGCCATCTGATGGATCCCGCCCAAGCGCTGTTCTTCGCCTTGAAGAGCTCCCGCAACGACGGACATAGATACATTGCCGATCTTTACGACAAGGGCGTGCGCGCCTTTGTGGTGAGTCACAAGCCTGAGGCCGACTACCCCGGCGCCGTTTTCATCGTCGTCAGCGACACACTGAAGGCCCTTCAAGTCCTTGCGGCTTACCATCGCCGTCAGTTCGACATCCCCGTCATCGGCATCACAGGTAGTAATGGCAAGACCATCGTCAAGGAATGGCTCTACCAGATCTTTAGCCCCGACTACAGCATCGTGCGCAGCCCCAAGAGCTATAACTCGCAGGTGGGCGTTCCGCTGTCGGTTTGGCAGATGAGCGCCAATTACGACCTTGCCATCTTCGAGGCCGGCATCTCCGAGCCCGACGAGATGATGGCCCTGCAGGACATCATCCGCCCCAACATAGGTGTTTTCACCAATATCGGTCAAGCACACGATGAGAACTTCATCAACCGTGCCCAAAAGGCAGGGGAGAAACTCAACCTCTTCACCAAGGCCGAACAGTTGGTGTATTGCATGGACTATTCTGAGATACAACAAGTGGTCATCCGCTCGGGCATGTCGTCGAAGGTGAAACTGTTCACCTGGAGCCGTAAGTTCGACGAGGCCGACTTGTTCGTGAAGCAGGTGAACAAACGGGGTAAGACGGCTACCATCGAATGTGTCTATCAAGGCAACACGATGGAATTCGTCATCCCCTTTGGCGACGACGCCTCCGTTGAGAACGCTGTACACTGCGTCGCCGTAGGCCTGCTCATGGGCATGCAGCCTGCCACCCTGGCCGAACGTCTCAAGACCTTGGCTTCCATAGCTATGCGTCTCGAGATCAAAGCGGGTGTCAACAACTGCACCATCATCAACGATTACTACAACTCCGACGTTAACTCGCTGGCCATCGCCCTCGACGTGATGAAACAACAGCACCAGCACCGCCAACGCACGGTGATTTTGTCCGACATTCTGCAGAGTGGCCGCAATGAGATCGACCTCTATACTGAGATCGGACAACTGTTGAAGAACAAAAAAGTCGACATGCTCATCGGCATCGGCGAGGCCATCTCGCGACAGGCCAACAAGTTCGACATGGAGACCTATTTCTATAAGAACGTGCCTGACTTCCTCGCCCAGTTCCCCTTCTCGAAGTTCAGCAACCAGACCATCCTGCTTAAGGGTGCCCGTGCCTTCGAGTTCGAACAGATCGGCATGGAGCTTCAGGAGAAGGCGCATGAGACCGTGTTGGAGATCAACTTTAACCACTTGGTCAATAACCTCAATCACTTCCGCTCCAAGATCAAGCCTGAGACTAAGCTCATGGTGATGGTGAAGGCCTTTGGCTACGGCAGTGGCAACCTTGAGGTTTCCAATGTGCTGCAGTTCCATAACGTCGACTACCTGACCGTGGCCTTCGCCGACGAAGGCGTGGAGCTGCGCCGTGCAGGCATCAATTTGCCCATTATGGTGATGAGCCCCGAGGTGAATAGCTACGACAACATCATCAAATACCACCTTGAGCCCGAGGTGTTCAGCTTCCGTAATTTGGGCTTCATCGAGAAGGCCATCGACAATTTGGCCTTACCCGAGGCGCATCCTTTGAATGTCCACATCAAGTTGGACACAGGCATGCATCGTCTAGGCTTCTCGAAAGATGAGCTGCCTGAGCTCATACGTCGCATCCAGGCCAACCCCATGCTGCATGTGAAGAGCGTGTTCTCGCATTTGGCCACGGCCGACAATCCTGCTGAGGACGAGTTCACCTTAAGCCAGATCCATAACTTCGAGGAAGGCAGCAAGATGATTGTGGAGGCCTTTCCTCATGTCATCCGACATATCCTCAACACAGCGGGTATCTCGCGTTTCCCGCAATACCAGTTCGACATGGTGCGTCTGGGCATTGGCCTGTATGGTGTACCCACTTGCGAGGCCGATAAGGGCGTTTTGGAGACTGTCGTGTCGTTGAAGACGACCATCAACCAAATCAAGCACATCCCAGCGGGCGACAGCATAGGCTACAACCGTCACGGCCGTGCCGAGCACGATATGCGTATCGGCATCGTCCCCATCGGCTATGCCGACGGCCTCTCCCGCCTGTTGGGCAACGGCAATGGCATCTTCTATGTGCATAATAAGCCCGTGAAGATTGTTGGTGACATCTGCATGGATATGTGCATGCTCGACCTTACCGAGGTGGAAGCCACTGAGGGCGACACTGTGGTCATCTTCGACGCTGAGCACGACATCAACGACATCGCTCGTGCTTGTCAGACGATACCTTATGAAATCATGACTAGGGTTTCACAAAGAGTTAAGAGAGTTTACTATCAAGAGTAAAAGAGATTCCCTTCGGGAATGGAGTAGGAGTCGAAGTTAAAAAGCGGCGGCTCGTGAAGTTTACGAATCGTAAGCGTCACAAGCCGCCGCTTGATGCTTTTTGTATGAACTCTATTCCCCGCAGGGGAATCTCTTATCCATTCAGTGCCTCGGCGCCACCAACAATGTCGATCAGTTCGTTGGTGATGACGTTCTGTCGCGCCTTGTTGTATTGGATCTTCAGCTCCTGCGACAGCTGGTCGGCGTTATCGCTGGCGATGTGCATGGCCGTCATGCGGGCGCCATGCTCAGCCGTCAAGGTATCTAACATGATGGAGTAGAAGTTGGTGCGGACCACCTTGGGGATCAGTTCGTTGACAAAGGTCGCCATATCGGGCTCCACGATGTAGTCGAGTTGAGGCCCATCGGTGCGGACCAGGGTCTTCAAGGGCAGCACCACCTCGCGCGAAGGTACTTGCACACCAGCATTTTTGAAGTGGTTGAACACCAGCTCCACGCGGTCGACGCTCTTGCTGAGGAAGAGTTCCACCATCTGGTCGCTGATCTCCATGGCCAAGTCGTACGACAGGCTCTCGGCCAATGGCGCGAAAGTCTTTTCAGCCTTGATGCCGAACTTCTTGGCATAGTCGCTGACTTTCTTGCCGACAAGGAACACGGTGACATTCTCCGCCCCCAGGCGCTCGGCATATTCGTCGTAGACCTGCTTGAAGAGTTTGCAGACGCTGGAGTTGTAGACCCCACACAGTCCGCTGCTCGATGAGAAGGCCATCAGTGCCACCCGTTTCACCTCACGGTGTTCGGCCAACGGAATGCTGACTTCGCCCTCGAGGGAGCCGAGGTAGTTGGACAACGCCTCGCTGAGCTTGTTCTTATATGGCAGGAAGCGTGTCGTGATGCCTTCGGTCTTCTTCAGTTTGGCTGCCGACACCATCTTCATCGCACTCGTGATCTTTTGTGTCGAGGCGATAGAGGCGATGCGGGCTCGTATTTCTTTTAGTGATGCCATGGTTAACCGTTAAAGTGTTCACTCAAAGTCAAAGCTTCCTCCTTCAAGACCGCCTTGATGTCGTCGTCGATCTTGCCGGCTTTCAGTTGGGCTAACACATCCTTGTGCTTTACCTCCATGATATCGAGGAACTGTTTCTCGAACTCCAGCACCTTGTTTTCGGGTACTTTGCTCAGCAGTCCGTTGGTGCCGCAGAAGATGATGGCCACTTGTTTCTCGACAGGCATAGGCGTGTATTGCGGTTGTTTCAGCAGCTCCACATTCTTGCGACCTTTGTCCAAGATGGCGAGGGTGGCGGCATCGAGTTCGGCGCCGAACTTCGAGAAGGCCTCCATCTCGCGGAACTGGGCTTGGTCGAGTTTCAGGGTACCAGCCACCTTCTTCATCGATTTGATTTGGGCGTTACCACCGACACGCGACACCGAAATACCCACGTTGATGGCGGGACGGATACCGGCATTGAAGAGGCTGGTCTCCAAGAAGATCTGTCCGTCGGTGATGGAGATGACGTTGGTCGGGATGTAGGCCGACACGTCGCCTGCCTGCGTCTCGATGATGGGTAGTGCGGTGATGCTGCCGCCGCCTTTCACGATGTCCTTGATGCTGTCGGGCAGGTCGTTCATCTGGCGTGCCACGTCGTCGTTCTTGATGATCTTGGCGGCGCGCTCTAGCAGACGGCTGTGGAGGTAGAAAATATCGCCGGGGTAGGCTTCACGTCCCGGGGGACGGCGCAAAATCAGGGAGACTTCACGGTAGGCCACGGCCTGCTTCGAGAGGTCGTCGTAGATGATGAGGGCGTGACGGCCCGTGTCGCGGAAGTACTCGGCGATGGCGACGCCTGCGTAGGGAGCGTAGAACTGCATGGCTGCGGGGTCGGAGGCGGTGGCGCTGACTACGATGGTGTAGTCCATTGCGCCATGTGCCTCAAGTGTCTTCACCAGGTTGGCCACGGTGCTACCTTTTTGTCCCACAGCGACGTATATACAATAAACGGGATCACCGTTCTTGAAGTTGTCCTTCTGATTGATGATGGTGTCGATGGCGATGGCGGTCTTACCCGTCTGGCGGTCGCCGATGATGAGCTCACGTTGGCCTCGGCCGATGGGGATCATAGCGTCGATGGCCTTGAGGCCCGTTTGCAGGGGCTGGTTGACGGGTTGGCGGAAGATGACGCCAGGAGCCTTACGTTCCAGCGGCATCTCGTAGGTCTTGCCTTGGATGGGACCCTTGCCGTCGATGGGGCGGCCGAGGCCGTCCACCACACGGCCGAGCATGCCTTCGCCGGCCATGACGCTGGCAATGTGCTGGGTGCGCTTCACCGTCTCGCCTTCCTTGATGTCCTCAGTGGGACCGAGCAGCACCACGCCGACGTTGTCTTCCTCAAGGTTGAGCACCACGCCCATGGTGCCGTTCTCGAACTGCACCAGCTCGTTCGACTGCACCTTGTCGAGGCCGTAGACGTGTGCCACGCCGTCGCTCACTTGCAACACCTTGCCCACCTCCTCGAACTGAACCTTGTTGCTCATGTTCTGGAGCTGCATCTGCAAGATGCTCGAAATTTCACTTGGTTTGATGTTTGACATAGTGTTTATTTTGTTGTTGTTTATTACTACTTTGTTATCATTAGCTTTCCAGTCTTGATATATTCTCCGCAGCGGATTATGTATATATAAATGCCATCAGGGAAAAATTATTCTAATACTATCTTTGTTGTACATCGAGCGTGTTTGGCATCGTTTATAATAAGCATATAAATGCCCTTGGGCATAGTCCCCAAATCAATTATATTTGCATTCAGGAAAGTCTTTACCAATTGGCCAAAACTATTGTAAACCTGCACTTCAGTAACTTCTTCACCTTCAATATTGATTAATCCAGATGTTGGATTGGGGTAAACTTCAAGCTCTTCTTCCGCACCATTTTCAGCAACTGAGGAGGGATTACACACAAACCACACATATTCAAAAGTGTCATCACGATAGGCTGACAAATAAACGTAAGGAGCACAAACAAACCAATAAAGACATTGATTGTCATAATAGCCCATCTCTTTTATGTCAATTAAAGGATAGGTTCCAATAGGACCAATTCGGTCAACCATTGTCCAATACCCCAAGTCTTCATAACCATATAAACTTGTAAATAATGTATCTTTCAAGGTATATTCATTCAGCACAAGCCCTCCTAGTTCCACTTCTTTTTTCCCTGTCACCGACAAAGGCTTTAATGAGGAACAGGTGGAATCGTTCCCATAATTGAGAACGCCATTTGCTCCCCATCCAGCTGAACGGAACGTGGTGAACACATCGCCTTCTTCGAGGTCTAAAGGGAAGAAAAGATACTCCTTGTTGTTTACGTAACGGTATACCTTGTTGTTTTCACAACGGGTGAGGAGCATTTTCCCATAATTAGGAATGGGATGTCCAAGGGAATCCACGGGCTGGATGACATCATAGACGCTATTTCCAATCAAACTGTCGCTTGTTACTCGCCACACTTCTTTAGCATAGGCATCTCCGTTGGCGTAAAGGCAATAAGTCCATTCTGCCCCAGGCATAGGCCATGTCTTGGTTTGCGCACCAGCCCTGCCTGTCACAGCCAGCAGCAGAAGGAAGAAAACCCCAGTTTATGCTTGCTTGTTCGCGACAAAGATAGTGCTATTTTCATCGAATCCATAGTTTTTCGCATTAAAAATGCTGATATTCAACGTTCCCGAATTGCAAATTCGGAAGAACGGTTTTCCACATCCGCCAGAACTTCTGCTATTGCTTCAATCTGTTCTTTAGCGCATTCAGTTGCCCTGCCACGCTGGCGTCCATGCGCGTGTTCTCGATGTCGAGGATGAAGCCTCCGATGAGGCTCGGGTCGATGTGGACCTCCATCTCGGCGTCGGCATCGAAGGTCTGCTTGATGAAGGCCTTGATCTTGTCATAGCTCTCCTCAGTCAGCTCAGTGGCTGTGGTCACCTGCGTGCTCAGGATGTTGTGCTTCTCGCGATACATCTCCATGTATTTCATGGCGATGAGGAACATCTTGTCCTCGCGTTTCTGGTCGGCCACGAAGGCGATGAACTGCTTCAGCGTGTCGTGTATCGGCTCGCCGACGGCCATTTCGAGCAGCTTCACTTTCTCCTCGCGGGCCACGATGGGGTCAGCCAGCACCTCGTTGAACTGGGCGATGGCCAGGAGGTAGTTGTGGGCAAAACGCGTCAAGCCGTCGTAGACGGCATCCTCGCAGCCTTGCTCTTGGGCGGTCTGGAACAGTGCCCGCGCATATCTTACCGATATCCTTCCGTTATCCATAGCTTAAGCCTGAATCTGGGTTGGGTTGTTCTTGAGCAGTTGCTCGATATAGTCGTTTTGTGCCTGCTTGTCGCTCAGCTCGCGTTGCAGCAGTTTCTCTGCGATGTCGACGGCCAGGGTGACTACCTCGCTCTTCATTTGTGCCATGGCTTCGGCTTGTTCCTTCTCCATGCGCAGGCGGGCGTCGGTCACAATCTTCTCGGCTTCCTTGCGGGCTTGCGTCTTCGCCTCTTCGATGAGCTGGGTCTTCAGGTCCTGGCTCTCTTTCATGATGCGAATCTGCTCAGCCTGTGCCGCCGCTATGGTCTCCTGCCGTTTCTGTTCGATGCCGGCAAGGGCTTTGTTGGCTTCATCGGCAGCCAACAGCGATTCGGAGATGTGGGCGTTGCGTTTCTCGACGGCACCCATGATCATCGGCCATCCCGCCTTAGCCAAGATGACAAAGACGATGAGGAAGGCGATGAGCATCCATATCACTAATCCACTTTCGGGAAGAAATAAATCCATTTTTGGTTTTTTTTATGATGGTAAATGAATTACGTTCCTTTTTGACGCGTGACTTCGGGACTTCGAGACCTCGTGACGTTTTCTCGTCGCGCAGTCTCGTAGTCCCGTAGTCTCTTGTCTTTGATTAGCCGAGGACGGCCAAGACGCATACGACGATGGCGAACAGCGTTGCACCTTCGACGAGAGCGCCAGCGATGATCATACCGGATTGGATCTTACTGGCGGCTTCGGGCTGACGGGCCATGGCTTCCATGGCTGACTGACCGATTCTACCAATGCCGATAGCGGCACCGATCACTGCAACAGCGGCTGCGATGGCGGCCAAACCTGGCACGTACGATACAGCTTCAAGGATAGTTGATAATAACATGATGATTAAATTTAGTTTGTTAATGGATATGTTTGATTATTCGTGTTCTGGTTCGTGTTGTGCCATGCCTATGAATAGGGATGACAATATGGTGAATACGTAAGCCTGGATATAGGCCACAAGCAACTCCAGGGCCGTCATGAAGATGGTCATGAAGATGGAGACGACGCTCATCACGCCACCCATGCCCGCACCATACATGCCGCCGATGATGAAGATCAGCGCCATGAGCACCATGATGACGATGTGGCCGGCCAAGATGTTGGCGAACAGACGGACCATCAAGGCGAAGGGCTTGGTGATGGTGGAAATGAGCTCGATGATAGGCATCAGCGGGAAGGCCTTCAGGAAGATGGGCACATCGGGCCAAAGGATGTCTTTCCAGTAGTGCTTGTTGCCGAACAGGTTGACGAAGAAGTAGGTCAGCAGGGCCAGCACCACGGTGATACTCAGGTTGCCCGTCACGTTGGCACCGAAGGGGAAGAAGGGGATGAGGCCGAACAGGTTGGCAAAGAAGATGAAGAAGAACACCGTCAAAAGATAAGGTGCGAATTTCTTCACTTTCTTCTCGGGGATGTTGGGCCGGATGATGCCGTCGAGCACGGTGTAGGTAAGCCATTCCACCAGGCCTTGGTACTTGGTGGGCTGGGCCATCGGGTCTTTTTTGTATTTCCTCGCCGCAGGCAGGAAGAAAGCCAGCAGGAAGATGACGACTAGGAAGATGCCGAAGGCGTTTTTGGTGAACGAGATGTCGAAGGGCCGCGAGAGGCTGCCGTCGTCTTTCACCTCCACCAGCTTGCCGGGGTATTTGTCGGCACTGATGGGTGAGATGTAGAAGTTGGCGCCCTTGTGGTTGAAGGTCTCGCCCTCCTTCAGCTCGCAGACGTGCTTCGACGAGAAGCAGTGCCAGCTGCCACCGTCTTTGCACTTCACGATGACGGGCAGCCACACGCAGACAGGCTCGCCTTTGATTTCTGTGATGTGGAAACAATACGAGTCGCCCGTGTGGCCGAAGATGAACGATTTGGCGTCAAACTTCTCCTTCTTGGGCTGCTGAACGCTATCCTGTGCCATACCCTGTATGGGCGCCAGTGCTAGCAGGGCGAAGATAAAGAAGAAGACGCTATGTTTCAAAACATTTCTCATGCTTTGTTTTCTTTGTTCTTGTATTTGACGTAATGGTTGTAGACGCAGGTCTCGGCCACCAGCGCGATGAGGTAGGCGGCAGCAGTGACGATGACAAAGGCCTTGCTGCTTTCCTTGACGAAGATGATGTAGAGGACGAGGATGGCCACGGTAAGCACCAGTTTGATGCCTTTGTAAACCAGCAGCCATGTCAGCTTGTTGGGGCGTTCGTCAACGTTTTTCTTCATCAGATGGCAATAGAAGGCGCCCAAGATCATGAAGAGGTTGGGTCCCGTGATCATCCAGTTGTTCCACCAAGGCTTGTCGGCGAAGAAGCATAGCAGGATGCCGTCCATGACGAGGCAGATGAGCAGGAATACAGCCAGATATTTTGTCAGTATTTTGTCTTTCATAGTTCTACGCAGATGGTCAGTTGGTTACTGTGGTTCTCAACGAAGCCGCCTTTGACGGCGATCTCCTGGTGCTCGCCTTTGTCGTCGGTGAAGCTGACTTTGCCGGCTTCGAGGATGGCGACGATGGCGGCATGGTGCTCCAGCAGGGTGAAAGGCCCCATCTTGCTCGGCACCGTGATGGCCGTGGCCTCGCCGTTATACAGCGTCTCGCTCGGTGATATGATTTCGACTTTCATCTCACCTTATTATTAATTGGCGTTGACGTTCTTCAGCATCTCTTCACCCTTGGCTATGGCATCGTCGATGGTGCCCACCAGGTTGAAGGCAGCTTCGGGATATTGGTCAACCTCACCGTCCATGATCATGTTGAAGCCTTTGATGGTCTCCTCAATGGGAACCATCACGCCCTTGAGGCCGGTGAACTGCTCGGCCACGTGGAAGGGTTGCGACAGGAAGCGCTGCACACGACGGGCGCGGTGGACGACGATCTTGTCCTCTTCCGAGAGTTCCTCCATGCCGAGGATGGCGATGATGTCCTGCAGTTCCTTGTTGCGTTGTAGCAACTGGATGACGCGTTGGGCAGTGTTGTAGTGATGCTCGCCGATGATGTTCGGGTCGAGGATGCGCGAGGTGGAGTCGAGCGGGTCGACGGCGGGATAGATACCCAGCTCGGCGATCTTACGGCTCAATACGGTGGTGGCGTCGAGGTGCGAGAAGGTGGTGGCGGGAGCAGGGTCGGTCAAGTCGTCGGCAGGCACGTAGATGGCCTGCACCGAGGTGATGGACCCGTTCTTGGTCGAGGTGATACGCTCCTGCATCTGTCCCATCTCTGTGGCCAGGGTGGGTTGGTAACCCACGGCCGAAGGCATACGACCCAACAGGGCCGATACCTCAGAGCCCGCTTGTGTGAAACGGAAGATGTTGTCGATGAAAAGCAGGATGTCGTTCTGCTCGTCGTTTTGGTCGTCGCGGAACGACTCGGCCACGGTAAGGCCCGAGAGGGCCACCGATACACGGGCTCCGGGCGGCTCGTTCATTTGGCCGAAGACCAGCGTGGCTTGTGAGGTGGCGAGGGCTTCCTTGTCGATCTTGGAGAGGTCCCAGTCGCCTTCTTCCATGGCTTTGACGAAAGCGTCGCCGTATTTGATGATGCCCGACTCGATCATCTCGCGGAGCAGGTCGTTACCCTCACGGGTACGCTCGCCCACGCCGGTGAACACCGAGTAGCCGTTGTAGCCTTTTGCGATGTTGTTGATGAGTTCCATGATGAGCACGGTCTTGCCCACGCCGGCGCCGCCGAAGAGGCCGATCTTACCGCCTTTCAGGTAAGGCTCGAGCAGGTCGATAACCTTGATACCGGTGAAGAGCACCTCTTTTGAGGTGGCCAGGTCTTCATATTTTGGAGGCTCGCGGTGGATGGGGTATTCCGAGGCGCGGTCGAGGCTGCCGATGCCGTCGATGGCGTCGCCTGTCACGTTGAGCAAGCGGCCCTTAATCTGGTTGCCGATGGGGATGGAGATGGGCTTGCCGGAGGGTTTGACCTCCATGCCGCGCATGAGGCCGTCGGTGGAGTCCATGGCGATGGTGCGCACCGAGTCCTCGCCGATATGCTGCTGGCACTCGAGCACCACGCGCTTCCCGTTGGGACGGGTCACTTCCAAGGCATCGTGGATCTTCGGGAGGTCGGCTTCGCCGCCTTCGAAGTAGACGTCGACCACGGGGCCGATAATCTGAGTGATGTGTCCTTTAATCTCTGACATATTCTTGTTGTTGATTTTTATTCTTTCGATTCAAAAACAAACTGCAAATGTATCAAATATTGTTTTCCGTTCGACGGAATTCGATAAAAAAGGGAAAAAAGTTTCTTAAAAGGCAGATGCCTTATTGGGGAGAAAGAATAAAACGGCATTGGTTGAAAAATACGTGTGTTATGATGAAAAGTTGAGTGTCCCGAAAGGAGAATGGGATATCTTTGTAGCATCGAAAAGAAGCCCCCGATGAAAGTAACCGTCAAAGAAGTCACAACGAGAAAGGAACTGAAAGCCTTCGTGCATTTTCCCAACGAACTCTATAAGGACAATCCCTATTATGTTCCGCAAATCGAGTCAATGGATCGCGATACGTTGACACCCTCAAAGAACCACGCTTTCGAGGTTTGTGAAGGTAAGTATTGGCTGGCTTATAATGAGAACGGCCATATCGTGGGTCGTGTGGCGGGCATCATCAACCGCCGCTACAACGAGAAGACGGGCGAGAAGATTTGTCGCTTTGGGTGGATTGACTTCGTTGACAACCAGGAAGTTTCAAGGGCTTTGATGGATGCCGTCGAGCATTATGCACACGAGAAAGGCATGACGCTGATGAGCGGCCCAATGGGTTTCCTCGAATTCGATGCAGCAGGCGTCCTCGTGGAAGGCTTTGACAAACTGCCTACCGCCTACGGCAAATACAACGCACCTTATTATGAAAGACATCTCGTTGCCTTGGGCTACACCAAGGATACCGACTACGTGGAGTATCTCATCAAGGTGCCCGAGGTCATCCCCGACCGTTATGCCCGCATGGCTGAGCTGGTCTCCATCAAAAACGGTCTGCACCAGGCCCCTCTCATCCATCATAGCGACATAGAGCCTTACCTCGACGGTGTATTCCGCTGCATGAATGCCGCCTACTCGAAGCTACATGGTTACTCCGAACTATCACAAGGACAATTAGAGGACCTCAAGAAACAATTCCTCGGTAATGTCAGCGTCGATTATGTGTCCATCGTGCTCGATGAAGACGAGCAGGTGGTCGGCTTTGGCGTGGGCCTGCCCTCGCTCTCCAAGGCCATGCAGAAGGCCAAGGGCTCGCTCTTCCCCTTCGGCTTCATCCATATCCTGAAAGCCCTGAAACAGAACGACACCCTCGACCTGCTGCTTATCGCCATCGACGACAAATACAAGAACAAGGGCGTCAACGCCATGATCTTCGACAAGTTCGCCCAAGGCATCACAAAAAACGGCATCAAATATATTGAGTCGACACGCGAACTGGAGGACAACACCAGTGTGCAAAACCTCTGGCGCTATCTCGAGCACGACCTCACCAAGAGGGCTAGGACGTATATAAAGCATATATAATAATTAGTGAGATTCCCTTCGGGAATGGCATTTTCCATTTAGGTTTCCTGCGGCGGCTTGTGACGAATACACTCTGTGGACGTCATTTGCCGCCGCGATGTAACTATATGTAATGAGCTCCATTCCCGAAGGGAATCTTTGCCTAAAATTATTTTTCCCATTTCATTTCTTTTTCTAAAAGGGATTGCTTAATTTTGTCGCCTATTTTCAAGATCAAACAAACAAAACGAAAATATATGCAAGATAAACTGCAACAATTGACCGACAGGCTTTATAACGAAGGCTTGTCGAAAGGAAAACAGGACGGTGAGGAACTCGTGCAAAAGGCACATGCCGAAGCCGACCGCATCATTGCCTACGCTAAGACTGAGGCCGAGCGCATCATCGCTCAAGCCAACAAGGAGGCTGAAGAGCTGAGGACCAAGGTCGCTGCCGACGTGAAGATGGCAGCAACGCAAAGCATCGCCGTGACGAAACAGGAGATCGAGAAGATGGTGGTGACCCACACCGCCACCGAAGGCGTGAAGGCCAATATGGGCAATGCTGCCTTTGTGAAGGAACTGATCACCAGCGTGGTGAAGGCCTTTAATCCCGCGAATGCGTCGCCCGTCGACTTGAACCTCATCCTGCCCGAAGCCTTGAAAGCCGAGGTGGAGCCTCTCGTGAAGAACGAAATCGCCAACCAGTTCAAGGGAGAGGTGAAGGTGGACTACTCCAAGAAGATGAACGGTGGCTTCAAGGTTGCACCCAAGGACGGCGGCTATGTGCTACAGTTCACCGACGACGAGTTCACCCAACTCATCGCCAACTACCTGCGTCCCGCCACCAAGAAAATCCTCTTCGGCTGATGGATAACTACGTCTATATCGTGGCCGGCTTGCCGGAACTGACCTCGGGCTTCGAGAACACAGGCTTCGACTATGCCGCCGTGAAGGAGTCTATCATGGAGCTGCTCTCCGAGAAAGACCAGAAGTTGGTGGAACTCATGGAAGAAGGCTTTAACGAGGATAGCCTCGGTGCGGAGTTTTACGACAAGGCCGCTGAGAGCAAGAACCGTTTCATCCGCGAGTATTTCGACTTCGACGGCCGCCTGCGCAACATGAAGGTGAACTATCTGGCCAAGCGCCTCGGCAAAAGAGGGGAGGACTACCAAGTGGAGCTGCCTGAGGCCGACTTCGAGGAAGGCAAGCAGATAGAGGAAATCCTCGCCGATGCCGACTTCGTGGAACGCGAGCAGAAGATGGACGAGCTGAAGTGGGAGAAGGCCTCCGACATCGCCCGCATGGACTACTTCAACATGAACGCCATCCTCGCCTTTTTGGTCAAAGCCAAGACCGTACAGCGCTGGGCCGAGCTCGATGCCTCCAAGGGACAGGAGATGTTCCAGAAACTCGTGCAGGAGATTCGAAGCACGAGTGCGGATTTGGATTTAAGTGTGTAAATAATAGAAACAACAACATATGAAAACAACAGGAAAAGTTACAGGAATCATTGCAAACCTCGTCACTGTGGAGGTGGACGGCCCTGTGGCACAGAATGAGATCTGCTTCATCGACCTCGACGGCGTCGAGTTGATGGCAGAGGTCATCAAGGTGAACGGGAACAAGGCCTCCGTGCAGGTGTTTGAGAGCACCCGCGGCCTGCAGATCGGCGACAAGGTGGAATTCCAAGGCTACATGCTTGAGGTGACCTTGGGACCTGGTTTGCTTTCGAGCAACTTCGACGGCCTGCAGAACAACCTCGCCACCATGGAAGGTGTGTTTCTGAAACGTGGTGAATACACAAAGGCCCTCGACGAAGAGAAACTTTGGGACTTCACACCTATCGCCAAGGCAGGCGACCAAGTGGTTGCCGCCGACTGGTTGGGCGAAGTCAAGGAAGGCTGGCTGCCCCACAAAATCATGGTGCCGTTCAACTTCAAAGGCACTTACACCGTGAAGAACGTGGTCGCCGCCGGACAATACAAGATCACTGACACCATCGCCACGCTGACCAACGCGGAAGGCGAGGAGGTGAAGGTGACGATGATGCAGAAATGGCCCGTCAAGGTGGCCGTGGGCGGCTATGTGGAGAAACCGCGCAATCCCATCGCCGAAGGTGGCACGGGCTTCATCCCCGGACCTTTCGGCTGCGGCAAGACCGTGTTGCAACACGCCCTCGCCGAGCAAGCCGATGCCGACATCATCATCATGGCGGCCTGCGGCGAACGTGCCAACGAGGTCGTGGAGATCTTCACCGAGTTCCCCGAACTGAAGGACAAGCACACAGGGCGCTCGCTGATGGAGCGTACCATCATCATCTGCAACACCTCCAACATGCCGGTTGCCGCTCGTGAGGCTTCGGTCTATACGGCCATGACTCTTGGCGAATACTACCGCGCTATGGGTATGAAGGTGTTGTTGCTGGCCGACTCCACCTCGCGTTGGGCACAGGCCTTGCGTGAGATGAGTAACCGCTTGGAGGAATTGCCTGGTCAGGACGGCTTCCCCGTCGACCTCTCGGCCATCATCTCCAACTTCTACGCCCGTGCGGGTTATGTGAAGCTCAACAACGGTCAGTCGGGTTCCATCACCTTCATCGGAACAGTATCGCCTGCTGGCGGTAACCTGAAGGAGCCTGTGACTGAATCGACGAAGAAGGCCGCACGTTGCTTCTACGGCCTTTCGCAGAATCGCGCCGACAAGAAGCGTTATCCTGCCGTCGACCCCGTCGATTCCTATTCAAAATACCTCGAATATCCCGAAATCATCGAGTATCTTGACAGCAAGATTGAGAAGGGTTGGGTCGATAAGGTGACGAAGACGAAATACATCATCCGCCGAGGCAAGGACGCCTACGAGCAGATCAACATCTTGGGCGACGACGGCGTGCCGATGTCGTACCACGAGCAATATTGGAAGTCGGAACTCGTCGACTTCGTCATTTTGCAGCAGGACGCTTTCGACGACATCGACGGCTCCACGCCACTCGAACGTCAGAAGTTCATGCTCGACCTTGTGCTTGAAATCTGCGACCGCAGCTTCAAGTTCGACAACTTCGAGGAGTGCACGACCTACTTCAAGGGCTTGATCAACATCTGCCGTCAGATGAACTACTCGGAATACAAGTCGGAACAATTTGAAAAATATCTTGGACAGTTAAAGGAGGAACTGAAACATGAGTGAGAAAGCCTTTCAACGCATCTATACCAAGCTGACCGCCATCACCAAGGCCACTGTGACCCTTGAGGCGCAAGGCGTGGCCAACGACGAACTCGCCCTCGTGGCAGGCCGTCTGGCGCAGGTGGTGAAGATTAAAGACAATGCCGTCACCCTGCAGGTGTTTGGCGGCACGGAAGACATCCCGACCAATGCCGAAGTGACCTTCTTTGGCGAGCCGCCTTCGCTGAACGTGAGCGACGAACTCGCCGGCCGTTTCTTTAACGCATACGGTGAGCCTATCGACGGCGGTCCGGCCGTGGAAGGCGAGAAGCGGCAGATTGGCGGTCCTTCAGTGAACCCTTTCAAGCGTCGTCAGCCTTCGCAACTGATCCCTACCGGTATCGCCGGCATCGACTTGAACAATACCTTGGTCTCGGGCCAGAAGATCCCGTTCTTCGCCGACCCTGACCAACCCTATAACCAGGTGATGAGCATGGTGGCCCTCCGTGCCGATGTGGATAAAATCATCCTCGGTGGCATGGGCCTTTCGAACGACGACTACCTCTTCTTCAAGAACCAGTTTGAGAGTGCAGGTGCCTTGCACAAGATCATCAGCTTCGTGAACACCACCGACCAGCCGCCTGTCGAGCGTCTGCTGATTCCCGACATGGCACTGACTGCCGCTGAATATTTTGCAGTGGATAAGAACGAGAAGGTGCTGGTGCTGCTCACCGACATGACGCTGTATGCCGACGCCTTGAGTATCGTGAGTAATCGTATGGACCAGATTCCTTCGAAGGACTCCATGCCTGGCTCGCTTTATTCTGACTTGGCCAAGATTTACGAAAAGGCTGTGCAGTTGCCTGATGGCGGTTCCATCACCATCATCGCCGTGACGACCTTGAACGATGGCGACATCACGCACGCCATCCCAGATAACACGGGTTACATCACCGAGGGACAGTTGTTCCTCCGCGCCGACCCCGACTCGGGCAAGGTCATCGTCGACCCTTTCCGTTCGCTGTCGCGTTTGAAACAGTTGGTGCAGAACAAGAAGACCCGTGAGGACCATAGCGCCGTTATGAATACGTCAGTTCGTTTGTATGCCGACGCCGCCAACGCTAAGACCAAGTTGGAGAACGGCTTCGACCTGAGCGACTACGACCTGCGCTGCCTCGACTATGCCAAGGAATACGCCACGCGTCTGCTGGCCATCGATGTCAACATCTCCATCGAGGAGATGCTTGACACGGGTTGGGAGTTGTTTGGCAAATACTTCACCAAGGCCGAGACGGGTCTGAAAGAGAAACTCATTGAGAAATACTGGAAAGAAAAAGCATAAACCATGGCTATCAAATTCCAATATAACAAGACCTCGCTGAACGAGCTGAACAAGCAGCTCAAGACGCGTACCCGTGCCCTGCCCACGCTGAAGAGCAAGGAGAGTGCGCTGCGTCTTGAGGTGAAGAAAGCCAAGCAGCGTTCGGAGGGGCTTGTAGAGCAGTTAGAGGCCGAACTCAAGTCGTATGAGTATATGGCCCGGCTTTGGAATGAATTTGAGCCAGGACTGATTTCGGTGACCGATGTCAAGCTGAAGACCGTCAAGATTGCGGGTGTGCCCGTGCCGGCCTTGGAAGAGGTGCTGTTCGATGTGAAGGACATCAACCTCTTCACCAAGCCTATGTGGTATGCCGACGGCGTTCAAATCTTGAAGAATCTGGCCCAGTTGGGCATCGAGTCGGAGGTCTATACCGAGGTAAGCCGCATTTTGGATTACCAACGGAAGAAGACCACCCAGAAAGTCAACCTTTACGAGAAGGTGCAAATTCCTGGCTACAACGAAGCCATACGTAAGATCAAGCGATATATGGAAGACGAGGAGAACCTCTCCAAGGCTTCACAGAAAATCGTGAAAAACAAACACATAGCAGAAGAAGAGGAGGCAGCCCATGGTAACTGAAATGACGAAATATGATTTCATCCTGCTGAGCGGCGATGCCGATGCTTTCTTGGAGAAGCTGCAATCGGTGGGTGTGGTCGACATCACACGTTCCATGAAGCCCATCGACGAGAAATCGGAGAAGCTGTCGGCACGTGCCGAGATTTACCGTAAGGCTATTTCGGCTTTGAAAGAGATCGAAAAGGCCGATGACCCGGGTCAGAAGCCTACCGATTTTGCCGTGGAGGTGATGGAAACCGTGCGCGACAAGGATGCCATCGAAGCCCAACTGCCGCAACTTCGCAAGGACGCCGACGAATTGGTGCCTTGGGGACAGTTCGATGCCAAGAGTTTCGACCGCCTCAAGGAAATGGGTCTGAAACTCCACTTCTACAAGGCTAAGGCTATCGATCCTGAGTGGAAGGAACAGTATGCGATAAGCGAGATCTCAAACCTCGGCGGATACAGTTATTTCGTGGTTGTGTCCGATTCCGACGACTACGACTTCCCGCTGAAGGAACTTCCTGCTCCCGATCGTGACTATGCCGCCATTCAGAAACAGATTGCCGACTTGGAGGCACAGGTGAAGCAGAAAGAGCATCGCCTGGCTCAACTGAAGTGGCATGAGCCGGTGTTGCAAGCAGAGATGGACAAGACCTTGTCGAAACTCGACCTGCATCTGGCACACGTGTCGGGCGAGAAGGCTGCCGAGGACTACATCACCGTCTTCGAAGGCTTCGCTCCCGCTGAGAATGAGCCAGCCCTTCATGATATGCTGGAGAAGGAGAATATCCTCTATTTGGTCGACAAGGCCAAAGTGGATGATAATCCTCCTATCAAACTGAAAAACAATAAGTTCGTATCGAAGTTTGAACTGCTTACCGATATGTACGGTCGGCCAAAATACGACGAGTTTGACCCGACGGTGTTTATCTCCATCTTCTTCATGCTTTTCTTCGCCTTCTGCATGGGCGATGCGGGTTACGGCTTGGTTTTGATCCTTGCCGGCATCTTGCTGAAGAAGAAAATGCCGAGTATTGCGTCTTTGGGCATAGTACTGGGCATCGCCACCACAGTGATCGGCTTGCTGTTCCACACCTTCTTCTCGATGGATATGCTTGAGTGGAGCTGGATTCCTGAAGGCGTGAAGAAATGCATGGTCCCCAAGCAAATCTTTGGTTTCGACGGCACAATGGTGTTGGCCATCCTCGTCGGTATCGTGCACATCTGCCTGGCCATGATTGTGAAGACCTACCAAAGTACCAAAGTGAAAGGCTTTGCCAACTCTTTGGCCACTTGGGGCTGGACCCTGCTCATTGTGGGCGGTGTCATTGTGGGTGGTCTCGCTCTGATGGGTGTCATCGACAAGGCGCTGACGAAATGGATTGTCATTGTCATCGGCTGCTTGTCGGCCTTGGGCATCTTCTTCCTCAACGACTTGCACCGCAATCCTTTGCTCAACGTGGGCTCGGGCTTGTGGGAGACCTACAACACGGCTACGGGTTTGCTCGGCGACGTGCTGAGTTACCTGCGTCTGTATGCCTTGGGTCTGGCAGGCGCCAAACTCGGTGAGGCCTTCAATGCCATCGGCTTGCAGGCTCTGGGCGACGGCGGTGCCCGTTGGATCGCCTTCATCCTCATCGTGCTCGTTGGCCATACGCTGAACGTCGCGATGTGCGTCTTGGGTGCCTTTGTGCATCCCTTGCGACTCAACTTCCTCGAGTTCTTCAAGAACTCCGGTTACGAAGGTTCAGGCAGACGGTATAAACCTCTTACGCAAAACAATGAAAATTAAACAAATCAACAATTAAAATATCAAAACTATGTTAGCAACAATTTTAGGTTATCTCGGTTTAGGCCTCGTTCTGGCCTTGGCCGGTATCGGAAGTTCAATCGGCACTTCGACGGCGGGTAACGCTGCTGAGGGCGGCCTTAAGAAACGCCCTGAGGCATCGGGCAATTTCATGGTGCTGTCGGCACTGCCGGCCACCCAGGGTATCTATGGTTTCGTGGCTTTCTTCATGCTGCTGAGCAAGCTGAAGGCTGACCCGACGCAAGGTCTCATCATCTTTGGCGTGGGCCTCTGTGTGGGTTTGGTCTGCATGATCTCTGCCATCCGTCAAGGTCAAGTTTGCGCCAACGGTATCGTCGGCGTGAGCCAAGGTCACGACGTGTTCACCAACACGCTGATCTATGCCGCTCTTCCCGAGTTCTATGCTATCTTGGGCCTTGTCGGCGCACTGATGGTGTAATTTGGAATGCAGAATTAGGAATGTGGAATGGACATTCCGATTTATCATGTAGAGACGTGGCGTGCCGCGTCTCTACTTTTTTTTACCATTTCCATAGGTTGGCGCCTATGGTCCATTCGATGTAATCGATCTTGGTGGCGTGCACCCGCATGCCCACGCCGGCAAACATGGCCTTGCTCTTGCCAAAGTGATAGCGGAACGAGAGCCGTTCGTAGTATTTCTGGTAGTGTCTGGGAAGGTATTCGGCGGGCTGCCACACGTAATAGGCGAACGAGAGGTGGCCGATGAAGTTGCCGTAGCACAGCTCGCCTGCGATGTATGGCGCAATGCTGAAAGCGTCGACAGGCTTGTATTGGTCTTCAGCATGGTGGTATTCGTACATCACCTTGTTCTCGCCCGTGTATAGCAGGTCGATGCCACCGCCATAGCGGAAGCAGGGATGGAAGGCCCTCGAATAGCCAATCTCAAAGGTGTTGCCAAGGCAATAATGGCCAAGCATGGTGTTCGACTCACGGAAGCCGATGCCGTTGAGGACATAAAGCAGGTTGTATTTCTCGAAAGGATAGCTTTTGTCGTGTCGTTCCACAGCACGTCCTTTTGGAAAATAACGCAATCCGACTTGTCCGCCCAACACGTTGATGCCTTTATTGGGCACGCGGATGGCGCCATTGGAGGCATGGGAGAAGACCACACGCGCTACGAGGTCAAAGTTGTCGTTCAATTTGAAAACGGGGCCGAAGTCAAGGTTGAGGTGAACGGTGAGCGGAGAGCTGACGAGTCGGTTGTGACCCTTGGGCCAGTAGGCCATGCCGATGCCCCAGGTGTAGTCAAATTGGAACCTCGGCTGGTTGATGATATGCCCGTTGCAGTAGCCGAACACGGCGTAGCTGTTGCCCAAGTCGATGATTTTTTGGCTCTCTTCGTCGAAGTAGTCTTTCATCGTATGGTGCTCGAAGCGGAAATCGACACCGATGTTGGGATAGTTGAAGAACGACTCCCAAGCGTGCGAGCCGTCGGTCTGCAGCCCAATACGGAGGTCGGCGCCATACATGGGGTAGTCGGCGTAGATAGGGAAGGGGATGTGATAGGCATAGCGGAAGGCGGGTTCAACATAGCGCCCTTGAGCCGACAAGAGCATAGTCGCACCCAACAGTAACACTATGAGTAGCCCTCTCTTCATGGTTTACATGTCGTCTTTCATTTTCTCAATCAGACGACGTTCTTTCTTGGTGGGACGGCCTGCACCGCGGTCGCGCCACTCGGCCTTATAGGCATTCATGAACTCGATGCGTTCGTATTCCTCCTTGGGAGTGAGGTCGATGTAGACCTCAGGCACCTGTTTGGCGGAGACGCGGTTCTTGATGACGGTCTTCACCTCCACCACTTTATGGAGCTGGCCTACCTGTACTTGGATGACATCGCCTTCTTTGACTTCGCGCGAAGGCTTGACGGCGTTGCCGTCCACCTTCACCTTGCCGCCTTTGATGGCATCGGCAGCCAGCGAACGCGTCTTGAAGAGACGCGCCGCCCACAGCCATTTGTCCATCCTGACGATGTTATCTTCTTCGGCCATTATTTCTCCTTGAAAATCAATTGGATCGGCACTCCGTTGAAGTCCCAGTTCTCACGGATCTTGTTCTCCAAGAAGCGTTTGTAGTTGTCCTTCACGTCCTTAGGCAGGTTGCAGAAGAAGATGAACTGCGGCGAGATGCTCTTCAGCTGGGTGATGTACTTGATGCGCAGGAAACGGCCGCGTGAAGCCGTAGGCAGCGGCACCGAGTTGATGATTTCCAACATCTTGTCGTTCAGCTCACGCACGGGGATGCGGCGCTCACGGTTCTCGTAGACCTTATGTGCGGTCTCTAACACCTTATAGATACGCTGCTTGTTGATGGCCGAGGTGAAGATGATGGGGTAGTCGGTGAAGGGTGCCGTTCTTGAACGTATCAGCTCTTCGTAAGCCTTGTGTGTGTTGGAGTCTTTCTCCACGAGGTCCCATTTGTTGACGACCATCACCAGGCCTTTCTTGTTCTTTTCGATGAGGCGCAGAATGTTCATGTCCTGGGCCTCAAAGCCTTGTGTCGCGTCGAGCATGAGGATGGCCACGTCGCTGTCCTCGATGGCGCGGATCGAACGCAACACCGAATAGAACTCGATGTCTTCTTCCACCTTGCTCTTCTTACGCAGACCGGCAGTGTCGACGAGCATGAATTCCATGCCGAAGGCGTTATAACGCGTGTAGTTGGCATCGCGCGTGGTGCCTGCGATATTGGTCACGATATGGCGGTCGGTACCTAAGAAGGCGTTGATCAACGATGACTTGCCTACATTGGGACGGCCCACCACGGTGAACTTGGGAAGGTCAGTGTTGAAGTCGGTGGTGTCGTTGGGCAGCATCTCGCATACTTTGTCGAGAAGCTCACCCGTGCCCGTGCCGGTCATGGCCGACATGGGGTAGGGCTCGCCCAAGCCCAAGGCGTAGAATTCGCCTGCCAGCACTTCTTTGCTGGGCTCGTCTATCTTGTTGACAGCCAATACTACCGGCTTCTTCTGTTGTCTAAGGATGACCGCTACATCCTCATCGAGGACATGCAGGCCTTCGCGACCGTCGACGATGAAGACGATGACGTCGGCCTCGTCGATGGCCAGGTCCACCTGTTTGCGGATCTCTTCTTCAAAGATGTCGTCCGACCCTACCACATAACCGCCAGTGTCGATGACGGTGAATTCCTTTCCATTCCAATCGCTCTTGCCGTAATGTCTGTCGCGCGTCACGCCACTCGTCTCTTCCACGATGGCCATGCGCTGCTTCAGCAGACGGTTGAACAGCGTCGATTTTCCCACATTGGGTCTCCCCACAATTGCTACAATGTTTGACATTTCTTTGATGGTTTAGTTTTGGGCTGCAAAAATACGAAAAATTAGGCTTCGTAGCCAAACCGCTTCAGCTCCGCTTCGTTGTCACGCCAGTCCTTGTCCACTTTGACGAAGAGCTCCAAGAAGATATTCTTTCCCGTAAACTCCTCAATATCAGTGCGGGCCTGCATGCCAAGCTTCTTGATGGCGCTGCCACCTTTGCCGATGATAATGGCCTTCTGGGAGTCGCGGGCTACATAGATGATGGCGCGGATATGGATGCGTTTCTCGGTCTCTTCGTAACTCTCCACCTCGACTTGCACGGAATACGGAATCTCTTGTTGGTAGTTAAGTAATATCTTCTCGCGGATGATCTCGGTGATGAAGAAACGCATCGAGCGGTCGGTGAGTTCGTCCTTGGGGAAATAAGGCGGGCACTCGGGCATCTTCTCCAATATCTGTTTGAAGATGAACTCCACGTTGGCGTTGTATTGCGCCGAGAGCGGGAACACGGTGGCATTGGGCAGCATCTCACGCCATTGCTCCACGGCTTTTTCCACGACCTCCTGTGTGGAGAGGTCAATTTTGTTGATGAGCACGAACACGGGGATGTCGGTCGTCTTCAGCCGCTCCACGGTCTTTTCCTCCACTTTCTTGTCGGTGATGTCGACAACGAAGAGGATGAGGTCGGCGTCGATGAGGGCGACGTTGACGAACTGGTTCATCACCTCGTGCATCTTGTAGGCCGGGTCCTTGATGATGCCGGGCGTGTCGGAGAAGACGATCTGGAAGTCGTCGCCGTTGACAATGCCCAAAATACGGTGGCGGGTGGTCTGCGCTTTCGAGGTAATAATGGAGATTTTCTCCCCAACAAGCTGATTCATGAGGGTGGACTTACCCACATTCGGGCGTCCTATAATGTTGACATAGCCTGCTTTATGAGTCATAGCAAAAAATTTTTTCTAAATATCACCTTGCAAAGAAACAAAATTATTATCTTTGCAGCCGATTTCGGGAACGAAATTTTTTGTTTTCCGAGATTTTTCGCACGATGCGGGGTAGAGCAGAGGCAGCTCGTCGGGCTCATAACCCGGAGGTCGGAGGTTCGAATCCTCCCCCCGCTACCAAAACCAAAACGGATGACCATACAGCCATCCGTTTTTTGTTTTTCTATAGGTTTTTGTTATTCCACCTCTGTCAAGTCACCAGCCACGGTGCCTTCGATGGTGGCGGGAATCGTCATTCCTTGGTACGAGAGATTACCGTTTCCGTTGAGGGTGCCCTGCACACTAAAGACGGTCTCGTTGACGGTGCCGCTCATGTCGATGGTGGCATTGACGGCCGATCCCTCAAAGTCGAGGACGATGTCGAAAGGTTCCAGGTCAATGGCGTTGCCGTCTTTGGTGCCTGAAGTGTTGTAGGTGTTTCCGGCAAAGGTGACGGTGGCGTTCACACGACCTTCTTCTGAAGCCTCGGAGAACATGATGTCCATGTCATAGTCGATGTTGATGGGATAGGAAAACACCAAGGCTGAGGCAGTGGCGTCGAGGGTCACGCTGCCTGCATAGTGCGCTTCGAATTCCGGCTCAGGGGCGGGAATGATCTTGAAGTTGACATTGAGCGAAGCGACATTGTCTTGGCTGTCGGTCAACGTGGCTTTCATGGTGACGTCGCCCACCTGGGTGAGGGTGAAATGCTTCGAGAGTGTGAAATCATCGGCATTATCGAGTTCTTTGGTCCATTCCTCCAAAACGTTGTTGTCGTTGTCAACAAAGGTAATCTTCAGGTCTTTGAGCGCTTTGCCCTCGCCTGAAAGCCCAACGAAAAAGATCTCGCCAGCTTCGACTTCGGAGCCTTCAGCGATGCAGGCTTCTTCTTCAATCAACGTTAAAGTGGGGCCGTTGTACGGGGCAGGGGCAGGCGCCGTGCCTCTAAGGAGGTTAGCGGTCATGGTACCAGTGGCATTATAGGGGATGGAGAGTCCGCCTTCGGCATAGTTGCCTTGTCCGCTCACACTGCCATTGAGGGCGAGTTCATCTTCATTTGAGGAGAGGATTCCCTTCAGGTCGAGCGTGGCTGTGACGGTGCTACCTTGGATGCTCATGTTAACGTTGATGGGGTCGAAATCGACTTCGCTGTTCTTGACAGTGCCCTTGGTCGTATAGGTCTCGTGAACCTCTTCATTGGTGTATGTGAAGATGACATAGTCCTTTGATTCACCCGCCGCTAGGTTGATACTCATTGGGACGGTGATGTTATTAAGCTCTTGGTTGTAGGAAGAACCGTTAGGTAAGGTCAAGGTCAAAGTGATGTTGGCAACGCCGTCGCCGTACCAGTCGCCGATGAATTTTTCATTGGGTTTCTCTTTGTTGCAGGCGGTGAACAGCGCCGCGAGGCAACATAATGCAATGATAAGGTGTTTTTTCATGTTGTGTAAGGTTTTATAAGTTTGTTTTCTTGTTAACCAAATGAAATATTGTTGCAAAAATAAGGCCAAATTGCTTTCGTTAAACGTTTTTTCTTCAAAAATTCGTATTTTTGAGCCTCGTTTTATGCCTATGAAGAAGAAATGGATAGGATGGGTTGTGGCGCTTGCCTTATTGGCATTGGGTATCGTGCTGCTTTATGCGTTTGGTCCCGTTGAGGGCCCGATGCCTTTGTGGATGTCGATCCTGCCGCCGTTGGTAGCTATCGCGATGGCCTTATTAATAAAAGAGGTGATTTCCTCGCTCTTTGTAGGCATCCTGATGGGCACCTTCCTCATGGCCTTGTATGGCGGGGCCAGTCCGGCTTCGGCATTGGGTGGCGGGTTACTGCGTGTAGTCGATACCTACGTTGTCGGCTCGTTGTTCGACGCTGACCATGTGACGATTATCGTCTTCACACTGCTTATCGGTGGCATGGTGCGTATCATCACGGCTAATGGTGGCATGCAGGGCGTTGTCAACTGGCTGTCGCGACGGGCTAAAGGACCTCGCTCAGGACAGCTGATGACCTTTCTTATGGACCTCTGTATCTTCTTTGACGACTACTCCAACACCCTTGTGGTGGGCAACACGATGCGGCCTATTGCCGACAAACTCAAGGTGTCGCGCGAGAAACTGGCCTATATCGTCGACTCCACCTCGGCACCTGTCGTGGCGGTGGCTTTTGTGACCACCTGGATTGGCGCGGAGCTGAGCTACATCCAAGATGGCATCAACGCCATTGGATTGGATGCTTCGGCTTATTCAGTGTTTTTCCATTCCTTGGCTTATAGCTTTTATCCTTTCCTGACCCTTGGCTTTGTGCTGATGCTTATCTTCAGCGGTCGCGACTACGGGCTTATGTTGAAGGCAGAACGCAAGGCACGCATAGCCTCTTCCATGGAGACGGATATGTCGAACAGCGTGGCGAAACCTGCCCATATCATCGATGCCTTGATACCATTGGTTGTGCTGATTTTTGGCACTATCATAGGACTGATAGTCACGGGTTACGACGCCTCGGTGTGGCAATCTGGGACGGGCTTTTTCTCCAAACTCTCCGAAACGATAGGCGCAGCCAATTCCTATAAGGCCTTGCTTTGGGCCTCGGTGTTGTCGTTGCTCACCGCTATCATGATGACCTTGCTGCGAGGCGATATGAAGTTTGGAAAAATCATGGAAGAAATGGTGGAAGGTTTCAAGAGTATGTTCAACGCGGTTCTGATTCTGACCATGGCTTGGTCCATCGCCTTGGTGGCAAAGGATATGCATACGGCTGAGTTTGTTTCTCACTTGCTGGTGCAGTGGTCATTGTCGCCCGTGGTGGTTCCTGTGTTGACCTTCCTCTTGGCCGCTTTGATCGGTTTCTCCACGGGTACCTCATGGGGTACGATGGCGATTCTTTATCCCTTGATTTTACCAGCTTCATGGCTGCTTTGTCAAGAGCAAGGGATGAGTGTTGACGCTACGATGCCTTTGTTCTACAATGTGGTGGCCTCGGTACTGGCGGGCTCTGTCATGGGCGACCACTGTAGCCCGATTTCCGATACGACGATTATGAGTTCCTTGGCCTCGAGTTGCAACCACCTGCAGCACGTCAGGACGCAAATGCCTTATGCCCTCACCGTGGGTGGTGTGGCAGTGTTGTTGGGCGTTTTGCCCACCTCTTTGGGATTGCCATCATGGGTGGCATTCCTGGCGGGCTTTGCCGTTTTGTGGCTGGTGGTGCGTTTTGTGGGGAAGAAGGTCTAATTGCAGCGTTGTCCCTCGTACTGTTGTACTTCGTCGTACTTATACTCCAATTGAATACCCACTTGCTTGAACATCTCCTCGGTCTCGGCGCCGTCGTGGTAGCGGCGTTCGCACACCACACGGACGATGCCGCAGTTGATGATGAGCATGGCGCAGGTGCGGCAGGGGGTCATGCGGCAATAGAGGGTGCTGCCATCCAGAGCGATGCCTCTACGGGCAGCTTGGCAGATGGCATTCTGCTCGGCATGGACGGTGCGCACGCAGTGCTGGGTGACGCTGCCGTCTTCGTGGATGACTTTGCGGAATAGGTGACCCACATCGTCGCAATGGGGTAAGCCCTTGGGCGAGCCGACATAGCCTGTCACCAGGATTTGTTTGTCCTTCACGATGACGCAGCCGCTGCGTCCACGGTTGCATGTGGCACGCTCGCTGACGGTGTCGGCGAGGTTGAGGAAATAATCATCCCAGGAAGGACGCACATGCAGTTGTGTCAACACCTTCTCCACCTGTTGGTGTAGCTCTGGGATAGTGCCGTCGTTCATGAAGACGAAGTCGGCCTCCTTGATGCAGGCACCGAGGTTCTGCTTGTTGGGGTCGGTGGCGGTCATCTCGCGTTCCTCGTTGGCCACGAAGGTCTCGAAGTCGATGTGGTCGGTTTCCGAGCCGCGGAGATAGATGCGGTCGTAGCGGATCTTACGGTCGGCATCGACGGCGAAGAGGTAGAACTCGCCCTTCTCGCGCAGCGAGTGGATCTCGCCTGGAGTACGCACACTCTCGATGACGGCATTTTTGCCTTCGGCCTTAGCACGCTCGAAGAGCTGGTCGGTGATGTAGCTCGGACAATGCGCGGCACGCAGGTCGTTGCCCACCATGGTGAGGGTGTCGCGGTTTACTTCAAGCCCGCGGCGTTGACATTCTTCCGTGATGTAGGCCCGCACCGAGTAATGCACGAAGCCCTTCTCCTTGACGAGGTAGTCGACGATGGTGCCTTTGCCAGCGCCCAGCGTCCCTGTTATTCCTATGATGATCATATCAGTTGTTTGTTGTTATTCATTTTTAGCAGGTTGCTGAGCCTGTCGAAGCACCGTCATCCCATTAAGTCGGCCCTTCGACGGGCTCAGGGGCCTTAGTTTTTCACTTGTTCTTTGATCTCCACCACCCACTTTGTCACATCCGCAGGCTGGAATTGTTCCATCTTTGCCAAAAGGTCTTTCGCGTCATTGCTAACGATGAGGTTCTCGGCATGTTCCTTGCGCATAAAGCCTTCTTTGGCCATGTGGCCGATGAAATCTACTAGGCCGTCGTAGTATCCGTTCACGTTGTAAAGCGCTACGGGCTTGTCGAAGACGCGGAGTTGGCTGAGCACGTAGGCCTCGAAGAACTCATCCATGGTGCCGATGCCGCCTGGCAGGGCGATGAAGCCGTCGGCCATGTCCTCAAGGATTTTCTTGCGTTCGGCCATAGTCTCCACCACAATCAGTTCGTCAATTTCGGGATGTCCCACGCGCATATCCAAGAGGTGTTGGGTGATGGTGCCAATCACCTTGCAGTGACGCTCCATCATCACGTCGGCAACGATCTTCATCAAACCTACGCTGCCGCCGCCATAGAGCAACTCGCAGCCGTGGTCGGCCAAAACGCGACCCAGTTCAGCGGCTTTTTCCTTGTAGATAGGGTCGAATCCCATACTGCTGCCGCAAAAGATGCAAATCTTCTTCATTCGATAAATTTTTGCAAAGGTAAGATTTTTTATTTTTGCAACTCAAAATAATACACATGATGAGAAATATAGGCATACTCGGCGCCATGGCGCAGGAAATCGACGAAGTGAAAGCCCTGTTGACGGAAAAGACCATCGTAAAAATCGCCAACCGCGAGTTTGTGGTGGGCAAAATCGGCAATGTGCGTTGCGTGGTGGCTTTCTCCAAATGGGGCAAGGTGGCCGCCACCATCACCGCTACTTTATTAATTCAAGAGTTTGCCGTGACGGATCTGATTTTTATCGGCACGGCAGGAGCCTTGGCCGACGGCCTCAAGGTGGGTGACATTGTGATTTCAAAACGGCTCGTACAGCACGACCTCGATGCGCGCCCCATGATTTCGCGTTTCGAACTGCCTTTGCTTAATCGTGTTTATGTTGATAGCGACCCCGAGCTGACCGAACTTGCAGGCAAAGCCGTGACGAATCTGTTGAACAAAGGCGTGGAGAATATGGTGGGTGAGGAAGCCGTGAAGGAGTTCAATTTGGCTCCAAGCTTGTATTTCGGCGATATTGCCAGCGGCGACCAGTTTGTCAACAGCAACGAGAAACGCGAGGAAATCCTCGGGTTGCTGCCCGATGTGCTCTGTGTTGAAATGGAAGGCGCTGCTGTGGCGCAGGTGTGCTTGGAGTTTAATGTCCCATTCACGGTCATTCGTACCATCAGCGACACAGCCGACCACAATGCACGTGTCGATTTCAACAAGTTTATCGTTGAGGTGGCGAATGCGTATTCGAGGGCGATTATTGGGGAGATTCTAAGGTTAGTATGAGGCTTTAAATCATCATTCGCTCCAATTTGTTCTTCCATTTTTCCCAATGTGGCATTTCTTTGCTCAATAGGGCATAGAATTCTTTGGTGTGGTTGCGATGTACCAGATGGCACAACTCATGGGTGATGACGTATTCTATGCAGCACCTGGGTGCGCAGATGAGTCTGGGATTCAAGTAGATGTTGCCGTCAGTAGTGCAATAGCCCCATCGCTTTTCCATTTTTCTTATGCCTACGCTTTTCGGCTGTACTCCATAAGCTACAAATTGCTCTATGATGGGCTTGGCATATTCCGGAAACTTGATCTGTGCCCGTTCCAGATACCATAGTTGAAGCACTCTGCCTGCCTCTTTTTTGTTTTGGCAAACGACCTCCAAGATGTTGTTTTGGTAATGAACCGCATTGCGCTCTCCTTCCTTGATTCTCAACATATATTGCCGTCCCAGATAGAGATGCGATTCGCCACTGATGTATTGTCTTTCGGTAGTCGGAGTGCCAAAAGATTCAAAATAGCGCTTCTGACGGAGAATCCAAGCGGCTCTGTGATGCACTTTGTTTCGGATGTCATCAAGCGTTGCATTGATAGGTGCTTTCAAGGAAACGGTGCCATCGGGAAGAACCTTGATGCCAAGTGTTTTTCGATCGACAAAATCGATGTCATATTCGATAAGGGTGGCACCGTATTGGATGCTGTCTTTTGTCATCGGATCCAGATTTTTGCCACGTCGACGCAGCCGTCAATGATGATGTCCATATCGCTGAATGCGAAATTCAAGCCGTATTTGCGTTTGATGTTGTCAATGAGCTCGTCTTCCAGTTCGATTTTCAAACGGCCGATGATGTCGCTTTTCGATTGCCAGTCCACTAGGACAGAGCCGTCGACAATGACTGTCTTGCGAATGATTTCATCGAAGGCACGAGTGGTTTCCAAAGCCATATCTCGGACGGGCATGTCGGGGAAGAGTCGCTTGTAGTTCTCCAAAGCAATACCAAAATAGGCTTTTGCCGCGTTGTTGTGCTCCAGTTCAGTGGGGAGTTCGCTATCCGTGTGGTTGAGTACGTCTTCTTTGTATTGCATCATTTTCTCCAAATATTCATTGTCGGTCAATCGCCCTTGTTCATAGAGTTCGATGGCTTCCTTGATGAGTTGGGAGAATTTCTTGTAAAACGCCGGATCGGAGTCCATGTTTTCACGGATGTATTTTGAAGTGCGTGTGGCGATGGTGTCGGCCTTGGCGGCAGTGCCCATCACGCTATCCACTTCCTTTTGGAAGTTCTCTTTGTCGAAGATGTTGACGAGGTTAGTGATGACCCTTACGGCATCGCTCTCCACATGATGGTTGATGAGTTTTTCGATGCGGGCTTCGTATTTCTTGTAATCGATGGTGTCGGAATAACGGAGCTGCACGGCAGTGCGCAGCTTGGCGAACATGTTCAGGTCGTCTTTATAGCGTTGTATGGTTTTTTCGTCGGTATTCTCATGGAATTCCATTGTGGATAAGGCCAGTTGCAACACCGAAGAATACGCAGTGAGTCGGTCGTAAAACTCGTGACGTCGGTCTTCCAAACGCAGCGATTGGGCGTAGGCTTCCAAGTCGCGCTTGTTAGGGATGGTCTTGAACATGTCCCACAAGTCGTTGTATCGTTGGGGCAGCTCGGCGATTTTGTCAATCACAGGCACCAAGGTGTCGCGGAACACCTCTCGGTCGTCCTCGTCGTATTCGGAGTAGATGCTCAAAGCATCGTCCAGCTCCCTCAACACGCCGTAATAGTCAATGATATAACCGTAGTCTTTCCCTTCGCAAGTACGGTTTACGCGCGCAACGGCTTGCAGCAGGGTATGGCCTTTGAGGTTGCGGTCGAGGTACATGATAGCCACTTTGGGCTCGTCGAATCCAGTGAGCAACTTGTCCACAACAATCATGATTTCTGGAAACTCTTGGTTTTTGAACCTCGAGATGAGATTCTCCTGGTATTTGGCAGGAGTTCCGTGCTCGTCCATCATTTGTTTCCAGAACGCTTTTACTTCTTGTGGCGTACCTCCGTAGGCAATCTCTTCGCCTTCGCGGTCATCCGGTGCGGTAATGAGCACTTCCGACGATACTTTCCCAATCTCGTCTAGATACTTTTTGTATAAGATGGCCACGCGTTTGATGGGCGTTACCAGCATGGCTTTGAATCCTGTGCCTTGCCAGTTTTTCGAGAAATGGTCGGAAATGTCGGAGGCGATGGAGAAGATGCGTTGCTCGGTTTGGTTAAGGATGTCGGTACGCGAGAATTTCTTCTTCAGGTCGGTGGACTGTTCGTAGGTGAGGTCTTCGCAGGCTTGGCTGAAGAAATTGTCGATGGGGCCTTCGCTCACTGTTTGAGGCGAGAGGCGTCCTTCGTAGAGCAGCGGCACAACGGCCTTGTCGTCAACAGCTTGCTTGACCGTATAGACGGGTTTGATGATGCCGCCAAAGGTCAGGGCTGTGTTTTTGTCTTTCTTCATCAAAGGCGTACCGGTAAAGGCAATCTTGCAAGCGTTGGGTAGCACGCGGTTCATCTGTATGGCCAGTTCCTTGTATTGGCTGCGGTGTGCCTCGTCGATCAGGATGAAGATATTGGGGTCGGTGAGGGGTTGCTTGATTTTTTTGATGGCCGTGGCAAACTTGTTGATGACGGTGGTGATGACGGCATCGGTATCACTCTCCAGCAGTTCCACCAGCCTTTTGCCTGTGGTGGCGTTCTCCACCTGTTTGCCGCATTTGCGGAAGGTCTTGGTGATTTGGTCGTCCAAGTCGGTTCGGTCGGTGACCAGCACGATGCGCGGGTTGTGGATGCTGGGCTCTTGTGCAATTTTCTGGGCCAGCATTACCATGGTCAGCGACTTGCCGCTACCTTGGGTATGCCATACCACACCTCCGTTTCGGTGCCCGGCTTCGATAGACTTCACGCGTTCGACGGTTTCTTTCACGGTGAAAAACTGCTGATAGCGAGCCAGTTTCTTGATGCCGGCGTCGAAAATGGTGAAGTGGAAAATGAGTTCCAGTAGGCGCTCGGGACGACAGAGGTTGTAGAGGTATTCGTCTTGCAGGGTGGGGGCGCGCATTTCCTCGCGACCCTCGTTGACCAGTTCCAGCAACCGCTTGTGATACGCCATCTCTGCCTCTTTGTTGATGAACATCTCATGCCATTTGCTCCAGAACTGGGCGGCCGATCCCGTGGTGGCATAGCTGCCGAAACTGTTGCCGATGGACAAAAGCAGGGCACTGTAGACATAGAGGCTACGGATGCCGTCGTCTTTTTGGTTGCGCAGGTGTTGCGAAATGGCTTGCTCCTCGGCGCCTTTGATGTCGGGGCGTTTGCATTCAATGATGACTAGCGGGATGCCATTCACGAAGAGTACAATGTCAGGGCGATAGGTGTCGCTGGAACCAGAACGTGTGACGGCAAACTCCTCGGTAACTTGATAGACGTTGTTCTCGGGGTGTTGCCAGTCGATGTAGCGCATAGTGTAGCTCTTTTTGTCGCCGTCGATGCTCTGTTCGAAGGCCTTGCCGAGGGTGAGCATGTTATACACCGCCTCGTTACCGCTGAGGTAGCCACCTTCCATGGGTACGTTGCGCATGGCGATGACGCCGTTCTCGATGTTTTGCTCCGAGAAGCGTGCCTCGCTGTGGCTGCCGATGCGGATGGAGTTCAGCGCACGCAATTGCCGCCGCAGAACATCTTCCAATAATACGTTGGAGGTCTTGCCGCCACGCATTTCCAAGGCCTCTTCTGGTGAGAGGTATTGGTAGCCTAGCTTTTGCAGCAGCTCCAGTGCCGGGATTTGGCTGATATCGTTTTCTTTGAAGGAGATGAGACTCATGATACAACTTGTTTGAACAACTACTTTGTCACTTTTTTGTGACCAAGATGAGTGACTAAGTTATTTATTGCTAATATTTTTATTATCAATTATTTAATTATTTACTTAGTCACTTTTTCTTGGTTAGTGACTAAGATGAGTGACTAAGATGACTTTTATTCTTCAACAGGTTTTATTCTTCTTTATCAAATTTCTTTCGGTTTTTTTCTTGTAATTGAGCGAAATCGAAGTTGTTTTTTATTTGTTTGATGATAGACTCTACGATGGTATATATTTCTCCGCCTTTTGTATAATCAGCAGCACATGCAAAATTAACCCTTCTGTCATGTACAAGTTTTTCCGCCCCCTTTTTCTTCTTTTTGTCCCTTGGCTTATATACTGCAATCGAATTGCCCCCTTGCTGTTTTATCAATTTCATACAAGGAATATCAGTTTCTCCATCGCCGAAATAAATCATTTGATTAAAAGGGATGGGGCGCATGGATTCTTCTATGTATTGGTTGACTTTATAGTTTTCTGTAATAGAAGAAATTCCTTTGTTGATCATAAAGAGAAATTGGGTCTTTGTTGTAAAATCTACAGCAACGGCAGGCCATACCGCAACACCATCCTCATACATAAATGAACAGGCATAGATTTGTTTGAATTTCTTGCCGATTTTTGTTCCCTCTATCATCTCTTTTAGTCCAGAGGAGTTTATAAAATGTTGAATTGTAACGCCTTCCTCTTTTCCAATTTGGTTAATCAAATCAAACCATTCTTCAACTCCTTTGTACAATTCGATGCTTTTCCCGAAATTGACAAATTGTTCTCGTTTTATGCTAACTTTTGCGGCACGAGCTTTATCAATCATTAGTTTCATATAACAAAGAATGTTACTGGCCTCGTGTTCTTTAATTAGTTCATTGTTTTCTTTCCAAAAGGCAGCTTTGTTCTTGATTCCTATTGCCTTGAGGAAATCATACTCTTGCATATTTAATGGCGATAAAGTTCCATCAAAATCATAGATTAACGCTACAATGGGTTTCTTTTTCGGCATGATTACATCCTCCTTATTTTATTTATTTATTCTTTTCTTCCCCGTCAGCAGCACCTGCATCAGCCCCTTCTTCTGCGCCTGCATGGCCGCCAGTTTTTGTTTTTGTATCTCGATTTCTTTGTCGACATTGACCAACACCGAGGCAATAGTGTTTTGTTCTTCAATTGATGGAATTGTAATTCTCATATTCAAAACTTCAGTTTTTGAAATATTGAACCTTGTAGACCCTTGAGCAATTTTGTACATTTTCTTTCTGAAATCATCGCCACGGAAAAGATATGATGCATATACAGGAATTATAGATTTAAAATCATTCAATCTATACCCAAAGCAAAAACTATTCAAATAAGTATTTTGAACTTCATTTAGTAACACTGAAGCCATACCCACTTCTTCAGGGGTTTCTGAAGAGACTGTAAAGAAAATATCTCCATATTGTACTTGCTCTTGCTTTTCTGATGGCAAAATTCGAACTTGACCTAGGGTGTTAATGTCTATTTTTCCATTTGAAAACACATTCATATATGTGATAAACAGAGCGTTTCCATTTTCAAAATCTTCTTTGTTTTTATTTACCAAACCACCATATGCGGTGCCAATCTCTCCCAGCCTCACATCCTTCCACTCCCCTCCAAACCCTTTCAGCCGCTTCTTCCCAGTGAGCAGTTGCTGCATAAGGCCGCGCTTGCGCAGGGTGAGTTGCTCTATCAGGGCGGTCTGCTTGGCTATGGCGGTGTCCCAAAGGGAAAGGACGGAGACGATGCTTTGCTGCTCGTGGAAAGGGGGGATGGCGAAGTAAGTGTTAGCGATTGCCTGCTTTCCTAATGAACATACTTTTATACCTTGTACTAGAGCATTTAATTGTTTTCGGTATGAAACAGAATTAACTTGATAGCCTAAAAACCAAGGGGAAAATAACCCTTTTTGAGGGCGAATCAACATTGTATGAAGTCCGGAAAGTATTTTTTCTGAACCAACATTGGCTATTTCACATGCTTTTCCAACTGTTTCGTCTTCTGCGGTATCCGCCAGTACAACATCACCATCCTCGATAAAATCATTCATCGATTCTTTGTAATCTTCTTGATTTACGAATGGAATAGATTGTTTTCGGACATCAATAATTGAGGGATATTTTATAAGAACATCTCCATAATGAATATTTCGAACTTCACCATTCGTATCATTAAGTTGATTGCGTGATAATGTATTGGTACTCAAGAAAGTGCACACTTCTCCTAGTCTCTTCACTTCCCAGTCTTCAGGAATGGGACCAAGGGGCGAGGGCTTGTAGCCGGAGGGGATATGTTGGTTGTCGTTCATAATCCTTATGCGTTATTCATCAGCCTCTTTTTTCTTGGATTTCAACTGTTTTTGTTTCTTTTTCTTTTCGATTTGTTTTATGTTTTCCACGGTTGGAAGATCTTCTGGCATGGTTCCCCCCAGTTCTTTAATGGTTTGGCGTACTTTTGCACCAACCTCATAGTGGGTCATGTTGGCTTTTTGTTTTCCTTTGATATTTTCTCGCCGAAGTTTTTCTTCCGTTTGAGTGGCTCGGAACAAGTTGGCGGCCAATTCTGTACTTCCCATGTGGTCTAATATCTTTTGACTCTTCTTCAATCCTTTTTTGGCATGTATGTCTTTTGCCGTCATTCCACCATAAAGACCTTGATAACCATAATTTTGGAAAATAGCATAGTCTCTGGAGTCTATCACTCCAGCGTCTTTGGCTGCATTGGCTAATTGTGAATTGTGTTTTTGGAGTTCTGTACGAAGGAACAAACGTTTCTCTTCTTCATCAGATAGTTCTTGGTATTCCTTCATCTGTTGAACTTCAGCAATACGAGTCTGAATGGCAAAATAGGTTTGTCCCTGCGCTACAATCGTTTTGCTGGGGTCTGCGTTTTGTAAGATCAGATAACAGGCGTACCTGGATAGTTTGACCGATTCCACAGGGCGTTCTGCTCCAGAGCCGATTTCAACCATTTCGAGGATATCCTCGAAATGGTTCTCTATTCTTTGACCACTGTTTTCACAAGCGATTTTTGCTTTCTCAATAACGGGCAGGAAGTGTCTGTATTCAGTGTATTCTAGAATTTTCCAAAGGCTCCGTGCTGTCCAATACTCGGTACCATTTTCGTCAAAATGCTTGATGCTCTCAAACAATGACATTGTCTTTTTTGTTAGTCTTTTGCTCATATAGATACGTGTTTTTATGATAATTCTGTTTTGACCATTTCGAGGTATTCCTCGGAATGCTATGTTAATACCCCAACTCCTTCAAAAACTCTTTCATTTTCCCCTGTACCTCGGCCAGCTCCGTTTCCAGCAGCTCAATCTCTTTCTGCACAGCCGGGATGTCGATTTCGGCTTCTTCCTCGTAGGTGTCCACATAACGCGGGATGTTGAGGTTGAAGTCGTTCTCACGGATTTCGTTGGGGGTGGCCACGTAGGCGTATTTGTCTTCCACTACGCCAGGCTGCAACTCGCCATCGGCGAATTTGCGGTAGATGCCCACGATGTGTTCGATGTCCTCGGGACGGAGCTTGTTCTGGTTCTTGCCGTTCTCGTATTCGCGGCTGCCATCGATGAACAGCACGTTCTCCGAGCCTCGCCCCTTGCGGAAGATGGCAATGGCGGCAGGGATGCCTGTGCCATAAAAGAGGTTGGCAGGCAAACCGATGACGGCCTCTAAAGTGTGCTCGTTTTCAAGAATATACTGGCGAATCTTGCCTTCGCTGCCGCCACGAAACAGCACGCCGTGAGGGATGATGACGCCTACTTTGCCGTTTTGGTCGTCGGCCACTTCCAACATGTGGCTGATGAAGGCCCAGTCGCCCTTGCTCTTAGGCGGGATGCCGCGCCAGAAACGGTTGTAAGGGTCGGAGGCGGCCTCCTCGGCACCCCATTTGTCGAGGCTGAAAGGAGGATTGGCCACCACCGTGTCGAACTTCATCAGCTTGTCGTTCATTTTCAGCTTGGGGTTGCGCAA
>LPNG01000003.1:90094-114553 GCA_001543395.1 Candidatus Alcium sp. F082 | reverse complement strand
CTCGCTTTCTCCCCTCAAACCAACCCCTCGTTCCTTCCGAAAGCGGGTGCAAAAGTACAGCTTTTTCCATTACGCACAATGCTTTTTTTCATCTTTTTTTCTTCTTTTCCGCAACCGCCTGTGTCACAGGAAGAAAAATTTACTCATACAGCAAATCTTTTGTTTCTCAGACACCTTATTAATATAAGAGTTTGTGAAATGACCTGCCACATTGGTCACTCCATACGAAGTTGTTCGCGGTTAATAACGTAGAGTGTCTTGTCTTTGATGCTATATATTTCGGATTCCGTACAATATAAATCATGAAAATTGAGTGTGGCCACTTCATGTCCAGAGGCGTCGACCACGGTAATCTGGCCTCCTTTGCTGAAATAACGAAGGCCGTCCAACTCACAATTCAACATGTATAAATCTTCATACGGCTGATATCCGACCTTAACCAAATTGCCGTCAAGATGCAGCACTCCTTTATCGCAAGCGATGAAAACGCCCGTGGTATCGCTTTCATGCAGGCTGACCCAAGTCGTGTCGGACCTTGTATAGGCTAACGACCCGACGAAACTACCCACCAGACCTACAGCATCACCGGCAGCTTCATAAATCGCTGAAGACAAGTCGCGCTTATCCATGAGATCTCCCGTCATAACATCATATTTCTCGATGGTTTGGCTGTTGCGACGGCCACTAAAAAAGCGATGGCCACTAACAATTAGATACACTGCGTTGCCAACCCATTCAACATCATCAATGACATCGGTATGTCGATCACGTTCGTGGATATAACATAATTTACCGGTCTTCCGCATAAAACCTGCGATGAACGGCTTCCCATAAGCTACTGGCAGTGCATGGTAAAGTGAAGGGTAGCACTCTGCGTATCCTTGGTTGACAAGTAACACCCTGTTTTTGTCATATGCTACCAAAGAATGACTGGTCTTAAGACTAGGCAACCCTGTCTCCCAAACCATATTGCCGTCATAGTCAAAACATCTTAAATATTTAGCATCTGCAATATAAATGGCATTGGTATCGAAGGCAGGACGGGAAACCACTTTCGCGGGATAGTATGTATAACCGCCAGCGTAATACGACCGATATGTGTCGAGATGGGCATCCCAACCCGATCCGTCGTTTATGTTGATGGCGTGAAGGCCATTACCTTCAAAGAGCAAAGTGGAGTCATCAAGATTGCGTATATAATACATTTCTTCCGTAGAATTGAGGTCGGGTCGGATCCAACGCACCTCATTGGTCTTCAGGTCGACCATGCGGAAATCGCGGGTACCTCTTCGAAAGGCCCATTTGCTTCGATCGGTGGCGCACACAAGCCAGCCCTCCTCACTATCGATGACGAAGGGACGCACACGACGACCAAGAATGAACAATGGGTTGCCCGTTTGAAGGTCAAGCAAACTATAGTTTTTCCCTTCCCTATAAAACACATATTCACCATGTTTGGACAGGCTGCCCTCTCTCAAATTGATTGTCTTACGCCAATTGGCTGTATGGTTCTCCAAATCATAGAGCACCATTGTCCTTCTGTATAGGTTTTTTCGCGTCATTGGCTTCTGTTCCGGATCCCAAAGGGTAAGTAGAGCCGTATTGGTCAAAGAGTCAAAACCAGCATGATAGATAACATCTTCAAAGGTCTCCTTGTAGGCCACAATATCCCGATTGGACAACATGTTACGGCCAACCACCTCATAAGAGCCGCCTCCCATAGGCACTATTTGGGCCTGCATAAAACAAGTCGAGGCCAAAGCCAGCAAAGACAAGGCAAAATGTTTCATTTTCATAGGTTATACAATTTGCCACAAAGATAAAGAAAAAAAAACGAAACGCAAGAATTCGGCTCAAGCAATTTCTCCGCAGCAATCAAAAAAATCCGCCTGAGTGATTTTGACTTGGTAGAATTGCCCAATTTGTAATTCCTTATCGGCGGCAATGAGAATCTCATCATCCACCTCTGGGGAATCGTACTGGCTGCGGCCAATATAATAATCGCCTTCAAGACGGTCAACGAGCACCTTCTCAATCTTTCCGACACGCTTTGCATTGATTTCCAAAGAAATATCCTGCTGGATTGCCATCAGTTTCTCTACACGCTCCTGTTTCACCTCATCGGGAACATCATTGGGCATGTCGTAGGCTGCCGTGCCTTCCTCGGGCGAGAAAGCGAACGCGCCCGCCCTCTCGAAACGCATGTCTTTGACGAACTGGCAAAGCTCTTCGAAATCCTCTTCTGTTTCCCCAGGAAAACCAACAATGAAAGTGGTACGGAAGGCAATGTCGGGGACGTGACGACGTACATTTTGGACAAAGCCAATCGTTTGCTCGCGGTCCACACCGCGGCGCATATCCTTCAAAATATGTGTGCTGATGTGCTGCAATGGCAGGTCGATGTAATGACAAATCTTGGGATTCTCGCGCATCAAGTCAAGGAGTTCATCTGGAAAGCCGAGCGGATAACCATAGTGCAAGCGAATCCACTCAAAACCGTCAATTTTGCACAAGGCTTTCACCAATTCCACGATGTGGGACTTACCGTCGATGTCGTGGCCATAATAAGTCAGGTCCTGGGCGATAAGAATGAGTTCCTTCACGCCTTGTTTGGCCAAACCTCTCGCCTCTTCCAACAAATCGGCCATTGGCACGCTGACGTGGCCGCCACGGATGAGCGGGATGGCACAGAAAGCACAACGGCGGTTGCAGCCTTCTGAAATCTTCAGATAAGCGTAATGTTTCGGGGTGGACAGCACGCGACGACTGCAATAGTCAGGCTGCACCTCCTCTTTCAGTAGGTCGGCAGCGATGAGATTGACGCTCTCCACTCCATAGAAAGCATCCACTTCATGGATCTCCGCTTGCAGGTCTTTCTTGAACCTTTGCGAGAGGCATCCTGTGACGTACAGTTTCTTGATCTTGCCTAGCTTGCGCAGTTCGGCATATTCCAAAATGGTGTCCACCGACTCCTCTTGCGCGTCACCAATAAAACCACAGGTGTTAATGATGACCACATCGGAACGGCGTTCGTCGTCATGACGAATCACATAACGGTGTTCCAGCAAAGCCGCCAGATGCTCCGAGTCGACTTTGTTCTTGGAGCAACCGAGGGTCACGATATTGAGTGTGGGTCTACGCATTCTATTATTTATAAAAGATTTTGAAGACATAGATACACTCGCTTATCGCTCGGTATGACATGCCTTCAAAATCTTTATTCAAACAAACTATCCACAAACGCTTTGCGGTCAAAAATCTGTAGATGGTCGATGCCTTCGCCGACACCGATGTACTTGACCGGTATCTTGAACTGGTCGGAGATGCCAATGACGACGCCGCCCTTGGCGGTGCCGTCGAGCTTGGTCAGCGCGAGGGCGTTGACCTCGGTGGCGGCAGTGAACTGCTTGGCCTGTTCGATGGCATTCTGGCCCGTGGAGGCATCCAACACGAGCAGGATCTCATGCGGTGCGTCGGGGACGACCTTCTGCATGACGGTCTTAATCTTGGTCAGCTCGCGCATAAGGTTGACCTTGTTATGCAGACGGCCAGCGGTGTCGATGATGACGACATCGGCATCCTGGGCCACGGCCGACTTCACCGTGTCGAAAGCCACGGATGCGGGGTCGGCGCCCTGACCTTGTTGGACGCAAGGCACGCCCACCCTCTCAGCCCAAATCTGCAGCTGGCTGACGGCGGCAGCACGGAAAGTGTCGGAAGCACCGAGCACGACCTTCTTGCCAGCGTTCTTGAAGTTGTAAGCCAACTTACCGATGGTAGTGGTCTTGCCCACGCCATTCACGCCGACGACCATGATGACATACGGCTTCTTATCCGATGGGATGTCGAAAGTGGTGCCGTCGCCCGACTCGTTTTCCTGCAGCAGGCCCATAATCTCCTCTTTCAGGATGGTGTTGAGTTCACTGGTGCCGACATATTTGTCGCGGGCCACGCGGGCTTGGATGCGGTCGATGATCTTCAAGGTGGTGTCGACGCCCACGTCGGAGGTGATGAGAATCTCCTCCAGGTTGTCGAGCACCTCGTCGTCGACGGTCGACTTGCCCATAATGGCTTTGGAAATCTTGGAAAAGACGCTGGTCTTAGTCTTTTCAAGTCCTTTATCGAGGTCTTCCTTGTTTTCTTTTTTCTTGGTTAGGAATGAGAACAGGCCCATGATAGTTCAATTTATACAAACACAAAAAAGCTCTTCCATAAAGTCATGGAAAAGCTCTGTTGTCTTGCGTTTAACGCAAATTATCTTTTAGCAAGGTACTCCTGCACTTTGTCGGCAGGGACGACGATCTCATCGAAATAGTAAGCACCAGTCTTCTCAGAACGCTTCATTCTGATGATCTTGCTATAGGTCTTGTCTAAGCTACGAAGGGTAGCAACAGCTTTCTTTGCCATAACTCTTAATTATTTAATCTCCTTGTGGAGGGTCATTCTCTTAAGGATCGGGTTATACTTCATCAACTCCAGACGGTCGGGAGTGTTCTTCTTGTTCTTCATGGTGTAGTATCTCGAAGTGCCGGGCATGCCGCTAGCCTTGTGCTCAGTGCATTCGAGGATGACTTTCACGCGTGCATCTTTCTGTTTCTTTGACATTGCTTATACTCCTTTCAAATTTGGCTGCAAAAGTACAACTTTTTCAAATACCCGCAACCAATTTTTCAAAATTTTATTCTCCTGCGATAACCTTATTCACAATTTGCAGAATTTCAGCCTCTTGCACAAGAGCGGCAGCCTCAATCTCGGCAGCTTCCTTCAAGATTTCAGCCTTGAAAGCCTCATCTTTCAGCGAAGAAGCGTTGATTTTGACGTTCAAATGGGCACCCATTACGGCCGAACGAGCGCACAAAGCACCCACTCCGGCGTCGGTGACGGAGTTGGGATTGCCAGTCTCGGCCATGGCGCGGACGACCTCAAAAGCCTTGAAGGCGACCTTCATCGTGCGGAAAGGCACCTGGGTGGCATACTTGGTGGCCTCTTGGATGGCGGCGCTACGGGCAGCCTTCTCCTCATCGGTCTTCTTGGGCAAGCCAAAGGCATCCATGATTTTGTTGAAGGCGTTGGTGTCCTCATCAACGAGTTCAAGCAGCTCGTCCTTGATGGCCTGGCCTTTGACGGCCCAATTGCTGAACTCTTCCCAACGCTCGTCCCAGCCCGGTTTGTGCGACGACAGGTTGGCGACCATCGTGGCCAACGAGGCACCGAGGGCACCCATGTAGGCAGAGATGGAGCCACCACCAGGAGCAGGGCTCTCTGAAGCGGTCTCGTTGGCAAAGCCCGTGCAGGTCATGTCGACGAGTTTCTTCTGGCTATGGTCTTCGATGAGGTATTCAATGACCTTTTCCTTCGGGTCGAAGGGCTTCAGGTCGTCGAGGCCCATCGACTTGATGGCGATCTTCATGATTTCCTCTTCGCTCACACCGAGGCTGCGCTGTTGCTTGGCGAGATAGAACCTGCCAGCATCCATCAGCACCTTCTTGGGAACGAGGCCGACGATTTCGCAGCCAGTGACGCGCACGCCACGGGCAGCGGCCTTGGCACAGACCTCTTCAAAGCAGACGTGGACAGGCGACACACTGATGTTGGTGATGTTCATCGACACCTGGGCGATGCCGTAGTCCTCGATGAACCAGCCGATGGCCTTGGTGGCTTTCAGCGTTCCGGGAATCATGATCGGTTTGCCGTTTTCATCCTTCATCGGCTTGCCGGTCACCTTGCCGCCTTCGCGCATCGGGCGACCCTTTTCGCGCACGTCGAAAGCGATGGCGTTGGCGCGACGCGTCGAGGTGGTGTTGAGGTTATAGTTGATGGCCACGAGGAAGTCGCGGGCACCCACTTGGGTGGCACCCGTGTGGGCCAGGGATTCATATTCACCCGTGCGGCAGTAAGCGAGGTTGCGGCGCTCCTTGATGTAGGCGGCCTCTTCGTAGCAATAAATCGGGATATTGAGTTCTTCGCCGAGGCGTTTGCCCAACTTGTGGGCGTACTCGACCACTTCTTCCATGGTGATGTTGCTCACAGGGATGAGGGGACACACGTCGGTAGCACCTTGGCGCGGGTGGGCGCCGTGGTGTTGGCTCATGTCGATGAGTTCGGCGGCTTTCTTCACCACACGGTAGGCGGCTTCGCACACAGGCTCAGGCTCACCCACAAAGGTGATGACAGTGCGGTTGGTGGTCATACCGGGATCCACGTCCAGCAGCTTGACGCCTTCCACTTTTTCGATTTCAGCGGTCACTTGGTCGATGATATTCTTGTCGCGGCCTTCGCTGATATTCGGCACGCATTCGATGAGTTGTTTCATTATTGTTGTTGAATTGTTGATTGTTTAATCGTTTAATTGTTGACGCGAGTCGCGGGACTGCGGGACACGAGACTGGGGTTTACCGCCCTCAAGCCTTATCCGTCATGGCGGAGAAGCATCCGCCATCTCCTACGCAGGAAGGAGTCCTTATCGCTTAGGGGATTGCGGGTCAAGCCCACAATGACGGCAAGAGGGTTGGGGTAGTGAAAATAGCGCCAATCCCTCTACCGCGTTTGCGGCTGCAAATGTACGGCTTTTTTCTTTACAAAATGAAACAGAAATCAATCCTGTTTGTCTTCCAACTTGAAAACGATAGGAATCTGGTATGAAACTCTGACGGGCTCACCTCGGTGCATGCCAGGTTTCCATCGGGGCATGGATTCCACTACACGGATGGCCTCGGCATCGAGCTCGCTATCCACACCTCGCAGATTTCTTACATTGGAAATGCTACCGTCTTTTTCAACAATAAAACCAATAAAGACACGTCCTTGAATGCCTTTCTCCCTGGCTTTCTGAGGATACTCGCCCCCCGGAAATTCCGGCATCTGCTCGACAATCTGATAAACAACTGCCTCTGGATCTTCAACCTCGCCCATTTCAGGAGCCACATATCCTTCGGTCACTCCTTCTTCATCCTCTCCAGTAGTTATCTCCGGCATTTCTCCTTCTATCCACGAGTCCTCATCCTCAATACCACCAACAATTTCTAAAAGCTCATCCTTTTTGCAAGCAGCTTTCTTTTCTTCTGCTTTCATCGTATCCGGCTCCGGAGCCAGCACATCGCCTTCCAACAAATAAGCATCACTGGGGATGCTGTCGTTGGGGATGCTATCGTTGGGCATTTCGGTGGAATCGGGGGTATGCATCACTTCACCAGCCAAAGGCTCGGGAACAGGATGATTGCATGAAGTGGCCGCGAACAAGGTTCCCAACGACATTCCAGCGAAAACCGCCGCCTTGCCCATGCGCTGGCGTTTTTCAAGTTCGCGCTCAAGGTAGCGCACTTCGGCTTCGCATTTCGGGCAGGTGCCGAGGCAGTCGCCTTGATAGGTGCATTCCGAAACGACCAAGTCAATGTCGTTCTCCGCCGCGATTTGCTTGCGGATTTCCTTTAGGATTTTGCAGGTTTGTTTGCCTTTTGCCATGGTTATCATTTTTTGTTTTAACGTGGCAAAAGTAACAATTATTATGGAATCACCTTATTATATATTGAAAAATGTCAAAGTTTTCCACGCCCATGGCAGCGAGTTGCTCCTTGCTTCGCTCCACATCGTCGTCCGAATTGAAGTCCGGAATATGCGGGATGCGCACCTTGATGCGGTTAGGGTCGCCGTTTTGCAAGAGCCATTGCAGGTTTTCCAAAACGATGTTGTTCGCCTTGCCCCAAAGGCACATGAAGGCTGGTCTCGACGACAATCTGCCACTGCCTTCCGCAAAGGTCACTAAACGCTTGTATGAAAGGCAGTTGCAGCAAAGGCTCTCCCCCGCCAAAAGTGATGCCGCCATGCGTGGCCAAAAAATACAGTTGGTCGATTTTCACCTCCTCGAAGAGCAACTCGGGCGTATACAAACGGCCTCTTTCAAGCTCCCACGACTGTTTGTTGAGACAATACTTGCACCGCAAAGGACATCCCGTGAACGCCACTAAGGTAGTGACGCCCTCTCCGTCGACGGTCAAACGGTGACGGCCTATTCCGAATATCTTAGCCGTTGTCATCCAAAAACTCTGGTTTTCCGGATTCGTCTACATAACGTCGCTCGGGCATCCAAAGGTTAAACACAATGCCCACCTGGGCATTGAAAGCGCTTGTATTCAAAGGCTTGAATAATCCAATAAGATTATTGGTAGTCAGGTAGATGTTGCAGGTCTCAATCATGGCGGAGACACCAAGGCCGATATTGTCGTAACTGTGAGGCATCATCGTGTAGGTGGCACACACGTTGAAGTTGTTCCAGAAGGAGCCGCAATAGGCCAGCGTCAAGGCGGGACGGAAGCCACTGCCCAAGAAGCGGCCCTGCACCTGCGCGCTGAAGCGGTTGCGTGCATCGAGGTCGTAGTTACCGCGAAGCAAAAGATTGGTATTCAAAGCAGTGGTGTATTTATCCATAGGTGAGAACCCCACTTGGAAATAGCGCTGCAAAGTATCCAAGAAGTGTTTACGATAATTGTCATCTGAGAGAATACGTTGCACCTCGTCGACATTCAAACCCTCGAAGAGGAAGTCGCCGTTGTCATAGAAGTGGCCCATATCGTTCACCTGGCCTGACATGGCGATGTTGTGCTTGCCCCAATGGATGAAACCCAGGTCGCGCACCGCGGCCACAGCGCTAAAGCGCTCGTCGAAACGGTATTCGGCGGCCAAGTCGACGCCAAAACCCGGGTTGCGGAACAACTCGCCCACGCTGAAGGGACCGTCAGCCTTCAGATGGCCTGTCTCGTCCACATAGATGACATTGGGCAGGGCGGTTTTCATGGCGATGTTTTCCTTCAAGCGGAGCGCATAGGAATCGGGATCGGTGTAGAGTTGGGCATCAAAGGCATCGGTTTTCACATTGGCCACGCCGAAGAGGAGTTTGGCCTTACCGCCCAACGAGAGCTGCTCCGTGACATTCCACTGATAGCCCACCGCCAGTTCCTGATATCCCATGGCATTGATGTCCATATTGACCATGGCAGGATTGTCGTTGCCAACGAAAGCCGAGTTTCCATAGTCTGCCAGATCGAACAGCCCTTCGTTAAAGGCAAAGTCACCCTGAGCCTTCACGCCATAATTGATGGTGATCATGCCTTTTTTGAGGCGCTTGTACAAGGTGAAAAGGTCAACATTCACATCAAAGCCGATATAATTGTCTTCCTTCAGGCTGTTTGCCAATTTGTGCAAATTGATCGTTGCAGGACGTCCTTGCGCGTCGAAGTCGAAGCAGTTGTCGAAACGCAACGTCGTGTTTTGCAAGTCGATGCCGATATCGCCAATGACAAGCGACATGACGCTCGAATAGGGCAAGTCGGTAGCCGGGTTGGCGTTCATCTGATAAGGATTGTATCGCATGAAATCGACAGGCGACACTTGTTGAGCCTTGACAGAGCAAAACGTCAACGCAGCAAAAAAGGCTAATACTATTTTCTTATTCATAATCATGACTGATAATCGCTAAAAATCCAAATTCCCTTTGTATTTGACACGGCCTTTCACAGAAAGGTCGAGCTTTTGGTTGAAGTTCAAATGCAGGTTGTGGTTCTCTGTATCCAGTTCATAAGACATTATGATGCAGTTGGAATGCAACACGTTTTCGACACGGTCTTCATCGACAACGAGCGTCACCTCTGTCGTGGCAGGCTTGCCGTCAAATGAAGCCTTAATGACCTTAGACTCACCGAGCAAGGTGTCCGTGACCATACCAGTCTCAGAGTTAAACATATAGAAACTTGCATTTAAATTGAACGGCAGTAATGAGTTGAATGTCAGTTCGAGCGTTAACTCCTTGATAAGTTCAGGCACCTCGAGATTGGCAACGTTCATATTGACCGTGTCGACATATTTGACATCGCCAACTCTGAAGGAGAAGGGAATTTCCACGTCGGCACAAAGGTCGATACGGTTGGTATCGACAACAGTCACCATGTCTGTGACGTTCTCGGGATTGAGGATGTAATCGCCAGAAGCCAGGAAGTGCCCTCCATCAGCACTAATCTGGAAGTTGACGACCTTATTGAGCGCCTCTACATATTGCATCGCAGGAGGCATTTCAATCGGCAAAGGCAATGGCTCAAGGACGGAAATAGGCGCATTGTCTTTGCTCCACAAAGTAAGCGTGTCGATAATGAAACGAGCTCCCATAGGGAAGGTGTTTCGTTCGGTGAGTTTCAGCCTGACATCTTCCAATCCGAGTTGACCATCAATCGCCCCAGGAAACAGCGTAAAGACCGTATCGACGCGGTCGCGGCTCGAATAACGCTCCACATAACCCTGTATCTCTCTGAAAGCCATATCATGTCCCTTGATACGCAAGTTCACATTCAACTCCGGCTCAACTGTCGTTTGTGCGCCAATTGTCACTTCACAATTGAAGGTCAGCGTATTAGCCTCTTCAGCAAAATAGCGTAAACCCGACAGATCGATCACGAAAGCGTTGTCTTGAATTGGCGTGTCGAGCACGAAGTCGTTACCAGCGGCATCCTTGATGTTGGACGTGCGCAACACCACATGCTTCAAATTGCCAACATTGGACTCCATAGTAAACTCAAGGCGCCCGGACTTAATAAAACCTTCCCTAACGAAAACATGTTCCGACTCGAATGTGATAGTACGCTCAAAGCTCAGCACCGTATCAAGATAGGGCGGCGGAGTGTTTGGAAAGGGATTTGGGTAGGTATAATGCTCTTCATAGTCCAAATCATTGAATTTCAATATTTCATAGCCTTCCAAAATGCTATCCATCTGCATCGTGTAGTGCAATGCAATGTCGCCGTCAGCAGTCCAATAAAGCAGGTCCAGCAAGCCGAAGCGTTCCATCAAATCCTTCACAGTAAACGAAGCAGAGGCCAGTGGCGCCAAAACCTCGCCTTCGGCATTCACGCCATGCACATTACTCACGTCATAATGGTCTTTCTTACAAGAGACGACAAACAGTGCAAAGACCAGTGTCGTCAAAAATAATCTATAAGGTCTCATCACACAAATTTACCGTTAAGAATCATTTTAGCCACTTTATTTGCGCCATAGTAATAAGGCATGAACTCGAGTTGCGTCATCGGCTGGGTGACGATGAGGTTGGCAAGTTTACCCTTGGTGATGCTACCCACCTCGTCGCTCACACCCATGGCATAGGCCGTATTGAGTGTGGCGGCATTAAGCGCCTCTTCAGGGGTCAGGCGATAGCGGATGCATGCCATCGAAAGGATGAGCTGCATATTGCCTGAGGGCGAGGTGCCGGGGTTGAAGTCGGAAGCCATGGCCACAGGCAGACCCGCGTCAATCATCTTGCGCGCCGGCGAGAGCGGCAGGTTGAGGAAGAAGGCGCAGCCCGGAAGCACGGTCGGCATGGTCTCGGAGTCTTTCAAAGCCTCGATCTCGGCATCGCCCATCTGCTCGAGATGGTCGACGGAGATGGCGCCATATTTCACGCCCACCTGCACGCCGCCCGAGATAGCCATTTCGTTGGCATGGATCTTTGGTCTCATGCCATATTTGATGCCCGCCATGAGGATACGCTCGGTGTCCTCGACGGTGAAGAAGCCTTGGTCGCAGAACACGTCAATGAAATCGGCGAGGTCCTCGGCGGCAACCAAAGGGATCATCTCGTTGATGACCAAGTCGACATAGTCTTCTTGATGGCCACGATATTCCATCGGGATACCATGTGCGCCAAGGAAGTTCGACTTGATGGTCAGGGGCGAGTTCTCCTTCAAGCGTCGGATGACGCGGAGGAGCTTTAGCTCACTCTCAGTCGTAAGGCCGTAGCCGCTCTTAATCTCGATGGCGCCCGTGCCCATGCGCATCACCTCATCGAGGCGTTGCTGGGCCATGTCGTAGAGTTCGTCCTCCGAAGCCGCCGCTGTCGCCTTGGCCGAGTTGAGGATGCCTCCTCCCCTCTTGGCGATCTCCTCATAGCTGAGGCCACGAATCTTATCGACAAACTCCAGCTCACGCGAGTTGGCGTAGACAAGGTGCGTGTGCGAGTCGCAGAAGGCGGGCATCACCACGCTGCCTTTCACGTCGTAGACACGATGGTTCTCAGCGAGATATTTGCGGCACGCCTCCGAGTCCATCGGACCATAGTCGGCGATTTTCTTGCCTTTGATGTAAAGAAAAGCGTTCTTGATTCTACCCGTTTCGGCCATTTCCTTGCCGCGTTTCAGCAGTCGGCCTTGTTCTTCGACACCGACGAGCTCCTTGATATTGACGATTAACATAATTTTGGAATATTTTGCTGCAAAATTAAGGAAAAAAAACCGCCATTAGCACGATTTTTGTTACTTTTGTCCCCCGAAAAATAGACGACAATGAAAAAAAGCATCTTATTTGCCATGTTGTTCATGGTGGCTGGTCTCACCGCAAACGCACAAGAAGAGAAAAAAGAATCGAAAGTCCAGCATTTGACCTATAATGAGTTCCTGAAAAAGGTTTGGGATTTCGAGAAAGACCCCACCACCTTTGTATATAAAGGCAAGTTGCCTGCCATCGTTGACTTCTACGCCGACTGGTGCGGTCCGTGCCGCCGTGTGGCACCTATCATGGAGAAACTGGCCGAAGAGTATGACGGCAAGCTGTTGATCTATAAAGTCAACACGCAGTATGAAACCGAATTGGCGAAAGCCTTCCAGATACGCAGCATCCCAACAGTACTCTTCATCCCCGTGGAGGGACAGCCGATGATGCAAGTCGGAGCCATGCCTGAAGAGGGTTACAGGAAAGTCGTTGTTGAACAACTGCTCAAATGACGCTGTTCAACACGGCATATTTTCCCAGCATCAGCTACATGGCGCGTTTTCTGAAAGAAGACGCGCCTGTCGTTGAGATATGGGAGACCTATCACAAGCAGACTTACCGCAACCGCTGCCGTGTGATGACGGCCAACGGCGTGGAGAACCTCAGCGTGCCCGTGGTGAAAGTCAACGGCAACCATACCATGACGAAGGACATGGCCATCAGTCCCATCGAGCCTTGGCAGCACATCCACAGCCGCTGCTTGGAGTCGGCCTATAAGGCGGCGCCTTATTTCGACCATTATTACGACTATCTAAAGCCTATCTTTGAAGGCCATTTCGAGCGTCTCATCGACTTGAACGACGCTGCTTTGCAAGCAGTGCTGAAGATGTTGAAGGTCAAGAAGGAAATCGTGCATACTACGGACTATGTGCGCAAGGCGGAGAACGACTTACGAGAGGCTTTCAGCCCGAAGAAAGCCGTGGACGCGAGCCTCTTCCCCACTTATTACCAGGTGTTTAGCGAGAAGTTTCCTTTCGTGCCCGATTTAAGCATCTTGGATTTGGTGTTTAATGAGGGGCCTGAGGCGGTGGAATATATGAGGAAGGTTTAGTTAGATTCCCTTCGGGAATGGAGTTAGCGTTTAAGTTAAAATGCGGCGGCTTGTGTCATTTTCCGTCTGTAGGCGTTACCTGCCGCCGCGGTATACATTAAAACCAGCTTTCCATTCCCACAGGGAATCTCCATATTACTTCACCTCAATCTCGAACCCCGACCAGTCCTTATTCTCGGTAAGCAATTCGTAGTAATGGCAGATGTTCTCCTCGGTGATTTTTTCGCCGTTTACTGAAATGATTTGGTCGCCGACCTTATACTTCTCGTTGCCGTCGATGAGACGGTTCAAAATCTTCAATGTTCCATCGGCAGTAGAAACACGGTAGGCAGGTGCCTCGAACGGCTTGACGACATCAGTTGTATGCGGCCTGGCATACATCTTTAGATTTCCACCCATAGACGAGATAATCCAATCGTATTTCGAAATCGCTTTGAGGCCCATGTTGTTGTTTGACACTGATTTCACATACAACACTTCGGTATCCTTATCGACACCAACAAGGCTGAGATTCTCATGATTTGCGTACACAAATGTCCGCTTGTCGGTATGTCCTCCTATGGCTTGCCCGAAGGAGCCTTCAAAAACATAATCCTTCTCCCCTGGGTTGTCGACCCGCTGCTCGTCCTGCAACAAAAAAGCAGCAGCACCGTTGCCCGTGTCGAAAATGCATTCATACTCCATGCCGTTGATTCGCGGATAGACCCACAAAACATTTCTGTAATACTTGCATTTGATGGGAATGAACTCCGTCGTGTCGATGCTCAAGGAATCAGGTATTTCGTACATCTGATTATCGGTAAAGTCAATCATGTAACGAACCAAATTAAGCCCTTGAAAGCCAATGATATTATGCGCTGACAAAGCCTCCTCTCTTTGACAAATCGGTGGTTCAGGCCCTAAATTGGCGAAACCTAGTCCTTCCGACACCACCATGTTTGTTTTGATTGTTACCGGCAAAGTCGTCACTTTGATTTTTGACCTTTTGTCAGCCCCAGAAACTCTATGACTATAAAACTTCATTCCTTCCGGCTTGGTACTGGGCGTGTACATGAGCAGGGCAAAGGAATTGACACCTGTATCATACATCACCGTATCCGATTTCCCATTGATTTCGGCCTTGAACAACATTTGGTTCTTGTTGCTGACGACAAAATGGATAGTGTCATTCATCGAATTGGTACTAAAACTCGAGTTATCGTTAAAGATTTTGGCCGTATGAATCAACAGGCCGACAGTGCCGCAGGAAGTCATGGCATAGGCCATCGACAAAAGCGCTAATAATTTGAATAACTTTTTCATTATTTAAGCGTATTAGTTTATTAGTACGCTGCAAATGTATAACAATTCTTGGATAGTACAACAAAAAAACAAGAAATCACTTCTCCGGATAAGCAATCCTAACATGGTAAATGCTCATCAACTTCTTCTTCAAGACCTTGCGGCAGGTCTCGATGTCGTGCATGGTGAGGTCGGTGTTGAGGAACTGCCCTGCCTCCATCTGCTTGTCGATGATGCCATCCACCAAGTCGCTGATTTTCTTTTCGTCGGGGTCTTTCAAGCTATGCGAGGCGGCCTCGATGCTATCGGCCATCATCAAGACGGCGGTCTCGCGTGAGAAGGGCTCAGGACCATGATAGGTGAACGGTGTCGGGTCGATTTCCTCGTCAGGATGCGCTTTCTGCTCGTTGATGTAGAAATATTCAGTGCGGCGCGTGCCGTGGTGGGTGCGGATGAAGTCGATGATGCGCTCAGGGATGTGGTTTTTATGCGCCAACTCTATGCCGTCGGTCACGTGCGAAATGATGATCTCGGCGCTTTCGGTATTGGAAAGATCATTGTGCGGACTGTAAGCGCCATGCTGGTTTTCGGTGAAATACATCGGGTTCTTGATCTTTCCAATGTCGTGATACAAAGCACCCGTACGGGCCAACAGCGTGTCACCGCCAATTTCATACAGCACCTCCTCGCAGAGGTTGGCGACCTGTATGGAGTGTTGGAACGTACCTGGTGCAGTCGCCGCCAGCTCACGCAACAAGGGCGTATTGGTGTTGCTCAGCTCCATCAATGACAGCGAGGTGGTCACTCCGAAGATACGCTCGAAGAGCAGGATGAGCGGTTGGGCCAGCATGGTGAACAAGCCATTGAGGAACAGCATCAGAATCACCGACCAGTCGACCTCGGAGGTGGTGAGGAAGGTGAATGCCAGGTAAACCAAAAGATAGCCAAAGAACACCAACAACGCGGCTTGGATGAAACGGTGGTGCGTGCGGGTGCTCGACATGCCGAACACCGTGACCACCGTGGCCACCAGCTGCATAAACATAAACTGGAAAGGATTGGGCACCACCAAGGAAATCAGCATCACGGCGAAGACCTGTGTGGAGAATGCCAGCCTCAAGTTGAAGAACGAGCCCACCATGATGGCGAGCAAGCATACCGGCATCAAGAAGATGAGACTGGGGGCAAAGCGTACGAGGACATAGCAAGGCAACACGATGATGAGCACCAAGGTAAGCAAGAGCACGATGTTCTTCAACTCGGAGAAGACTTTCTTATGAAGTTTGCTGCCATAGAGGCCCATCAGCGAAAAGATTAACGCCACGAGAAAGATCTGGCTCAAGAGGACACGGAGCGACTCGTCGCGCGACATGGAACGCGTGGCGTATTCGCGTTGCAACGAATTCAACACATCGTAGGTGTGCGCGTTGATGATCTCGCCCTCAGAGATGATCAACTCATCCTTCTGCACCATGCCATAAGTCAACGAAACGGCAGCCGCCGCCTTTTCCATTTCCTGCTGGGTAAGACTAGAGTTATAAAACACATTCTGACGCAAGGCACCGTTGAGAAGCTCGGAAAGCAATTTCATGTTGTAGCTACCTCCGGCATCATTCAAAATGGAAGCTACCGCCTCAGTGGCTTCGTTCATGGCATAGAAGTCGCCGTAACGCACAGTACGCATCACCTTGTCGCGAATGACCGTGACCACAGAGCTGGGGTCGAGCGAACTGGTGGCATTGTCGTAGGCCACAATACCCTGGTCTTCGATGGAATCGTAAACCTTGAGTAGACAATCAAGGTTGGCAGCCTTGTCGAGTGTGGAATGCTCGTCCCATTGCGCGTCAAAAGCATTGACCAAAGCCTTGCGCGCGGTGTTCATCTCGGTGTCGTTGAAGACAAATACAGGATGCACCTGCTTCTCGGCAGCATCTGTCTCAGCGCTATATGACTCATAGTCCTTATAGATGGGAAAGTCAAACGGGGCATAGAGCGTCTCATGCTGCCATGGCTTCGAAAGCTGAAACTCGTATTTGAACTTGCCCGTACGTGGCATCAACAGACATACCAAAACAATGGCGACCACAAAGGCCAACACTTTGGCAATACCATAATAACTGTGTCTTATTCTATTGATTAAACCTTTTATCCAATTCATAATCAATGATTTAATGATTATTATTGCATACAATTGCGAGTGCTAAATTATTAAAAAACTACGATTGTTCAAAAAAAAGAGCACAAAAAAGGCCTTCCGCATTGAATTGTTGCCTAATTTAGCGCTCTGAAAACAGCGATATTTATGACCTACGGCATCTGCAAACTTTCCGCCATCGCATTGAGGAAGGAACCTCGACACAGTTCCGAGATGGTGAGTCAACTGCTATACAATGAAATATACATGGTTTTGGACAGCCTACAAGAATGGGTGCTGGTCCAAACTGGATTCTTCCGTTATCAAGGATGGATTCAGGCGAAGCAATTCGAGGAAATCAGCGAGGAAGAATTTGAGACATTGAAAAACAAGAAACTCTATCTCACCTGCAAACCCATCGTTGAATATCATGGGCAGTATTTGAGCTTGGGCACACCGCTTTATGAGCCACATCCCGACGCCATCGAGATGCCTTCCGAGTTCCATCCTGAGATGATGTTAGACTATGCCAAGATGCTCATCGACGTGCCTTACCTCTGGGGAGGTCGCACCGCTTTAGGCATCGACTGCTCTGGTTTGGTTCAGGTCTGTGCCCGCCTTGCAGGAATGGCTCTGCCTCGCGATGCTTCTCAGCAAATCCAAGAAGGCGAATTGGTGTATTTCCTACAGGAGACACAACCCGGCGACCTTGCTTTCTTTGGAGAGGAAGACGGCCACATTACCCATGTGGGCATCATCATGGGCAACGAGCAGATCATCCACTGTTCGGGGAAGGTCCGCATCGACTATTTGGACCAGACGGGTATCTTCAACAAGGAGAAGAACGAGCACACGCACAGGTTGCAAGTCATCAAGCGGATGAAATGATTGCGAAAAAATTCGCATCGCATTTTTCCGCAATGAAATATCCTATATTTGCACCGCGTTTATCAAACAGAAACTTCACAATAAAAAAAAACATAACAAAATGAAACAACTATCATTATTTGCGATGGCGCTACTGCTTGCTGCCAGCATCGCATCATGCAAGAAAGACACAACAAACGGCAAAGTCGTTTTCGGCAACACCCATGGAATGTCCATTACATCATACGACAGCACTTTCCACCCCGAACAATATGGCCATTTTTCTTGGGGCAACACCGTTGACCTCGACGGCGATGGAGAAAACGACGTTCAATTCCGATCAGAGGATATAGGTTCCGCTGGACTTGGGCATGATGTTGTCACAACGCTCAATTGTCTGAATGAGAACATCGCATTATTGGGCGACATCATCAACCAAGAAAACTACCTTCATATCGATTCCACTTCCCATACGGAAGACAGCATTTGGTGGGTAATAGGAGTATATTACACCTATACTTGTGAACGGATTGCCGAAACAGATTCTGTAGTGAGCATGACAGAAAAACTATCGCTTTATGCCAATAATGCCAACGACGGTTTCGGTAACGACGATACCTTTATGAGCACAAATGTCGTACTGAAAAACAGATCCTACACTTACCCGTGCGAGCCTGAAATAGGAGATCATGTTACCATCTGTTATCAAATCAGCAACGAAAACAATTGCGATGTGTTTCCTATGGATGAAGCGAAATACATAGGCTTCAAAATCAACGAAAACAACCAAAGCCGTCTCGGTTGGATGAAAGTCATACTTCACCATGATTATGTTGAACTTCTGGAAACCGCTATTCAGAAATAAAGGCTGAGATTCCCTGCGGGGAATGGAGGATATAGTTTGCGGTTCTGCGGCGGCATATAACGTTTACGTTTTGTAAGCTTTACAAGCCGCCGCGGGTTGATTAATCGAATGGACTCCATTCCCCTAGGGAATCTTTTTCGTTTCATATCAATGCTGAACACAAAGCTGTCCTGAAAAAGCGAAAAATTATTGCGTTGAAGTTTTTCGCAATGAAATTTACTATATTTGCACCGCGTTTCGAAAACTAAAAACAAAACCTGATAATGAAGAAAACACTATTATTTGCTTTTATACTGCTGACTTTTTCTTCTTGCGCCCTGTCTGGATTCACAACCAAGACCCCAAAAAGTGAAATTTCAGACGTACAACGTTTTATTCCTGTATGCGACATTGATCTATTGGACAAATACGACAATGGCGGTCACAGCGATTCTCTTTCAGAATTATGCCGCCTTTCCATAGATAACGTACTGGCTCGAGATAAATCCATCGGTCTAACAGGATACATAACAATAAAAGACACTGTGGTACAGAATAAAGTGAATAATGAATTACGGCAACTTATTGATGATGGAAACCTCAAGCAAAAGGCACAATATACATACTTGCCTACCGTTGATTCCATATTGAAACAAAACGGGAAACGCTTTGGTTTGCTAGTTTATCATGTCGGTTTCGAAAGAACCAAGCAAAACTGGGGCGAGATTGTTTTCAAAAGTATTGCTTACTATTATGGCGCCTATGGAGCAAGTTCTTATAATGAGGCTTTCTCTAAACTAACACTTATCATCTATGACGCAGAAAACAAGAACCTTCCTTTCTATCATTTTTCAATCAAGCCTGACAAAAAACCCACCCGTGTTATAAGTCAGCAGTTAGAAGGCATTATCGACAGGTTTTGGAAATGACGGAGCAACCCCGTCCTAATTACCTCAACATTTTTGAATATTTATTCTTCAAACTTTAAATAAAACATAATGAACAACGCACTGATCACATTTGCGAAGCCGGACAACGAGCCTGTAAAAAGCTACAAGCCAGGCAGTCCGGAGAGAATCGAACTCCAGAAGGAACTCGAAAGACAATCTAACGAAATCGTTGAAATCCCCGCCATCATCAACGGCCAGGAAGTCCGCACGGGCGACATGGGCGAGGTGGTGATGCCTCACGACCACAAACACGTCATCGCACGCTACCACAAGGTAGGCGAAAAGGAAGTCCGCATGGCCATCGACGCCGCCCAAGCCGCCAAGCACGACTGGGAGAACACGCCTTGGGACGAGCGCGCCGCCATCATGGCACGCATCGCCGAGATGCTGGCCACCAAGTACCGCGCCCGCATCAACGCCGCCACCATGCTCGGCCAGTCGAAGAACTGTTTCCAAGCCGAGATCGACAGCGCCTGCGAAACCATCGACTTCTTCCGCTACAACAACCACTACGCCAGCAAGCTCTATGCCGAGCAGCCCGCTTCGGCCAACGACCAGCTGAACCGTACCGAATACCGCCCGCTGGAAGGCTTCGTGTTCGCCATCACGCCTTTCAACTTCACCTCCATCGCCTCCAACCTGAACATGACCCCCGCCTTGATGGGTAACACCACCATCTGGAAGCCCTCGACGACTGCCCTGCTGTCGAACTACACCGACATGCGCATCTTCATGGAAGCCGGCCTTCCCGCTGGCGTCGTCAACTTCCTGCCTGGCAAGGGCAGCGTGATCAGCGGCGTGGCCCTGAAGGACAAGAACTTCAACGCCATCCACTTCACCGGCAGCACCGCCACCTTCAAGAGCCTGTGGAAGACCACCGGCCAGAACCTCGACATGTACAAGGCCTATCCTCGCCTCGTGGGTGAGACCGGCGGCAAGGACTTCATCTTCGTCCACAACAGCGCCGACCCGCAAGAGGTAGCCGTGGCCATCGTGCGTGGCGCCTTCGAATACCAAGGCCAGAAGTGCTCCGCCGCCTCGCGTGCCTACATCCCCGCTTCGATGTGGAACGACGTGAAGAACCGCGTGGGCGACATGATGAGCACCATCAAGATGGGTGACGTGAAAGACTTCACCAACTATGTGAACGCCGTCATCGACGAGGCTTCGTTCGACAACTGCAAGGGCTATATCGACCGCGCCAAGGCCAGCAAGGACGCTGAGATCGTTTTCGGCGGCAACTGCGACAAGAGCGTCGGTACCGTCATCCTCGCCAAGGTGCCGAACTACGAGAGCATGGTGGAAGAAATCTTCGGCCCCATCATCACCATCTACGTCTACGACGACAACAAGTTTGAGGAGATGCTGGATGTGTGCGACCAGAGCTCGCCTTACGCCCTCACCGGCGCCTTCTTCGGCAACTGCCTGAAGGCTCAAAAGATTGCCAACGACAAGCTTCGCCATGCAGCCGGCAACTACTACGTGAACGACAAGCCCACGGGAGCTGTGGTCGGCATGCAACCCTTCGGCGGCGCCCGCGCCAGCGGCACCAACGACAAGGCCGGCGGCCTCTGGAACCTCATCCGCTGGACCAGCCCGCGCGCCATCAAGAACACCTTTGTTCCCGCTGCCGCCTACGGGTATCCGTTCCTGGCAAAAGACTAAAATCAAGACAACATGGTAAGCTACAAAGAATTAGGGCTCGTGAACACCCGCAAAATGTTCGCCAAGGCTGTGGACGGCGGCTATGCCATCCCCGCCTTCAACTTCAACAATATGGAACAGATGCAGGCCATCATCATGGCTGCCGTCGAAACCAAGTCGCCCGTCATCCTGCAAGTGTCGAAAGGCGCGCGCAACTACGCCAAAGGTGCGGTGGAATACGCCAAGGAACTCGGCTGCGCCCATCCTGAAATCGTGCTTCACTTAGACCACGGCGACAGCTTCGAACTGTGCAAATCGTGCATCGACATGGGCTTCTCATCGGTAATGATCGACGGCTCGGCCCTGCCCTACGACGAAAACGTGGCCCTGACGAGAAAGGTCGTCGATTACGCGCACCAATACGATGTGACCGTGGAGGGCGAATTGGGCGTTTTGGCCGGTGTTGAGGAAGAAGTTTCCGCCGCCGAAAGCCACTACACCAAGCCCGAGGAAGTCATCGACTTCGTGACCAAGACTGGCGTTGACAGCCTGGCCATCAGCATCGGCACCTCACATGGTGCCTACAAGTTCACTCCCGAACAGTGCACCGTCGACCCCGTCACGGGTCGCCTCGTGCCGCCTCCGTTGGCCTTCGACGTGCTCGAAGCCATCGAGAAGAAACTGCCCGGCTTCCCCATCGTGCTGCACGGCTCGTCGTCGGTGCCGCAAGACGAAGTCGACACCATTAATCAATACGGTGGTTCGCTGAAGGCCGCCGTGGGCATCCCCGAGGAGCAACTGCGCAAGGCTGCCAAGAGCGCCGTCTGCAAGATCAACATCGACAGCGACAGCCGCCTCGCCATGACCGCCTCACTCCCGCCCGCGACAGCATGAAGAAGCTCTATGAGCATAAGATCATCAATGTCTTGGGCTCGAATGACAAGTTGGAGCAGGCGTAAAGGCAAGTCTTATCATAACACCAAGAAAAACCGCCAAGTCTTTGGCGGTTTTTTTGTTCTTTTCGCTAAAAAGTTGTATCTTTGCCTCGTAAATACAACAATTGACAAACCATGAGCGAAGCAACATTGCAAGGACTGTTAAATTACCTATACAGCACCCTCACCCCCGACAACATGCGTTGGATGGCGGTGCACTTGATGGCACATGCTGATGCCGACGAGGGAAAAGTGAAGCCTTACACAATAGAGGAACTGCATCAAATGGTTGCTGAAGGCGAACAACAATTTGCCGAAGGAAAATGGCAAGACTCGGAAGACATGTTCCGAGAATTGGAAGAAGAATTTACGGCTGAAGAACTTCAACACACCGAAGCCGTATGAGAGTAAGATGGAATGACGAGTCGAAAAAGAGGTTGCGTCAGGTAGCCAAATACATTAGAATAGTTTTTGGAGAAAAAGCAAAAAATGACTTCCTCCTAGAAGTGAAACATACGAATGCGCTTCTTGCCCAAAACCCCAATATGGGACCTTTGGAAGAGTATCTTTCAGACCTGCCTTCTATGTACAGAAGTATTGTTGTGTGCCACCATAACAAAATTGTGTATCGCTTTGTGGATGACCACATCGAAGTCGTTGCATTCTGGGACACCCGCCGCGAACCGAAAAAACAAGCCGAGCAAATGAAATGAGCAAGAAACTGGTATATATTCTCGCCGTATTTGTTGCTATCGTGTCATGTAGCACCACAAAACAACATATGAAAAGCGTTTCCTCCACCGATGGGATTAAGCATTTTTCAGTCAATGGCGTGAACTTTAATATGATTTGGGTTGATGGAGGGACTTTTTCCATGGGTGCAATGCCCGAACATAGCCACGTGGTATATAGTGACGCATTGCCTGTCCACCAAGTAATCCTAGATGGATTCTACATCGCAGAGACAGAAGTCACGCAAGAACTTTGGGAAGCAGTAATGGGATACAATCCCAGTTCCATTCCAGATGCCCATAATCCAGTTGAGAGTGTAACTTGGAATGAATGCCTGCTATTCCTTGAAAAGATAAATCGTATTACGGGTCAGAATTTCCGATTGCCTACGGAAGCCGAATGGGAATACGCCGCCCGTGGAGGAAACAAAAGCAAGGGTTACATGTATTCAGGGAGCGACAACATCGATGAAGTTGCCTGGTACTGTGAAGACTTCAGGGAACACGAACTTACCTGCTATGGCGAGACTCATCCAGTGAAAACCAAGAAGCCCAATGAACTTGGCTTGTACGATATGACTGGCAATGTTTCGGAGTTTTGCCAAGATTGTTATGTTGATAAGTACAATGAAGAACATGAGAATAATCCCATTGTTAATTTCCCTGATTGCGAAGAACGCGTAGTTCGTGGCGGCAATTGGTGTTCCGAGCCATCTGCTTGTGGAGTATCAGGACGCGCGGCAGTTGAGGAATCCGACCCTGAACATTACGCAGGTCTTGGATTACGATTGGCATTGTGAATTATACCTCCAAGATTTGGAGATAGCCAACGCAATAATTTTGACACCAAACAGAAATAGTATCGCAAAAATCCCTATTTTTGCGATACTTTTGTTGTATTGAGCAACAACAATTAAACGATTAAACATTCAACATTCAACAATAATGAACCTCAATCCCCTAACAGCAATATCGCCCGTCGATGGGCGTTACCGTTCCAAGACCGTTGAGTTGGACGACTTTTTCAGTGAATTTGCCCTCATCCGCTACCGCGTGATGGTCGAAGTGGAGTACTACATCGCCCTGTGCGAACTGCCCTTGCCGCAACTCGAGAAGTTCAACGGCGATTACGACGACCTCCGTGCCATCTATGAGGAATTCCAAACGGAAGACGCTTTGGAAATCAAGGAGATAGAAAAAGAGACCAACCACGACGTGAAAGCCGTGGAATATTTCTTGAAACGCCGATTCGACGAACTCGGCCTGACCGAATTCAAGGAGTTTCTGCACTTCGGTCTCACCTCACAGGACATCAACAACACCGCCGTGCCGCTCTCGATGATGGAGGCGCACAAACTGGTGGTGAAGCCCGCCTTGGAAGACCTCGTCGACAAACTGAAAGGCATGGCCGAGGAATGGCGCGACATCCCAATGCTGGCCAAGACCCACGGTCAGCCCGCCAGCCCGACGCATCTGGGCAAGGAGATCTATGTCTTCGTGGAGCGCCTCAACGACCAGCTGAAGATGCTCAACAGCGTGCCTTTCACAGCCAAATTTGGCGGCGCAACGGGCAACATGAACGCCCACAAGGTGGCCTATCCTGACATCGACTGGCCCGCCTTCGCGAAGAAGTTCGTGGAGAAGAGCCTGAAACTCAAACGCCAGCAGACCACCACACAAATCGAGCACTACGACTACATGGCCGCCTATTTCGAT
>LPNG01000003.1:0-90026 GCA_001543395.1 Candidatus Alcium sp. F082 | reverse complement strand
AAACCCCATTGACTTCGAGAACGCCGAAGGCAACCTCGGCATGGCCAACGCCGTGCTCACCTTCCTCAGCACCAAGCTGCCCATCAGCCGCCTGCAGCGCGACCTCACCGACTCCACCGTCACCCGCAACATCGGCGTGCCAATTGCACATACCTTGATTGCGCTCAAGTCGTTGATGAAGGGCTTAGACAAACTCCTGCTCAACGAGGACAAGATTCGCCAAGACCTGCAGCAGAACTACGCCGTGGTGGCCGAAGCCATCCAGACCATCCTCCGCCGCGAGCAGGTGGAAGGTGCCTACGAACTACTGAAAGGCCTTACCCGCACCAACAAGCACATTGACAAGGCCGCCATTGATGAGTTCATCAAGGGATTGCCTGTGAGCGAGAAAATCAAGGCGGAACTGGCGGCCATCACGCCGGAGAATTACACGGGATACAATTATTGAGCGGAAACCGCGTTTGAGATAAGAGCAAACCAACGCCTATGGCCAAGCAAAAGACTTTCTCCCGCGTTCTCACCTACGTCAAGCCCTACTGGGGCAGCATCGTCTTGAATCTGGTCTTCAACTTGATGGCCATTTTCTTCTCGTTGTTCAGCTTTGCACTTGTCGGGCCTTTCCTCAACCTGCTCTTCAAGGAAGGCGCGGTGGAAGTCGTGGCCAAGCCCGAGTTCGCCCTCACGTCCGAGTGGCTGATGGGCTATCTCAACTGGTTCATGAGCAACCTCATCGCCAGTGGAGGCAAACACCAAGCCTTGATATTCATGTGCCTGTTGCTTGTCGTGGCCTTCTTCTTCCGCAACTTGGGACGCTTCTTCGCCTGTTTCTTCATGGCCAACGTGCGCGTGGGCGCTGTCCACGACCTGCGCCGCGATGTCTACAACAAAATCCTCATCCTGCCCCTCTCCTTCTACCACAGCCGCCAGAAAGGCGACACCATAGCCCGCATCACCACGGATGTGCAGGAAGTCGAGGTCTCGATTCTGAACTACTTGGAGATGCTCATCAAAGACCCGCTGACCATCTTATTCTTCTTCCTCTTCATGGTCACACTCAGCCCGAGGTTGACGCTCTTCGTCATCCTCGTTTTGCCCATCGCGGGACTGCTCATCGGCAAGGTCGGCAAGATGCTGAAGAAAGAGTCGAAAGAGGGACAGACCAAACTGGCGGGCATCATCTCCACCGTGGAAGAGACCATCTCTGGACTACGTATCATCAAGGCTTTCAACGCAATACAATATTCTGAGGACAAATTCGAGGAACAAAACAGCGACTACACCAAGGTGCTGCGTGGCATCCACCGCAAACGCGACATGAGTTCGCCAATGAGCGAGTTTTTGTCGTCCATGGTCGTCATCCTCGTGCTGTGGTTCGGCGGCACCTTGATTTTGGGCGGCAGCAACCACATCGACGCAGGCAGTTTCATCAGTTACGTGGTGGTGTTCTCGCAAATCATCTCCCCGGCCAAGTCGTTCTCGCAAGGCTACTACAACGTGCAGAAAGGCATTGCTTCAGCGGAACGCATCTTCGAGATCCTAGATGCCGAGGAAGTCATCACCGAAAAGGACAACGCTTTGGAGATCAAAGACTTCAAGGATTGTATCGAATACAAAGACGTGCATTTCAGCTATGGCAAGGACGAGGTTCTGAAGGGCATTGACTTAAAGATTCCGAAAGGCAAATTCGTCGCCCTCGTCGGCGAGAGCGGTGGTGGCAAGTCGACCATGGCCGACTTATTGCCACGCTTCTATGATATCAATGAAGGCTCGGTCCGCGTCGACGGCCATGACATCCGCGACTACAAAATCAGCGACCTGCGCGGCCTGATGGGCATCGTCTCACAAGACGCCATCCTCTTCAACGACACCGTGTTTAATAACATTGCCTTTGGCATGAAGGACGTCTCTAAGGAACAGGTCATCGAAGCCGCCAAAATCGCCAACGCGCATGAGTTCATCATGGAGTTAGAACACGGCTACGACACCCGTATCGGCGACCGAGGCATGAACCTCTCTGGTGGCCAACGCCAGCGCTTGAGCATTGCCCGTGCCGTGTTGAAGAACCCGCCCATCCTCATCTTGGATGAAGCCACCTCTTCATTGGACACCGAAAGCGAGCGATTGGTGCAGGACGCCTTGTCGAAGGTGATGAGCCAGCGCACCTCCATTGTCATCGCCCACCGCCTGTCGACCATCCAATACGCCGATGAAATCGTGGTGTTACAGAAAGGCCAAATCATCGAGCGCGGCAAGCACGACGACTTGATCGCCCTCGGTGGCGTCTACAAGAAACTTACCGACTTGCAATCGATTGGATAAAAGCCATGAAAAAGCGATTCACCTTTTCCACCGGCGAGCACTTTGAGGCCGACCTTGAGGACTTGCAAAGGCTCCTATCCGACAACAAGCAATACTTGGAGAACTACGAAGAGGTTTTCAGTTCTCTCGAAGACGACGACTACGTGGCCCGTGGCAACGGCTTCTGCGACCGCAAATACAGCGACGACTTCATCGAGGGACAGTTGGAGAAATACGCGCAACGGGTGAAGGAAATCCAAAAATGGATTATCGAATGGGAATAATACTCTTAAAGTTTGCCGATAACGGCAAAAATTGAGTGCTATTTGCATAAATCTTGCCGTTATCGGCAAAAATCACTATCTTTGCAGCGGATTTGAGAGAAAACTTGCCGATAAATGGATTATATTTCAGTCAATCAGTTTGCCGAAAAATATGGCATTAGTGAGCGTACTGCTCGTAACTATTGCGCTACGGGAAAGATAGAAGGCGCTTTTCTGACAGGAAAAACATGGAACATTCCTGCCGATGCCGACTTGCCCCGACGAAGCAAAAGGAAAATGCCGCCTTTGCTTGCAGCTTTGCGTGAACAAAAGGAAATGCGGATGAAAGGCGGCATCTATCATCGCACCCAGATTGATCTGACCTACAATTCCAATCATATTGAGGGCAGTCGCCTGACCAAAGAACAGACACGCTACATTTTCGAGACCAACACCTTGGGCATCACCTCCGAAAATACGCGCATCGACGATATCATGGAGACCGTCAACCATTTCCGTTGCATCGACTATGTCATTGACCACGCCACCGACAAGATCACAGAAACACACATCAAACAACTACATCTGATACTGAAAACCAACACTTCCGACAGCAATAAGCCATGGTTTGCAGTGGGTGACTATAAACGTTTGGCCAATGCCGTAGGAGAAGAAGAAACCGCCCAACCCGAAGAAGTGCACAAAAAGATGAAGGCCTTGCTTGCCACTTACCATGCCATTCAGAAAATCCAGTTTGACGATATTTTGGATTTCCACGTACGGTTTGAGCGAATCCATCCCTTCCAAGACGGCAACGGACGTGTCGGTAGACTAATAATGTTTTGGCAATGCTTGCAGTCGAATATCGTGCCGTTCATCATCACTGATGATTTACGCTTGTTCTATTACCGTGGCATTCAAAATTGGGGCAACATCAACGGCTATTTGCGTGACACTTGCCTCACAGCGCAAGACAGCTTCAAAGGTGTATTAGATTATTATCGGATTAGATATAAAGAGTAATAACGAGGCTATCTTTTCTTAAAGACATACCCCTTTCTCTCCCACTCTGGCATTTCTCGAGCTACGATGATGCTATAGAAACGGTTGAATGCGGTTTCAAAAGGTTCATTTTCCTCAGCGTTCCATCCCCTTTCCGCCACGCCAAGACCCTTGGGAAGCATCTGGTAAGTGGCATCCTCAAAACTGCGCAGTTGCGACGACCACAATTGCGCCTGCACGCCGATGATGTCGCCTTTGTAATCATTGGGATTCAAAGCAAAAGTCTTGCGCTCATCGACATAGCCAGCCCACGACAGGCCGATTTCTTCGAGAGCATCACTATAGGCCAGATCCAGATAGGTGTAGGCTGCTGGAGAGAGCACCACGGGAAAACCTTCGATGCCTTCGGTGTTCCATACATTGATGAAATAGAGTGAGTTTTTGAGTCTCTCTTGTGTTTCAGGCTCCAACCCTTTGGCGATGTCTTCCCAGCCTGCCAGGCGGATGCCGCGTGCTTCGGCAAGGTCGAGCATGCCGTTAATAAAGATTTCTTTCATCTCGTGGCGGTCGCGACCCGACCACGCCCCTTCTGGCACCTCGTCGCCACCGATATGGATGGCAGGAAGTGGCACGCCTGCTTCCCTATGCAAACGGATGACCTCGTCGAAAACAGCACCGTAAAACTTATAAACACTCGGCAAATAAACGCTCAACACATTATCTGTGAAGTCTTGTGCCGACCAATAACGCGAAGTGTCCGCAGGGTCTTGCAGGCGGAAACTGCTGTCGCCCGTGCGCCGCTCGTAGGCCTGCATCGCCTTGATGGAAGCCCGGGAATGGCCAGGCGTGTCGAACTCGGGAATCACACGGATGCGGCGGTCCCAAGCATAGCGGAGAATCCGCTTGTATTCCTCCGCCGTATAAAAAGAGGTATTGCCAATTTTTCCATTGGCGGATGGCTTTAACGCGCAGGTTTCCTGCAAATTCCAATCTGGCAGCGCATGGTGGGCACCAAAATCGGTCAGTTCCGGAAAATCCTTGATTTCCAAGCACCAGGACTCGTCATCGGCAATATGGAAATGCAGTGTGTTGAGTTTCCATGAAGCCATCAAATCGATGATTTCGAGCACCTCGTCCACCGTGCGGAAGTCGCGCACCACATCAAGCATAAAGCCACGGTAAGCGTAATCAGGCCAGTCCTCGATGGTCATGGGCTGTAGAGGTTGTGGCAACTTTTCTAGTGTGACTTGTGCATAAAAAGCACCGTCTGCGTCGTAGGATTCCACTTGAGGTTCACCCTCCTCTCCTATCGTGATTCGGTACCAACCCTCAGGACGTGAAGGAAGAATATCTATCCTTTCCATAGGTTCGGTACCGTATATCACCGCACTAACTTGCGGGATGATGTCGGCAGGCTGGAGTACATAGTCACTAACAAAACTTCCTTCGTTGTTTTCAGTTTTAGGATGCTCCAAAAAATGATATCGCACTTCCATCGGAATGTCGGCTCGCCCCTGTTGCTGCAGGACAAAGGCCTCGGGGGCCCAGGAATGCCTTGGCAACGGGCGACCGTAATACTTCAAGGTAACCGTTCCGCTTTCAGGGATGTCGATGTACCACGAGGTTCCCTGATAATGGTTCATCGTGGGTCCCTCCATAGAGGTCTTGCCGTCGAAAAGCTCTTGGAACCACACGCGCGACCCTTCGGGCATATCGTGCAGCACAAGGGTATGCAAGGCACGACCGTCGGACTCTGCTGCGCCTTCGGTCCATTCTACAGATGGCACGCGAGCGCAGGCAGTGGCGAAGAGCAGAAGCCATATGAATAATAAAGATTTGTGCATAATACATTGCAAATATAGAAAACTTTCGGTTGTACATAAAAATAGCACACTTTTTCAGACTTGTGCTGAGATTCGGCACAGGCTTCCTTTTTCTTTGCAGCGGAAAACAGCAACCACGACCTACACATTCCAGAAACTTATGCTATTTTTGCATTACTAAACAAACAACACTTCCATGTTGAAACTCATCACCGATTCTGCCCATTACACCGAAGTCCTTGCCCGAGTCCCCAAGGTCAAGCGCAGCCTCTGGATTGGCACCGCCGACATCAAAGACCTGTATGTCAAGGTAGGCTCTCAAACGAAGCCATTTCTTGCGGTTTTGGCAGGACTCATCAAAAAGGGCATTGAAGTGCGGCTCATCCATGCCAAGGAGCCAGGCCCAGCGTTTCGTGAGGACTTCGACAAATATCCAGCCTTGTTTGATGGTTTGGAGAGGGTGCTTTGTCCGAGGGTGCATTTCAAGATCTTGGTCTTTGACGGACAGGCAGCCTACATCGGTAGCGCCAACCTTACTGGCGCAGGTATCGGCATGAAAGGCGATGGTACGCGCAACTTCGAGGCCGGAATCCTCACCGACAACCCCGAATTGGTCGAGCAAGCCATGAACCAATTCGATGAAGTTTGGATGGGCAAGCACTGCAAGGCCTGCAAACGGAAAGCGTTTTGCGGGGATCCGATTGGGTGAGTGTCCAATGTGAGCAACACGCACTTTTTGCGTGTTACGAGTGGTAGGTGCAATATTTGCACAGCCTGTGCATTAATTCGGCACAGGCTTTTGTTTTCTTCGCGGCGTGAAAACAAAAAGGAATTCCCATGAAATACAGACACAAAATGAAGCTGCAAGAAGCAGCCAAGGTAAAAGGGCAAAAGCGCCGCGTGGCCGACTGCTCTGAAAGGCCACAATACACAGATGAAGAAGTGGCCAAATTGGTCGATTACGACTATGGCTATTTGTTGGATATGATTTACTATAAACTTGAAAGCATGAGAGACTTCTTCTTAGGCAAGCATACGCATTGTGCTGATGCCAAAAAATTTGCAAAGCAAATGGAGGTTGCCATGCGACTCATCAGCATTGCCCAAGGTAAGGATGCTTTCTTTGACGACGACGAGGACGCGCCATACGTCAACACGAAGAACTACAAACGCTATGAAAAGCAGTTTTATTCCTGCTATTGGCTGCGCAAAGAAAAAGCCTGGCATGTGTTGTTTCTGTATCTGGAACGCCGGATGCGGGGATGGTGGGATTGATTGTATAAGAAAATAATTAAGAAACAACAACTTAAAACCAGAATAAATGTATAGGTATGACATTAACGAAGTGATGGATGAAATCAAAGAAATGACCATCAAAGAAAAAAACAAATTTCTTGAAAAACTGAATGATGAATTGTATGAATTTGCATCGAACGTCGACGGCTTGCGTGAATCAATAAATGATGAGCATTGCGGATCGACAGAGAAAAAACTGAGCGAATCAATACAATCGTTATTAGCTGAAAAGCATTGGGAAGACAAGGTTGAATTTGATGGCACTGGCTATTTGTTAAAGCGCAATGGCAGCCTTCAATCTTGGATAACATTGTGTTTTAACCAATGTGGTTTGGTCGGAGAAGAACAATCGTGGAGTATTAGTGTGACGACGAATTTGTCCATCATTGAAAAACCATTCCCAGACCTTGTAAACAAACTTGGCATAATCAATCAATCAGGCAAGGCCTCTATTTCAATACCAGCTGATGAAACAGTATTGTTGCCGACATTGAAAAGGATTATTTTTGCTTGGTGTGGCGAAGAAGATGGGGATGCCGGAAATGTGACCGATGAAAAGCTGTTTGCGATGTAACAGAAATGTGTATTTTTGCGAATCATAAGCCATTCATAATATGACACAAGAAGAAATCAAAGAAACCGTAGTAAATAGTTTGGGATTTTCAAACAAGCTATTAAGAGAAGTTGAGTTGTTGGAAATAAAGCATCCTTATCATCTTAACATCATTGATGAATTGCATATTAACGAAAATGCGCATAGCAGAATTTTGTGTAAACTGTTGCAGTATCGTGCTGACAATGGTTGTTATGAATTTTTACAATCATTACTTTCTTTTATTAATGAAAAATACCAAAGGGACGACAGCAAAGATTTCTTTTCTAAAGTACACATTAATAATCCGACCATAACTCAAGAAGTTGAACGCATCGATTTATGGGTAAAAGAAAAAGGGAAATACGCCATTATATTTGAAAACAAAGTGTGCGGTGCGACCGACCAGGACACGCAGTTGTGTCGATATATAGAAAAAACCAAAAAACTCGACTTTTCTGATGATCAGATTTACATCATATATCTTCCCCCAACGAAGGAATGTGACCCATCAGATTATACGTGGGGTGAAGGCCATAATGGGACGACATTAAAGAAGGACTATGAAAATAGATTTTTCAAGACTCCATATAAAGAAGATATCTTACCTTGGTTAGAGGATTACGTTTTACCTAACATTAGGAACAAAGATGTAATGTTGCTTAGTGCAGTTACTCAATATATAGATTATTTAAAGGGTTATTTATTTTCAAGAAATACCAATAATATGAACAACGAAGAAAAACAAGTCGTGGATACTATCTTGGGTATTACAAATTATAATAATGAAGATAGGTCAAAGGCTTTAGAAAAGAAAATCTCTGAGCTTCAAAACGCTTCTAATTATTTATCCGCATATCTCACGGAAGTTAATGATGAGATTTTTAAAGAAAAAAAGAGAGCGTGGAAAGACCAAATTAGCAAAGATTTTCCCGAGTTCCAGTATTGTGAATACGGTTATGGAGGTGTGTATCTTGTTTTGGACGGAACAAGGTATGCTCTATATTTTAGTGCAGATAATAGATGGTATTGTCAGCTTCAATTTGATGAAAGCGTACCCGACAATTCTCGTGTTATCAATAATGATACGATAAACAAATATGGTATAAGAGAAATACTTTGGCTTCCTCAAAACTATCAAGGGGATAAGATTTGGAAATACTTTAGTGCAGAGGGGGAAAATGATGCATATCAATGCATGAAAGAAGTTGTCGAGAAAATTAAGGCAAACTCGACAAAGCAATAATCATATTTTTTTGATGTCAATCCATTAGCCTGTGCTTCAATTCGGCACAGGCTTTCTTTTTCTTTGCAGCGTAAAACAGTAAACGTAGTATTAACTTTAAATGTAAAAAGTCATGGAAACCAACAATGTAAATGATTACTTGATGAAGAAAATGATTCAAAAGGAAGCTATGAAGAGAATCTCCTCCGATTATCCTCTGAACGATGAGTTGCTAATGAAATACAGCAACGATTTGGATTGGGAGGAAGTGTCGGGCAACAGCAACATCAAATGGACAGCCGCAATGATTAACTATTGGGGCAATCGTCTGAACTGGAAAACATTCTCTGAACGAGCCAACGAGGAAATCCTGATTCCCGAACTTATCGAGAAATACATAGACCGTTGGGACTGGAGCGAACTTTCGGATAACACCGACCTGAAACTCACATACGACCTCATCGACAAATACATTGGCCGTTGGGATTGGGGTAGACTCATTAACCGAGGTTGGTACAATAACGGTTGCGACCTTTATTCCATCGAATTTTTCAACCGCTATGCACAATACATCCCGATGGAAGTTTTTGAAAACTCCAGTTTATGGGATGCCGTTGTTGAAGAGGAGGAAAATGCAATAAAGAAAGAAATTCTGTTGAAAGACAACTAATAAATCGTTTTATTATGAGCAAAGTATTCAAAGTATGGCCCAAGCGGGTCAAAAGAGTGAACGGCACGGTACTTACACCCGAAATGGTCATCATCGTGACCATCCCAATGCATGTCTCCAATCCCTTCAGCAATGGCGCCAAGGAGATCAAGGAAACCTACATGCGCATCTACCAGTTCGACTACCAGAAAGCCAACTGCTATCCGTCGGATTTCAATTATGAGGCATTGGATTGAAAAACAATCAATTGTTTTCAAGCCTGTGCTTCAATTCGGCACAGGCTTTTGTTTTCTTTGCAACGAATTTCAAAACAAAGCACTATGAACATCAAAGACCTATTACTAGACGATGCCTTAAAGGCACTTGAAGACCAAATCATCCTGTCGTTTGAAGGGCTTTGGAGCAAAGACCACGACTACACCGACGAGCGCAGTCTTATCGAAGTAAGGAAAACCATCATCAACCATCGTGTATTGCAATATCAGGATTTGCTGCTGCCCGACATCATAGCCTTCAACGACGCGATGCGGGAGGCCTTGCGCGAAATGTTCGACAAAGCCCACGCCGTGTATGAAGCCAACAAAGGCTTCGGTGAAGATGTGGAGGTCGAGGCCTGCTGCTACTTCAGCAATGACTATCCGGCATTGCACCCCGTGCAAGGCGAGAACCGCCAAGAGCTTTGGAATGCTTTGCAGGATTCAGGATGGAACCTGCTGTATGAATACGGTGTGTCCTTTCCTCTCCAATTGAGAGGGAACGACGATCCTGATTCCAACGACTTTGACGAGTTTATCGGGATGAATTGTCCACCGCCCAACTGGAACGAAGGCCTCGACCAGGAACTGACCAAAGACCTGCATCTGATACAAGCCTTCCACAACTTGTTCGACCATACTGATTTTGCCATCACTGACTTCATCTATTGCCGTGATTTTTACTACGAAATCAAAGTTGGGTTCCGTAATGAAGCACAGCAAAACCATTGACACAGCCGCCATCGCCCGTCTGCTCAATCATGTTGACGAGCACGGCATGGGGCGCGTCTTCATGTATGCCTTCCTTAATGAAGTGATACGGCAGAAACGACCATTCCCATTCGATTGTGAATCCGCTCAAGTAAACCCCAACTTGATGATTGTTGATAAACAAGGTAGAAGCATCGCCGTTGAGCATAGGCATAATCGGCTTAGTTTAACTCTCAACGATCAATGTACCATACCTGCACTCATTGAATACAAAGGTAAGGTCTATCGCCAAGTCCTTCTTGATTGGCTTGCCGCCTGCATCCGATACACTTCGCTGCAACCTGAACTTCGCAAAGAGCTGACAGGATATTCCCAATACATTCAAAGAAGAATTTGGTTTACAAAAGTTTTGCCTGTGCATTAATTCGGCACAATCTTTTTGTTATCTTTGCTGCATTAAACCATTTCCCCATGGAAAACCAAATTGTCATCTACCAAACCGACAACGGCCAGACTGCCATCGATGTAAGGCTGGAGAATGAAACTGTTTGGCTTTCAACTAGTCAGATGGCTGTATTATTTCAAAGAGAAGAGTCAAATTTAAGGAGGCACATAATCAATGTGTTTAAGGAAGGAGAATTGAATCGCGAGAATAACGTGCATTTTTTACACGTTATTGGCGTTAAGAAGCCTGTACCTTTCTATAGCCTCGATGTCATCATCTCCGTAGGCTATCGTGTGAAAAGCCAATATGGTGTGCAGTTCCGCCAATGGGCCAATAAAGTGTTGAAAGACTATCTGCTGAAAGGCTATGCCGTGAACGAGAAGATTCGCCGAAACCAAATCGGGGAACTAAGGCAATTGGTGCAAATGGTGGGCCGGACGTTGCAAAACCAGCCATTGCTGAAAAACGACGAAAACCAAGCCTTGTTCGACATCGTAGTGGACTACACCTATGCCCTCGACACGCTAGATGATTATGATTATCAACGCTTGGGTGTAAAAGAAACCACCCAAGAGGAGAAATTCCAAGCGACTTACGATAACGCCATGCAAGCCATTGCCGCCTTGCGTGAAAAATTCGGCGGCAGTTCTCTTTTCGGCAATGAGAAGGACGATTCCTTCAAAAGTAGCATCGGTCAAATCTACCAGACCTTCGGCGGCGAAGACCTTTATCCAAGTGTAGAGGAAAAAGCGGCCATGTTGCTTTATCTTGTCACAAAGAACCATTCGTTCAGCGATGGCAACAAACGCATTGCCGCAACGCTGTTCCTGTGGTTCCTCAACAACAACGGCATCCTCTACCGCGAGGACGGCAGCAAGCGCATAGCCGACAACACCTTGGTCGCATTGACCTTGATGATCGCCGAGAGCAAGCCCGAGGAGAAGGATGTAATGGTGAAGGTGGTGGTGAACTTGATTAATCAGAAGAATTGATTTATTGAGCATAATAACTGCATAATTTTTCAAGCATGTGCTGTAATTCGGCACAGGCTTTTGTTTTCTTTGCAGCGTAGAAACAACAAAACCTAAATGCAATGAACGATTATTACGGAAGCGTCCCTTTAGAGGAATACGAACAAATCCTGTCCAACCGCGAGTATTGGGACAACATTTCTGGCGAATGGGAAATGTGTTCAAAAATGGAAGACAAACTTGTGCGATTAGGGACATTCGTGCAAAGAGGCGGTGACCTGAACCGTGTGATTGCCCTCTATGCAGGAGGGAGGGAATACACCTACCGTGTGACGATTCAGCATTGTATAGAGCGTTATCTTGAAGCACTTACAAACAAGCGTGTCGATAATCTCAAGCTTCGTCTGTTTAAACTCGAAAAAGAAGAAGCGGTAAAACTGCTTTCCGAGATGCTGAAAGTGAGCATCGGCGTAGATTTCAGGTACGACAAATACACCTCAAGGCAGGTCTCTTTCGGCGTTCTTGACACAAGATGGTTGGATGCCGAAGGAATACTTACTGCCATAGAACAGGAGCATCGCCAGGCGCATCACGACGAAAGCGTTGAGGAGGTCAGGAAAAGAGCTCATACTTGGATTGGGGATAGTTGGTGGTGATATAGAGATAATTATTATTTTTGCAATGCAATAAAACTTCTAAAAAAATGAAACAAGAAAATTCGATTATTACAATTCAAGAACTCTTGAAAGACAGAGGTATTGATTTTGATGCTAAAAAAGTTAAACTAGTAAGACATGACAGTTTAAGAACTCCTAGAGTTCAAGATAAAATCATTTTTGATGGTACATTATACGAAATGTATAGACGTGATTATCAAAGATTTGTTAATTACCAAAACGAGCAAAAAATAAAGAACTTTAAAAATGTAGATTATATTGTTTCTTTTTTAAGCGAAGAAGGAACAAGGGCAAGATTAATTGGTGTATATCAAAACCTAGGGATAAAAAACACGATTGATGGTGATGGTGCTATTTTTAATTTTCAAGAAATACTGGCTTTTTCAAACCTTAAAGACAAAATCGTCATTGATTGGGGGAAAGGAACTCGCCAGTGGATTCAAAACTGGGAAACAAAAAAAGAAATAATAAGAATTGACGAGGGTCTAATAGATAGAGACATTCCTCTTTTTACTCGTTATGAAGATGTAATACTCAGTTTTTCAGAGTTAAAGAAAATCATTGAATCAAATGACTCAGAATGGAAGTCCGTATTGGAAGCTTGCAACTGTGTATATCTCATTTTGGATAAAAGTAACGGGAAGCAATACGTAGGTGTCACATATAAGAATAGTCAAGAAGGACAAAAAGGTGGGATTTGGAATAGATGGTCAGAATATGTCAAGACGAATGGTCATGGCAATGATAAAACATTAAAAGAAAAATGTGATAACAATCCGCATTATGCTGAACTCAATTTTCAATGGAGTATCTTGGAAACATTGCCAATAAATGTAATTCCCACAATTGCTATTGATAGAGAAACTTTATACAAAAAGAAACTTGGCACCAGGAACCACGAAAACTATAATAACAATTAAACTTTGATAGCAAAAACTAAATCAGGAAAAAAACGTCAAGCTCGTCAGTACCATTCCAGCAAAATGCCACTCCGCGTAACAAATTAAGCATTTACATAGCCTGTGTCATATACTTGCACAATTTATGCTTCATAAAACCAATCCTTGGGATGAAAAGTTAGAGCGAGAGGCAACCTGTGCAAAAATTGCACAAGTTCAAACAGAAGGGAAAAGGATGGTGAAAGGGGTGGTGAACCTTATCAATCAGAAAAACTAATACCATGTCCAAAAACCAAATCAACAAATACGTCTGGCTCGTTGAGACGCTCTACCGCGCCAAGAGAATCACACTGAAGGAAATCAACCGGCGTTGGCTCGAAACGGATTTGAGCGAAGGGCTGGAGATTCCGCGCCGCACGTTCCACTCCTGGAAAAACGCGGTGGAAGAGATGTTCGGCCTCGTCATTCTATGCGACAAGAGCGACGGCGACCGCTATTATATCGAGAACCGCGAGGTGTTTGAGGACGACGGCCTGCAACGCTGGCTGCTCAGCACCATGTCGGTCAACAACACGCTGTTGGAAAACAAGTCGCTCAGCGACCGTATCCTTTTGGAAAGCATCCCCTCAGGCCAAGACTTCCTCGCCACGGTCATGGAAGCCATGAAGAAAAACCGATTGTTGGAAATCACCTATAAAGGCTTTTGGAGCGAAAGCGAACACACCTTTCCCGTGGCACCCTATTGCGTGAAGCTGTTCCGGCAGAGGTGGTACATGGTGGGCAATAGCATCTACGAAGACAAGATCCGCATCTATTCCTTGGACCGCGTACAGGAAGCCCGGCTATCGGAGGAGACCTTCAAATACCCCAAGAAATTCAACCCAGAAAACTATTTCAAAGGCTGTTTCGGCATCATTCGCGATGAGGAATGCCCCATCGAGACCGTGAAGCTGAAAGTAAGCGCCGACCAAGCCAACTACCTGCGTTCCCTACCCTTGCATCCTTCACAAAAGGAGCTGGTGCATACAGGCGAATACAGCATCTTCTCCGTCGAGGTGCGGCCCACCTTCGACTTCCAGCAAGAACTCCTTTGGAACGGTGATGCGCTCGAAGTGTTGGAACCGCTTTGGCTGCGAAAGGAAATGGCGGGTATGGTGAAACGGATGTGGAACAATTACAACAAGAAATGAACTCCTTCGCCGCCATAGACTTCGAGACCGCCAACAACGAGCGCACCAGCGTGTGTAGCGTCGGCGTGGTGATTGTGAAAGAAGGCGAGTTTGTGGACTCGTTCTATTCGCTAATCCAACCCGAGCCAAACTATTACCTCTATTGGAACACGCTCATCCATGGCATTACCAAGGAGGATACCGAGGATGCACCCGTATTTCCATACGTCTGGCAAAAGATCGAGCCGCTTATCGAGGGTCTGCCTCTCGTGGCGCACAACAGTCCCTTCGACGAGGGTTGCCTCAAGGCCGTGATGCGCTGCTACCAGATGGATTACCCCGACTATCAGTTCTACTGCACCTGCCGCGCCGCGCGCAAACACTTTGGAAAACTGCTACCCAACCACCAACTCCACACCGTGGCGGCTGCCTGCGGCTACGATTTGGTCAACCACCATAATGCCTTGGCCGATGCCGAGGCCTGCGCTTGGATTGCACGGGAGATTTTGTAATTCCATTCGGAATTTATTGTAGTTTTGCAGAAAATTCCGAATAGAAATGGTCATAAAATCGGAATTTATTGTAATTTTACAGAAAAATTGGAATAAAATTGGTTTCAATTCGGAATTTATTGTAATTTTGCAGAAAATTCCGAATAAAAATGGAACAAACTTATATCAAGCGCGAGACTTACCTCCAAAAACTCATCGACCGAATGGACAATGGCGAAGTGAAAATTATCACCGGTCCAAGGCGATGTGGAAAGTCGTGGCTCCTCAAGCGCATCTACAAGGATTATCTGGTCTCCAATGGTGTAGCCGAAAACAACATCATCATCGTTTCCTTCGACATGGATGACGAAGAGGAAATGTATGGCGACCTCACCGTACGTGGAGCGCTGAAAGAGTTCCTTTACAGCCGCATCACTTCGCCAAAAACCAATTATTATGTCATTCTAGATGAAGTGCAAGAGGTGGAGGGTTTTGAAAAGATTGTCAACGGGCTGAATGCCAAGGACAATGTGGATGTTTACATCACTGGGAGCAATTCACACTTCCTTTCTTCCGACATCCGAACCATCTTCCGCGGTCGCGGTGATGAAGTGCGCGTTTATCCACTTTCATTCAAGGAGTTTTGTTCAAACAGGACCGAGCCTATTAACGAACTTTGGAAAGAATACTACACCTACGGAGGCATGCCTGGATTGCTCAACCACCATACTCCCGAGCAGAAAGTGGCTTACTTGCAACGGCTTTGGAGCAAGACCTACCTTGACGATGTGGTGGAACGCAACCATGTGAAAAACCGCGAGGCCCTTTCTGCGCTAGCCGATGCACTGTGTTCATCTATCGGTTCCTTGACCAATCCCAACCGCATCAGCAATGTGATGCAAAGTGTTCAAAAAAACAAAATCGACCCAGAAACTGTCGGAAACTACATTGATTACCTTGAGGAGGCCTTCCTTTTCGAAGGCGCAAAACGCTTTAATATCAAGGGAAACAAATATTTTGAAAGCATTAAGAAATACTATGCCGTCGATGTAGGACTACGCAATGCCAAACTCAATTTCCGTCAGCAAGAAATCACTCACATCATGGAAAATGTCATATATAATGAATTGAGGATGAGAGGTTTCAGCGTAGATGTGGGATTGGTGGAAAGTCGCGAAATGCGTGAAGGCAAGATGGCCTACATACAATACGAAATCGACTTCATCGCACAAAACGGGATGGACAAGTACTATATCCAATCCGCCTTCAAGATGGACAATGCCGAAAAGCAAGAAAATGAAATCCGCTCTCTGCAAAAAGTGGACGACAGTTTCAAAAAAATCGTCATCACTGGAGACGACATCGCCACTTATACCGATACAAAAGGTATAGTTTATATAGGATTATTTCAGTTTTTAAAGGGAGAATTATTATGAACACAAAACAAGCCTTAGACCTGCTCAAATCCGGCAATGCCTGCTTCGTTTCGGGAGCCTTGACACCGAAAGACAACTATGCAACACTGCGGGAGCAACTCAGCGCCGGTCAGCATCCCTTCGCCGTGGTGCTGTGCTGCTCCGACAGTCGCGTGGCACCCGAGATTATCTTCGACCAAAAGCTTGGTGACCTCTTTGTCATCCGTAATGCAGGCAACATAGTGGATGAAGAAGTTTTAGGCTCCATTGAGTATGCCGTCGAGCATTTGGAAACGCCGTTGGTGGTCGTCATGGGGCACTCAGCCTGTGGTGCGGTCACAGCGACCTGTCAAGGCGGTGACTTGCCTGGTCACATCCTTGATTTGGTCAAACGCATCAAACCTTCAATCAACAAAAGTTGCTGCGTCGATGACAATGCGAAGCAACATGCCAAAAGGATGGCGCAGTTGATTGAAGAAGATGAAATCGTCCATCATGTTGGCGCCAAAGTCGTTGCGGCTTTCTACAACCTACAAAGCGGAAAAGTGGAATGGCTGTAACGCAGTTTTCACTATTTTTGTCGTCTCATTCATAGAAAACAATAAACAATGAAAACACTTGTAAAACAAACCATCAAAAATATCGCCACACGCATGTCATGCCGAACCTTTCTGCCCATAGATTTCTTCGGCTTACAGCCTCAAAATGACATAGGCAGAAAGGTGAGCGTATCTATGCCTTTAGTAGTTTTCTCTTTAATCTTGACCTTTATGACCGCTTGTAACCAAAAAACGCCCGTCGACCTCATCGTTCACAACGCCAACATCTACACCGTTGACGACAACTTCTCCAAAGCCCAAGCCTTTGCCGTGAAAGACGGTAAGTTTGTCGCCGTCGGCGATGAAGAGAGCATTATGCGCCAATACACCGCCAAGGAAACCATCGACGCCCAAGGTGACGCGGTATATCCCGGCTTCATGGATGGACACAGCCATTTCATGGGCTACGGCGAGAACCTCGTCCGCTGGGCCGACCTGAAAGGCTGCCGTTCCTACGACGAAGTCATCGAACGCCTCAAAGTGCACGACAGCCTCTACCCTGCCGAATGGCTTTTGGGTCGCGGCTGGGACCAAAACCTCTGGGAAGTGGCCGAGTTCCCCGACAATACGAAACTCGCTGAAGCCTTCCCCGACAAGAAAGTCCTGCTAACTCGCGTTGACGGTCATGCAGTGCTGGTATCCAAAGAGGTTCTTGAATTAGCCAACATCGACGCGAACACGAAGATGGACGGGGGCATGGCCATCATCAAAGAGAGTCGATGCACGGGCGTGCTGTTGGACAACCTCGCCGATGCCGCCAAGACCTTGGTTTCCAAAATGGAGACCTCCCAAAGCATCCAAGCCCTGCTCAAGGCACAAGAGAACTGCATGGCGGTCGGGCTGACCAGCGTCACCGATGCGGGACAGGACATCGCCACTATCGAGCTTATCGACAGTCTGCAACAGGCGGGACAACTCAAGATGCACGTCAATGCGATGGTCAACCCCGATGACGAGACGATGGACCATTTCATGCAACAAGGCGTCATCGACAAGGAAAGGCTCACCGTCCGCAGCGTGAAGATTTACGCCGACGGCGCCTTAGGCTCACGCGGTGCGAAACTGCTTGAACCATACACCGACGACCCGACCAACGACGGCTTAATTCTCGAAAGCGACGAGTTCTACCGTCACGTCTGCCAAAAGGCTTACGATGCAGGTTATCAAGTGTGCTGTCATGCCATCGGTGACGGCGGCGTGCACCATATCCTGGACATTTACTCCGAATACCTGAAAGGCCAAAACGACCTCCGTTGGCGCATCGAGCACTCGCAAACCGTGAGCGATGCCGACTTCCAACGCTTTGGAGAATTCTCTGTCATCCCCTCCATCCAAACCACGCACTGCACCTCCGACATGGACTGGGCCGACGAGCGTCTGGGCGAACGCATCAAGAACGCATACGCCTATCAACAATTGCTGCGGCAAAACGGATGGGTCATCAACGGCACCGACTTCCCCATCGAGGACATCAGCCCAATTTACACCTTCTATGCTGCTGTAGCCCGCAAGCACTTGGATGGCACCCCCTCAGAAGGTTTTCAGATGGAAAATGCCCTGACCCGCGAGCAAGCCCTGCGTTCCATCACGATTTGGGTTGCCAAAGGCTGCTTCATCGAAGGTCGCAAAGGAAGTATCGAAGTCGGAAAAGACGCTGATTTCGTCATCCTCGACAGAGACCTAATGACGGTTGCCGAAAACGAAATTCCTGAGGCCAAAGTGAAACTTTGCCACATTCATTGACCTCTCCGCGTCCTATTCGGGCAATATCCTACAGGCTGTGATATACCGAGGATAATAATAAGATTCGGTAGAAAACGAGATGGTCACACCTAGCCTTACCGAAGCGTGAATAAAAGAAAAGCGATGGCGCGCAGGGTCGTTGCTGACCACAATGCCGACATGGCCGATCTCTCGTGTCTTACCCCTACCCCCATAAAACACCAAATCACCAGGGCGAAGCTCGTCGGGTTTGGTAAGCACTTTCCAACCGTCATCCAACTGTCCCTTGGCCGACGCCCTCAACTCATAGCCGAAATGCCGAAACACAAAAGCGGTAAAACCCGAACAGTCGAACTTGTTGGGGCCTTTGCCTGCATACACGTAAGGCGTGCCTATAAACAGCTTGGCATACTCCACAATACTGTCAGCCAATGTATTAGGATAAGAAAAACTATACGGCTGACCATAATTTGTCAACTGGATAGAATCCCATTGTTCTTTTCTCGCTTGCTCAATGATATCATGACACTCCAGCTCCTTGATTCTTGGGATGGTGTCGTTCGCTGCCTCCACCCTCTTACCTGGAGCGGCATCACGACGCACCAGATTGGAGATTGCATTACAGCCCATCAGCATCGAGGACAGAAGCATGAGGAGAAAAGGGACGGCTGATATATATGTCTGCTTATCGGCTCTCATGGGGCACAAAGATATTATTTTTTACCTTTGCAGCGTAAAAAAAAAGCGCGACCATGTCCCAAGATTTTGACTATATCCTCATCAAAGACGCCACCGAGAACAACCTAAAGCATGTCACCGTCAAAATCCCGAAGCGGCAGATTACCGTGGTGACAGGTGTGTCAGGATCGGGAAAGTCGTCTTTGGTGTTAGACACCATCGCAGCCAAGTCGCGCCGGGAGTTGAATGACACCTTCCCTTCTTTTACCCAGCAATATCTACCCAAGTATGGTCGTCCCCACGTCGGCGACATCGAGAATCTACCCATAGCCATCGTCATCGAACAAAGAAAACCCACTTCCAATTCTAGATCAACCGTAGGCACCTACACTGATATATATGCCTTGTTGAGACTGTTGTTTTCGCGTATCGGCCAGCCTTTTGTAGGCTATTCCGACGCCTTCTCTTTCAACCACCCATCGGGCAGTTGTCCGCGCTGCGCAGGCTTGGGTGAGATCCGCGAGTTGGACATCCACAAGCTCGTCGACTTCGACAAATCGCTCAACGACGAGGACACCATCCACTACATCGCCTTCGGCAAGGGTGGCTGGCGCTGGATCCGTTATGCCCACAGCGGCCTTTTCGACCTCGACAAGAAAATCAAAGACTACACGCCCGAAGAACTTGACCTATTCCTTAACTCGCCGCAAATCAAGCTGAAGAATCCGCCGTCGAACTGGCCTAAGAGTGCCAAATATGAAGGACTCATCCCGCGCATGTATCGCAGCATCATCAACTCAGAGGAAGGTCTGCTCCATGCCGCAGTACTAAACCCCATGCTGACCATGGGCACCTGTCCCGACTGCGGCGGCACCCGCCTCAACGAGAAGATACGCTCGTGCAAGATCAAAGGCATAAACATCGCCGAGGTGACCGCCATGAGCATAGCCGACTGCCGCCAATGGATGGAGACCATCGACAATCCCCTTGCCGAGGACATCAAGCATGCCACCATCGAAAGGTTGGCCGCCTTGGAGGAAATCGGTCTAGGCTACCTCACCCTCGACCGCGCCATAGGTACGCTATCGGGCGGCGAGGCGCAACGCTGCAAGATTGCCAAATACATCAACTCGCCGCTCTCCGACGTGATGTATATCCTCGACGAGCCCAGCGTGGGCCTGCACAACCACGACATCCTACTTATGCAGAAGTCGGTGCAGAAACTGAAAAACCACGGCAACACGGTCATCCTCGTCGAGCACCACAAGGATATGATCAAAATCGCCGACCACATCATCGATATGGGACCTGGCGCAGGCATGAAAGGCGGTGAAATCGTTTTCGAAGGCAGTTACGACGAGCTATTGCGAAGTCAAACACTAACAGGCATTTCGCTCAGCGCAACAAGTTCCATAAAGGAGCAAGTGTGTCAGCCCAAGTCTTTTTTCCACCTTGAAAATGCCACCTTGCATAACATCAAAAGCCTAACCGTGGATTTGCCATTGGGCGTGATGTGCGGCATCGCAGGCGTCGCCGGTTCAGGCAAGAGTTCACTGATGGAATGCTTCCGTAAGGCTTATCCGCAGCCCGAGGAAATCGTTTACATCAGCCAGAAAAACATTGGCATCAGCCTGCGCTCCACCCCTGCCACCTATCTCGAAGTGGCCGACGATATCCGAAAACTCTTTGCCAAGACGAACAAAACCAAGGCCGACTTGTTCTCCTTCAACGGCAAGGGAGGCTGTCCCGTCTGCCAAGGCAAGGGCGTCATCGTCAGCGACATGGCCTTCATGGACGCCATTGAGACCACCTGCGAGGCCTGCGGCGGACTGCGTTACAGCAACGAAGTCTTATCTTATAAGGTCAACGGCATGAACATCGCCGAGGTGATGGACATGACCGCTAACAAAGCCTCCGAGATGTTTGCCGGCAACGTCATCGCCGAGAAGTTGGAGCCTTTGCGTAAGGTCGGATTGGGCTACCTCCATCTGAACCAGTCACTCTCGACCCTCTCGGGCGGTGAGCTGCAGCGCATCAAATTGGCTTCCTATCTTCGCGACGCAGGCAAGATCTTCATCATGGACGAGCCTTCAGATGGCCTCCACCTCAACGACATCAAGCGAATCCTCGACCTCTTCGACTCCATGGTGGAGGCGGGCAACACCATCTTCCTCATCGAACACAATCTGGAGATGTTGAAACATTGCGACTACCTCGTCGAACTCGGTCCCGGCGGCGGTGCCATGGGCGGCAAGGTTATCTTTAGTGGCACACCCAAGGAGATGATGCAATGCCAAAGCTCCGTCACAAGGCCTTATTTTGCAACAGTAAGCGGACAAAATGGATGAATAAACAGGCCATAAGAAGATCCGTTTATCTAGATTGCAAAAATACCTCATCACATATCAAATGCACCTTTTTTCTTTTGCAAGGCAAACATATATAAAAGAAAAACACGTATTTTTGCCATTTAATTCTCAAAAGAAGACCAAATCAACTTAAAATGAAACATTTATTCCAACGCGGATTGCTGCTTTTAGCCCTTACGGTAGGGCTGTTGTTCCATCTTTCGGCGCAATCTACCCTTATGACCATCCATATGAACGATGGCACTGAACGCAACTATTATATGTCGGAAGACGACCGTGTTTATTTTGAAGGCAACGACATCTTGGTCGTTGAAATCGCGGTCAACGCCAAAGCTGAAAGATACAACCTCGCCGACATCCGCAAGATCACGTGCAACGAGACCGAAGGTGTTTCGGAAGAGGCCGACGCTTCAGTTTTCCTCTCCCCCAACCCCGTTCACGACAAGGTCATGCTTCATAATCTCTCGGGCATTCAACCTGTCGGCATCTACGCCCTCGACGGACGAATGGTAAAGTCGGTGGAAGTCACCGCTGACCAATTTATCGACATCTCAGACCTCCCCGTCGGACTCTATCTTGTCAAAACCGAGCGTCAAACCCTTAAAATGATCAAGCTATGAGAAAGACCAAATTATTAGTGGCCCTTCTTCTGGTTTGCATGGGCCTTAGTGCACAGGAGTATCACATCAACCTACATCATGAAGGTTCGGTGATATACGACAACAGCATAAGCGACATCCACAACATCCATTTCGAAGGCAGCCAGCCCGCCAGCATGATTATGCAAGCTGGATGCGGTATCACCACTTTCCCCCTCACCGCTTTCGACAGCATCACCTTCGTGAAACAAGAGGAGCCGCCTGCGGGCGACACGGTCTATATCACCTATAATGGTTCCAGCGTGGAGGTGATCAACCCATTCTCCAACGATGGTGTGACGGTGAGCACCAATGGCGCCAACGTCAATGTGAGTTCTACCAAGGCCAACGTTCCGTATGTGGTTTCAGGTAGCTCAAGCAACGGTTCCTTAACAGTTTACAGCACTTCCTCATTCTTTTTGGCACTCAATTCTTTATCGCTGACTAGCACGAGCACAGCTGCCATCAATTTGGCTTCCAATGTCAACACAACCCTTGCTTTGAGAGGCACTTCCACCCTCGCCGACGGTGCCAACAGCAGCCTCAATGCAGCACTTTATGCCGCAGGCAGCCTCACTATTGGAGGTTCTGGAACAATGCGCATTACAGGCAACGCCAAGCACGGCATAGCGATGGAAGGTACGATGACGGTCAATTCAGGCACTATCACTATCCTGGACACCGACAGCGACGGCATCCACGGCAGCAGCAACCTGACATGGAACGGTGGCACACTCGATATCGTTTCGGCTGGTTCCGACGGTCTCGACTTCTCGGGTACTATGACCATCAACGATGGCGTTCTCACCATCAACACAACGGCAGAAAGCCAAAGATGTATCAAAGTGACGAACGCCTTCACCATGATGGGAGGCGCACTTCATCTCATCATCAATGGCAACGACTGCAAAGCCATTAAGGGTGATGCCGATATCAATATCAGCGGTGGCACTGTGGATGTGCAAATATCTGGCACAGGCTCGCACGGCATTTCGTCCGACACAGATGTTGTCATTGGCGGCACGGCTGACGTTACCGTCGTTTCCTCATCGCAAGACGGAAAGTGCATCAAGAGCGACGGCACCATCCACATCAATGGCGGCACTTTAGAGCTTACCCACTCGGGCGACATCTCCAAAGGCATCAGTGCCACGGGCGACATCGACATCACTGGCGGCGACATCACCATCACTGCCTCCGGAAGCACTGTACTTGAAAATGTCAATAACCAGAATGTGCCTGCCTATTGCACCGCCATCAAGAGTGATGCGGACATCAACATATCGGGAGGAACCTTCCATATCACCTTGCCCACCAGCAACCACGGTGGCAAGTCCATCAGCGCCGACAGCGACCTGACCATCAGTGGCGGCGACTTTTCCATCACCACACAAGGCAACGGCGCCTCCTACACTGTCAGTGGCAGCACAAAAGATGCCTACACCTCATCGTGCCTCAAGTGTGATGGTAACATGCAGATTTTGGCTGGCGACTTCACCTTAACCAGTTCTGGCACGGGCGGCAAAGGCATCAACGTGGGTGGCACTTTGGTCATCGGCCAGCAAGGTGCCAACAACGACGACCTCAACCTCAACGTGACCACTTCTGGCGAACGCATCACCGTCTCCAGCGGTGGAGGTGGCTGGCCAGGCGGTGGTGGCGGCGACTACGCCAACCCGAAAGGCATCAAAGCCCAAGGCAACCTAACCATCAACAGCGGCAACATCACCGTCAATTGCACCCAGACGCAAAACGAAGGCGGAGAATGCATTGAAAGCAAGGCCACGTTGACCATCAACGGTGGCAACATTGAGGCTTATTCCGTGAAAGACGACGCTGTCAATGCAGCCCAAAACCTCACCATCAATGGTGGTATCTACTACGCTCACAGCGACAACAACGACGGCACCGACTCAAACGGCACCATGTTCCTCAACGGTGGCCTCAACATCTCCAATGGCGCCCGCCAACCTGAGGAGGGCTTCGACTGCGACAACAACCAGTTCAAGATCACAGGTGGCACGAGCATCGGCACGGGCGGCGGCACCAGCAATCCCACGCAGAATGTCTGCACCCAGCCTTCACTGAAAATCAATACGCAACAGGGCTACGCCATCCAAATCCTCAAGTCAGACGGCACCGTGATTTGCACCTACCAATGTCCCACCTTCACCGGAGGTGGTGGCGGTGGCGGGCCCGGAGGAGGCGGCAACAGCATGGTCATGCTCTTCACCGACCCACAACTACAAACAGGACAGTCATACACCGTAAAATACAACGGCACCATCAGTGGTGGCACCAACTGGAACGGTTACTACACGGGCAACGTCACCTACTCGGGCGGACAAAGCACTACGGTCAATATCAGTTCGATGGTCACCACGGTAAGTGCAGGAGGTGGCGGATGGTAAATCCCGCTATCATAGCCTACGTCGAACAGGAGATCCTACCCCGCTACGAGCATTTCGATGCTGCCCATCAGCGCAACCATGCCGATGAAGTCATAGAAAGGAGTCTGGCCTTGGCCAAGCATTATGATGTGGACGAAAACATGGTCTACACCATCGCCGTCTACCACGACACGGGCCTTTGCGAAGGCCGCGACACACATCATCTCGTGTCGGGGCGCATCATCCGTGAAGACAAGAAACTTCGCGACTGGTTTACCGAAGACCAAATAGAGACCATGGCGCAGGCCGCCGAGGACCATCGTGCCTCGTCAGGGCACGAGCCACGTTCCATCTATGGCAAGATCGTGGCCGAAGCCGACCGCCTCATCTCGCCTGAAAAAGTCATCCGTCGCACCATACAATTCACACAAGACCACTTCCCCGACTACGACAAGGAGCAGCAATTCCAACGTTTTCGCGAACACCTGATGGAGAAATATTCCGACACAGGCTACCTCAAGCTATGGCTGCCCGAATCGGAGAACGCGCCACGATTGGAAGAGCTTAGGAAAACCATCCGTGACGAACATAAAATGCGTGAAGCATTTGAAAAGGAATTCAACAAAACCAAATAATTCCAAATAATTCGTATCTTTGCAATCTATTATTAACTTTCCTACCATGAAAAAAGCACTGCTTACCTTAATGATTCTATGCTTCGCTGGCCTTGTCATGGCTCAAGAGGCAAACGAGAACGAATTCAAGATGACGATTGGCGACACCATCGTTTGGAAACCCTTTGAGAACTGCCATTCGAATGGATACAACATTTCGGGCTCCAAAGTCATCAGCTTAAAGCCGATCAAATATGGCGATCGTATCGAAATCATCGCCAAACAGGCTGGCGAATGCAATATTATAGCCACCTGCCATGAAGACAATGCTGAGGTGGTGGCCTCCATCATCGTGAGCGAGCCGTATGTGGCCCCAGTCATCGAAAAGATGGAGAAGCCTGCTACCCAGGCCTTCACAGGCACCTACAAATTCAATCCGCCCACCGACCATTACTTCGTAACCATCTTCAATCCCGCCTCCAACTGCAGCGAGACCTACATGAAGCTGGGTGAGAACGAAGCCTACAACGACGGACAGGGCATCGACCGTTTCTGGAACCTCAAGACAGGTAAGAACTGGTACTATCGCCCCGAGGCACAAGGATGGACCGACGATGTCGACTGGGAGTTTGAACCCCTTGGCACGAGCTTCTTCCCGCTCAACACCTTTGCCAACGAAGTGGAGAAGGACGACCTCTCGAAGTATTATCTCGGCATGGAGCAAGTGCTCGACATCGACTGCTGGCATTTCTTCGTCGACCAGCCCGACGGCTCAGCCATCCAGTATTGGGTCGACCCCGCCAATGGCTGTACCCTGAAGCGTCAGGTGAACAATGACGCCCCGAGAGCGGTCACGGTTTACGACCTCAACTACACCAGACTGTACTTCGGACCTAGCTTTAAGAAATCGCTGCACGACACGACGAGATAAAGACATTTTTCCCTATCTTTGCCGCCGACTAGAACAAACTATAATATTAAAAATACACCAATGGAAAACATCGAATTAAAGAAGACCCCTTACAACCAGATCCATCACGACCTGGGCGCCAAGATGGCTGAATTCGCCGGTTATGACATGCCGATCCAATACACCGGCCTCGTCGAAGAGCATAACAACGTCCGCAACAACGTCGGCGTGTTCGACGTGTCGCACATGGGCGAGTTCCGCGCCAAAGGTCCCCTGGCCAAGCAGTTCATGCAGTACTGCACCGTCAACGACGTCGCCGCTTTGAGCGATGGCAAGGTGCAATACACCTGCCTGCCGAACGGCAAGGGCGGCATCGTGGACGACATGCTCGTCTACCGCATCGCCGACGACCACTACTTCATGGTGCCCAACGCCGCCAACATCGACAAGGATTGGGCTTGGATGAGCCAGATTGCCGAGAAGTTCGGCATGACTCTCGGTGAAGACTTCAAGAACGAGAGCGAAGAATGGGCTCAACTGGCCGTGCAAGGCCCCAACGCCCTGAAGGCCATGCAGAAGCTCACCAAGGCCAACGTGGTGGATATGGAATACTACACCTTCCAAATCATCAACTTCGCCGGCGTCGACAACATCATCTTCTCGACCACGGGTTACACTGGCTCAGGCGGCTGCGAGATCTACATCCCCGTCGCCCACGCCAAGGAGGTTTGGGACGCCGTCTTTGAGGCTGGCAAGGAGTTTGGCATCATGCCCGCAGGTCTGGGCTGCCGCGACACCCTCCGTCTCGAGAAGGGCTTCTGCCTATACGGCCACGAAATCGACGACACCATCAGCCCCATCGAGGCTGGTCTCGGCTGGATCACCAAGTTCGTCGACGGCAACGACTTCCTCAACCGCGAAATCTTCGCCGCTCAGAAAGCCAATGGCGTGAGCCAGAAGATTGTCGGCTTCGAGATGATCGACCGTGGTATCCCGCGTAACGGCTATGAAGTGTGCGATGCCGAAGGCAATTGCATCGGTATGGTGCGCTCAGGCAGTCCGTCACCTTCGACCGGAAAGAACATCGGCACCGCCCTGGTGAAGAAAGCCTTCAGCAAGAAGGACACCGAGATCTTCATCAAGATCCGCAACAAACTCATCAAGGCCGTTGTGGTCAAGATGCCGTTCCTTCCTTAATGGAAAGTGGTCTATACACAAAAAAGCGTTCCTTTAGGGACGCTTTTTTTATGCTACTCTGCCAAAATTTCCGACCTTTGCAGCGGAACGATTCTTGATGAACCCATAGGCATGGACAACAAAGCAGAAAGAAAAAAGTTTCTGGGTAGCCTCGTCATTCCCTTGATCATTGTAACAATAATGTGGGTAGTGAAGACGATCGAATGGTCGTTCGGGATCTATTTGGGGCGCTTCGGCATAACGCCCCACACTGCAAGAGGGTTGATCGGGATCTTCACCCTGCCTTTCTTGCACGGCAACTGGGAGCACTTGCTCTCCAATACCATCCCCATCATTGTTCTTGGTACAGCCTTATACTACTGTTATCCCAGCCTCGCCAACCGCGTGATGCTCATCACTTATTTGGGCAGCGGGCTGCTCACTTGGTGCATCGGCGACCCAAGTACCACACATATCGGCGCAAGCGCCCTTGTATATGGCCTCAACTTGTTCTTGATTACCAGCGGCTTCATCCGTGGCAACCGTATGCTCATTGTCATCTCCCTCATCATGGTGTTCCTTTACGGAAGCTTCATCTGGGGCATGATACCATCTTTGGCCATACCCCAAAACATCTCATGGGAAGGCCATCTCAGCGGAGCACTCATAGGCATTCTGCTGGCCATATTCCTAAGGAAAGAAGGACCTCAAAAAGAGGTATACCATTGGGAAGAAGACGATGAAGAGGATGATGATTCGAATGGCTCAGCCTCTAATGATTCGACAGACGCAACGTCAGAGAAACCGTATTGGGACGTGCCCACCCCATCAAATGACGAGCTGACGGTACGTTACCGTTTCAGGCATTAAAGCACAGACATTGAGAGATACTCCAACACTTGGTCGGCAATACCTTTTTGTCCTTCGACATCAGGATGCCACCACTCCTTGTGGATGTCGTACAAATCAACGCAGTCAACATTGTAATGATAGGTGACACGGTGCACCGATTCGATGAGATTCAAGCGCGTTTCCGCATCGATGGCACCCGGGCAAGGATTCGTTTCAAGAAGGTAATACAGCTTGGCATGGGGATGTTGCCTCTTCAGAAAGTCAAGCATATAAGCCAATGCGGGACGGAAAGAACAAAGTTGTTCTTCGGTCCAATCAGAATAAACGTAATCACCGAAAGGTGCTCCATTCCACACATCGTTAGTAGCGCCAAGGATGAAAATCACATCAGGATTGCCCAGGTTATTCATACGACGGATGAAGGAATTTGGTGCATAATAACTCCCACCGTCAAAGTCAGCGTAGTTGCAGACCAAAGAGCCCGAAAACGAATTATTATGGTCAAGTACCCAATTCAACGAATCGGCCACTTGACGCCACCACATCTGCTCAATACCAGTCACACCTATTTGAGGATAATGAATATACGGGTCGTTGGTGTCAGGATCAACATAACCGTCGAAAGCGGAATAGCTATCGCCCAAAATCGAAAAACGGGTTGGTTCCTTAGTCTTCACACAAGCCGACATCAAGATAGCAGTAGCAATTAGCAGAGTTAGTTTCTTCATATTCAATCTATTATTATCATTTCTGTTCTACGGTTCAAAGCACGGTGTTCATCGCTGTCGTTGGGCCACAACGATTTGGTGGCGCCATAGCCTTTAGCGGTCAGTCGGTTTTCCTCAATCCCACTAGCAATCAAAGCCTGACGGACAACCTCAGCACGGTCGGATGAAAGCTTCAGATTGTAGTTAGCATTACCCACATCGTCGGTATGGCCAGCCAGTTCAACTCTTAGTTCCGGATTACGCTTGAGGAACCTCGAAAGGATCTCAATACCTGATTGGGAGTCTCCTGTCAAAGCAGAGCTGTTAAACTCAAACTGTATGTTTTGAAGCACAATGGCATCACCTGGTGAAAGTTCAGTTACATCCACGTTGGAGAAATAGTTGGCCGAGTCGGAACGGATTTCTTCGGGCAGTTCAAACGTGTAGATATCATAACCGCCTTGACCACCTTCACGTTGCGAAGAGATGAAGGCCGTTTTGCCATCTGCTGCCACGAAGAAGTTGATTTCGTCGCCTTGGGTATTAATGGGGAAACCAAGGTTGACGGGCTCTTGCCACCTGCCATCCTCTCCCCTACGGCTCATGAACAGGTCGAATCCGCCCATTCCGATGTGCTTGTCGGAAGAGAAATAAAGCGTCCGACCATCGGGATGCAGGAAAGGAGCCATCTCCGAACCTTTGGTATTGATTGGTGCCCCAAGATTCTGTGGCTCGCCCCAGCTACGGTCGGCATTGCGCCGGCTACAATAGATGTCGGCATTGCCGTTGCGCCGCGAAACGAAGTATAGTTCCTTGCCGTCGGCACTCACGCAGGGCTGCGACTCCCAACTACCGGTGTTGATGCTACCCTCTATCTTACGTGGCATCGACCATTGATCCACACTCCAATGCGACACATAGAGGTCGCAACCGCTTTCGCGACCCCAGCCGCAACCTGTCAGATACAGTTTCGAGCCATCGGCGGAAAGGAAAGCCGCACCCGGGTCAATAGCATCGGGGAAGGACTCAAACGACAATGGCTCTGGTATAGTCCATCCGTCATCAGCCTTTTGCGACACAAAAACCTCTTCCTCATAATACCCGTTTCCTCGGTTCATCTTTCGCGTAAACAGCAGATGGTCGCCATAAAACGTCAGGGCGTTGACATACTCATCGTCAGCACTGTTGATCTCGGAACCTAGATTCTCGGGGTCGAACGCTACAGGATGACTGATGGCCTCATCGCGAAACCTTGCCAACTCAAGCAGCTCGGACACTGTTACATCATTAGCTGCATTGCCCGAAGCCCTCGACTGATACCAACGCAACAATACCGCCTCGCGTTTGTAGTTTCCTTGGGCGTCATATAGACGAGCCAAGGTGATGGCGGCAGGAGGAAACAACATCGAATCGCATGCCAATGCTTTCTCGTAACCCAGTATGGCCATGTCATAGTCCTTGGTTTCCATCCCAATCTCGCCTTCCAACAGCCAGGCTTCGGCATAGTTTGGGTCTTCAACGATGGCTTTGAGGACGTGTTGGTAAGCCTTTGTGTAGTCACGTTTCAAAAAGGCCTCCTCTGCCGACTCGTAAGCTTTCACAGCTTTCTTCGACGGCTGCGAAAAAGCGACGGATACAAGCGACAATAAAGCAAATACTATGAGGATAACCCTTTTCACTGTTTCTTGTTTTTCAGCTCTTTCTCAATCCATTTGCGGAAATCAGCCACAAACACCCTCGAAGTCATTGTTGGAGAGGTCTCAGCGGTGACAAAGCAACGTCCGTCATCGAAGAAACATATGCCTTCGGTTTGGGCGCCAGTTAATTGCGGCATCTCAAACCTACGGTTGTTAAGTTTCACGCCAGCTTCGTCGAAGTCGAAGATGAGATACATGAAAGGCTTCCAGACATTCTTCACATAACCCACCAACACAAGAATATGATTCTCCCTGTCATAGTCGGCGCCCGTCAACAGCCCCTGTGAGTCAAATCCATTGACGACTTCGGCCACATAATCGCCAGGCGTTTTCGGAAGGCGGTACATACGGGTTGTCCCCGTAGCCCAACCCTTGCTGAAGAGATAGATACAATCCCCTGTAGCAAACATGGTCTCGCAGTCGTAGTCATGCTCTTGTTTCTTATGGACAAAATTCGTCTGGTCACCAAAGCGGAAGGTAATAGAGTCAACATCAATGGTGGCGTCGCCTTCTGCCGGGAGGGTTGATAGCGGGAAAGTGTAGATTCTCAGGTTTTTCCTTTTGCCCTTGTTGTTGCCGAAATCGCCGACATACACATTCTCGCCATCGGTGCAAACATCTTCCCAGTCCTTGTTTTTGGCATGGGAGAGCGTGATTCTCTGTACCACCTCAAAAGACGTGGTGTCGAGGGCAAACAGGATAGGCTTACCACCGCTGTCGTTGTGGGTCCAAAGGCGGCCGTTATGGAAAAAGAGTCCCGAGGTCTCTTTCACCTCTTCAGGCAACTCCGACTTCAGAACAGGGGTAAACAATGGGGTAAAGCCCGCCTTGCCTTCCTCTTGAGCATGAACGAGGAGGGTAAGCAGTACCAAGCCGACCAGTAGTGCCCTTCTCATCATCATTTGGGATAGACCTCGCCTTTGGCGGCTTTCAAGGTGTTTTGCAGCAGCGACACGATGGTCATGGGACCTACGCCACCTGGAACGGGGGTAATCTTGGAGGCCACTTTGTAGACCTCGTCATAGTCCACATCGCCCATAATCTTATAACCCTTCGGGCTGGAAGCGTCTTCGATGCGGTGGATACCCACGTCGATGACCACAGCACCAGGTTTCACCATATCGGCAGTCACGAAGCCCTGCTTTCCGATGGCGGCGATTAGGATATCAGCCTGACGGGCAATCTCGGGCAGGTTCTTGGTGCGGCTGTGGCACATAGTTACGGTAGCGTCAATGCCCTTGCGCGACATCAGGATGGACATAGGCGTGCCCACGATGTTGGAACGGCCCAGCACCACCACGTTCTTTCCCACCGTCTCGACGCCAGAACGCTTGATGAGCTCCATGATGCCATTGGGCGTGGCAGGAATAAAGCAAGGATGGCCCAGTTGCATACGACCCGCGTTGACGCTGGTGAAACCATCCACGTCCTTTGAAGGTTTGATAGCATTGATGACTTTGTTCTCATCAATATGCTTCGGCAAGGGCAGTTGGATGATGTAGCCATCAATCTCGGAGTCGTTGTTCAGGAACTCCACCATGTCGAGCATCTCTTTCTCGGTCGTGCTCTCAGGAAGACGATACACCGAAGAAGTCATACCTACCGAATGGCAGGCTTTCTCCTTCGAAGCCACATAGGTCTTGCTGGCTCCATCTTCGCCCACGATGACAGCCGCCAGATGCGGAGCTGCAATGCCATGGTCGATCATATCTGCCACTTCAGCGGCTATTTCTTTCTTAATCTGTTCGGAAACGGCTTTGCCGTCGATTATCTTGTTATCCATAGTGTATTAAAGTTTATCTGCGTTTCATTGCTCCAGCCATGCGCAACATCTTTTTACCACCACCGGTGGTCATCATGCGCATCATCTTCGAGGTCTCCTCAAACTGTTTAACGAGACGGTTCACCTCAACGATGCTAGTGCCACTACCATCGGCGATGCGTTTGCGGCGCGTGCCGTTGAGTAGCTTCGGGTTCTCGCGTTCCTGCGGGGTCATCGAATAGATGATGGCCTCGATGCTCTTGAAGGCATCATCGTCGATCTCTTCGCCCTTCATGGCCTTGTCCATGCCGGGAATCATGCTAGCGAGATCCTTCAGGTTACCCATCTTCTTGATTTGTTGTATCTGTTTCAGGAAGTCGTTATAGTTGAACTCGTTTTTAGCAAGTTTCTTCTGTAATTTGCGGGCTTCTTCCTCATCGAATTGCTCCTGGGCACGTTCCACGAGAGAGACGATGTCGCCCATGCCGAGGATACGGTCGGCCATACGTTTGGGATGGAACACATCCAAGGCATCCATCTTCTCGCCGATACCTACGAACTTGATGGGCTTCTCCACCACCGTGCGAATGGTGAGGGCCGCACCGCCACGGGTGTCGCCGTCCAACTTGGTCAGCACCACGCCGTCGAAGTCGAGACGGTCATTAAAAGCCTTAGCCGTGTTCACGGCATCCTGACCCGTCATCGAGTCGACCACAAACAAGGTCTCATGCGGCTTCACAGCCTCCTTGATGTTGGCAATCTCGTTCATCATCTCCTCATCGACGGCCAGACGACCGGCGGTATCGATGATGACCACGTTCTTGCCTTGACTCTTGGCGTGGTTGATGGCGTTCTGCGCAATCTGCACAGGGTTCTTGTTGCCTTCCTCGCTATAGACTTCAACCTCCACCTGCTGACCCAAAACCTTCAGCTGCTCGATAGCGGCAGGACGGTACACGTCACCAGCCACCAGCAAGACTTGCTTGCTGCGCTTGCGTTTCAGATAGGAGGCCAACTTGGCTGAGAAAGTGGTCTTACCAGAACCCTGAAGACCTGCTATCAAGATGATGCTCGGCTGACCTTTCAGGTTGATGTCGACAGCCTCGCCACCCATCAGTTCGGCCAACTCGTCGTGGACGATCTTGACCATCATCTCACCAGGCTTCACCGAGGTTAGGATCTCTTGGCCGAGGGCCTTCTCCTTGATGTTGTTGGTGACATCTTTGGCAATCTTATAGCTGACGTCAGCGTCCAAGAGGGCGCGACGGATCTCTTTCATCGTGTCGGCAATATTGACTTCCGTGATAAAAGCCTGTCCTCGAAGGACTTTAAAAGAGCGTTCTAGTTTTTCACTTAATCCTTCAAACATAATTTCCAAAAATTTGGGTGCAAAAATAGGAAAATATGTTGAATTAACTTTCGTTGAATCTTCGATTTGTTGAAATGTTTAATCGTTGAATTGATAAAAACAACGAAGCCACGCTGTTTGGGCGCGGCTTCGGTTTTTCTTTCATTCAGTGTTATCAATATACCGCGTGATCGAGGACAAGTTGTCTTTCCAACTTTTCGTCTGAATTGATTGTTATGGGATTGATGCCACCGTAGGCATCGCCTCCGTTTGCATACAGTTTCCCTTCCTCTAATAAAAATATCGAGTATGTGCCAGGAGCGAGATTGATTTCGTAAAAGCCTTTGGCGTTCGACGTGGTCTTGGCCACAAACGGCTTGGGCATAGCGTCAATGGGATAATGAACGGAAACAGCGCCACCGAAGTCCGATAACATAGTGTATTCGTAAACATACACATCGCAAGCGATAGGTCTCTCGCCATGGTCGGCGGTTGAGCCAGGCATCCAGTCACCGTAACGTTCTATTACAGTGCCATACACGCCTTGTGTGATTGATGGTTCTTTTTTGCAGGCGGACATCAAAGTGATGACGCACAATAACGCGAGGATAAAAACTGATTTTTTCATGTCGTTTAACTCTAAGATTGAAATTACACTATTAATAACCTAAAAAGGTCGAGATTATTGTGCTGTATATATAATAATTGTTGATTTTAGGAAATTCAGTATTTTTGCACGATTTTAATTCATGACAAAATGATTAAGGAAAACTTGGAAAAAATCAGAGCGACGCTACCCAAGTCAGTGACTTTGGTGGCCGTCAGCAAGACCAAGCCCGTCAGCGACTTGCAGGAAGCCTACGACGCAGGACAGCGTATCTTTGGCGAAAACCACGCCCTTGAGATGCGCGACAAACATGAGGTGCTGCCCGCCGACATCCAATGGCACTTCATCGGCCACTTGCAGACCAACAAAATCAAATACATCATCCCCTTCGTCACGCTCATCCACAGCATCGACTCGGCCAACCTCTTGGAGGCCGTCAACAAGGAAGCCAAGAAACACGACCGCGTGGTGGATTGCCTGCTGCAATTCCACATCGCCCAAGAAGAGACCAAATTCGGCCTTGATTTGGACGAAGCCCGACAGCTGCTTGAGTCGGATGAGTTCAAACAAATGGATAATGTGCGCATTTGTGGTGTGATGGGCATGGCCACCTTCACAGAAGACATGGATGAAGTCCGCAAGGAATTCAAACACCTGAAAGAGATTTTCGACACCTTGAAGGCCAAGTATTTCGCAGGCCAGCCACAGTTCAAAGAGATTTCGATGGGCATGTCGGACGACTATCCCATTGCCGTGGAGGAAGGCGCAACTTTGGTGCGGGTAGGAAGCAAGATTTTTGGAGCTAGAAATTACAACGTTTAAGATGGCATCGCTAATACCTTTATTATTACTCATCGTCGGCTTTGTCGCCTTGATTTTAGGCGCCAACTGGCTTGTCAACGGAGCCACCAGCGTGGGCATCCGTGCCAAGCTGTCGCCGCTCATCATTGGACTGACTATTGTGGCCTTCGGCACCTCGTTACCCGAGATGATTGTCAACGTTTTTTCGTGTGCGAAAGGCAACCCCGGCCTTGCCATCGGCAATATCATCGGCAGCAACACGATGAACATACTCCTCATCCTTGGAGTGAGTGCCCTCATCTGGCCTATCGACGTGAACCGCATCTCCATCCGTCGCGATATTCCAGCAGGATTTGTCGCCACACTCGCCATCACATTGATGGCGAATTATTTCTTCACAAAACAGGCCCGTACCATCAACTGGATTGAAGGCATCGCCCTCTTGCTAATGGGCTTCGCCTATTTGCTGCTGACCATGCTAAAAAACGATCCAAAAGAAGAAACAGAGAACGTGCAGGAAGCCATGCCATGGGGCAAGACCATCCTTGCTCTCGTGACAGGCATCGTTGGACTATATGTAGGCGGCGAGTTGGTCTCTCGCAATGCCCAAATCCTTGCCCACAACTGGGGTATGAGCGATAGCACCATCGGACTCACCGTAGTCGCCACGGCCACTTCGTTACCCGAGCTCATTACCTCCATTGTGGCTGCCTTGAAAAAAAATTCGGGCATCGCCATTGGCAATGTATTAGGCTCAAACATCTTGAATATCTTCTTGGTGTTAGGTGTCAGCTCCATCATCACGCCGCTGCCTTTCGAGCCCATGATGAACCAGCAACTCATGATTCTCTTTGCAGCTAACATTCTCATGCTTTTGTTCGTCTTCACAGGCAAAGGACGAAAGATCTCACGTTGGGAAGGCGCTTTCCTCACCTTAGGCTACATCGGTTTCATGTGGTTCTCGTTGGCCATGCAATAAAAAAGTAGAGACGTAGCGCGCTACGTCTCTACATCTTTAACCACCGTTATAATTTATCAGTCAGCCAGTTGGAAGGCGGTCTTCACGGCCTCGTAGCTGCTGTAGTCGACATCGCTGCGGTTGCTAAACACCGAGGCTTCAATGGCCACGATCTTGAAATCGTGCTTGCCGGGACGCATGCCATCATAGAAGTCGCTCTCAGTCCAGAAGAGGCGCACACCACCGTCTTTCAAAGTAGACACTTCGATGGAAGCCTCGCAGTTGATGACTTCTTGCTGACCTTGATCGTTGGTAAACGTGTCCTGATAGTAGTAGGTCAACGGCACTTGCGACCAAGTATCGCCAACGCTCATATAAACGAGCACCGCACCATAGTTGTAGACATTGTTGTTGATGGCGGGATAGTCGATCTCAACCATCCATTGGCAGTTGTTGACCCACTCCCAATCATCGGAGTGAACCGTCACCGTGGAAGAGACCACATTGGCGTTGCCATCATTGCCGGCAGGACCCTGTGGACCACGGGGACCACGGCAAGAAGCCATTGCAAATACTGCCAGAACCGTCATGCAAATCAAACTTAACTTTTTCATTTCACTAGATTTTTAATTATTAGACTTTAATTTACTTTCATTTTCACCCCGCAAAACTACAAAAACCTTGCCGAAATACTCCACTTTTGAAAAACAATCTCAAAAAACTGTAATTTTGCAGCATGAAAAACAGGAACTACATAGTTCATCTCGCCGGCGTTATCGCCATGATTTTCTGGGGAATGTCGTTTGTTTGGTCGACACAAGTCTACCAAAACCTCAACCCCACAGCGACAATCTTTTTGCGCCTTTTTATTGCAACAATATTCTTCACGGCCATACTTTTCGTCTTCCACCTCAACGAAAACGTCAAAAAGGAGCACTTGGGGCTCTTTGCCTTGGCGGCCATGTTTGAGCCTTTTCTCTACTTCATCTTTGAAGGCTACGGACTGAAGAACACCTCCCCCGTCATCGGATCCGGCATCATCGCATTGATACCTTTAGTCACGCCTGTAGCAGCACGCATTTTCTTGAAAGAGCATCTGACACCAATGAACATCGTCGGTTTCATCGTCTCCTTCGTCGGTGTCATCGTCATGCTGCTCAACAAAGACCTTGAATTCATCGCCTCACCGAAAGGCATCCTTTTGCTTTTCGGTGCCGTCTTGGTGGCCGTGGGTTATTCCATCGCGCTCATCAAGTTGACGAAATTATACAAGCCATTGACCATCACCTGGGTGCAAAACATCATCGGAATGTTGTATTTCGCACCGATGGTTGTCATCATGGAGCGTTTTGAGCCATCCAACTTCGCCAATATAGGAGGCTATATCGTCCCCTTGATCTGTTTGGGTGTGTTTTGCAGCGCCGTCGCTTACTCTTTATGGGCATTCACATTCAGCAGGCTGGGCGCTTCACGAGCCAATGTCTATTCCAACCTGATCCCCGTTTTCACGGCCATCTTCAGTTACTTTATCATCCACGAGGCACTGACGGCAAATAAAATCATAGGCATCCTGCTTGTGGTATTCGGATTGGTGTTGTCGCAAATGAAAGGAAAAAAGCAATGATTACCAGCAAGACAAACCCTAAAATCAAGAATCTCGTCAAACTACAGAAAGCTGCAGAACGTCGCGAGCAGAACCGCATCCTCATCGAAGGGCAGCGCGAGATTGAGCGCGCTCAAAAGTGCGGCTTCGTGATTGAGCAGTTGTATGTCTGCGAGTCGTTGCTGCGTGGGCCGCTCGCCATCAAAGCCGAGTTCATCGAGACCGTCACTGAAGAGGTGTTCGACAAGATCGCCTACCGCGAAGGCAGCGACGGGCTGCTGGCCGTGGCCATACCCAAATACAAAAGCCTCAACGAGTTCAAGCCAAGAAAAGACGCATTGATCATCGTATTGGAAACGGTAGAAAAGCCGGGCAATCTCGGCGCCGTGATGCGTACCGCCGATGCCGCAGGCGTCGATGCCGTCATCGTGGCCGACCCCGCAACCGACCTATATAACCCCAATGCCATCCGTGCCAGCATCGGCTGCATCTTCAGCGTGCCTGTCTATGCCTGCTCAACCGAAGAATGCATCAGCTGGCTGAAAAAGAACGGTATCACCATCTACTGCACCTACCTCAAGGCCTCCATCGACTATCTTGACGCCGACTTCCGAAAGGCATCTGCACTCGTGATGGGCACCGAGGCCACCGGCATCTCCGATGCTTGGGTCGAAGCCGCCGACCAAAATATCATCATCCCCATGAACGGCATCGCCGACTCGCTCAACGTGTCGGTGACCACCGCCATCGTCACCTTCGAGGCCGTGCGTCAAAGGAGAAAGCCATGAAAAAGGACTATCTGCTGCTGCATCTCTCTGTCTTCATCGCCGGATTCACAGGCGTGTTGGGGCGACTCATCACCTTGGATTCCGCCATCTTGGTATGGTGGCGCATGGCTGCAGCAGCCTTGTTGATGTGGGCTTTCCTAGCCATCAGGAAGGATTTGAACCGTTACCGTATTATGGACAAACTGCAAATGGGGGGCGTAGGTATGTTATTGTGCCTACATTGGGTGTTTTTCTATGCCTCAATCAAGGCCTCCAATGTCAGCATCGGCGTGGTGTGTTTCTCCTTGGTTGGGTTTTTCACAGCCCTGTTTGAGCCCATCATCAACAAGCATAGATTCTCGGGACGTGAGTTTTTGTTCAGTCTTTTCACCATACTTGGCATCTACCTCATCTTCCAATTCGATGCACGCTACCGCCTAGGCATTGCCCTGGGTGTGGTCTCTTCTGCCTTGTACGCCTTGTTTGCCATCGCCAACCAGCGCGTAGGCAAGCACTACGAAGCCAAGAACATGCTGCTTTGGGAGATGGTCGGTGGCCTCATCGGCTTGACTTGCCTCATACCTTTATATAATATGTTCATCCCCATCGGGCGACTCTATCCCGTTGGCTTGGACTATCCCTACCTCGCTTTCATGGTCGTCGTTTGCACCATCGGCCTATGCCTACTGCAAATCATCGTATTGCAAAAGATTCCTGCCTTCACGGTCAATCTCACTTACAACCTGGAGCCTGTGTATAGCATCATCCTCTCCATGTTCATCTTCAGTGAGTACAAGGAGTTGAATTTCTCGTTCTGCATCGGCATCGCGCTGATTATCATCTCAGTGGTGCTACAGACATGGAGCGAGATCAGGAGGCGAAAAATCAAAGCTTGACTTTCACAAACACCGGATAATGGTCCGAGGGATTGTGCCGAATGTAGGTGTCGAATGAGATCTGCTGCGGCGCATCGGAGGCCTTTATGGTGTTGTCCGGGTCCTCATCAGGGGTCCAATAGCTGTTGGTGAAGACGCCATAGGCCTCTACTGTCGTGGCAGGCGACACAAAGACATGGTCGATACGGCTTGTGGTGTAATAATTGGTCTTGAAAGCGTTGAATGTGCCATTCTCTGCAAAACGGATGCGGGCTGCATCGAAGGTGTCTTTCAGCAGGCCCGACTCGGTAAAGATGGTATAGATTTCATCGTTTTGGTCAACGTTGAAGTCACCTGTGAGAATGACCGGGGTCCCTTCCGCCATCTCGCGTATGCGCTGCACCACAAGCTTAGCCGCTTCGCGACGTGCGACCACACCCACATGGTCCATATGGAGGTTGAAAAAATAGAACTCCACGGCAGGCTCAGATTTCTTCCGATTGAACATTCCGTTTCGTTGTTCTTTCTGCGTTTTTACGACAAATTTACCCCATGTGCAAATACGGATGCAGACCGCGTCCCAGCCCAAGCCGGGTTTGTCAGGTGTCTCGCTCAGCCAGAAATCGCCATGGTCAAGAAGGCGCAGTTTTCTTTTCTTATAAAAGATGGCCTCATGCTCGCCAGCCCGTTTTCCGTCATCACGTCCGACACCGATATAATCATAGCCATCGAGGGCATGTTTCATGTCCTGTAGTTGCGACCATAGCACTTCCTGCGTGCCAAAGACATCGGGCGCCATAAAGTTCACCTGGTCGCAGATAACCTGACAACGCTTGGCCCAAACCTCGCCTTGGATACTGTCGTTGGCGTTTTTGTAGCGAATGTTGTATGATCCGACAAGCATTTGCTGGGCGGAAAGCTGAAGAGAAGCCAGAATAAGGGCAAAGAGAAGGAGTTTCTTCATCGAAAAACAGTTTTAATTGGGACAAAAGTAACAAAAATCCTTATTTCTCCCGATTTTTCTCCAACTTATTATACCAAGCCCCAAACACAAACATTTCCTCACCGAAAGCGAACCCTTCGCTTTCATAATAACTTTGCAAACGCGGTTTATCCTTGTCGACAAGCAAGGTAACCTTATGAAAACCATTGCGCAAGGCATAATCCATGCGGTCACGTATCAGCTTTTTTCCAATGCCGATGCCTCTGTAATCGGAAAGAATCGCCATGCTGTCAAGATAGAATTCACCTGAACCGGTTTCCATCGCGTTGCGGCTCAAGTCCATGCCTGAAGTCTGTTGCACGAGGCCGAAAGTCTTGGCGCGCAAGGCAGCATAGCGAGCGCCGTCGTAAGCCACTAATGCGCCCACCGGATGGCCATCAATCTCGGCAATGCGTGTATTGCAGAAACTATATAAGGTGTCGTTCATGCGGCAAATATCCATCAAGTGCTCATAGATAGAATGCTGCTCATCAGGAAGGGTAGCATCTATGTCAAGCATATCGATACCTGCCAACACCACACGTGCAATGAAAGGCGCGTCATCTGATGTGGCATCACGAAGCAGGACTATGGGAAGGACGGGCTGCATTAGCGGAGTTTATTTCTATGATAATGAGGCGTCACAATAACAACAAAAAAGATGAGCGACACCAGCACCGAGGCGGAGGCTACCAGATAAGCCGCCGAGAACGAGAAATGCTCAGCAAGCATGCCGCCCGAGAAGATGCCGATGCCAAGACCTAGGTCCCAAGTGGTGAGATAGGTGGATGTGGCGGTGCCACGTTGCGCGTTGGTGCCCAGGTTGATGAACAAGGCATTAAAGGACGGGAAGGCCAAACCAAATCCCAAACCGCAGCACAAGGCAATCAAAAGGAATGCCGTTGCCGTGTATTCCGAGCCCAAGGCATTACAATGATGGCACATACCTAGTCCGAACATGGCGAGCACAACGATACCCAAACCTAAGGCGATAGTCTGCGTCACCTTGCCCTTATCAACCATCTTGCCAGCAAAAAGCCGAGAGGCGATAAGGCCGACGGCATACACCGAGAAGAATAAGCCGCTGCTGATCGTCAGGCCCATTTCCTTGGCATAAAGAGCGATATAATTGGAGATCTGACCATAGGCGAAGGCCAACAAGGTAAACGATATGCCCGCCAGTAAACCTTTCAACAAGATGAAACGGTCCAAGGAGATCGGAGGACGCTTGACGGGCGGTCTTACCTTAGTCTGAATCCTTGATGCAAACAAAGCCGCCAACAGACTGCAAGCCATGCAACCCATGAAGATAGCATTGAAGCTGAAATGTTCATATACAAACAAGCCCGTCATCGGACCTACAGCCATAGCGATGTTGTTGGCCACACCATAATAGCCGATACCCTCTCCCCTATGCTCCGACGGCACCACGTCAATGACCAAGGTATTGCCTCCCACCGAGGTGAGGCCGAAAGCCAAGCCGTGAACAATGCGGATGATAATCAAGATAGTGATAGTGGCGGCAAAGAGATAGCCGACAAACACCGCCGTAAAGATGGACAATGCCAACAAATACAAAGGCTTACGTTTGAAAGTGTCCATCATATAGCCCGAGAAAGGACGTACCACCAAAGTAGCCAGCGTGTAACAAGAGATGACCGTTCCGATAATCGCATTGCCCGCCTGATATTTCTCCATTATAAAGAAAGGCAACACGGGCAGCAAGAGGTAGAACGAGAAGAAAAACAGGAAATTAGCCGCACAAAGGCAGAGATAATTCTTATTGAACAGTTTTTCTTCCATGATCTCAACTTATCTAACAAGGTTAAATGCTCGTTTTCGGACGGCAAAAGTACGGAATAAAACGATAGGTTTTTACCCTATTTTCGGAAATTTTGTCATAATTATTTGCACATAATTACCTATAATCGGAAATTTTGTCAGCAAAAACACGGTTTTTAACCCAGTTTTAGCCTTGGCAAAGAATTTGACTAGATGGAGTCGTCAATCGAAATCAAATAAACAACTAAAAAATAGGAGATCAAAACCATGTTAGTAACTAGAAGAAATCAAGACTTTATGCCTACTCTGTTCAACGAACTGATGAACTGGAACGACATAACGTATTCAACGCCCCGCATGAACATCATGGAGACGAAAGACAACTACAAACTTGAACTCTGCATCCCTGGTCTCACCAAGGAAGACGTCAAGTTGAGCATCGATGCCGAAGGCAACCTCGTCGTCGAGATGGTCAAGGAAACAAAGAACGAGAAGAAGGAAGAAATGCGCTACCTGCGTCACGAGTTCTCGGTCGAACACTTCCGCCAGACGGTGATGCTGCCTGAGGACATCCACAAGGAGCAGATCAGCGCCAAGGTCGAAAACGGCATCCTCGACATCATCATCCCGAAGGTGACCGTCGAAGAGAAGAAGCAGGCCATGCAGACCATCGAAGTTTGCTAAGGCGTCGAAGGCATAGATACACTCGGCCAAAGCCTCTGCATGACATGCCTTCAATACTACCCCACAACGGGACGGAGTCATCCGCCCCGTTTTTTTTGTTGCCACAAACGCCAATCCCAACACTTTTAATTCTTACCTTTGCAGCAAATTTATTTGTGTATGAGAAAAGCGTTACTCCTCACCTTTTTATCCGTTTTCGCCTTTCTGCAGGCCTTTTCACAAGAGAACAAGCCATTTGTCACCTTGGACAACCTGCACCTGAACACCCGTGCCGACTTTACCGTCGACTACCACCCTGAGCACGACACTGTTGCGCCCTCGTGGGACCACGGCTTCGCGGGCAAATACTTGGTCGTGGCCTTGGACGGCACCATCGGCAGCAAGTTCAGCTACCATCTGCGTCAGCGCATCAACGCACCCAACATCGGCTTTGCCAACACTTTCTTCCAAGGTACCGACTGGGCCTATCTCAATTGGAACTTTACCGACAACCTCTTCCTATCGGCCGGTAAGCAGGTCGTTGCCATTGGCGGCTGGGAATACGATTCCAACCCCATTGATATTTATTATGGCACCGAGTTTTGGAACACCGTATGCTGCTACGAGGTGGGCGCTTCCTTAAATTACAAGGACAACTCGGGAAAGAACCATTTCCTTGTTCAGATGTGTAACTCGCCCTTCATCAACCAGGCCATGCAGAGCATCTACGCCTACAACCTGATGTGGTACGGCAACTACGGTATCTTCAAGACGGCCTATTCCGTCAACATGATTGAATACCAACCTGGCAAGTTCATCAACTACATTGCTTTGGGCAACAAGTTGCAATTCAAAGGCGTGGAGATGTACCTCGACGTCATCAACCGAGCATCGTTTGAGCAAGAGAAGTTCTTTGGCCAAGACATCACCGCCATCTACGGCATCGGTGTCGACATCGGAAAGAAATGGATCGTCTTCGCTAAAGCCGGTTACGACTTCAACCAAGCCCAGTTGCCCAACACTGAAGCTTACGACCAGTATGTGACCCCTGGTAAAAAGGTTGACTTCGAGAGCATCGGCTTTGAATACTATCCCTTAGGCGACCGCAACATCCGTCTCCACCTCTGCGGCTCACATACCAGCGTGGACGGTGTCAGCAAGTTCCAAGCCAACCTTGGCCTCACCTGGAAAATCAACCTGCTCAACATCAAGAAAAACTAATCCGCTATGGCAAAAACAAAATACAACACCATCAAGCGTAACACCCTAAACTATCACGATAGGGTGGAGACACTTTTCAAGAGAATTGAAGAGAAACTGAAAAGGCCGTTGCGTTTCACTACCAAGCGTAGCTTTGAAGCCATTGTCTTCCTCATCATCTTCTTCGCCTTCTTTGGACTGTTGGCCTATAAGATGACCCTGCCCAAGATGCTGAACACCTTCATGCAGACGGCCTATCACCTGCTGTTGGAGACCGTGTTCTACATCATGGCCATTTGCGTGCTTATGGGCGCCATCAGCAAGCTGCTCACCGAGTTCGGCGTGGTACGTCTTTTGGAGAACCTCTTGCGCCCATTGATGAAGCCGCTTTACAACCTGCCTGGCGTGGCCGCTCTGGGTGCTATCATGACCTTCTTGAGCGACAACCCCGCCATCATCACCTTGGCACACGACAAGAACTTCAACCGTTACTTCAAGAAGTACCAACTCGTCTCTCTGACCAATTTCGGCACAGCGTTCGGCATGGGCTTGGTCGTCGTGGCCTTCATGACGGGTCTGGGCTTCGGCAAAGGCGCCTTGGTCGGTGTGGCAGGTGCCGTCATCGGCAGTATCGTCTCAACCCGTTTGATGCAACGCTCTACCTTGAAAGCCTACCCTGAGCTGGACACACCTGTTGACGAGGAGTTTGGCGGCGACGAGCAGCAGATCTCCTTCAAGAGCGAAGGTGGCGTGTTCATGCGTTTCCTCAACTCGTTGCTTGACGGCGGCAAGGACGGCGTCAGTATCGGCTTCGCCATCATCCCAGGTGTGCTCTGCATCTCTACCATAGTGATGATGCTCACCTTTGGCGCATCAGGCAGCAACGGCGAGTACCTTGGCGTAGCATACGAAGGTGTACCCGTCATCAGCTGGGCAGCCAACAAGGTCAACTTCATCTTCGAATGGCTCTTCGGTTTCAAAGACGGCGCCTTGATCTCCTTCCCCATGACCGCTCTTGGTGCTGTGGGCGCCGCCATCGGTCTGGTGCCACGTTTCATCACCGAGGGCATCATCGACAACAACGCCATCGCCGTGTTTACCGCCATCGGCATGTGCTGGAGTGGTTTCCTCAGCACCCATGCTGCCATGCTCGACAGCCTTGGCTACCGCAAGCTCATCGGCAAGGCCATCGGGGCACACACCATCGGCGGCCTCTGCGCTGGCATCGCAGCCCACTGGTTGTACGTGTTACTTGCACTGATCTTCTAAACAGATATTCTAACAAACAAAAAAAAGGCGGCTATTAGCCGCCTTTTTTGTTTCATGACGATAGGATCAATCCTTCTTTCTACCCATGTTGTAGGTCAGATTGAAACGCACCGTGTTCTCCAGAGGATTGCTACCTGCAACGGTGTTCACCGGAACGAGGTAGGAGACATCCAGGCCAAACACATTGTACTGAAGGGCGGCACCAAGAGTGACGTACTTACGGTTGCCTTTCAGGGCCGTCTCGTTGAAATAACCGGCACGCACTGCAAACACGTTGTTGTACCAATACTCAACACCCACGCCGACATTGATCTCGCAGAGCTCTTCATAAGCCTTGCCGTATTGAACCAGCTCGCCCGTATAGGAGTCGTAGCCGCAGCCAGGAGCATCGTAGAACGACTGAATCATACCAGCCACGGTAGAAACGTTATTGTCGTAACCATAGGCGATCTGATAGCTGCCATCATCGTTGATGATAGGATTACCGACGGAGTCTCTGGAAAGGACCGGAGGCGTAGGCACCAACAGTTTGGTCAATTCGGCGGTGAAAGCCAACGAATTGTATTCGTCGAGTTCAAGATCCAAGCAGGCACCGGCACGGAGCATGGTCGGGATGAAATCACGACGGTCTGACGAGCCATTATAGCTGATCTTACTACCGATGTTGGTGATAGCGGCGCCCCAAGCGAAATCGGCATCCATGTTGCTGAACCATTCAACGGGTCTCTTGTAGTAGACAGCCACGTCGGCGGCAACAGAAATGCCTGGACGGCCGTAGTCGCTACCATTTTGGGCATTCAAGTTGGAATAGATGAAACGGCCAGCGACAGCGCCCGACAGGTAATCACCCAGCATACGGGAATAAGTGGCATCGATAGCCCATTCATTGGGGCTATAGGTACCCTGATCCTGGTTGTAGCTGTCCCTGAAATTGATTTCACCGCAGTCAAAATAACGCAAGGTACCTGCCACGGCAGAACGCTCGTTGATTTTGTAGGCGGCAGCCAGATATGCCAAGTGCATATCAGGCACCAGATTGATCAGCCAGGGGCTAAAACCTAAACCCGCGCTGAACTTATCCTTCATATAGACATACTTGGCGGGGTTATAATGCATGGAATAAACATCGGGATTGGTAGCCACGCCACAATCGCCCATTGAACCGCCACGGGCATCAGGTGCGATAGAGACGAAAGGCACTGCGGTCGTAATGACATTGGGCGACACGCTGTAATCCTGTCCGATAACATTGTTGTTTTGTCCAAAAGAGGTAGCCGCGACCATCATCAAAGCGGCAACAAGAAATTTCTTGACTTTCATATCAGGTACTTTGTTTAAAATTGCAAAAATAACGTTATTTCCATTGTCTTATTGTATCAACTGAAAAAATTTTTTCAGTTCATCTTTCGATTATCATTTTCTGGCTCACTGTCCGGAAGTATCCATCCTCGTCAGTAAGGGTGAGACGATAGAGATACACACCTGAACGCAGGGCTTGACCATATTGGTCGTAGCCACCCCATCGCAAGGGCTCAATCACGCCGTTTGTGGCACTGACCTTACGATTGACATGGGCCACCTGACGGCCCATGATATCAAAGATCTCGATGTCGACGTCAAAGTTACCATCTTCGCCGACATGGGTCATGGTGATATAAGTCTCTTCTGAGAAAGGATTCGGATAGTTGTGCACTTGTGAGAGGAAGAGGTCTTCGTCGACAACAAACCAAAGGCTGGCCTCCGAAGCGTTGTCTTGGGTGTCCCAAACCTTGAGGTTAAAATCGTAGGTGCCTGGCTTCAAATCGGAGATGGGGAGTGTCACCCTACCCCGTCTGTAATCGTTGAGTGCAGGCTCAAAGTTGTCGTTCAGCACCATACTATTGTAACCCATAAGATTGCTGTTCAGCACGATATCGCGACCTAAGCTGTAACCGTAGTGATAGATGCCCTGGGCGTCATAAAGGTCGGCGCAAAGCACGCCCTGGCGTTCCACCGACTGGCCATCAACAAACTCGGGCGAATTCCAATAGAAATGAATCTTAGGTCCTTCGTCATCAGCCACGGCCGAGGGATCGATACCACCCAGCGACAAGTTATCGTACTTGCCCATAGCATCGACATTGTTGATGGAATCATAGGCATAGAAGGTGAATCTCGGCACTCCGCCTTCTTGGTCTATATCCTTGGGCACCTGGAACGAGAGGCTGAACCTACCGTTGTTCACGCTGACCTTCCCTTGGTAGAGCACATCCTTATGGTAATACACATATCTCGGAGAGGCGCTATTGAACTTCACCTGGACCTTAGCCTTCTTGTCGAAGAATCGGGCCCATAAGGTGCCATTGAAACCGTTATCAACCGTTCCGTCAATCTTCTTGACGACACCTTCCACAGTTACCATGCTCATGGCATGCAATTGAAGGTCATCGCTGCTTCCAATGGCCGCGCCGTTGATTGTTCTCACTTCCACTTCCTCATGAGGCAAGGGGAAACGCAACACCGGGTCGCCCATGAACACAAAACGGATGTTTAAATTAACCATTGGATTGCTGGAATAGTTATCAGGATTGCATTTTGTCATCCTGACGATGTCACCAAACCGCAGCGGCAGCCCATCTTCATCCCGCTGGGTGAGCACTTTCACCAATGCCTTTGAGTGCAAGATGTTATGGTTTCCATAGGTGGGACGGCAGGCCGTGAACAAGGCCACACATCCTCCGTTCGGATTCAACATCATCAACTCGCCCGAAGAGACCAACAGAGGATTGTCATATTTGGTGAACTCGCAAGTGGCGGTATAAACGAAAGGCATCTTGTCGTAATTGTTGAGCGCTGCGATGTCGGCATTGGTAAACACATTATCGCCCGTCAGGCCTCTCACACCGCCATGACCCGTGTAAAGCATGGCCAATGCTCCTTTGTCAAAGGCATCCATCAAATCGCGGTTGGCGCCAGGAATCTCAACGCCGTTTGAGGTATTGACCACGGGATAGGCGCCACAATACACTTTCTTGGCCGTAAGCGACGGGCAGATCGTATCCAGCATCCTGTATATAGTCTCCGTATTCTCCACATAACTCAGCGTTTCGTCATCAGCGCAAAAGATGACGTCGTTCTTCCATTCGCCATGTGAAGCTATCAGGTCGTTGAAATGGCGGATCTTACGCAACACCGTCTCAGCCTCCTCAACCGTCGAAACCGAGATACGGCCCACACCGATATCCACCTTACCTTCGCAGTTGGAACCCTCGTTATTGTCCATCAAAGCATAATAGTCGTCGGCGCAAAAGCTCAATTCATGGTGCGGATCAGCAAAAGTCTCATAACAAGGCACAAAGTTCTGGCCATATCCCATGATATTACGGAAATCGGCAGATGCACGTCCAAAGAGGGTCAGGTATTTGAGTCGGCCCGAACTGCGGCGATACACCATACGCACAAAATCGCGGATGCCGGTAGGATCGGGCGTGCCAGTCGAAAACTCGTTGTAAATCTCGTTGACGTCGACCACTACGCTAGTCAAGCCATCCAACTCGGTATGGTAGTCGGCCAGCTCTTGTGCCTGTTCCAAAAAGATGGGTGAGGTCAAGATCAGGTTGTCGGCCAAGGCAATGCCATGAAGATTCTGGTTTGGAATAGCCTTCCAGCTGACGACATCCATCGCAGCCGACGGCTTGAACATCACATAGCGTTTCTCAGTCTTTTCATTGGTGGCGAAGACCATATTACCGCCACTCAACACACCTGTCTGCATGACGGGGCTCATCGGGTCGGTCACCTCCCAAAGCCTATAGTCGGCATTGGTGTTCTGTACCCAAATGGCAGTCTTGTCGTTTCCAAACTGGCTTGGCATCAAACGGAAAGGAAAGACGCCGCCCACACATTTCAAATGACGCCATCCATAGATCTCCACATAGTCAAGATACAAAGAGGCTTTGGGGTTGGGCACGAAACTCATCTCAAATAGAGCCGTGTCACCATCCAATACGATCTGTTTCTCAAAAACAGAAGGATTGGCGTATTTATGCGGTTTGTAATAGTCAATGGTCTTGTTCTCCACAACATGATTGTCGTCGACCCAGATGTTGTATGACATGGTGCCAGAAGAGACACGGCCATAAACAGTGCCTACCACTCGCAGGTTTTTCTCCTTTACTAGATTGGGAAATACAAAGGGAATCGAAAGCGTTTCATCTCCCGAAATCACCTCGCCAAACCAATTCTGTCCAATGAAATAAGGCGAGAAGAGTTCCTCCTCGTGCCATACCCAATCAGGGAACTCGGAAATGACCGTCGTGGCGTCCTCAACGGGAAGGCTAGACTTCTCTCCCACCCTCAATCCATCAACGCCACTGTCGACGCAGAGATAATAATAGGTAGTGTCAGAATAGTAATTGCGTTCTCTCTGATAGGTTTTGCCGTTTTGGTCAACCAGCTTCCACCGCGTCGGCTCTTGGCCATAGAAAAGCACCTTGTCGCCTTCATCGAACGAGCCGTCTTCAGCGCCTTCCACCACGATGGCCATCTCCGTCAAATCGTCGGGACGGATTTCAGAGTTTTTCTCAGGCAACTTCCCCGAAGGATTACCGAAGACGCGTATCTGGTCGGGATTCAATTGATCCATATCAATGCCCATGGCTTGCAACGTGCCATAATCCAGCCGGTAAACACCTTCTTGCGTCACCGAAAGCCTATGCCATGTGTGCTCACTCAGGACTGAATGATAGTTGTTCACTTGAGCGACAGCCGACTTCGTCGGAAGCAACAAAACCGCCGCAGCAAAAAGGACAATGGAAAATATTCTTTTCATCATACTTAGTTTCATTTACTTAATACCAATTTTGAGACCAAGGTATCCGTTTCACCCTTGTCATTGGTGGCAATAATGCGATAGATATAAACGCCGTTTCTGAGACGCTCGCCACGGGCGCCACAACCGTTCCAGCGGATGGGGTTGATACGCGTCGAGGTACCCGCCACTTTTTCGGAAAGCGTAGTGACCCAACGTCCCATGATGTCATAGATGATGATGTCCACATTGAGATTGTTGCCCACCTGGTTATGGTCGAACACGAAGCCGGTCTCATCAAACACAGGATTAGGCACATTATAGGCATTTTCAATATGCATGGCGCCGCTGTTGACGACCGTGAAATCAATGGTAGCCGTACCCGAATTGTTATAGACATCCCATACCTTCAGAGTCAGTGTGTAGTCGCCATCGGAAAGATCCTGCATCTTGAAGGTGATGGAACCTTTGCCAGGCTGGTCGACTTCCGACACGAAATAATCGTTCAGGCAATAGGCATTCTTTGACGGACCTGTCAAAGTGGCCATGATATCGTGTCCGATGCCGGCACCTGTTGTATTGATACCGCTTTCATCATTGACAAAAGCAAGCAATATCGGGTTCTCACTCGTGATACCACCATTCACAAACAAGGTGTCGTCGATAAACATACGTATCTCGGGCGGATTCTGGTCTTCAAAGGCCTCGTCATAGAAACCACCAATAATGAACGAGTCGCAGTTGCCATTGGCCTCCTCGACGTAATCGGTAGCATAATAGTTGATCAAGCCTTGTCCATAACGATAGGAGATGTCGCGAGGCACAATGAAACTGATCTTGAACTTTCCATTCTTGACATCGGCCTTACCATTGAAGATCATGCTATTACGCAGATTAAACTGATACACATAGCCATTGGCATCAGCAGAGCCGAGTGTGGATAGCTCAGCTTCCTTATCGTAGACGATTACGCTCACCACACCATTAAATCCCGTAGCGATATTACCATCCAAGTCTTTCACGACGCCTTCAATCTCGACGCTCTGCAAAGCACTGATGGTATCCACATAGACAGGATAGGTCTGCCATGTCGAGTCATCGAGTTGGACCGAGTCGAGCACATAACCCGGATACTGCCCGTTGATGCTCAGCGTCTCCACCTTCCACTTGGGATAGGCCAAACGTAAAGCCGGGTCGCCAAAGAACACATAGCGTTTTTCATATACGCCACCGTTGGTTTTTCCCATACGATAGATGTCGCCCAAACGGTAGTGCTCGCCGCCATTGATACGGAACAACTTGTTATAAAGCCCTTCGGCGAAATTCTGGTTGCTTCCGCCGTCAGTTACCCTAGAAGTGGTAAACATGGCAATCATGCCACCATATTGGTTGAGGAAGGAATACTCGCCCAGAGAAGTGCGTTTGTGGTCGTCATAACGGCTGAACTCACAGGTGCCAGTGATCATCAGAGGATACATAGGAGCATTGCGCCAGGAGTCCACATCCTTCCTTTGAAGAATCTTTTCCTCCGACAGTTGAACCTCACCGCCATGACCGATATAATGGAGTATCATCGTACCTTTCTCCATCCTATTGTTGATGGCAGCATTCACCTCGGGTGCAATCTCACCTCCAGGAGCGCTGACCTGCTGATAAGCGTCAAGATAGATTTTGTCGACGACCGTGCCTTCGCCACCCACATTCTTCAGCAAACGGGACAGTGTCTCGGCATTTCTAACGAAACCGCCTTCGTCGTCGGTAAAGAACGTAACCATGTTGCGCCAAGGCTGCATAGTGGTGGCGTCTTTGACAACGTAACGTTCAATCTTATCCACCATTTGCGAGGCCTGCTCCAAGGTCTGCACAGGGAAACGACCGATACCAATATCAGCCAAAGAATGCCCGATGTCTCCTTCGTTCTCATCCATCAAACCGAAATAATCGTCGGTGACGTAGGTCTTCTTCATATCAAGCGACTGAACGGTCTCAAATGCAGGCACAAAATCCACCACGCCGTTTCTGTTCTTGTAGTCATAGGAGCAATCGCCCAAGAGCAGCATATACTTCAGTTTATGCCCTGCATTACTATCGAGATAAAGCATACGGCAGAAGTCGCGTATGGCAGAAACATCTTTTGCACCACACGAAAACTCGTTGTAAATCAACTCAGGCGTTGTGATAAACACATTCAGCTCGGGGTCAAGACGACCGTGGAGTTCTTTCAGCCTTTCGGCTTGCGACATGAAGCCTTCGTAGGTCAGGATGAGGAAGTCCACGTCACGAACCCCATGAAGGTTTTGGTTTTCAATCTTCTCAAATGTCTTTGCCGTGCAATACGAGCTGCCGTTGAAGGCGACGAAGGCATTGTCGCGGTCGCCCATTACCTTAAACGAGAACTGCGAGCCGTTGAGTTGTCCCTTCACCTTTTGAGGGAACAAGGGGTCGGTGACATCCCAAACCTGCAACTGTTGCGAGGCATTAGTGAGTTTGTATTCGTATACCTTATTATTAATGAGCGCTTCAGGATTACGGAAAGGCATCTGGCCGCCCGCCATCTTCAGGTTGCGCCATGCATTGACGAGGATATAATCCACATAGCCCTCGGAGGTGGTGCTGTAGCCAAGCGCATCGTGTTTCAGCGTGATGCAAACCGTTTCGCCGGTGGGATTGGCATTAACCCAGCCGCCCACTTCGTTAGCGTACGGATCTTGGGTGGTGCCCGCAGTCGTCTGTATGGAATACGTGGCTTTCTTCACATGGTCGATCGAAACCTCAAAGTTGGCCGGACTGAAATTGCGTCCAGCCATAGCCGTCTTCACCCAACAGGTCTTAGTGGTGATCACATTGGGGAAACTGAAATTGAAGTTCTTGGTCGAAGTGAGTTCCATCTTATCGCCGAAAAAGGATCGTCCCGTTCCGTTGGGGTTAAACTCATCCAGCTCGTGGACCTGATAGTCAAGGAACTGGTCCACAACCACATCGGCTGAAGACGTTGGAGCCGATGCCTCAGCGATGCGCTTGCCGTTGCCTAGCCCAGTGACGACAAAGGCATAGGAATAATCATCATATGGATTCTGCTGATGGACATAAGCCGTCTTCACATCGTCGAGCTTCCAGCAAACGGGGCCTCGGCCATAGAAAAGGATATAGTCGTTGTTGTCGAACCGACCATCCGACTCGCCCGACACATAGATGGGAATCTCCACCAAGTCAGCGGGGCGCGGATCGGCATTCATCTCGGGCAAGGTGCCGCCACCATTATGATAGATACGGATCTGCCGCGGATCGACAGCCGACACATTGATGCCCAGTGCCGAGAGATCCGAGGCCGTGAGTTTATAGACGCCCGTCTCTTGCAAGCCTATCTTGTACCAATTACCACGCGCCATCACCGACTCCGTAACAAAAGGTGCTCTTGACTTATTGATTTCAGTATCAGGAGTTAGCGTAACAGAAATCGAAGCCGATGTCAATTTCTCAATTCTTCCACCCACCTGACGAAAAGGGACGATACGTAGAGAAAGCAACGATTCGTCACGCGAACGCAAAGGGGCTGCCTCAACCATAAAGTCAGAAGCAAAAGCATATGCTTGTGCGAGTGCCAACTCAGCATCCGAGAGAGGCGATGTCTTTACATTTTTGAGCTCGGCACGGACTTTCACAGCATCGTCATAAATGGGGAACGACTGGCAAAAAACAGGCATGGAGCCATCGTATTCTGCCGACTCCAAAGCTATATAAGACCAAACATCATCACCATAGCGTTCCGTCTCCACACCATGCCATTTCAGCTGCACCGGATAGTTTTGAGCCGTTTGTGCAACGAGAGAAACGGGGTAAATGAGAGCGAAAAAAGCCATTAGTAGAGCCGTCATCGCCCTTGTATAAACATACAAATTTTTTCTAGTCATTTAATTATCAATTGATTAAATCAAAAGCCAAAAACCTTTTTTACCCTATATATAAAGTGAACGAAAATACAACTTTTTTATTATAAGAGGGTCATTTTTGGCAGAAAAAAGTTTTTTTTCCAAAAAACGCAGTGGATTCAAAAAAAGTCCCTAAATTTGCGTGATTTTTCTGAAAAAAAGTGAGGGGCGATACAATAATCGTTTCTCAATAGAGTTATTAGATAACAAATTTGAACAACAATGTATAGAAAACAAGCATTCAAAACATTCGCCATCATCGCATTGGCAGGTCTGCTCTCTGTTTCATGTTCCAAGAAATCATCACGTACGACGGGATGGGCCTACAACGATGCCAACAACGGCGGCTTTGAAGTTACCGAAATCAACGACCAGGAAATCGGTCCCGGCCTGATTGCCATCGAGGGCGGCACCTTCGTCATGGGCGCCACCACCGACAATCTGACCTATTCGTGGGACAACTCGCCCCGCAAGGTCACCGTGCCTTCCTTCCTTATGGACCGCACCGAGGTCAGCAATGTGGACTATCGTGAGTACATCTACTGGCTCAACCGTGTTTATGGCCAGAACTATCCTCAAGTGGTCCGCAACGCCGCTCCCGACACCTTGGTTTGGCGTGACCGTTTGTCGTATAACGAACCCATGGTTGAAATCTATTTCCGTCATCCTTCCTATAATGACTACCCGGTGGTCGGCGTGACTTGGGTGCAAGCCAACGACTACTGCGCCTGGCGTACCGACCGCGTCAACGAGTTGATGCTCGTTGAAGCCGGTATCCTCGACTGGGATCCCACCCAACAGGATGAAGAGAACTTCAACACCGACGCATATCTGGCTGGCCAGTACACCGGTAAGGTGAAGAACGGCAAGAAAGACCTCTCCAAGGGTGGCGACGGTCTGCGTAACGTGCGTATGGACGACGGCATCCTGTTGCCCTCCTACCGTCTGCCTACGGAAGCTGAATGGGAATATGCCGCTGTCGGCCTGGTGGGTAACACCTCCAATGAGATCGTGAGCGAACGCAAGGTTTATCCTTGGAACGGCGATGGTCTCCGCACCGACAACAAGAGATATATGGGTAGTTTCATGGCCAACTTCAAGAGAGGCCCTGGTGACTACATGGGTGTTGCTGGCCACCTGAACGATGGTGCCGCTCTGCCCGCTCCCGTTGGCTCCTACTGGCCCAACGACTACGGTCTGTATAACATGGCTGGCAATGTCGCCGAGTGGTGCCAAGACGTCTACCGTCCGCTGTCACACGAAGACGTGGCCGACTATAGCCCCTTCCGTGGTAACGTGTTCACCCGCAAGGCCGTCGACGACGAAGGCTTCCTGCTGCAGAAAGACTCTCTCGGCCGTATCCGCAGAGAGCCCATCCCTCAGGAAGAAGCTGCCAAGCGTCAGAACTACCGTACGAGCTTCAACTCCAACTACGACGACGGTGACTACATGTCAGCCATCCGTAACCGCTGGAGCGATCCTCAAGACGACCAGAGCATCTTTACCAAAGAAATGTATGAATACGCCACCAACGACACCCCCGGTACCACGCTCATCAGCGACGAATCGAGAGTGTACAAAGGCGGTTCATGGGCCGACGGTCCATACTACCTGAGCCCCGGCAATCGCCGTTACCTCAACCAAAACCAGTCGGCATCCACTATTGGCTTCCGCTGCGCCATGAACAAGGTGGGTAGCTCATTCGCCAAGTAAATAGAAATAAGTTTTTCATGATAATTGAGAAGCCGTTTGATCCGTCAGGCGGCTTCTTTTATTAAAACCCAAGCCATGAATCCTATCGAGACCATATACCAACACTACATTAAGGCCTATAAGGTATCAACCGACAGCCGCAAGATTGAACAAGACGCCGTTTTCTTCGCCCTCAAAGGCGAGAACTTCGATGCCAACGACTTCGCTTTGCAAGTGGCGGAACAAGGCGTGGCCAGCCTCGTCGTCGCCGACCGCAAGGACCTGCCTCATCACGAACGCATCCTCATCGTCGACGATTCACTGAAGACACTGCAAGACCTCGCAGCCTACCACCGTCAACAGAGCAAGGCCACGGTGCTCAGCATCACTGGCACCAATGGCAAGACGACCACCAAGGAACTCGTTTCGGCTGTGCTGGCCAAGAAATACAACATCATCCACACGATGGGTAACCTCAACAACCACATCGGTGTACCGCTCACCCTGCTGAGCATCAAGCCCGAGACCGAGATTGCCGTCGTGGAGATGGGCGCCAACCACCCTGGGGAAATCGACTTCCTCTGCAAGATCGCCGACCCCGACTATGGCCTCATCACCAACATCGGAAAAGCACATCTGGAAGGTTTCGGTAGCTTCGAAGGCGTCATCAAGACCAAGACCGAACTCTATAGGCATATCAAAGCCAATGGCAAGGCCGTCTTCGTCAACCAAGGCAACCCGCTGCTTTGGGAGCAATCAGAGGGGCAGGAACGCATCAGCTATGGCAGACATTGCGCGGCCTTCTGCCCTGTCGCGCCTGCTGCCTGCAACCCGTATTTGAGTGTCGGCTGGAGGGATCACCTCATTCAGACCCATCTCGTGGGAAGCTACAACTTCGAGAATGTGGCCGCCGCTATTGGCGTAGGTCAGTATTTCGAGGTGGATGAGAACGCCATCATCGAAGCTTTGGAGGCTTACACACCCACCAACAGCCGTTCGCAGGTGATTGAAACCGGCAAGAACCGCATCATCATGGATGCATACAACGCCAACCCCACCTCCATGCGCGCCGCCTTGATCAACTTCGCCAGCATCTGCGGCGATAACAGTCTTTTGATATTAGGCGACATGCGTGAGTTGGGCACGGCTTCCGAAGAAGAGCACCGCAACATCTTGGGCTTGATGAAGGAGTTGAAATTCAAGGAGGCTTTGTTGGTCGGTTCGAACTTCAGCGCCTACAACGATAATCCTGATTGGAAGACCTTCGATATTGTCCAGAGCCTGTGTCAATATCTTGAAAGCAGTCCGGTTAGCGGGAAAACGATACTCGTTAAAGGCTCCAATAGCATACAATTAGGGAAAGTGTTACCATTAATGTGACGGCCCTTCGACAAGCTCAGGGACCTGCAAAGGCTAAGGTCGTTGAGCCTGTCGAAACGCCGACCATAAAAAATGAGCTATGAAAGAGTCCACAGCCATAGGATTAATGTCGGGCAGCTCGTTAGACGGGCTGGATATCGCCCTTGTGCGCTTCCAAGAAGAGGACGGCAAATATCACTTCCAAATCTTGCAGGCCGAGACCCTACCCTATCCCGAATACTGGACCGAGCAACTCTCAGAAGCCTTCCACAAACAGCCCGAAGAGTTGATGCAGCTAGACAAGGACTACGGCAAATACTTAGGCGAGCAAGTGTTGGCTTTTGCCAAGAAACACAAAGCTACGCCCGAATTTGTTGCTTCGCACGGCCACACCATCTTCCACCGTCCCGAGGAGCATTACACGCTTCAAATAGGTGACGGACAAGAGTTGGCCAAGGCCTGTGGTTTCACCGTCATTAATGACTTCCGAAGCGAGGACGTCAGCAAGGGCGGGCAGGGCGCGCCGCTCGTTCCCATTGGCGACAAATTGCTTTTTGGCGACTACGAGATCTGCCTCAATATCGGTGGCATCGCCAACGTCTCCTACGATGAAGGCGGCAAGCGCATCGCCTTCGATCTCTGCATCGCCAACCAAGCCCTCAATTATCTCGCCCAGATGAAAGGCCTACCCTACGACCGCGATGGCGAGTTGGCCCGTAGCGGTGAGGTCGACATTACGCTGCTGAAACAGCTGAACAGGCATCCTTTCTATGGGCTGTACCCGCCCAAGTCGTTGGGCAGAGAGTTCTTCGAAGCGAATCAGAAAGAGCTCTTGCAAGGCCTCTCCGTGCCAGATTTGTTGGCCACTTTTGTAGAGCACATCGCCTTGCAAATCGCATTGGGAGTGAGCCATCTACCCAAGGGAAAGATTCTCGTCACCGGTGGCGGTGCGAGGAATAAGTTCCTTATGGAACGCTTGCAAGCCCGCAGCTCACATGAAGTCATCATCCCCGATAAGATGATTATCGACTACAAGGAGGCTTTGGTCTTTGCTTTCCTCGGACTTTTGAGACTGGAGGGAAAGACCAATGTGCTGTCTTCGGTGACTGGTGCTGAGAGTGATAGTTGCAGTGGGCGGATTTGGGAACCCTGCTAAAGCATCTCGTTTTTCATTCATTTACAATAACATATCCGACAACAAACGACTGCTGTCGACTACAAACGTTTGTTCAACGGCTTTGTCTTGACAAAAGGTATTTCTTTGCGGTATTAAAACTAATAGGAATATGGCAAAGAAAGAAACCAACACAAAACTTGAAGTCGCAATTTGCGACATCAAAGGCATTGACTGTATCAATATAGAATCTTTGATATGCGTAATTAGAGACCAACAGGTAATGCTTGACTCTGATTTGGCGATGCTGTATGGCGTTGAAACAAGGACGCTTAACCAAGCTGTTAAACGTAATATCAATCGTTTCCCAGAGGATTTCATGTTTCAACTAACCAAGGAGGAAGCCAATCATTCAAGGTCACAAATTGTGATCTTGAACAACAAAGAAGCCAACTTGAAATCACAATTTGTGACATCAAGTTGGGGAGGCAATCGAAAACTGCCTTATGCCTTCACCCGCAATGGCATCGCCATGCTCAGCAGCGTATTAAGGTCTGACACCGCCGTTGAAGTCAACATCCGTATCATGCGCGCATTTACCATGATTCCCCAACTCGTCAATCACAACACGCAGATTATTGAGCGTATCTTCAACATAGAGCAGCATCAACAAGAGACAGACAAAACGATTAAGGTCATTCTTGATAGGATCGAGGACGTTAGCCCCAAGCTTCTTCCCGAGCAAGTCTTCCCTACCGGCTGCGTTTGGGATGCGTGGACTTATATTTCAGATCTCGTTAGAAGTGCTCGACAAAGGATTGTCTTGATTGACAATTACGTTGACGACCGAGTACTCTCCATGTTCACAAAGCGGGAAGACGGCGTTTCAGCGACCATATACACTCGGCATAATGAGCAATTCCTCACCGACCTAAAAAAGCACAACGCCCAATATCCCGAAATAAAGTTCATCCAACTGCCCCACCGCAACCATGACCGTTTCCTGATTATCGATGAAAAAGTCTACCTGTTGGGAGCAAGCTTGAAGGATATGGGGGCTGGGCTTTGTGCGGTTACTGAAATGAGCATTACGCCGGAGAAGATTTTGGGGATGGTGAAGTGAAAAAAGCACTAAAAACATACACTTTATCCAAATTCTTCTTACCTTTGCCTCGTCATCCACAATAGAGTGGATGGCAGACATAATGGAAAGACGTTGAACTGACGTTTTATCTGCGGCATACCGAATCTCGCAAATTCAAATCGTCCGCACGGTAAGGCAAGGCTTGACGTCCCTTTATTCGTATATACCTTATTATTTATAGTATAACGGATAGCGGGGGCTCGGCATTGCTTATCTTCGGACGATGGGCAATGCGAGAGCCTTGGTATGCGGGATGAGCAATAGTTTTGGCTCCCGCGTTTTCTTTTGTGTTTTAATGCTGGTCGAATCAGGTTGGCCGAAGGAGTCAAGCTAACGAAAATGAAGAGAAATCAACATTAAAACAAGTCCAAATATGAAAAGATTCATGAAGGCCATAGCAGCCCTAATGCTAACGGTGGCGGTGGTTTGCGCCGCCTGCACGAAAGACCCTGAGAATGGGGGAAACAACAATGGTAATGGTGGAAGCGGAGGAAATGGCGGCGGAAACGGTGGTAGTGGAAATGGCACTGAGATGACGACTGGAATGTATCTTGGTGTAATTGGTTTTAATACCACATTACACACTTTCCCAATTACCGATCTTAATGAACACATCAGTGAAGTTAAATCCTTTATTAGGAGCTTGGAAATGGATGATGCTACCTTGCTTCTTGAATCCGTGAATACTTCTTTGGATATGCTTACATCAAGTGACATTCCGAGGGATTTGATAAACGTTTCTATACTCAATTTCACCGATGGTATGGATGAGGGCTCTTGCAATTATTCAAATAACCATCATGGTACTCATTATACTAATGAGTCCCAGTACCTCCAAGTGTTGACACAACGTATCCTTACCGAAAAAATTGCAGAAATACCCATTGAAGCACATACTATTGCTTTCAAAGGTGCTGATGTTTATGACGAACAACTTTTTGAAACTACCATTAATGGAATCTCTTCTCTGCCGTATAGCAAATATGTGCATAAAGTCAACGATTTTTCTGAAGTTCAAGCTTATTTCAGGGAAATCGCAGAGAATCTTCACCAGACATCCACGAATTCAATCTTAACTATGCGTTTCCCTGTCCCCAACAATACCAATACTAGACTACGTTTTACTTTCGACCCCGTTGAAGATGTGTCACAGTCCCAACAATACATAGAAGGTGTTTTTGTAATGGGTAGTGATGGTAATGGAGTACTCACCAATGTGCGCTATGTTGGATTGAGTAGTTCGAGCGGAGGAACAGTAACGGCAAGTTCAACCGGGGATGTCAAAGTGGAATTCAAGTTTGAAGGCATGAAAGACGCTAACGGAAACAACTTTTCCGACAGTAACATTACGAATGTTAAGAAGTGGACACGTCTTAATAATGACACTTGGGTGCACAACTCTGAATGGCATAGTTCAGGAAACACTCAAGTTAACAATGAGTATTATAGTTCTCTAATTATATTAAACCTGGATTGTTCGTTATCTTTAGGTAATAATGCATTTGGCCAACTTCAAGATGCTGCTATGGAGTTTGTTGACATTTTAAAAACCAATTAAATGAGATAAGCCATGCGGAGGAATCGTTATAGATTTACAGTCAGCGTAATGATGACTGTTTTGGCTTTGGGCATGACCACATGCAAAAAGGAGACCATTGCCCCACCAACGGTGAGGTTGTTTGGCGACGAGCCAAGTACCTTGAACAGTACTTCAGCTGGTGTTTCAGCCGAAGTGACCGACCAAGGTGGTGCCGAGGTGAAGTCAAGAGGCTTTGTGTATGGTCTTTCTGGCGGTAGCCTCGACACGGTCTATTGCGGAAGCGGAATAGGCGTTTATTCCGCTGACTTGAACAACTTGCAACCCAATACTATGTACGTTTACGAGGCTTTCGCCAAAAACGCTGGCGGCATTGGTACGAGCGGCAAGGTGACCTTTACCACCCGCGACTTCCACCTGCCGACCGTGGAGACCAATGAGGTGGGCGACATCACCATCAATTCCGCGTCGTGTGGTGGCAAAGTCACAAGCGATGGCGACAGCGATGTCATCGAAAGAGGTGTGTGTTGGAGCACAAGCCATAACCCCTTGGCTATGGGAAGCCATGTGGCAGCTGGCGAAGGATTGGGAGAGTTCTCATGCGCTATGACTGACCTCGCAGGCGGCACTACTTATTATGTGCGCGCTTACGCCATCAACGCTAAAGGTACGGCTTACGGCAACGAAGTGCAATTCGCCACAGATCAGTCCCATGAAGAAGAGTATACAGTCAATGTTTCCGCCAACCCGACCGAAGGTGGCACGGTGAGCGGAGGAGGCGCGTTTGATGCTGGCACTTCGCATACGGTGACGGCCACAGCAAACGAAGGCTACTCCTTCACGAATTGGACAGAGAACGGCAATGTGGTCTCAACCAGTGCCAACTACACATTCACGGTGACCGCTAATCGGACCTTGGTGGCTAACTTCACAGCCAATGCCCCAAACCAGTACACGATTAACGTTTCAGCCAATCCGGCCGAAGGAGGCACTGTGAGTGGTGGAGGAACGTTCAACTCCGGCACTTCGCGAACCGTTACAGCCACGGCAAACGAAGGCTACACGTTCACCAATTGGACTGAGAATGGAAACGAGGTGTCGACCAATGCCAATTACACATTCACGGTGACCTCTAATCGGACTCTTGTGGCGAACTTCACTGCAACTGCCCCGAACCAATACACGATTAACGTTTCAGCCAACCCGACCGAAGGTGGCACTGTGACAGGTGGCGGAACATATCAGGAAGGACAAAGTTGCACCTTGACCGCTACCGCAGCCTCCGGCTATGTTTTCCAGAAATGGGCGAAGAACGGCACTCAAGTTTCCGCCAATGCAACCTACACGTTTACGGTTTCGGAGTCGGCTTCGTATGTCGCGCATTTCGACCAGCAATCATACAATATTAGCTTGTCGGCAAGCCCGAGCAATGGAGGTTCTGTTTCTGGTGGAGGCATATATTATTCTGGGCAGCCATGCACGGTACATGCTGTGGCCAACACAGGATATTCGTTTATCAATTGGACTGAGAATGGCAATGTGGTGTCGACCAATGCTAATTACACATTTACGGTGACAGATAATCATACACTGATTGCTGTTTTTAACTATAACGGTCTTCCACAAGGTATAATAAATGGTGAGTTTTCTGTAAGTGACACACAACGAGTATACTTCTCCAAAGGTAATTTGCAATACAAACCATCTAATGGAACCTGGCGATTTCCCAACAACCAATATGATTATATAGGTGAGGCTAATAGTAATATTTCGCCAAGCTATGATGGGTGGATTGACCTTTTCGGATGGGGAACGAGCGGCTGGAACAGCGGCAACACCTATTATCATCCTTGGGATTCCAACACTTCGTGTGACGAGTGCTATGGCCCTCCAGGAAACTACAATCTGACGGGCAACTATGCCAACAGCGATTGGGGCTCCTACAACGCAATAAGCAACGGCGGCAACGCCTCCCATACATGGCGTACATTAACCAAGGACGAATGGGAATATGTTTTCTTCTTACGAAGTACAGCCTCTGGTATACGCTATGCAAGAGCGATTGTAAATGGCGTGAATGGTATGATATTGCTCCCTGATAATTGGAATAGTAGTTACTATTCGTTGAATAATACTAACCAATCGGGGTCAAATTTTAGTAGTAATGTGATTAGTTCCACGACATGGGATTACTCCTTCGAAGCTCATGGTGCTGTGTTTTTGCCTGCCGCAGGTAATCGTACAGGTACTTTACTCTATGGCTCGGTGGGTAATAGCGGTTCATATTGGTCTTCCACATCAGGTGGAATTTATTGGGCTATGGAACTTTTATTTATGGATGGTTATATTAGTACATTTCAATCTTATAGTCGGGACTACGGTCTATCTGTCCGTCTCGTTTGCCCTGCCAATTGATTTACAGTCTGAATATCAACATTTGCAATGCGAAAACAAATGCGGCTGCCGTGCTACGACAGCCCTACAGCCCAGGCGTGGGGTTGTAGGGCTGTCACATCGTGGCAGCCGCACTTTCATGGCACAATATCTAACAACGACCAAGCATCCCTTTCGACCAACGACTTTGCCCAAGGGACATATATCCTAAAGGTTGAGTTTGAGGACGGAAGCATTGGATATTCCCGGATTGTGGTAGCGAGATGATTTTCTGTCGCCCCTTCGGGGCTTAACAAAATCGGACGGCTTTTTTCTTTAGGCGAGGGTTCACGCCCCCGCCTATTTGCTGTCGTCCCTTCGGGACTCTACAAGAAATTTGCCGCAATTTATGGATTGGGATGCCGTTATAAGATAGAGATTTGCTATTTTTGCAAAATTATAAGGAACAATCCAGTGTTCAAGAAAATCCTAAATACCTTTGGAACCAAGATACTGGCGGCAATCTTCAATTTCGCCATAGCCATTATCATCTCCCAGACCTTGGGTGATACGGGCAAAGGTACACAGGCACTTCTACTGACCACCATCTCCTTTATCCTTATCTTCTCCGACATCATTTGTGGCGCAAGCATCATCTATCTCGCCCCGCGCCATTCGTTCAAAAAGATCTTGGTAGCCTCCACAATATGGGCGGCCCTTATCGCGGTGATCATGGGCTTCGCCATTTGGCTGTTTTATCCGAAGCTGGCGCCCGACTTGGTCGCACACGTGGCCATTCTGTCGTTCATCTCCTCGCTCAGCAACATCAACTTCCGCTTCTTGGTCGGCAAGGAGGAAATCAAAAAGGCCAACTACAACACCCTACTCCAGCCCGTGCTTTTGGCCTTGACCTTGGTCATCTATTATATCTTACTGAAGCGAACCGACATCTACGGCTATGTCATAGGGCTGTATGCTGCTTATGGAGGCACTTTCCTGCTGGGTGTTTGGATGTTGAGGAAGGCATACGCCAACCTGCGTCACGACACGGACAAGGACTACAAACCCGTCCTGAAAGACCTCTTCAAATACGGTTTCCTCAACCAGACGGGTCATTTCGTGCAGTTCTTCAACCTGCGCTTGAGTTATTATCTGCTGGACAAATACATCAGCGTGGGACGCGTGGGGGTGTTCTCTAACGCCCTCTCGCTTGCCGAGGCCATCTGGATCATCAGCAACAGTATTGCACTCGTGCAATATGCCCGCATCGCCAACGCTGACGACCGCACCTACGCGCAAAAGCTCACCCTCGACTTGAGCAAAATCTGTTTGCTTATCTCAGCCTTAGCGGTCATAGTATTGTGTCTATTACCGCCTCAGGTATACACCTTCGTCTTCGGTCCCGAGTTCGGCGAGATGGCGGGACTCATCCGCATCCTGGCACCAGGCATTTTGCTTTACTGTATTTTCCTCATTCTTGGACACTATTACTCAGGCACCGGACGTTATCAGATGAACACATTTGCGGCACTCTGCGGGCTGGTCGTCACCTTCGTCTGCGGCTTCACGTTGATACCTCGCTATGACGTCACAGGTGCAGCCATCACCTCAGCGGTGTCGTATACGGTCAATGCGGTGTTCCTGTTCGTGTTCTTCGTCAAAGAGTCACACTTCAAAGGCCGCGACTTCCTGTTGACCAAGAGCGAGATACAGAACTACATCGCCAGTTTGAAACAACAATTCTTGAAACAACCTACCGAAAATGAATAAACTCCATAAATTCACGAAAGCCCTCGGGCGCATCATCAAGCATCCTTACTTGCTCAACCTCGTGCTTCAGGACGAAGGTAGCAACAAGGAAGACGTCATCCAGAAATATGGTCTCACCGATGGGCTGCCCGTCATCGAAATCAACGAATTGTTCCCTGATTTCCACGAAATCGCGAAGCCTTACGCCTATCTCTCGGGTGCCACCATGCCCATCGACATTGCCTTGCTGCGCGCCTTGGCGAAACGCTATGCGGTAAAAGACTACTTCGAAATCGGCACCTGGCGTGGCGAGAGCGTGGCCAATCTGGCCGACGTAGCTGAACACTGCGTCACCTTCAACCTACCAAAGGAGGCCATCGTCAAGCTGACCAATAACCAATTATACGCCGACTTGCACAGCTTCTTCAGTAAGGACCTGAACAACGTAGAACAACTCTACGGCGACTCCCAGACCTTTGACTTCGGCCCTCACTATGCCAAGTATGATATGGTTTTCGTTGATGGCGACCACCATTACGAGAGCGTAAAGAAAGACTCCGAGACGGCCTTTAAACTGCTCAAAGGTGAGCGCAGCATCATCGTGTGGCACGACTACGGCCTCGACCCCGAGACCATCCGCTGGGATGTGATGGGCGCCATCTTGGACGGTGCACCTGTCGAGAAGCGCAAGCATATCTACCATGTCTCCAACACCTTGTGTGCCGTTTATCTGCCTGAAGACTTCACCACGCACAAGCTTGTGCCGTATGAAATGCCAAAGAAATACTTTGAAATTGATATAAAAACGCATATTTGCTAAGCGATGAACGTTCTGCACCTATTGAGTTGGTTCCCCACCCCCGACGACCCCACCTTGGGCAACTTCTGCGTCCGCATGATTGACGCACTGCCTGAGGATTGCCATTCCATCATCCTCTCCGTCTGCGACGGCAAGAACATGACGAAATCATTCGAGGTCAAGGAGATTCCCGGAGCGCACCACACCCACGTGCAGATCTACATCCGTCCGCCAAAGATCAACGCCATTCGCAAACTGAAGATGCTGCGGATGTACCAATATGGCTTGAAATACATCAAGCAACGTTTCTTCAAGCCTGATTTGATTCATCTGCATGTCACCTACCCTCTCGGACAAGTGGCCTTGCTGTGGAAGAAACTCTTTGGTTACAAATATGTCCTTACCGAGCATTGGACCATTTACCAGCCGCAGAACAAGGATGTTTTGGTCGGTAAGCTGAAGCGGAAAATCGTCAAGATTGCCAATAATGCCGAGCTCATCATGCCCGTCAGCCTTGACTTGCAGCGGTGCATGGAAGGTCATGGGGTGCACAACCGTTTTCAGGTGATTTACAATTTAGTGAATACGGATATTTTCAAGCTGCGCCAGCCGCCTTGCATAGATTCCAGCCTACGCACAGGCCTACGCAGGAATGACATGCAAGGCTCAAAAAAGCGAATGCTTCACATCTCTACCTTGCGCGATGAGGCCAAGAACTTTAGCGGCATCTTACGTGTCGTTGAGCGTTTGCGCCAACAGCGCGACGACTTCGAGCTGCACGTCATCCATGACTATTATGCTCCGGAATTCAAGGCGTTTGTAAAAGAACACCACTTGGAGGGCTGCGTCATTTTCCATGGCAAGAAAACCTCTGCCGAAGTTGCCGAAGCCTACCAACAGGCAGACTTCTTCGTATTGTTCTCCAACTTTGAGAACTTGCCCTGCGTCATTGTTGAGGCCTTCGCCAGCGGTGTTCCAGTGCTTTCCACTTCCGTGGGAGGCATCGCTGAAATCCTCTCACCTGAGAGAGGCATCCTCATCCCCCAAGGTGACGAAGACGCTTTGCTACAAGGCATGATCCAAATGCTCGACCATTCTTCAGAATACGACCACCAAGCCATTCGCAACTATGCCATAAAAACATTTGCTGCCCAAAACATTGGACAGCAAATATTTGAAGCATACAAAAAAGTGGTTATTTCTTAATTACCTTTTCAGAGTAGACCTTCCCTTCGGCCGTTCTCACGCGGAAGAAATACAACCCGTTTTCCATACCAGAGAGGACTATGGTTTGTTGGCAAGACGCTGCAACACGTTGTCCAATTGCGTTATACACCTCCAACCATTCAACTTCAACACCCTCAATTGTCACCTGCGACTCAGTCGGATTCGGATAGAGATTAAAGCCAGCTTCGTTGTTTTCGGCGACATCATCACCGCAATCGGTGTAGACTTGGCACAACTCGCCCACCGTGGGTTTGCCGTTGGTAGCATAGACCAGGCTACCATTCCAGTCGTAAACCTCAAAATAACTCTCGTCGTCTTTGCCTCCAATAGAATAGGCCCAACGCAGACTCAGTTCGTCATCCGACGGGACTTCAACGGTAAGTGTAGCATCGCTGCCTTCGGTCAAGCCCAGCCTTGCAACGGCATGGCCACGTGAGTCGACGATAGAGATGGACTCAGCAATCCAGCCATCGCCCACCGAATCGTGGAGATGGAAGGTCAGTTCGCAGGTCGGTCCATTCAGAATGGTGTCCTTTTTGGCCATGCCAACAGAGCCATAATACCATGGAGTCAATGAATAATGGCAAATGCCCAAGGCATCGGTATCAACAAAAGACAATTCCGCGCCTAATGCGACATCCTTTTCGGTGTGAACGACTACATTATTGCGCATAACAACGACAGAATCGAGCTGTCCCAATTCAAGCTCACACTCGGTAAAGGAAGGGGTTGTAAAAGAAACCCTGTTCGCTCCAGCCGACACCTCTTCGACATGCAAATCGCTAACAGGGAGAGGCCTGTAGCAAAATTCCCCTCCTGGATAAATGCCGAACAACGCCGCATGGTAGTCCGGGAAAGAATAGTGTGAGAGGTAGAAGCCATTGATAGGATAATAACCATTGTCGAGGCCCTGCCATCCCCAGTTGAAATGGAACATATCATTGTCGTCATAGCCATCACAGACAAAAGCGTGGCCGCCATCGTCACCACTGGCACTATAGTAAAGCGGCATGCCATAGTCCAAGTTCTCACGAAGCATATTATCCCAAACCAAATCCGTATATGCATACTTATAATTGAATTCCATCGACAGGCCATCGTAGTGGAAATAGGTCTCTAGGGCATAGAGCACCAATTCAGAATAAGCGCCACTGCCTTCAGGGCTGTAACCCATATTGACACTTATGCCTGCATGGTATTGCAACAAAGCCACAGCCTGGATTTCCTCAGGCCTTGAGGTCCAATCCAGATAGTCAGGCATCATGCTGAAATCATAAGTGGTGGCACCGAAGTTAGCGGACAAATCGCCATAAGGATAACAATTGTATGCGTTCATTCCGCTTCCCGTTTGAGGCCATTGCCAATAATACATGATCTGAGACATTGCCGTGGCCACGCATCCGGCGTAGACATGGTTATTGGGGCCCAACGTGTCGATAGGACAAAGGTCGTTGTATAAAGCCGACTGGTTCCAGAGGGAAGTCAGTAAACGCGGCACTTCACGCGTAATCTTCGCATCGTTAATCTTACCTGTAACAGCCAAGCGTTCCCAGTCAGCTACAGCTTCGGGGGTACGCTCTTCGTTGGCGGCCATCATTTGGCTGAATCCAGCCTGATAATTCCTAAAGAACGACTGAAGACCGTCGGCGATCTCTTCGGCACTGAATACACTCTCCGTGGAATAGCCCAAAATGGGTTTGGCACGGTCGTCAGCACTAACGATGACAAAACCCTTTGGCTGCATGGTGAAGACATAGAATGCTGCCAATCCATTATCGGCATAAACCGTGTAGGTCAACTCAGTAGAAACTGATTTTATCTCAGTATTGGCCTTCAGAAACTTCTCGCCCAAGGATTTAGCCGTTTGCATATCAACTGGCTTGGCTTGCATACCGCTTATGAATAGAACGGCAAGCAAAAGTGTAAGGAAAGACTTTTTCATAGTTTATCTAGTTAAATTATTGTAAATCAGCATTTTTAACCAACACAAAGGCATCTTTGTCTGTTTCCTTTGGCACATAGCCCTGGTCGTAAACGAAATGGTAGACGGCGCCTGCCTTGGTGGTATAGGTACTTGTAAAATACTTGAAGTCAAAGCCTCTCTCTGTCAGTTGCTGCCTACTGGCAAAGCCCTTCCCATTGGGATTCAGCTCCAACAGTATATTGTGATTACGGGCAAGAATACCATTGATTTTCCTTACCACATTGAGTTGTTTATGGGTCTTTTCGTAGTTATAGCTGTTGCGGCACGAGTCACAGCAGAATTTCTTGTCGACACGGCCGATGATCGGTTCACCGCAATAGAGGCATTTTCTTTTTTCTTCTTCCATTTTGTCAGTTGTTAGTTATTTAGTTGTTCAGTTTATTTAGTAAAAACATACCGTAATATATTCGCGCCCATTTTCAAGGCTTTTTCTCGGGTCTCTTGCGAGTCGTGGTGTACGCGTTGGTCCTCCCAACCGTCGCCAAGGTCGCATTCGTAGGTGAAGATGCATACAATCCTCCCTTCGTAGATCAAGGCAAAGAGTTGTGGTGGTTTGTTATCGTGTTCGTGAATCTTCGGCAAGCCGTTCGGGAAGGCATATGGCTTCTTGAAGATCTCATGTGTGTATGGCAGTTCCACAAAATCCAACTCAGGAAACACCTTCTTCATCTGCGGCTCGATGTATTGCCGAATGCCGTAGTTGTCGTCAATATGGAGGAAACCGCCTGCCAGCATGTAGTTGCGCAAGTTTTGCGCCTCTGCGGCATCGAAGACCACATTGCCGTGACCCGTCATATAGACATAGGGATAATTAAACAAATCAGGGCTCGACGGTTCTACGGTGGGCACGTTAGGGTTGATGTCGGTCCCGATTTCCTGGTTGCAGAAACGCACAAGGTTGGGCAACGACGTCGGGTTGCCATACCAATCCCCTCCCCCACGGTATTTCAACAAGGCGATGTTGAGTTGCTGAGCCGAGGCAACGAAAGAGAATGACAGCAATATGGCAATCAATAGTTTCTTCATTTCATTTGGTTAATGAGTTGAATCGTGTGACAAGCCACAACGGCCGCCGTTTCAGTACGCAGACGCGCATCGCCCAGACTACAGGCTACAAATCCATTTTCTCGAGCCAATGCCACTTCCTCAGGGCTGAAGTCTCCCTCAGGACCAATGAGTACCAAAGCGTTTTCACCTTTATGATACAAGTCACAGAGGCAGTCTTTCACGTCATCGTCGATCCAGGCGATGAACTTCTGTCCCTCGAAAGGTTGTTTCACCAGTTTTTCGAACGGTACCAAGTCTACCACCTTCGGAAGGCGTGACTTGATGCTCTGCTTCATGGCAGCAACCATCACCTTTTGGAAACGCTCCACGTTGGCAGCGCGTCGCTCTGAATGATACGAAGTGAACAGTCTCACACGATCGATGCCGATTTCCGTGGCTTTCTCCAAGAACCACTCCGTGCGTTCGTTGAGTTTGGTAGGCGCGATGGCAATTTCGAGGTTAAAGCCCCAGTGGTCATACCCTTTGCGTTGGTTCGTCAGGTTGACGGTGGCCCGCTTGGGCAAAGCCTCCACCAACTCAGCGTCGAAGAGAAAGCCTTCACCATTGGTGACACAAAAACGCTCACCCTCGGTCATGCGCAGCACCTTGACGCAGTGCTTCGACTCGTCCTCGGGCAAGGTCGTCAGGCCTTCTTTCGCTCCAGGTATGTAAAAAACGTTCATTATTACATTCTATTCGGCATTCCGATACCGAGTAATTCAGACGCATTGCGCAGCAAGGCAGCCACCATGTCGCACACCTGCAAGCGGAACATGCGGCGGTCGGCATCGGGCTCCTTCAGGATGCTGCACTCTTGATAGAACTGGTTGAATTCCTTGGCGAGGTCGAAGATGAAGTTGGCAATCATCGCGGGACTGCGGTTCTCGGCAGCTTGGTTCAAGACCATCGGCCAGCCGTACATCATCACGATGATTTCCTTCTCCTTCGGCTGCAAGTCACTGACCTTTACCTCGCTTTCAAGCTTGATGCCTTGTTCCTCAGCCTTGCGCAGCACTGAGCAAATACGCGCATGTGTGTATTGCACGAAAGGACCCGTATTGCCGTTGAAGTCGATGGACTCCTCAGGATTGAAGAGCATAGTCTTCTTCGGGTCGACCTTGAGGATGAAATATTTCAAAGCGCCCAAGCCGATGGTGTGATAGAGTTTGTCAGCCTCCTCTGGCGAAAGATCCTTTGCCTTGCCGAGCTCATCGGAGACGGCTTTTGCCGTGGCCACCATTTCGTCCATGAGGTCATCGGCATCGACCACGGTGCCCTCGCGCGACTTCATCTTACCGTTGGGCAGTTCCACCATGCCATAGGAAAGGTGTTCGATATCGTTGCCCCACTCACGACCGAGGCGTACCAACACACGTTTCAGCACGTCAAAGTGGTAAATCTGTTCGTTACCCACAACATAAATCAACTTCTCCGGGTCGTATTCCTTGACACGCAGCTGGGCGGTGCCAAGGTCTTGGGTCATATAGACCGAGGTGCCATCGCGACGGAGCAGGAGCTTCTCGTCCAAACCTTCATCGCGGAGATCGCACCACACGGAGTTGTCATCACGACGATAGAGGACGCCTTTTTCGAGGCCTTCCTGAACCAATGCCTTACCCAATAGATAAGTCTGTGATTCATAGTAAATCTTCTCGAAGGCCACGCCCATACGCTTGTAGGTCACGTCGAAGCCGTCATACACCCATTGGTTCATGGTCTCCCACAGGTGACGCACCTCGGGGTCGTTGGCTTCCCATTTCACCAGCATCTCACGGGCTTCCTGCATCAGTGTGGACTCGGCTTCAGCCTTGGCTTTTGCCTCCTCCTTGGCTTTCTCGTCCAAGGTGTCGTAGTTGGCCGGCAGCAAGGATTTCACCTCTTCCTTGAACTTCTTGTCGAACAACACATAGAAGTCACCGATGAGGTGGTCGCCTTTCTTGCCCGTCGACTCGGGTGTGCAGCCATTGCCCCACTTCAGCCAGGCCAACATGCTCTTGCAGATGTGGATGCCACGGTCGTTCACGAGGTTGACGCGCACCACTCTCTTGCCATTGGCTTTCATTATTTCGGAGACACTCCAGCCGAGGAGGTTGTTACGGATATGACCCAAATGCAGCGGTTTGTTCGTGTTGGGCGAAGAATACTCAATGACCACGTTCTTGCCTGAAACCGGTTTGCGGCCGAACTCACGATTCTCATGGTTTGCCTTGAAGAAATCCATCCAGAACTTGTCGGAAATCAAGAGGTTAAGAAAACCTTTCACCACATTAAACTTGGCAATCATGTCCGACTCCTTGATCATCTCGGCACCCATCTCGTTGGCCAACTGCTCAGGGTTGCGGCCTGCCAGCTTCACGAAGGGAAACACCACAATGGTCATGTCGCCCTCAAACTCGGGGCGCGTTTTCTGGAAATTCACCTGCTGTACAGGCGGTTCCTGTCCGTATAAAGTTGAGAATGACTTTATGAATAATTGTCTTAATACTTGCTCTAACATAATAAGATTATTACAATTTGCGCAAAAATAATAAAATTACCTACACATTATTTGTTTTTTTAATTTGGAAGCAAAAAAAACATATCTTTGCATTAGAAACTCACTCAAACACATTGAATGATATGAAGAACACAAAAAGAGCTACTATTAAAGGTAACTTTATGTACATCATCTTAGCAATCTGCATCCTCGGCCTATCCAATCGTACAATAGCGTTTGATTTCTCTGCCACGTGCCCAACTGGACAAATGCTATATTACAACATCATTGATCAAGACAACCATTTTGTAGCTTTAACTTACCCAGGAGAAGACTCCATTTCTCCTTACTACCCATTCGAGATGCCTACTGGAAACATCCTTTTGCCAACTAGTGTTCTCCATGATGGCATCAATTACTCGGTCACCGAGATCGGTGACTACGCTCTAGCAACTTGCTTCGGACTTACTGGAGAATTAATAATTCCGAGTACAATAACTCGCATTGGTGTTGGTTGTTTTTTGGGTTGTGAAGGTTTTACTGGGGCTCTGGTCATTCCTGAATCTGTAACAATTATCGATGATGAGGCTTTTATGTCGTGCAGCGGATTCAATGGTGATTTAACCATAGGGAACAATGTCGTTTCCATTGGAAACTTAGCATTTGCATGGTGTGGTTTTACGGGTACATTAACTATCGGAGAATCTGTCAGTCAATTTGGGGCAAATCCCTTTTTATGGTGTACCAATATCTCTCGCATAGATTATAACGCCAAGAACAATACTTCTATCAATAGTAACCAATTACCGTTTAATAACATGGGAACATTTGATTGTATTAATCTTGGAGTTAACGTTGAGCACCTTTGTGATGGACACATAACCACTTTTAGTGGATGCGTTTGTGATACATTTAATTTCAACGCTAAAAACCTTCAATTTAATTCTTCATATCAATGTCCGATCAAATGCCAGATAAGCGTTCTCAATATATGCGACAGCGTCACAACCATTCCACAATATCTTTTTTATAGAGTAGGAGCAAATGAAATAAACATCGGCAACTCGGTAATCACAATTGAAGACAATGCTTTTGCATATTCCGACATGACAAGTGTTACATTCGGAAACTCTTTACAATCGATTGGATTTGGTTCTTTCGAGAGTTGTTCTTTTCTTGAAGGCGTGGTGTTTCCTGAAAGCTTACAAGAAATCCAAACAGGAGCATTTAGATATAGCGGTGTGACCTACGCCATATTTCCATCTTCGCTCACAAAACTAGGAAATTATGCATTTAGCGCTAGTGCCCTTCAAACACTCTCCTTGCCCAATAGCCTTGACTCAATACATGATAATACTTTTAATCATTGCCAAGATTTACATGAAATAATAAATTTTCCCACAGACATCAGATACATTGGAGATTATGCCTTCAGAGATTGTGAAAATCTATCCGAGATACCTCTTTTCCCTAATACACTAAATCATATCGGTGAAGAGGCTTTTTATGGATGCTATGCGGCAAAAGGCATTCTGTATATTCCTGAAAACCTAATCGAGATACCTGAAAGTGCTTTTCGCTATTGCACTGAATTGGAAGGGATAATAGTCAATTCAAACAACCCAAACTATGATTCAAGATTTGGCTGTAATGCATTGGTTTTAACCGAAACAAACAGAATTGTTTTAGGATGTATAAACTCTACCATTCCTAACTCTATTACTACTATTGGTCAATTATCGTTTTACGGCATCGATGGTCTTTCTCAAATTATCTTAGGCAATACGGTCGCAACTATTGAATCCGATGCCTTTACCGCATGTGCCAATCTTTCAACAGTTATTAGTCTCTGTGACACCCCACCAACCTTTATTGGAGCGCCCTTTTGGTATATAGGCCCTAATCCGCAACTAATCGTCCCCTGTGGTTATAAAGATGCTTACTTGTCGTCTAATTGGAGCAGTTCGTCTAGTTTTGGTGACAATATTATAGAAGACTGCGATGAATACGCCATTATTCCGGACAACACTTCTACAGGAGGAGAAATCATTGTTTATGATAATACGGCTCAGATGGGGGATATTGTAACAATAACTGTAATTCCAGATCCAAGCATGCAGTTATTATCAATTATCGCATACAATTCCGAAGATTCGACACAAACAATTCCAATTTATCCTAGTAGTTTAAAGAACCCTCTTTATTATTCACTTACAATGCCTCCTTTCCCCGTCACAATAATAGCAGTTTTTACTGATTATGATGTTTTAGTGGAAACAACTCCAATAAAAGCTACCATATTCCCCAATCCCACCAATAGCTTTATTACAGTAAAAGCCGAAAACATCAAACACATCCACATCAGTAATATGCTTGGACAGTGCGTATATGAATGCAAGGTCAAAGGAGATTCATTTGAGTACAATATTAGCAGACATAAAATTGGTACATACATTATCAGTATAGATACTGGAAACGGTATTATAACAAAACGCGTCGTGGTAAGGAAATAGTTTTAAAAAAACAACCCTTCCTCTAACACCGAATAAAAAAATTTCTTATCTTTGCAGTCCGATGAAGTACCAAAACAAGCCATCGGAAAAGATTATCTGCACGGAATCAAATGGTTCCATCAAATTGAATTCCCTTTTACCCCATACTGACGGTCACATTGTTGGCCGTCTTTTTTTTGCCAACAACAACAAATCAAACAAATAAGCCTATGTCAATATCACTGAAAAACCGCAGCTTGATTTCCATCAGCGACTACACACCTGAGGAAATCTGCCATGTCCTCGACATCGCCGAGGACTTTGAGAAAAACCCGCATCAGAACCTGCTGAACGGGCGCATCATCGCCTCGCTGTTCTTCGAGCCTTCCACCCGTACCCGCCTGAGCTTTGAGACTGCCATCCAACTGCTGGGTGGCAACGTCATCGGCTTCAGCAGCACCGCTGGAACGAGTATACAGAAGGGCGAATCGCTCGCCGACACCATCACCATGGTAGCCAGCTATGCCGACCTTATCGTCATGCGCAACCCCATCGAGGGCTCTGCCCGCTTCGCTTCCGAGGTATCGAAAGTGCCAGTCATCAACGCGGGCGACGGTGCCAACCAACACCCCACCCAGTGCATGCTCGACCTCTACAGCATCCGCAAGACACAAGGCACGCTTGAGAACCTTGAGATTACCCTCGTTGGCGACCTGAAATACGGCCGCACCGTCCATAGCCTTGTGGAAGCCATGTGCCACTTCAACGCGAAGTTCAACCTCGTCTCGCCCGTCGAGCTTAAGCTGCCGAGTGTGGTGAAGCAACACATCAAGGACCGCAACCTCGAATACCACCAATACACCGAGCTGGAGGACGCCATCCCTCACTCCGACATCATCTACATGACCCGCATCCAGCGCGAGCGCTTCCCCGACCCGTGCTTCGCAACGCCATGCTGGAGAACTCCAAGCCCAACTGCCGTGTGCTGCACCCGCTGCCGCGCGTCAACGAGATCCACGTGGACGTCGATGCCAACCCGAAGGCTTATTACTTCCAGCAGGCACAAAACGGCGTCTACGCCCGTCAAGCTTTAATTGCATCAATCTTAGGACTTAAATAATCTGAACCATGGAAAAGAAAAAAGAATTGACTGTTTCCGCCATCGAGAATGGCACCGTCATCGACCATATCCCCGCCGACAAAGTGTTCCAAGTCGTCAAAATCTTAGGCTTGGATAGAGTCAGCACCCCCGTGTATTTCGGCATCAACGTGGAGAGCAAGAAATACGGCACCAAGGGCTTCATCAAAGCCTCCAACAAGTACTTTGAGACCGAAGACGTAAACAAGATTGCCCTTGTCGCCCCCACTGCCTCCATCATCGAAATCAAGGACTTTGAAGTCGTGAACAAGCAAACAGTGACCATCCCTGACAGCATCGAGCACATTGTGAAATGCTTCAACCCCAACTGCGTCACCAACAAGGAGCATGATGTGCCGACCAAGTTCACCGTCATCAAGGACGCTCAAGGCAACATCAAGCTGCACTGCCACTATTGCGAGAAGAACACCACGCAGGACAAACTTGAATTCATCTAATCATGAAGAAGATAGGTGTCATTATCGCCATCATTGTAGGCCTTATCCTCATATGGGGCATCGGTGTCTACAATGGTTTCGTGAAGAAACAGGAAGCCATGACTACGGCTTGGGGACAAGTGGAAAACGTCTACCAACGCCGTGCCGATCTGGTGCCAAACCTCGTTGCCTTAGTTAAGGACTATGCCGAATACGAGCAAGGCACCCTCATCGCCGTAACGGAGGCACGTGCCAAAAAAGCAGCCGCCACCACCGTGGACATTGAGAACTACACAGAAAACGACTTGAATGACTTCCAAGCTGCACAAGACGAATTAGGCAGTTCCTTGAACCGTCTCATCGTTTCAGTCGAGAACTACCCAGACTTGAAAGCCAATGAGGAATACCTTACCTTGCAGGCCCAACTGGCGGGCTGCGAGAATCGCATCCTGACAGAACGCCAACGCTTCAACGAAGCCGCCAAGGCTTACAACCAAAGCATCCGCAAGTTTCCAGGCAATCTGATTGCCAATATGTTCGGCTTTGAAAAACGGCCATATTTTGAGGCTGACGAAGGGGCTGAGGTTGTGCCAGAAACGTTCTAAAACAGAACTATCCATAATAAAATTCGGGCGGGACCCATTAGGATTCCGCCCGAATCGTATTATCTACCTTTCCCAAACAACCACTCAAACAACCCAGGCGTAGAAAAAGCCGCATCCCAACACAAATGCCCCAACTCGGGATAAGTGACTAGAATGGCTTCTTCATTGCCGACTTCCTTCAACGCATTATACATCTGTATGCTCCGAGAAGGCATGACTGCCCTATCAAGCATACCGTGAAAAATATAGATGGGGGTGTTCTTCATGGCATGGGCGTATGCAGGGTCTCCCCCACCACAGATAGCGATGGCAGCCGCAAACTTCTCAGGCCAACGTTGCAATGCATCCCAAGTACCATAACCTCCCATAGAAATGCCGCAAATATAAACCCGAGTTGAATCAACTGCGCCAACATCAACAAGGCCATCAAGCACAGTCATCACACCAAATAGTTCTGCTGTGGGCACGCTATCCATCGTGTGCTCGGACAAGCTCCAATCGGTATTCACCCAACGCTTTCCGTCTGGGCATTGCGGAACCATCAACAGAAAAGGATAACGGCTTGTGATCGTGTCTTCCAAGAAATACTTGATGCAATGCTTCAACTGCATATAGTTGTCGTTGCCACGCTCTCCTGCGCCATGCAGGAAGATAACCAAAGGCATGGCTTCCGTCATCGTATCGGCTTTCTCTGAGCGATAGAGCCTATACGGAAGCGTGTCATTGCCTTGAATGTGACGATGGGCTTCAAACAGGCTTATTACAGGGAGTTGTTCCTGAGCTTGCAGATAAGTGCCAGCCATCAACGCCAAAAGTAATAAGAGGAAGTGTTTCATCGCTTTATTAGTGCTTATTTACAAGAAATCGACCGCCTATGTCATTCCCTCAGGATTCATAGGCGGTCGATTTCATAATGACCAGTGTTGTTGATCAAGCCTGAGCCGTAGGACCACCCATCGGGAAAGGAGCAACATTACTGCCACCATCGGTAATGGTGCCGAATTGCTGCTCGTATTTGGCGATGTTGTCGGCCAAAGCCTTGTACAGACGCTTGGCGTTCAAAGGGTTCAGGATCACTCTTGAGCGGACTTTCGCCTTAGGTGTGCCAGGCATCATCTGGGCGAAGTCAACAATAAATTCATTGGGCGAGTGGGTGATGATGGCGAGATTGGAGTATTTGCCCTCGGCCACCTCGTCGCTGATTTCGATATTCAATTGGTTTTTCTGATTGTTTTCCATAATGATTTGATATTAAAAAGCGGGGACAGCCATCAAGCCGTCCCCGCTCTGTTCAACATTTGTTAAAGTGCGGCCTTTTCTTGCAGCTCCTCGTATTCTTCACGAGAGCCAACAATCAAGTCCTCATACTCGCGCAGACCCGTACCGGCAGGAATCTTGTGACCGACGATCACATTCTCCTTCATGCCGAGCAGGAAGTCTGACTTGGCCGAGATGGCGGCGTTGGTCAGCACCTTGGTGGTCTCCTGGAAGGAGGCTGCCGAGATGAAGCTGTCCGTTGCCAAAGCAGCACGGGTGATACCTTGCAGCACCTGTTTGGCCGTGGCCGGACGAGCCGGACGTACCTGAGGCAGTGCCAGGTCCTTACGCTTCAGTGCGGACTCTTCCTCACGAAGCTTCATGGCCGAGACAATCTCGCCCTTCATCAGCTTCTCGGAAGCGCCATTGTCTTCCACAAAGAACTTACCATAGATGTCATCATTCTCCTCTTGGAAAGTCAGTTTGTTGACCAACTCACCTTGCAGGAAACGGGTGTCACCCGGATCGATGATCTCGACCTTACGCATCATCTGACGCACAATGACCTCAAAGTGCTTGTCGTTGATGACCACACCTTGCTGACGATACACGCTTTGTGCCTCGTTGACGATGTATTCCTGAACCTTCATGGGTCCCATGATTTCCAGGATGCTGTTAGGCGTGATGACGCCTTCCGACAGCGGCTGGCCAGCTTTCACGAAGTCGCTCTCCTGAGCCAGGATCTGCTTCGTCGTAGGAATCAGGTAACGTTTTTCCTCTCCAGTCTTAGCCGTCACGACAACCTCACGGTTACCACGCTTCAGCTTCTTCTCGAGATGGACGATACCGTCGATTTCGGAAACGACAGCAGGATCGATAGAGTTACGAGCCTCAAACAGCTCTTGCACACGCGGCAGACCACCCGTGATATCACCGCCGCCAGAGACGTTACGCGGGATACGCACCAGCTGATCACCAGCGCTGATAGCCTCGCCCTCTTCAACGATGACGTGGGCATCAACAGGCAAGTCGTAAGAAACCAAGGTCTCGCCATTCTCATCAACGATATCGATGAGCGGGTTCTTGGCACCTCTTCTACCTTCGATGATGACGCGCTCGTTAAAGCCCGTTTCAGCGATGGTCTCGTTACGGTAGGTAACACCTTCAACAACATTCTGGAAGCGCACCTTACCGTTGAATTCGGAGATGATAGTGGCATTGTAGGGATCCCATTCGCAAATCTTGTCGCCCTTCTTCACCTGATCGCCAGACTTAAAGAACAACTTGGCGCCATAAGGAATGTTGGTCGTCATCAAAACGACATCCGTATGGTTGTCATGCAACTTCATCTCAGCCGAACGGCCAATTACGATTTGATAAGTGTCGTTGTCCTTGTTGACTTCAACCGAACGGAGTTCGTCAATCTCAAGGTAACCATCATACTTGGCTTCGGTGCTGTTGGCCACCAGACCCTTCGATGCCTTACCACCTTGGTGGAAGGTACGCAGAGTCAGCTGGGTACCAGGCTCACCGATGGACTGAGCGGCGATGACGCCCACAGCCTCACCTTTCTGCACCAGCTTGCTCGACGACAAGTTACGTCCATAGCAGTTGGCACACACGCCGCGCTTCGACTCACAAGTCAGCACGGAACGGATCTCGACGCTCTCCAAAGGCGATTCGTCGATAGCCTCAGCAATGGCTTCGTTGATTTCCTCACCGCTGGCCACGATGAGTTCACCCGTCTGCGGATGGAACACGTCGTGCAAAGCCACACGGCCGAGGATACGGTCATACAACAAGGAGTGCTTACCAGGTTCTTTCTGTTCCTCACCACGCGAGATGGTCATACCACGGAGCGTACCGCAGTCCTTCTCGGTGATGATGACATCGTGCGCCACGTCGACCAGACGACGGGTCAGATAACCAGCGTCAGCGGTCTTCAGAGCGGTATCGGCCAAACCCTTACGGGCACCGTGCGTGGAGATAAAGTACTCCAACACGGACAGACCTTCCTGGAAGTTGGACAAAATCGGGTTCTCAATGATTTCGGAGCCGCCTGAACCAGCCTTCATAGGCTTGGCCATCAGACCTCTCATACCACAGAGCTGTGACACCTGAGCCTCAGAACCACGAGCACCGGAGTGCAGCATCATGTAAACCGGATTGAAGCCTTGGTCGTCGCTCGACAACACCTTCATCACCTCTTGGGTCAACTTGGCGTTGACATCGGTCCAAAGGTCAACAATCTGGTTGTAACGCTCATTCGGACCCATGAAGCCCATCTTTTCGAACTCACGAATCTCAGCAGCCTTGGAGTTAGCATCAGAAATGAGGTTGCTCTTCATCTGAGGAACGAGGACGTTACCCAGGTTGAACGACAAGCCACCTTTATAGGCCTGATAGTAACCCATGTTCTTGATATCGTCAAGGAACTTAGTGGTGACGGCGGTACCTTCCAACCTCACCATCTCACCGACGATGGTACGGAGCGACTTCTTGGTCAACAGCTCATTGATATAGCCATAGTCCTCGGGGACAACCTGGTTGAAGATGACACGACCCACAGTGGTCTCGACCAATTTGGTGACGAGTTTGTCCTCCTCACGCACCTTGACGCGCACCTTGATGATGGCGTGCATGTCGGCACGACCTTCATTGTGGGCGATGATCACCTCTTCAGGCGAATAGAACGACATGCCTTCACCTTTGACAGGATGATCAGGCGTGCTCTTACGAGGCTTGGTGATGTAGTACAAACCAAGAACCATATCCTGCGAAGGCAGCGTGATAGGAGCGCCATTCGAAGGGTTAAGAATGTTGTGCGAAGCCAGCATCAAGATCTGGGCTTCAAGCACAGCGGCGTTACCCAGTGGTACGTGAACAGCCATCTGGTCACCGTCGAAGTCGGCGTTGAATGCCGTACACACCAAGGGGTGCAGACGGATTGCTTTACCTTCGATGAGCTTAGGCTGGAAGGCCTGGATACCCAGACGGTGCAGCGTAGGAGCACGGTTCAGCAGAATCGGGTGACCCTTCAGGATGTTTTCGAGGATGTCCCAAACGACGGGATCCTTGCGGTCGACAATCTTCTTGGCCGATTTCACGGTCTTGACGATGCCGCGCTCGATGAGCTTACGAATCACAAACGGCTTGAACAGCTCAGCGGCCATATCCTTAGGCAGACCGCATTCGTTCATGTTCAAATCGGGACCCACGACGATAACGGAACGACCAGAGTAGTCGACACGTTTACCAAGCAGGTTCTGACGGAAACGACCTTGCTTACCTTTCAGGCTGTCGCTCAATGACTTCAGCGGACGGTTCGAGTCGGTCTTCACAGCGCTCGACTTGCGGGAGTTGTCGAACAGGGAGTCGACAGCCTCCTGCAGCATACGCTTTTCATTACGCATGATGACGTCAGGAGCATTGATCTCGATCAAACGCTTCAGACGGTTGTTGCGGATGATGACACGACGGTAGAGATCGTTCAAGTCGGAAGTAGCGAAACGGCCGCCATCCAACGGGACGAGGGGACGCAGCTCAGGCGGAATCACCGGAACCACTTTCACGATCATCCATTCAGGACGGTTTTCGATGTGCGTGTTAGCCTCGCGGAAGGCTTCAAACACCTGCAAGCGTTTCAGCAGTTCTTGCTTACGCTGCTGGGCTTTCACCTCGTTGGCTTCGGCACGCAGACGGTTGGCTTCCTCATCGATATTCAGACGGGAAAGGAGGTCATAAAGGGCCTCAGCACCCATCTTGGCGATGAACTTATTCGGGTCATCCTCAGGCAAGTATTGGTTCTCAACCGGGATCGACTCCATCAGTTCGAGGTATTCTTCTTCCGTCAGGAACTCGTTCTTCGTCACCTTACGGCCTTCAGTGTCGTTGGGAATATCATGGCCTTCCAAGACACCACCTTGAATCACGACATAGCGTTCGTAATAAATGATGGAATCCAATTTCTTGGTAGGAATGCCAAGCAGGGCACCAATCTTATTGGGCAAGGAACGGAAATACCAGATATGGGCGACCGGCACCACCAAAGAGATGTGGCCCATGCGCTCACGTCTGACCTTCTTCTCAGTCACCTCTACACCGCAGTGGTCGCAAATGATGTTCTTATAACGGATGCGCTTGTACTTACCGCAGTGGCATTCCCAGTCCTTCACAGGACCGAAGATACGCTCACAGAACAAGCCGTCGCGCTCGGGTTTATAAGTACGGTAGTTGATGGTTTCGGGTTTCAAAACCTCTCCGTGAGAACGGGCAAGAATCGATTCCGGCGAAGCCAAACTCACCGTTATGCTAGCGAAGTTGCTATTGACTATATTGTTAGTTGCCATATTTCTGTTTGTTTTATCCTAGCATTATTAAACTCAATTCAAGACTTTGCCTTCCTTATCCTTGAAGGTGATCTCCAAGCCCAATCCACGGAGTTCGTGGATCAACACGTTGAAGGACTCAGGAATACCAGGGATAGGCATATTGTCACCCTTAACGATGGCTTCATAAGCCTTGGCGCGACCGTTCACATCGTCAGACTTCACGGTCAGGATTTCCTGAAGCACATTGCTGGCTCCGAAAGCTTCCAGTGCCCAGACCTCCATTTCACCGAAACGCTGACCACCGAACTGAGCCTTACCGCCCAGAGGCTGTTGCGTAATCAATGAGTATGGTCCGATGGAACGGGCATGCATCTTGTCGTCAACCATGTGATGCAGCTTCAGCATGTAGATGTAACCCACAGTGGCAGGTTGGTCGAAAGGCTCACCCGTCTCACCGTCGTAGAGTTGCATACGACCGTTGTCAGGCAGACCAGCCTTACGCATATACTGGTTGATCTCTTCCAGAGTGGCACCGTCGAAGATAGGCGTAGCAAACTTCAAGCCGAGTTCGTGACCAGCCCAACCCAAAACGGTCTCATAAATCTGACCCAGGTTCATACGCGAAGGCACGCCCAACGGGTTCAGCACGATGTCGACCGGAGTACCGTCGGCGAGGAATGGCATATCCTCGGCACGAACGATCTTCGAAACGATACCCTTGTTACCGTGACGACCAGCCATCTTATCACCAATCATCAGCTTGCGCTTCTTGGCAACATAGACCTTGGCCATCTGAACGATACCGTTCGGCAATTCGTCACCAACACTGGCGACATACTTCTCACGGTTGAACTTACCTTCGATCTCCTTGTACTTCACCGTATAGTTGTCGATGATAGCACCCACCATCTTGTTGATCTTGTCGTCCGACGTCCACTTGTTGGGGTTGACCGACAGATAATCAATCTCGTAAAGTGCTTTGGCCGTAAACTTTGCTTTCTTGGCAATCAGGGTCTCCTTGAAATTATTCTGGACACCCGTCGAAGTATGGCCACTAAGCAAAGTCATAAGTTTCTCAACCAACACATCCTTCAATGCAGCCAACTCCTTGTTGCAGGCGGCATCGATGCGAGCGATGTCCTCCTTGTCCTTGGCACGAGCCTTGCGGTCCTTTTGCAGACGCGAGAAGAGGCGCTTTCCGATGACCACGCCCTTCATCGAAGGACCAGCCTTCAGTGAGGCGTTCTTCACATCGCCAGCCTTGTCGCCAAAGATAGCGCGGAGCAGCTTCTCTTCAGGAGTGGGATCCGATTCGCCCTTAGGCGTGATCTTACCGACCAAGATGTCACCTTCCTTGACTTCGGCACCCACACGGATGATACCATGTTCGTCCAAGTCCTTGGTGGCTTCGGTGCTCACGTTCGGGATGTCGTTGGTCAGCTCTTCCAAACCACGCTTGGTGTCGCGCACCTCAAGGGTGAACTCCTCGATGTGGATGGAGGTGAACAGGTCTTCCTTCACGATGCGTTCCGAAATCACGATGGCATCCTCATAGTTGTAACCCTTCCAAGGCATGAAGGCCACTTTCAGGTTACGACCCAGAGCCAAGTCGCCGTTTTGGGTGGCATAGCCTTCCGTCAGGATCTGACCGAAGGTGACATGGTCGCCACGACGCACGATAGGCTTGATGTTGATGCTGGTGTTCTGGTTGGTACGGGCATACTTCGTGAGATAATAGGTCTTCACATCGTCGTCGAAGCTGACCAGACGTTGTTCGTCCGTACGGTCATATCTGATCGTGATCTTCTTAGAGTCAACGAAAATGACCTCGCCTTCGCCTTCGGCAGTGATAAGAACGCGTGAATCCTTGGCAACAGAGCGTTCAATACCAGTGCCCACGATAGGACTTTCGGGATTCATCAACGGGACAGCCTGACGCATCATGTTCGAACCCATCAAAGCACGGTTAGCGTCGTCGTGCTCCAGGAACGGGATCAAAGATGCGGCGATAGAAGCGATCTGGTTGGGACCGACATCCATCAAATTGATTTCTTCAGGCGAAACGATAGGATAATCGGCGATATAACGCGCCTTGATTTCCTTATCGGTAAATCTTCCATCCTTGTCGACAGGTGTGGTGGCCTGGGCAATGATCTTATCCTCTTCAAGCTCGGCGGTAAGATAAACAGGCTCCTTCTTGAAGTCGACAACGCCGTCTTTCACCTCGCGGTAAGGCGTCTCGATGAAGCCCAAGTTGTTGATCTTAGCAAACACGCAGAGCGAGGAGATCAGACCGATGTTAGGACCTTCAGGGGTCTCAATCGTACACAGACGGCCGTAGTGCGTGTAGTGAACGTCACGCACCTCGAAACCGGCACGATCGCGCGACAGACCGCCAGGACCCAAAGCGGAGATACGACGCTTATGCGTGATTTCCGACAGCGGGTTGGTCTGGTCCATGAACTGCGACAGCTGGTTGGTGCCGAAGAACGAGTTGATGACCGACGACAGTGTCTTGGCGTTGATCAGGTCAATAGGCGTAAACACTTCGTTGTCGCGCACGTTCATGCGTTCACGGATAGTACGGGCCATACGGGCGAGACCGACGCCGAACTGGGCTTGCAGCTGCTCACCCACGGTACGGATACGACGGTTGCTCAAGTGGTCGATATCATCGATCTCGGCCTTGCTGCTCAGCAGTTCGACCAAATATTTGATGATGGCGATGATGTCTTCCTTGGTCAGGACTTTGACATCCTCGGGGATGGAAAGGTTGAGTTTGCGGTTGATACGATAACGGCCAACCAAACCCAAATCATATCTCTTGTCGGAGAAGAAGAGCTTGTCGATGATGCCACGGGCCGTTTCCTCATCGGGCGGCTCGGCGTTACGCAACTGGCGATAGATATATTCGACAGCCTCTTTCTCGGAGTTACAGGTATCTTTTTCCAAGGTCTTGAAAATGACGGAATAGTCAGAGACTCTGTCATTCTCATCGCGCTCGGCTTCACGGTGCAGCAGGATAGTCTTCACGCCGCTGTCGAGGATGGGCTGGATGTGTTCGTCTTCAAGAACCACGTCACGGTCGATGATGACCACGTTACGTTCGATGGAGACGCACTCGCCAGTATCCTCATTCACGAAGTCTTCGGTATAAGTGTGAAGCACACGGGCTGCGAGTTTACGGCCCAACACACGTTTCAATCCAGCCTTCGAAACCTTCACTTCCTCAGCGAGGTTGAAGATGTCGAGGATGTCCTTATCGCTTTCGTAGCCGATGGCACGCAACAAGGTGGTGATGGGCAATTTCTTTTTACGGTCGATGTAGGCATACATGACGTTGTTGATGTCGGTCGAGAACTCCATCCAAGAACCCTTGAACGGGATGATACGGGCCGAATACAACATAGTTCCGTTGGCATGCTGGCTCTGACCGAAGAACACACCGGGTGAGCGGTGCAACTGAGAGACCACGACACGCTCGGCACCGTTGATCACGAAGGTGCCGCGAGGCGTCATATAGGGAATCATGCCCAGATACACATCTTGCACGACGGTCTCAAAGTCTTCATGTTCCTCATCGTTGCAGGAAAGTCTGAGCTTTGCCTTCAGAGGAACGCTATAGGTAAGGCCACGTTCGATGCACTCCTCAATGCTATAGCGGGGAGCGTCGATGTAGTAGTCAAGAAATTCGAGTGTAAAATTGCCTCGGGCGTCGGTGATGGGGAAATTCTCGGCAAAGACCTTGTAGAGGCCTTCGTTTTTCCTGTTGTCGGGATTGGTCTCCAATTGGAAGAAATCCTGGAACGACTGAAGCTGAATATCCAGAAAATCAGGATATTCGAAAGACTTCTTGATAGACGCGAAGCTAATTCTTTCAGTTGATTTTGTTGCCAAGGTATTATTGTTTTTAAGTGATGTAATGAGAAAGACGAACAAACTAAAAGAGGAATTTTCGCATAAAGCGAAAAATCGGCACAAACCTCAGCCCCTATCGGGACTGAGGTTGAATGCCGTTATTACGGGATATGAATCCTTATTTCACTTCCACTTCTGCACCGGCCTCTTCGAGTTGAGCCTTCAGTGCATTAGCTTCGTCTTTGCTCACGCCTTCCTTCAGGGCCTTAGGAGCTGCGTCAACGAGTTCCTTGGCTTCCTTCAGACCGAGGCTGGTGAGTTCCTTCACCAACTTCACGACTGCCAGCTTCTGAGCACCAGCGCTCTTCAGGATGACATCGAAAGAAGTCTTTTCTTCAGCAGCGGCAGCGGCGCCACCAGCAGCAGGAGCAGCAACAGCAACAGCGGCGGCTGCAGGTTCGATACCGTATTCTTCTTTCAGGATGTTAGCGAGTTCGTTCACTTCCTTCACGGTAAGATTCACTAATTGTTCAGCAAAAGCTTTAAGATCTGCCATTTTACTAATTATTTTAAATTGTTAATACTTGCTTTTAATGATTTTGAATGATTCTCATTCGGTTTATTATTCTGGTCTATCAGACAAGGTTTCGAGAATACCGCTCAGCTTGTTGCCACCGGACTGCAGGCCGCTGATGATGTTCTTCATCGGCGATTGCAGCAGAGCGATAACATCGGCGATGAGGTCGTTCTTCGACTTCACGTTGCACAGGGCATCGATCATATCGTCGCCAATGTAGCAGCACTCTTCGATGTAGGCGCCCTTCAGGATGGGGCGGTCGCTGGTCTTACGGAAACTCTTGATCAGCTTGGCGGGAGCGTTGCCGGTCTCGCAAAGCATCAGCGCAGTTGATCCTTTCAGAACGTCATACAGGCCTTCATAGTCCTTCTCCATCTGCTGCATAGCCTTATGGAGCAAAGCGTTCTTCACAACGATCATTTTCACACCACTATTGAAGCACTGTCTTCTCAGCTGGCTCGTCTTCTCGGCGTTGAGGTCGGAGACGTCGGTCAGGTAGAAGTTGGGGCAGGCTTTCAATTCACTCAGGATGGAGTCGATGAGGACTTGTTTATCTTCTTTTCTCATTTCAACAAATTCCTTTCAATTTAGTTTGACACTGATTTGACATCGATCTGCACACCCGGGCTCATCGTGCTAGAGATATAAATGCTCTTCACATACGTACCTTTAGCAGCGGCTGGTTTCAACTTGATAACGGTTTGGATCAGCTCCTTGGCGTTATCAAAAATCTGTTCGGGAGAGAAGCTCACTTTAGCGACTCCAGCAGCAATGATACCGTATTTGTCGACCTTGAAGTCGATCTTACCGGCCTTTACTTCTTGAACAGCCTTTGCGACATCCATCGTAACAGTACCTGTCTTGGGGTTCGGCATCAAGCCGCGAGGACCGAGGATACGGCCCAGGGCACCCACCTTAGGCATGATGTTAGGAGTGGTGATCACAATGTCAATATCGGTCCAACCGTCTTTAATCTTCTGGATGTACTCATCCAGACCGACGTAATCAGCACCTGCGTCTAAAGCTTCCTGAGCCTTGTCCGGGTTACAAAGAACCAGAACGCGGACGACTTTACCAGTACCGTGGGGCAGCGTGACAGAACCGCGGACCATTTGATTGGCCTTACGGGGGTCAACACCCAAACGGATGTTCAAGTCAACCGAAGCATCGAACTTGCTGTAGGTGATCTGTTTTACGATATTAACTGCTTCATTCAAGGAGTAACTCTTGCTTTTGTCGAACTTAGCTAAAGCTTCTTTCCTCTGTTTGGATACTTTTGACATTTAACTAACTTTTTTTTGTTCTACAAATGCATGAAAGATCTTAGTCTTTCTTTAAAGGTGATTCGCCGGTTATCTTCACGCCCATGCTGCGTGCCGTACCTGCCACCATTGACATGGCGGACTCGACGGTAAAGCAATTCATGTCCTTCATCTTGTTGGTGGCGATTTCACGCACTTGGTCCCAAGTCAACGAACCGACTTTCGTACGGTTAGGTTCCTTGGAGCCGCCTTTGATCTTCGCAGCCTCAATGATGGAGACAGCCACGGGAGAAGCCTTCACGATGAAATCGAAAGACTTGTCCTTGTAAACAGTGATGATGACGGGCAAAACCTTGCCAGCCTGATCCTGCGTACGGGCATTGAACTGCTTGCAGAATTCCATGATGTTCACACCCTTCGAACCCAGAGCGGGACCAACGGGCGGGGCGGGATTCGCAGCTCCTCCTTTGATTTGCAATTTAATTAATCCGCTTACTTCTTTTGCCATTTCTTTAATCCTTATAAGTGTATTTAGGCAACAATTTAACTTGCATAAACCGACTTAACTCTCCAACTTCACCTGGAAGAAACTCAGTTCCAACGGGGTCTTACGGCCAAAGATCTTAACAGCCACCTTCAGTTTCTTCTTTTCCTCGTTCACCTCTTCGATGACACCTTGGAAAGTGCTGAAGGGACCGTCGTTGACGATGACCGACTGGCCCACCATGAACGTGACATCGCTGCCAGCGCCCATGCCTTGGAGCTCGTCAACCTTGCCGAGAATACGCTTCACCTCTTGCGGGCGCAGCGGACAAGGCTCACCAGCAGTGCCCAGGAAGCCGAGCACATTAGGAACGTCCTTGATGACATGAACGACCTCGCCCACCAAGACAGCCTCCACAAGCACATAGCCCGGCAGGTAGTTGCGCTCTTTGCACACCTTCTTGCCGTTCTTGACTTCGAAGTACTTCTCCGTCGGGATCAAGATAGTAGAAATAAGGTCTTGCAGATTCAGCCTCTTGATCTCGGATTCAAGGTATTCCTTTACCTTTTTCTCCTTACCAGACATGGCCTTCACCACATACCATTTCTTCTCGTTCGTGTCACTCATCTTCCACTCTAATTAAAAAGTCAGCCAATAAATGCTCATCAAGATTCAACCAATCTATCAGAACAGTCTATAAAACGCTTCTAACAGATTTTTGAATGAAATGTCCATCAGAAAAACCACCAAGGCGATTATTAGGGAAGCAATGGACACAACCCAAACGCTACTTCTCAACTCAGGCCAAGTAGGCCAAGTGACCTTCTCTTTGAGTTCAGTGTAGCACTCTTTAATGTAGTTTATAATTTTCATCTCTATTGAACCTTAATAAAAAGCACGGGCGGAAAGTCTCGAACTCTCGACACTCGGTTTTGGAGACCGATGCTCTACCAACTGAGCTACGCCCGTAGAATAAGGGTGGGTGTTGCCCCACCCTTACATAATTAATTGTCCGTTAATCAATCGTCGATGATCTCGATCACCTGACCGGAACCAACGGTACGGCCACCTTCACGGATAGCGAAGCGGAGACCCTTGTCCATGGCGATGTCGGCAATCAACTTAACGTCGATGGTGACGTGGTCGCCAGGCATGACCATTTCCATACCTTCGGGCAGGGTGATTTCACCGGTAAC
>LPNG01000154.1:751-1367 GCA_001543395.1 Candidatus Alcium sp. F082 | reverse complement strand
CAGAGAATGCTTATAAAGGTTGTAACTTTGCACCCAATTTAAATTTATAGGCATTATGAAGATTTACAAATTCAAGACACTCCTCTACCTGAAACGGGGAGACGTGAACAAACAAGGCAAGGCACCCGTCATGGGCAGAATCACGCTCAACAACTCCGTGGTGCAGTTCAGCACGAAGATTTCGTGTACGCCTGAGTTATGGAACTCGCGTGAGAGCCGCCTGAACGGCAAGAGCAAGGAAGCCGTTGAGATCAACGTGAAGATTGAGAAGGTGCTGCTGGCAGTCAGTACCGCCTTCGACACCCTCGTCAGGCGCAACACCGACTTCACCGCCCAGAGCATCAAGGAACTGATGCAGGGCAGCATGAACACGCAGATGACGCTGATGCAGATGGGCAGGCGAGTCACGGACAACATCAGGAGCAGGGTAGGCATCGACTACAAGAAGAGTACGGTATCCAACTATGAGTACACCTGCATCCGTCTGGAGGCGTTCATCAGGAAAAAGTTCAAGACTGACGACCTCGCCTTCGGACAACTCAACGAGCAGTTCATCCGTGACTTCAAGGACTATTGCATGGATGACTGCGGACTGGCCAACGAAACCGTGCGTCAC
>LPNG01000154.1:0-657 GCA_001543395.1 Candidatus Alcium sp. F082 | reverse complement strand
ACTGGCCCTCACCCGCGACCTCTTCCTCTTTGCCTGCTATGCAGGTACGCCATATGCTGACGTGGTGACTATCACCGACGAGAACCTGTCACGCGACTCCGAGGGAAGCCTTTGGCTGAGATACAGGCGCAAGAAGAACGAGATGCTTGCCAACGTGAAACTGTTGCCGGAGGCAGTAGCCCTGCTGGAGAAATACAAGGACGCGAAGCGCCCGACACTCTTCCCGCCGCAGAAATACGATAGCGTCCGTGCCAACATGAAAGTACTCTGTGTGTGGACAGGCATCCCCATGAGCATTTCATTCCATTCTGGGCGCCACAGTTTTGCCAGCCTTATCGCATTGGAAGAGGGCGTACCCGTCGAGACCATCAGCCGCATGCTCGGCCACAGCAACATAGTGACTACTCAGGTCTATGCCCGTGTCACCCCGAAGAAACTCTTCGAGGACATGGCGAAGTTCGCCGAGGCCACCAAGGACATGACGCTCGTACTATAGAGAATGAGAGAAATAACATTGTAGAACCATCAAAAAAAGAAAAGACTATGCGCAGCACATTCAAGATTCTGACGTACATCAACCGCAATAAGGTTAAAGCCGACGGCACCACAGCCGTCCTATGCCGCATCACCATCGACGGCAAGAGCACCGCCATGACG
>LPNG01000020.1:33344-59331 GCA_001543395.1 Candidatus Alcium sp. F082 | reverse complement strand
GGTGTCGGCCGCGTCCATGCCTTGGAACAAGCCATTGCTCGTACCAATGTTTTCACCGTAGTACCATGTGAGTCCATTGGTAAAGGGGCCTCTCCATGGTTGCGGAGGATCGGGAGTGGGATTTGGGGTTGATGTTGTGGCTATACTTCCCTGTAAGGTATGCAGCATTATGGCTTGCAGCCCGTTTGAGCGTTCTCCCGCCTCAACATCGAGGATAAGGAATTGCTTGTCGTTCAGGTTGGTGGCCTGATACAGCGCTTGAACCGCGCTGAACATGTTGCCATAAAACACCGACAAATCATGAATGGAGACCGAATCGTTGGCGCAGACGGGCAAGAAAAGCGAAGTGTCACAACCAACCACCTGGCTGTAATTCTCGTCAGGGTAGGCATAGGTGATGTTGAACAAGGCCTCGACATTCCAAACGGCATCGGCAATGCTCATATATGTGACAGTCCTCTCGTTGGAGTCTGCTTCGACCGCTTCTAGTTGATGCTTGAAGTCCATGATGCAATCCAGCGTGGCTTCGCTTTGAATTGTTGCTGTAGTTGTCTGTTCCTTATTACATGACACAAAGGTTACCAAAGAAACGAATGCTATTATTACAATAGCTGTAGTAATTCTATACATTTTCATGATGATATGGTTTTGTGTTTTTGTTTAATCGTGTTCAAAATCCCCATCAACATAGCCGTTGGCGCTGTTGAGCTCGACGGTGTAGGTGCCGCTGGCCGCAGAAGAGAAAGGAATGATGACTACCTGCTGCACGGAGGTGTTCACCATGGTGCTGTACACCACAAGGCCTGCTTCGTTGTAGATGGAGATGCTCACATTGCCGAAGTCCTGGTTGAAGCCGATATAAACGGCATCATCGCTGGCGCCGGCTACGACGGCGTTGGGGCCAACACCTAGCATCAAAGTGCCTTGTAGATTTATCTCTTCATAGCCTTGAGGAGGATCTGCGATCTCCAACTTATTAATTTCAATAGGTGCTGGGGCATTGTTTACGGCTTGCACATCCCCGAAGCAGAGCCCTAAAGCACAGAGTCCAATGATGATGAGCATGTTTTTTTTCATAGTTGATTTGGTTTTAAGTTTGACAAACGATTTGATGAAATGCATGTGATTTGATGAAATGCATGTCGTGATATAATTTCACGATGCAAAAAAACAACAAATAAGGTGGAATACGAACCCCATTACGAACTTTTGCCGTATGATTTGGTTTGCAAAATGTTGTTAATGTGAAGGATGTAAATCTCTTGATTACGAACTTTTTTTGAAAGCTTACAATCTTATTTGCATAATAAAACAAAGAAAGAGCACAGCGCTTTAGCTGTTGTCATGCCTTGTTTCTTCTTTTTTCTGCATTTTCTTCCTTGCTCCGTTACGCCACTTGTCAACAGTGTGAACACTCTTGTTGAACATGGCGGCTTCGTCTTCGCGCGACACATTGAAATAAGACAAGATGAAATCCTTCTGTTCCATCTCTGTCAGGTCGGGGTATTGCAACAAAAGGCTTTCCCTTACGTTGGGATAAAGTGCATCAAACACTTTCATCAAGGCTTCCCAATGTTCATCACCTTCAAAAACGGCCTCGTTGAGGGCTGCCAAATACGCTGTTTCTCCTTTATTGCCCAAATAGATGTCCAACTTTCGCATGATGAGCGCTTCCTTGTTAAGCGCATCCGAGAGCGTTTGTGCATAGCCCTTACATGTGTCATGGATCTCTTGATATTTTTGGGATAATTCTTGAAATGCTTTTAGGTTGGTTTCGTTTGCCATCGATAGATCTATCATCTGTTTTTCGGTGGTCTCTTGTTTTTGTTGCAACTCTTTGTTTTGTTGCGTAAAATGAAACAAGTTGGTTTTCGCTATAGCCTCTTGCTTGCGGATTTTAGCCAGACGTATTAATGAAATTGCCAATGCAGCCAATCCGATGATGGTGAATATGGCAAATAAAGTGATGATATGTTGCCTTCGAAGGAGTTCTTTGTTTGTCTCATTCTGAAGGCTTTCATAGTCAAATTGCTGTTGAATTCTATAGGTAGTCTGTTTTTGCCGCTGAATCATCAAATCATACAATCCCTTTTCGTGCATTTCACGGAAATGTAAGGCTAAAGAGTCGTCGTTTTGGACTTCTGCGAATCGATAAAGCGCTTCGTATGCAGCAAGTACAGTCTCTTTTTTTACGTTGACCTTAGGTAGCGTCAATTCTACAAATTGGTAGTATTTGGTGGCAGAATCCATCTCTTTCTTGTCAAAATATACATTGCCCAAATTCAAGTTCAGCACAAACACATCGTTTTCGCCAAGATTTGGGTTGGCCATCATTCGATGCAGGCAATCAACGGCTTGGTCATACTTGCCTTGGAGGCGGTATAGCACCGAATAATTGTTGAGGATTTTACGAATGACTTTGTCGGAATGCCATTTTTCAGCCAGAATCATTCCGCGTTGAAGGCAGGAATCGGCATTGTCATGTTGCCCCATCAGGATATAGGTTACAGCTTCGCTATTTTCGATATATGCTCTTTCAATGTGATGGTCACCAATAAACCTTTGGGAATTGCGAAACATGATTTGGGCTTCATTTTTCAATCCATCGTTATATAATAGACTTCCCATCTTGTATTCCGCCCGTGCCACGGTAAGACTGTCATCCACCATCTTGCCATACCGCTCTGCCGCCTTGAACGACCGCATGGCCGCCTCCTTCTCGTCGTAGTGCTGCTGCACAAAGCCGCTGTAGAGCGCGGCATGGGCGGCCTTGGCATATTGCTTCTTTTTAGCGTAGTAGGCAGCGGCACGCTCCAGCTCAGGACTGGTTGAAATGTAGGCGTGCTCGTCAAAGAAATCGTCGTCCATCACGGGCGAGATCTCTTGCCCACGCTCGCCAAACAAGGCCTCGGCCTGCAACAACGCCATATCCATGCGCTCGCGCTCGCCGAAACTCACAGGCATGCGCAACACGCTGTCGATCAATCGGGCAGCACTGTCGGGCAGGGTGTCGGCCAACAGCCCGGCACACTTCACCATGCGCCGCGCCTCACGCATAGTGCCGTCGCAAGCAGTCAAGGCCAGCAAAAACAAGATTCCTATCCAAACAAGGCGTTTCATGCCTGCAAAGATAATGAAAAAACATTCGTAAAAAAATGTATCTTTGCATCCTAAATATAATCTGTTATGAACAAAAAAACACTGTTTATCTTTGCAGCATTGCTCTTGATGGCCTTAAGCGCTCTCTTCGCCCAAGACACGCTTCCCGCTCCAACGACCTATACTGTCAACAAAGTGACGTTCAACATGGTACGCGTCGAGAAAGGGGGCTTCTGGATGGGCGCCCAGCATAAGGATACGGCCGAGTTCAACTACGACCGCCACTCGCTCCTCGACGAGCTGCCGGTGCATCATGTCAACATCCGTGAGGATTACTATATCGGACAAACCGAGGTGACACAAAAGCTTTGGAAGGCAGTGATGGACTATAACCCGAGCCGCAAAAAGTGCTCGAAACGGCCCGTGACCAATGTCAACTATTACGAGGTGCAGGAGTTTCTGCGCCGCCTCGACAGCCTCACAGGGATGCATTTCCGCCTGCCCACCGAAGAGGAATGGGAGTTTGCGGCGCGCGGCGGCAACCACTCGAAAGGCACCATTTATTGCGGTAGCGACGAGGTGGACCGCGTGGCCTGGCACAACGGCAACGCCCGCAAGCTGAAGAAGGTGAAGAAACGCCTACCCAACGAGTTGGGCATCTACGACATGAGTGGTAATGTGTGGGAGTGGTGCGAAACGAAATACCGCTTCTATGATGCGGAACGCAATGCAAGGCTCGGCAAAGATGGCGACATGTACATCATCCGCGGCGGCGGCTGGCAACTGCCCCCAACCTCATGCCGTGTGTCGTGGCGTGGCAAGCGATTGCCCGAGCTGAAGAACTCCTTCGGAGGCTTCAGGCTCTGCCTGGATGCAAGATATGTGAAGGAAGAAACTCCCGAAGGGGAGATCCTGATGAAACAAACGGAGAAGGAGACGGAAAAGGAATGACTCAAGGCGTCAGCCGCAGTTTCCTGCTCCTGTAATTGATGACGGCTTTGTGACGTCTCAGCAAATCCCCACCGATGATGCCGTCGATGTGGGGCAGCCCAAGTTTGCCATACATCTCATGGATGTTCTCCAAATTCAGGGCGACGCCTTCATAATCCGTGATTTCAAGTGCACCTATGCCCAGCCTGTCGATGACAAACGTGGCACTCTCCAAGTCGGAGCTGCCTACGCCGGCGCTCAGGCCTTCTTCCTTCTCAAACTGGATGTCTTCGATGAAAGCGGTGATGGTTTTGGGGTCGAACACCGAACGCGAGGCCCCCGTGTCGATAAGGAAAGAGGCTTCCTTGCCATGGATCATGCCTCTGACCATGATATGGAAGCCTTCTCCTTCGATGTCAAGCAATTGAATCGGAACTTCGATATAGCGTCGCATAAAGACTGTTTATAACGCCCATGTCATTCCGAGGATTTTATCGGCATAGATACGCTCACCTAAAGGTTCGGTATGACATGCCGATAAAATCCGAAGTGAATCTATGGGCGATATGGGTTAGAAGTTCGGCTTGATGGCGTATTTCTTGTAGAAGTTCTTGATGATCTTCACGGCTTCGTCGGCAGTGTCGGCGATTTGGAAAATGTCGAAGTCTTCCTCCTTGATCATGTGGTGGGTGAGCAGGGTGTCCTTGAACCAGTCGATCAAGCCTTTCCAGTACTCGCTTCCGACGAGGACGACCGGGAACTCAACCATCTTGTTGGTTTGGATGAGGGTGATGGCCTCGGAGAGTTCGTCGAGGGTGCCGAAACCGCCAGGCATGGCGATGTAGCCCTGGGCATAGCGCATGAAGATGGTCTTGCGGACGAAGAAATAGTCGAAGTTGATGTTCTTGTCGGAGTCGATATAGGGGTTGAAGTGTTGCTCGAAAGGCAGGTTGATGTTGAGGCCGACACTCGTGCCACCGCCCTGATGAGCGCCCTTGTTGCCGGCTTCCATGATGCCGGGGCCACCACCGGTGATGATGCCGAAGCCGTAGTCGGTGAGCTTCTCGGCAATCTCAACGGACATCTCGTAGTATTTGTCGCCAGGCTGGGTGCGTGCGGAGCCGAAGATGGCAACGCAAGGACCTGCCTTCGACAGCTTCTCCATGCCTTCCACAAACTCGGCCATGATCTTGAAAACCGACCATGAGTCATGGCTCTTGATTTCGCTCCACGATTTCGGATGGAAACTCTCGTGGATGATTCTTTCGTCTTTTTCTGTTATTGGCATTTTGTGTTCTTTTTGTGTTCTGTGATTGAAAAAATATGTATTTTTGCACCCGATAACGCGAATGTAGCTCAGTTGGTAGAGCATCAGCTTCCCAAGCTGAGGGTCGCGGGTTCGAACCCCGTTATTCGCTCATGGGACTTGATTTTATCAAGGGGAGCGCGGCTGTGAGGCCGCGCTTTTTTTATCCCATTTCTTATTCGATGGCAGTGCCGCATTCAGGGCAGAACTTGCCCGTCACCTCAGTGCCGCATTTGGGGCATCTCTTAGGGCTTACAGCGGCTAAAGGCGTACCGCATTCGGGGCAGAACTTGCCTGTGCTTTCCGTGCCGCATTTCGGGCATTTCTTGGTTTCTTTCTTCGGGGCCGGTGTGCCGCATTCGGGGCAGAACTTGCCCGTGATGATGGTGCCGCAGTTGGGGCAGGCCACGCCTTTCTGTTGGTTGTAGGGGTCGTAGCTGGTCTGTTGGCCTTGACCGTTCCAAGCGTTCGTCATGGCGCCGCCTGTGATGCCGCCTGAGCCCGCATTGGCCATGCCGACGCCCATGAAACCGCCGACGGCACCGTTTTCGTTGCCGGCTGCGGTCTCCAACACGTCGATGACCTTGCCTTGCTGCATCATGCTGTTGCTGCTGTATTCGTAACGGTCGATCTTCTTCTGGCTCTCGTCGTCGAGTGAGACCGACTCGATGGTGAAGCTCACCAGACGGACACCACGGGCACGGATGGGCTCGTCAAAGACCTTCTCGTCCATGGTCTTCTTGATCTCTTCGGTGTAGCTGGGCAGCTCGAGCACCGGCACGCGGTGGTTGCTGTTGCCCATCTCGTTGAGCACGTTCTGGAAGGTGGCCATCACCTCGCTGCGCATCTGCTCGGTGATGTCGTCCTTATGGATGACGTTGGCTGTGCCCGCATGGTTGCGCATGAAGACGCCCATATCGTCGAGGCGGAAGGTGTATTTGCCGTAGCAGCGCACGTTGACGCCCATCGGCATCAGCGAGTTGGTCATCTGGTTGGGGATGGCGTGCGACCAGTCCTGGAAGGGGACGGGAGTGGCAGTGCCGAATTTGTTGTCCAAGATCTCCTTAGCGTTGAAGTAGAAGATGGCCTGCTCCTTGGCGGGCGTGCCACCGTAGGTGAAACGCTGCCACATCTCCTTGAAGACAGGGCCAAACTGGCCACCGAAGAACGAAGGCGACGAGGATTTGTCGAAGGTATAGACGCCTTCTTCAGCGGTGGCGTCGAGGACAGCACCGCTGTCGTAGACGACGGCCACCTGGCCGGGAGCCACGATGATGCGGCTGCCTTTTGAGATTTGTCCCGATTCGGTGGTCTTTTTCACCATCAGGGTCTCCATACCCATGTTGTCACATTTGATGAGGTCCAACCATTGGTCGCGCATGGTGCTACCTATGGCTTCTCCTATTGCTTTGATAAGTCCCATAGTGTTTATTATTTAGTTGTTTATTGTTCGTTTGTCGTAGGGGCGAACCTACGTGTTCGCCCGTTAAATTTTATATTTCCGTTATTTCCGTTATTTCCGTTTTTATCCCGTTTTTATTTCCGTGAATGAATATCGGTCAGCACCCAATCGTGTTCGCCCGTGGTGATGACGCTGCCGCAATAGGCACATTGTCCGGCAGAGGTGATCTCGGTGGGGGCGCCGCAGTTGGGACAGTTGGTGATGTTGTTGCCTTTCTTGCCTGGGTCGGTCTTCAGGCCGGCCTTGCGGTTGAAGACCATCTCGTAACGCATGTACCAGTCGCGATTGGGGTCGCTTTCAAGCACCTTCTTGGTGTTGTCGTCGATGACATAATCGCGCATGATGGCGTTGATCCAAACCACGAGCACCTCTTTGTCGCCATCCTCCCTGAACGAACGCAGCGAGCAGTGTTTGATGTTGATTTTCTCCACCACATTGGTCTTGCCTGAGCGGATGAATTCGTCAAGTTGCTGCTTGTGTTGGGCAAATAGGGCCTCGCTCTCGAAAGGACGGATAGGCCTCCAGTCCTTATTGGTCCACGCCTCTTGAATCTTCATGAAGACTTCGCGCGCATAGCCGATGAACTTGTCGGACGAGAAGTCGGGGTCGATGGCCCTCACTTTCTCGGCAACCACACTGGTGTAGTCCATCACGATGTCGTTTTCGGCCTGGTAGTTCACCTGCTGGTTGATGTAGCCGGGATCGGAAGCCTGCTGTTGCTGTTTCTTCTTAAACATCATCCAAAGGACGACAAAGACGGCAAGCAGTATGAGTCCCACCATAGGCTCTTTGATGAAGAGACCGATCAGATAGGAGATGATCTCGCTCAGTCCATCGATGTTCCCAATACCTACGCCGCCACCGTCTCCAGTGGGATAGCGGTTGACATTGCCGACGTCAGTGGTGGCGTGGTTGATGTATTCAAAACATATCAATCCAACCAATAATACCAGGATGATGAAGGGGAGTGCCTTTAAAAACTTCTTTTTCTTGTTGCCTTCCATAAATGATGCTTATGATGGTCAGTAAAATTGTGCAAATTTATTATTTTTCCATCAAAAATCATACTAAGGTGCGGTAAAACGAAAAAAAAACCTATTTTTGCAGCCCGAAAGCACGGGAGCTTAGCTCAGTTGGTTCAGAGCATCGCCCTTACAAGGCGGGGGTCGTTGGTTCGAGTCCAACAGTTCCCACAAACACTGTAAATCAGTGATTTGCGTCAAAATAAAGAAAAAATCGGCGCAAAATCGGCACAAATTTCATGTTGTTTTTCTTTCCCCTGGATGATGCCGGGGGAAAGAAAAAAATGCCTAAATCGAATCAAGAAAATCTTCCTGCTGAAAAAAGCTTTGGTTTTGTCGACTACATTCCTGCCGCCGTCAAGCACAACGCCCATGGCTGGAGTATTGAATACCATGCCATCGACCCCTATACCGGGAAGCTCAAGCGGCACGCCGTAAAGCTGAACGTGTTGCGGAAAAGATATGCACACGTTGCCGATTTCAAGCAGCATGTTGCCAGAATCTGTGTTCAGATCAACGGGCAGCTTGCCGGTGGCTGGACGCCGTTCGGCGAAAGTCGCAATGCCCGTATGCTGATGCCGGTGCGCATGGTGGCAGACACCTATATAAAAGAAAAGGAGTCGGAGCTACGTCCGGACACGATGCGTTCGTATAAGTCGTTCCGTAATGTCTTTACGGATTGGGTGGATCGTGAGTGCAAGGATCTTCCGATAGGTTCCTTTGGCCGGCTCCTGGCAGTTCGTTTTATGGACGATCTGTTTGCCGGCGGTCTGCGTGGGCGGTCCTTCAATAACCGACTGAAGCAGGGTAGGGCTTTCTTTTCGTGGTGCGTCGAGAAGTGCTATGCCAAGGAAAACCCGTTTGCGTCAATCAAGGCCAAACGCGAAGATCCGAAAAAGAGGATACCTGTGCCGCCCGACGCCAGGCAACGCATCACCGACTACCTGAAGGACCGCAATCCGGGTATGCTAACCTTGTACCAGTTGGTTTTCGATTCGTTGATCCGACCGATGGAGGCCTGGCGGCTCACTGTCGGCCACGTGCATCTGGCAGAGGGTTATATCCATATATCCGAAGACATATCGAAGACACACTACAGCCGCATTGCGACGCTGACGCCTGACCTGGTTGAAAGGTTGCGCGTGATGACGGACGGCCATGGTCCTGAAGAGTACTTGTTCGGCCCTCGATATTCGCCCGGGCAAAAGCATATCCGCTACCAGAATTTCCGCGAGGATTGGGACCGGGTTAGGACAGAACTACAACTCCCAGCAGAAATGCAGCTCTACAGTTTGCGCGACACGGGAATAAACGAAATGCTCAAGTCGGGCATCGACGCGCTGACAGTGCTTCAGCACGCCGACCACCACGATCTGAGCATTACTACCCGATATGCCAACCACGCGGATCCACACCTGGTTGAGACTATATCGACGAAGGCACCTCGATTCTGACACAATCCACGGGCGTATCCCGCATTGTGCCAGGGCGCGCCCTATTCAATAACCATCAAATTTCATGTACCATGATCAAAAAGATTCGTTACAAGTTGGTCTACAACCGTGCCGGTTGCTTGAACCAAAGGGGCGAAGGCCTCATCCAAATCGAGGCCGAACAACAGCAACGGAAAATCTACTTTTCCACGCACACCTATGTGTTGCCAGGGCAGTTTGCCCATGGCTGTGTCGTCAACACAAAAAACGCCGACGGGCTCAACTATGCACTGTTTTCCATGATTAGGGAAATAGAGGACGTGGAGCTCGACTATATCAAAAAAGGTGTGGAAGTCACTTTGCCGCTCCTCAAGGAGGCCGTCAGGGCGCACCTCAGCCCGTCGGCCAAGCTGACTGATTTCGGCCAGGAAGTGGTCGGACAGAGTGAACGAGGCGAACTGACCAAACAGAATTACAAGACCTTGTTCAACAATCTCGACAAATACAAGACTGGCGTGCGTGTCACCGATATCGACTATCAGTTTGTCGTGTCATACGATCGATGGCTCCGTTCTTCAGGTCTTGCCACCAACACGCGCATCAGCCGTCTTAGGCTTCTTCGTGCGGTGCTGAATGAGGCAAAGAAACGTGACATAATTAGCAGCAATCCGTTTGAGAGATTCAGGATCCAGCAAATGGTGTCGAAGAAGGGATACATTTCGATGGAGCAGCTTCACGGGCTTGAAGCTTTGCGCCTCAAAGGCTATGACGACCTGGTGCGCGACGCTTTCCTTGTCGGGTGCTACACCGGGCTGCGTTTCTCTGACATCACGGCGCTCAGGCAGAATCATATCAAAGACGGCTGGCTCGTGATAGCGATGCAGAAGACAAAGTTCTCGGTAGAGATACCTATTGCGACCCTATTTGAAGGCAAGATGATGAAGTTGATTGAGAAATACAATGGAGACATCGGAAGGCTTACAAAAAAGCTCGGTCCAAATGCAACGGTCAACAAAACGCTGCGTCCTTTGCTCGACTCTGTCGGTGCCGAAGCGAAGATCACCTTCCACAGTTCCCGGCATACGTTTGCGACGCTTCTCGGGCAGAAGGGTGTCGATATTTCCGTTGTTTCAAAACTTCTTGGCCATCGCAAGATCTCCACTACAGAAATCTACCGGGAAGTTGACAGGACCAATATAGAGATTGCAGTCGCATCCGTAAAATAAAGTCCGGTGTCTTGCTATCTGTCGTTCCTTGACCGCCAAAAGCGGCCAAGCGCACCCGGATTGTCTCTTTTTGTCCAGGTCAAAAATTTCCTCGCTTGAAAGAAATTCGGATATTAGGAATAATTCTCTCAAAACTAATTCGTTTATCTTGTTGGGTAAGGTGTAACTTACTATAATATAGGTTTTTCTTTGGTAAAAACGCAAAAGATTGGGATAAAAAATTGTCGTATTCTTGCATGTATTGTGCAAGAATACGACAATAACGGCAATGGAAATGGCTCGTTTTTAACTGGCTCCAGTGTCAGCTGGATTCCAGATTCGAAGCGTACCTCCGCTTGTTGTTGAGGCAAACTGAGCATACGAGCTGTTGCTGTTGAAAGCTATTGTTTTGCCGTATACTACTGCCAGTACAGTGCCGTTGTTCCCAGATATCTCGCAATTTTGAACACCCGCCTGTAATGTGATTCCATTGGAATTTTGAGAGAGTGTGTTGCAGTTGCACCAAGTAAGGAAGGTGTTGAACATGCAATCCTCTCCGAGAACGTTACTGCAGCAACCAAAACAATAGTTCCCGTCAACGTCTTCGTATTTGTTGATGAAAAGGTTGAAAGGCAAGTAGCGCTTCAACGATCCGGATTCTCCGTCCCTGTTTTTGGCCAACGCCATCGAACCTGTCTTTGCAAATCCACCCTTCATGCCTCTTGTGTCGATGGATGACAGTGGCCCTGGTCCAGGCTCGTCACCGCCTCCGCCTTGGTAGACGACTGGTAAGTAACAATCCTTGATCACGTTACCTGTTACGCCCATATACGTGCCGTCGCCTGTGTCCATCGTTTGGCAAACGATCGATGCGTCTTTGATCACTCCGTTTTCATCGACCCAGGTGAAAGTGTAGCAGTAACCGGGATCGCCGTCTCTTGTCGCCTCTCCAGATCCTCTGTCAGGCTCGGGGCTTGGATCCGCACTGTCGCACGCAAAGAGGATGTTCTTGAAGTCGTATCCTGCCTCGTTGCCCCATTCGTCTTTCATGTAGTAGATGACGCCGCACCCGGCTCCAGCCTGTGTGTCGTCGGCCCATGCAAAACGGTTGGTGTCGTTGTCGAGACAATACTTCAGTTCCCAGGCTTCGAGATTGCAGTCCTGGAAATAGGTGTCGCCCTCGTGATGGGCAGCGAAAGCGTTTTCGTTGAGGTGTGAGGCGTCGGAGGCGCGGACGATGACGTCGAACTTGTGCGCTGCACTCTGTGTGCCTTCCTGCTGTGTCGAACAGCGGTAATCAGTGATCCTGTACCACTGCCCTGCAATAAGCCCTCCGTTGTCGCGCAGGGTTCTAAGCTCTTGCAAAGTAGTTGATACGGCAAGTTGGGCAGCTTGACCGCCGCCGCCACCGCCGCCGCCGTTTTCGGCGTTGATGTGAATATGTACTCCTGACATGGTTTAAAGGTATTTATAGGTTAATGTTGTTCTTTCCGTCCAGGTTCCCCGTGCCCATACCGTATCGACGAGGATCACTCCGTTGTCTTGCGTGACGGTGGTGCGGCAGATGGTCCAGTCGCCGTTGTCTGACTCGTCGGGGTTTTTCAGGTCGGGTGTGCCACTATAGACGATGATGGCACCATCATTTTTGATGATTTCGTTTCGGGCGGCATTCTCACTGAAGTTGGCCACCTCTGATTGGTTGATGAAACGTGGCATTGCTTATGTTGTTTTTTGGTTATTGCTTGTTTGTTCCTTTCTTCGGTGCGGCTTTCGGGGCAGTCTTCTTGGGTGCAGCTGCCTTCTTCTCCGGCTTCGCTTTCTTCACCTTCTCTGGGTTCGCCACCTCAAGGTCCATGAAAGCCTCGGTCTTCTTGCCGCTGAGCACCAGACCTATGTTCTTCATCAGCTTGTTGCCAGTGGGCAGCACCTTCATGAAGTCGGCCTCGGTGAGGTATTGCGGTTTGGTGGTGTATTCGGTCCACGATTTTGCAAGGAAACCGTTGCTTTGATGCGCTTTTCGCAAGGTGTAGCAGCACCATTGCTCGAAGTAGCGGGCAAACACCTCGGTGTTGTAATGCCAATAGTCGCTGGCGTCCTTCAGTCGGGCGAAGCTCTGCGTCATCTTGATCTCGCGTATCAGCTTGCGCATGAGCAGGCGGCACGTGCCCCCGGTGTTGTCCTCGGGAAATTTGGCCATGCTGCGGCCTGCCGACAAAGCAGCGTGTTTCTTGTTTTGGTCGATCAGCATTCCAATGTTGTAGTCGAGGGCGTGGCCGTATTCGTGGGCCATGCTCTGACCACCTCTGTTCTTGGTCAGGTTGATCATGTTAAGAAGCGGCTCGTAGTGCGCCTTTACGTTGCCTCCACGGCCACGGGCACCGAAAGCGATGCCGATTTTGTATTCAACGCCCAGATTGTCGGTTTTGAGCATCCAGGACAGGTCGCGGAGCGAATCCTTGGTGGCCAGCACGAAGTCGTAGCGATCCTCATTGTTGACGTAACGCCCGAACTCGAAACCGTGGAGCTTGTATTCCTGGATCAATGCCTTGATGTCGATGTCCTTGTTGTCCCACTCGACGAAAGAAGACCGGTGTTGCTTGATGCCGTGTTCGTCCCAGTAGTTGCGTAGGCGCCCTCCGAGGCTTACGCTGGCGTTGGTGTCGTTGATCTTCTGTGTCATTTGCAGCCTCCTTTTCTTGGCTGGCGCTTCTTGCAGCTACCTTTCGGGGCTTTCTTGGCGGCGGCCATGGTGCGCTCGTTTTCTTTGAGCTTTGCGACGGGTGATTTGAGTTTAAGCATGGTGTTGTCGTTTTTTGGTTGAATACATGTCGATGGTGATTTTGCGAATGATCCATACGCAAGGAGCTATCCCCAAACAGATTCCGAGAAAGCACCAGGCGAATCCCCTCCAGAATCCTCTTTTTTGCTGTTCGGAAGGGTCTTTGGATACAATCTGTGCATAGCGAAGCGTGTCCGTGAAGTGTATCTTCTGGGGAGCGGCCACGAAACCGACGCGCAGCGCGCTATCGGACTGGCGCAGGCTAACCACGACGGTTCCATGGTTTGTGGCCGCATAAACGGTGTCTCCGGCTAACACCTTGGAGAATGGCACGACGGCCATGTCGGCGAAGCCTGGAGCGGTGAGCACCGTGTCAATGGGGCGCGCTGTCATCTGCACCAGCTCGGGGCACAGTGCCACCGCCCGGCGTACGTGGCGCTCGGCGCGCTTTTGTGCCGAACAGCCCGTGAGGACCACGGCGAGGATGATGATGGAGAGGAGGTGTTTCATTTCACATAGACGGTATTGCGGTGGCCACACACTGTGCACTGGTAGTAGTCCTCGACGTGGCCTTGGTTGTAGGTGTGGACGTGTCGCATGGTCGAAGTGCCGTGAGTCGGGCACGAGTTGTATTTGGCGCGCTCGGCGGCCATGTCGTCGTAGACGGTCTTGCCGATCGGGCCACTGGTGTAGTAGGTCTTGCCGTTGTAGGTGATCACATATCCTCCGGCGTGTTCGGTCACGGCGGGTGTGGCGGCCTGTTGTTGAGTCGTAGACGGGACAGAGCCGGCAGCTCCATAGGTTGGCTGACTGGCTTCGTTCCCCGGCTTCTCCTGGCCACGCTTTGCCATCAGGTAGATCACAATGGCCAATAGGACTATTTTGGTGCTCGTTTTCATTGCTTGTTCAGTTTTTCGATTTGATGTTTCAGTTCGTTGATCTCGTTGTCACGCTTGACGCCTTCGTCGCGCAAAGTGTCGTTCTCCTGGCGCAAGCGCAAGATCTCTTCGTAGAGTTCCTTGTTTTTTTCCACGAGCAGATCGATGGTGGTCTGCAAGGTCCTCAGGTTCTCGTTGCGGCGCATACGGGCGCCCGCAAGCCAGGAGATCACTCCGGTGACCGGCACCATAAATGTCGTTATCCATTCGTAGGTTGTCATGGTCTATCTGTTTTTATGCGAAGTTGGCGATATAGCTTTCCCAAGACGTGGTGATGTTGGTGTAGCTCCCGTTGTTGTAGGCCAAGATGGTGTGTCGCATACGGGGACCATAGCTCACATGCACCCATTTTGAGGCGCCACGTCGCTCGATGATGAGCTGGTCGAATCCGCCGAATTGTACGGCTGCACGGAAAATGCCGGCAAGACTACCTCCAGAAGCGGGGACAAGGTCGGCGGCTTCGCCTGTCGTGTGCTGGCTGTTGGCCACTCCGCCAACGGCAGCGTTCAATTCGGGGCAACGATACCCGCTCGAGACGATGATCGGACGGCCGTAAATGCGCCGTATAGGATCCAGGCACTCGGTGATGAGCGCCTGGAGCTTGGCACGGACAGCCGGCGAAGGCGTGTTGTTGATGCCTCGGGCCGTGGCCGTTGCGCTACGGGTGAGCTCGCTGACAGTAAAATAGCTTCTTCCCATGATTTCGTTTGTTGTGTCGATTACTTCCTGGACGATTCCGGTGGAAATGTTTCCCGTACCGTTTGGCAAGCCAAGCAGCACCTTTTCAACCTGGCGCCTGGTGTGCCACCACCACGCCACCGCACCGGCAGCGGCTGCTGCCACTACCGACGCGGCGACGATGACGGTTTTCTTGACGCTTTGATCCATCGCTTATGCGTGTTTGGCCTCGCGCAGGGCACGTTTCCAGCGGGCCGTGGGCGTGGCGCCATACAATTCCTTGTAGGTCTTTGATGCCTCCTTGGCCGCCGTGGTCACTTTCTTGCCCTGGCGCACCTTGGTCTTCAGCATCTTCTGGTAGGTTTCCTTCTGGTCGGCATAGATGGCCTGGGCCTTCTTTGTCACTGCCGACGCCTTGGCGGGTTTGGTTCTTTTCTTGGTCATGTCTTACAGGTTTTTGACGATTTTGATGATTCCGGCGCTGAGAGCCACCACGAGCAAGGCGGTAGCCGCCAGCCAGACGAGCGACGAGCGTTCAATCTTCACAGGTACGCCGTCCTTGTAGTTCTCAAGCAGTTGTGCCATTTGTGTGTCCATGTCGATCAGAGTTTGGCGGTTTCACGCATGATGATCTCGTATTCGCCTGTGGGGATGAGTTCGATCACGCCTGGCACGGCAGCCGTGCGTTGCACCACCCAAGCCTCGTAGCTCATTCCCATCTGTTCGGCGTCTTGCGCTTCGCGCTCAGCGTTGAAGTTGGGGTTGGCCAGCAGGTCCTTCACGCCCTTCTTCAGGATGCGCTTGGTGCCGGTGCTGATGTCGAGCGCGTCGATCACGGCGTTGATTTTTTTGGTTTTCTTGTTGCGTGCAACAAGCCACACGATGACAGCGACGGCCACAACAGCCAGCACGATGATGAGGGTTTTCTTTGTTTTCGGTTTCATTGGTTTATTGGTTTTTTAGGGTTAGAAATCAGGTGTAATGCCCTTGGAGAGCAGAATTTCGCGGCAGTGCTGTAGTTCGGTCGTGCTAAGCTCGTAGATCAGCGAGGCGACAAGCGATTTGTAATTGCTTGTATTCATCAAGTTGTCGTTGAGTCGTTTCCACCAAGGCAGGCTGTCGCAGTAGGTGGCCCAATAGCGCTTCAGATACTCCCAGTCGGCCTGATTGCGCAAGGTTCCCAGAACGGCATACACCTCAACTTCGTCGGTTCCCGACGCGTTAGGGCCGCTAAAGGCGGCTCGCAAGCGGTCGGCAAGGTCGCGCCAGTTGATTCCGGCCGTGATGCTTTGCCCAGTGTTTTGCTCGGCAAGGTCTTTTTCCTTCGTGTCGATCCCTTTCTTTCTTCTCACGATGACCCATACCACGACCAGAACCACCACCACGCCCAATGCGATGAGTAAGGACTTTTTGTTTTTCTTGACGAAATCTGCTATTTGTTTGGTTTTCATTTTCTCGTTCTTTTGATGATTTTGTAAACTACGAATCCCACCAGGGCACCGATGGCCACGATGGCCAGCGGGAAGGCCGTCAGGTCGACAGGAGTCACTTCGTCGAACTTGAATCCGTACTGTTTCTCGTAAGCTGCAATGCGGCTTTTCACCCAGGCGTTGCCACTGCGGCCAAGGAACTGATCAAGCGAGTTGTCCTTGAAAGTGTAGTTGGACAGCTGTTGCCAGAAGTATTCCGCGGCGCTGGCCTGTGAGCTGCGTCGGCTCTGCTCGAACGAACGGCTTAACATGACGTCGATGTTCGATTTCCTCGTGGCATCGTCCCATGAATACCAGCCGGAATTGCGTTGCTTGATGACACCGAAGACAGTGGTGCCGAAACTGAGCACCGAGCCGATCAGGACCTCCCACGCAAAGTTGCTATAGCCTCCACGGTCGTCGACGTAGGTAAGGAACTGTTTCCTCTGTTCGAGATCTTCGGCACCATTGGCACGGCTCAGGAAGAGACTCGCGGCAAGCTGGTTGGTGCGCGCCTCGTCCCACTCGTCGTGTTTCAGATGACACACCTCGTGACACAAGACGAATTCCTGCATCATCGGCGGAAGCTTATAGAAGGCCGCCTTGTTCACCTCGATGACGTTGAGCGCATGGTCGGCACGCGCCAACACCGGGCCAAGGTCCTCACGATCCGTGATTGTTATTTTTTCTTGCGGTCCCATAACAACATAAGGATTACGACGGCAGCAGCTCCAATGACAAGGTAGGTGGTCCAGTCGCGGTTTTTTGTCGCAGTGGTACCGGGCAATGCTACGCCAGAGGCGTTTCCGTTGTATGATCCACCTCCGTTCACCGTCGAGGTTGTCGTTTCGGTAACGTTTCGATACGCGTCGATGGCCCCAAGCATATCGTTATATGCCGAGTTACGGTCGCTTTCGTTGTCGAAGATCATCGTGAAGTCGCCCCATCCCAAGCCCTTGTCGTAGCTTTTCACCGGATACACTTCGCTAAGATATCCGTAGGCTTCCTCCCCGGTGTTCTTTGTCTTCATGTCAACATAGAGACGGCGTGAGGCGCTCATCTTTCTGAAAGTCTTGACGTTTTCTGCAACAAATTCAAGACGGTATCCGTTCAGTTTGTAATTGCCCATTTTGTTCGGTTTTTGGTTGTTTGACTACAATTCCTTCATTACGAGGTAGATTGCCACGGCCACCACGGCCCATGTAAGCAGGCGCACACGGCGCACATACTGGCCGAGGACCTGAGCGGCAGCCAGGTCGGGGCCTTGCCCCTGAGGCTGTCCTTGCGGATCTGCCTCAGGAGCATTGCCCATGATGTCGTTGACGGTATCGGCGGCCTCTGCAAGGTCGTCGATGGGGTCGGGGCCGTTGCGGCGCCCGAAGCATCCGCTAACTCCTATCATTTCGAGCCTCCTTCCTTCTCTTTGTAGATGATATAGGCCGCGATTGCGATGGCCCACCACCACTTCTTCAGGAAAGCCTTCAGGTCGAAGCCGTTTGGGCTGTCTTCGGTCGGCGTCTCAACAGGGTTGCTGGAAGTGCCGAAGGTGCTGCCTCCACCACCTCCACCGACGACATGGCCACTGCCGGGAGTGTCGGCTGTGCTTGTGGTGCCGCTTGTGACTGTGGTCTTGCGAAATACGGCCACAAGGTCGTAGTTGCTGTTGACCTGGAACGTTACCGACGGCGTGGTTTTGCCATCGACTGGGGCGCCGGACCAGCGAACGAACTCGTAGCCGGCCTTTGGCGTTGCCTTCAGGGTGACGGACGCGCCCAACTGGGCAGTGAGGCTGCCCTGGCTGAAGCCCGATCCCGTGACTTGGCCCATGGTCTCGTCATATCTGACATTGACCGTGCGGGTCTGCGAGGGAGCGGCCTCGAAGTTGGCCGCGATTTCGACGTTCCTGTCCATGGTGATGCGCATGGGGTTGGTTTGGCGGCCCGAGCCTTGAGGCAGGTTGTGGCTCCAGCTGGCGAAACGATATCCCTGCTTGCTCCTGGCATACACCTCGACGACGGTGCCGGCGGGATAACCGGCAGAGCTTGACAAGGCACCGCGCTCGTTGTCGTTCGTAACTGTGCCGACAGCCACTTCCGACACCACGGAAACCGTAACGGTTCCCTTAGTCGGGTCGGAGGAATAGGCTTTCAGCGTGTAGTTGCGCGAATCGTTGGTGCTCAAACCACCGGTGGACGAGATGGCGGAGGTGTCTTTGTCGGCTGTCGAAAAGTTGCTGTAGCGGCGACGCTGGCTATAGGGGAGGGAATAATAATTTCTATTCATGGCGTTTTCTTTCTTTACTTGGTTTTGCGGATGACGAGGAACAAGCCCAAGGCAACCACCAGCCCGATGACCACCCAAAGAATGGTATTGGTGCGGCGCTCTTGCTGATACATGGTGTTGTAGGCTTGGGTCTGCCACTGGTTGTTGTGACCCCAGATGCTCGTGGTGATCGACGTGGCCGACGAGAACAGGTTGCTGAAGAAGTTTCCCCAGTCGAAGCCCGAAGAAGACGATCCCGCCGGCGTGGACGGGGCGTCAGACAGGTTCGAGTAGTCGTTGCTCCCGGGGATCTCCTGGAACACGCCCGACACCGTGTAGTCCGGGTAGTTGCTGTAGCGGAATGCTCCGCTTATGGTTTCAGGTTTCATTGGTTTTCGGTTTTTGGTTTTTACTTGAAAAGGCGGGCGGGAACTGTCCCCTGCCCGCCTTTTCTCCTATGAAAAAGATACTGCTTCGATGATGCGTGATCAAGCGGCGTGGGCCTCGAACACAAACTGGATCGAGAACTCGGCGCCGGAGGGCACCATGATGGCCATGAACACCTCGGGAGTGAGCTCAAGAGGCTCTTCGCTCAGGTCGATGGTGATCTTCGAGCGGTCGTAGGCGTTCACGTCGACGTAGTCCTGCAACTGGATGAAGTCGGTGCCACCCTTGGCGCCGATCACCGTGCGGGCGATTTCGATCTCCTGGTCGAAGATGTCCTGGTTGTTGGTCTTGTTTTGGATCACGATGCGGCTCACCGTGGCACCAACGCGCTTCACGTAGTTGAGGAAGTCGCGGTACTTGGCGCGCTTGTTCGACGTCACCTGGACGTAGACACCGGAGGCGGCATTGTAGTCGTCGGCCACTTCGTCAACGTTGTAGCCTGCGTTGCACAGGTTGGTCGGGTCGGTGTAGACGACCACGGTTTCCTTGGAGGTTTGGTCAGTTGCCTGCTTCTCGGTGTTGTAGATGCCGGGAAGGATGGCCACCTTCTTTGCAGCGGCGGTGCCGCCAGTGGGGGTTTGGTTCTTGAAGTTGAAGGTCACGCTGGCCTTCAAGGCTTCCATGAGGGTTTTCTGCATTTTTGTAAGGTTTTTTGGTTTTTGTTTCTGGTTGTTGTTTGTTTTGTGGCTTACATGGCCTTCACTCTGGCCACTACCTTGTCGTGATATGACTTGTGCGCGGCATCACGCGGTTCCCAAACGCCTGACGAAAGGCGCCTGTAGCATTCCAGATAGGAGCCGTCGATGGTGGCCATCTGCTCGAAGGTGTATCCCCTCTGGTCGGCCTTGGCCTGGTAGTCGGCGATATTTCCGGGTTGCTTGCAGTTGGCATACACCTTGCGGGCCTTGGCTGCAAACACGTCATAATACGTGTCGCCTCCAAACGCGGCGGTGATGCAGTCATCGAGGTTGTGCTTGTCGAGGCCGGCGACGGTGCCGGAACTGGCAGTGCTGCCGGCATCCGAAGCCTTGTTCTCCTTACGCTTCTTCAGCACGAGGTAGACAGCCACGGCGGCCACAATGGCAATGACGATGTGTTTCTCGTTGATCTTCATGGCGCGGTTCCTCCTTTAGGCGTTTTTTTGAGAGGCCTTCCAGGGCTTGTAGACCAGCACCCAGGCGACGATGGCCAGCGTGAGGATGCTCACAGCGGCCATGATGTTGTTGTTTTTAGCGATTTTTTCCCACATAATAATTAAATTTTGGTTTGAGGTTTGATGTTTGAGCTGCAAAGATACCACGGGCCAAAAACCGCCTTTCCCATTGTTTCCCAACAATTCCCATTATTTCCGATTATTACCCAAAATTGTCTATTATGGCCTGCACCTGGAGCGGAGTGTAGCGGGTTCTGGGCCGGTGGCCAAGGTCGGGCAGCTCGCGCCTGATCCAGGCACGCAGCGTTTTCGGGCTCACCCCAAAGCGGGCGGCCAACTCATAGAGACACATGGTCCTGGACTCATTCATTGCGGATGATTTTGAAGGTGTGCGGGTCGGTGCGGGCGGCGGCGTTCACCGCACCCACCACCTGCTCGAGGGCGGAATAGTTGGCCACGCAGTTCTTTCGCTTGACGACGTTGTCGGTGGTGGCAAACACCATGTAGTGCGTGGCATACTTGAAGAAAAGCGGGGGCACGTCGGTGAAGCCGTGGCCGACGGCGATGAAGTCGCGCTCGTCCTGCCGGCAAGAGATCAGCATGGCACGCACGAAGGGGATGGGCGCGTCGGTGTCGATGTAATAGCGGCAGTCGTCGAACACGAGTAGGCCGTGCTTGAAGAGACGGCACACTTCGGCCAGTGGCTCGCGCTCGCGCACCACGAGGCGGCGCCCGCCACGGTAGGTAGCGATGCGCCGCGGGTAGCGTGGATGCACCAAGGGCAACTCAAGCCACTCGTCTTCGTGGGGTGTGACGACGAGCACGCGCCGTTTCTGCTCGAGGGCAGCGCGCACCAGGCGGCGTATCTTGGTCGACTTGCCCGTGCCCGGCTTGCCCACGATGACCATCTTGAACACCTCGCGCGTCTCAGTCGGCTTTTCCCGCTTCGGTTCCTGGCTCGTGACGGAAGGCGCTGCCTGTTGAAGGTCGATAGTCGGGATCGATGTGGATTGTGGTCGGGTTTCCATTGGGGTTGTTTTGCTTTTGTTCCATTTTTCGGATGCGTTCTTCTTGTTCCTTCAGCCGGGCTTCCATTTCGTCCATGCGGCGGTCATATAGGGCTTGCTTGACGAGCGGGCCGTAGACCATCACGTAGAGGATGGCCAGCGTCCACTCGGGCCCGATGTTCCATTGGTGCTCTTCGCTGACCTCGCCCCAGGCGTCGGCGATATCCTGAAGGTCGCGCTCGTCGGCGCGGTAAGATTCGCCGTTGCGGGCCACGAAGTTCGACAGGGTGAAGTCGATGCCGGTGTCGATGAGGCGGGCGATGCGTTCGCCGGTGCGCATGGCGTGATCGTGGTCGACTACGGTCTCGGCTTCCACTTCCTCGGGCTTGTTGGCGGTGCCGTCGGGGTCGACGAGGCTGGGCGGCAACTCGTCCGACGGCTCGTGATGGGGAGCCTGCGCGCCGGGGTTCTCGTAGAAGTGTTGGTATTGCGTCGGTGTCTTGAAGGCATTCTCTATCTCGTCGAAGCTGACGAAGCCGGTGTTGTTTGCGGATGACGATCCGAAGATTTCGTTTGGTGCCATAATCGTTTGTTTTTGGATTTACAGTTCTTTCATTCCGGCGACGATCTTGCGGAACAGGTCGCTCAACGAAGTTTTCTTCACGATGCGTTTCACCCGGCTTTCCTCGTCGAGGGTGACTGTCATCACGCGGATGGCACCCGTGTTGCTGTCGGGCACTATCAGGAAGCAGCTGCCACTCTCTCCGGTCATGGGCTCAACATCGGTCAGCTCGTTGAGCAGGTATTTCTCAAGGGCCGCGGGGGCCTGGTCAAGCAGTTCCTGAGGGATCAGCTTCAGGGCCATGCGGAGGCCGGCGCTTTTCAGTTTGGATTCGTTATTTTTGTAGTCGCTCATACGCTTTTCTTTTTGCCTTCAACGCTTTTTCCATTGATGAATACTCATCAACAAATCTGTAATATCTTGGTTCGTGTCGGTTCCTGGCCGACAGGGAAAGCAAAGAAAATGATTCTCGAGGACCTGGATTTAACCGGATCACGTAGGGATGTTTCCACTTGCTCATTGCTTTTACTCCTTTCTAAGTTTGTCCATCACTTCGCGGATCCGCGAGCTGCTGACGGTGTAAGGCAGGTTGTTTGCCCTTGGGTTCTGCAGGTCGTCGATGAAGAGGCGTTCCAGGATCTTCGCCGGTGTGGTCTTCTCGCGTTCGGCCATTTCGTTGAGGAAATAGGCTGAGACGGGGTTGGGGCGCACGATGATGGCGCCCTCGGTGGCGGTCTGGATTTGCTGTGCCTTGGCCGCGTTGTCGTTGGCCTCGTTGCGGGCCGTGGCCAGCTCCAACTTCAGGTTGTCGATTTCGAGTTCAAGGTTGAGGCGTGTGGCCTCGTTGGAGGCGATTTCACCCTTCAGGTTGCTGATCTGCTTCTCCATGGCGATGATGGTGGCCGCGCTGTCGGCATCCTTGGGCGGGTTCTCGTAGGAGTCCATAAGGAAGTCGACGAAGTCGCGCGACGATATGGCGGGAGCCACGCTTGCCTTCAGCCGGGCAAAACGCTTGTGGGTAGGGCTGTTGGCGCCCAGGTTGACCTGGCTCGACACTTCGCCGATCTTCGACGAGTTGACAGGGCGCTGCTGTACGGTAGGTTTGGTTTCGTTGTTGTCCATGGTTTTCGTGTTTTTTATTGTTGGATATCGGTGTATTGGGATGGGACGGTCAAGGCAACAGCATGATCGACAGTCCGGCAACGGCGCCCGCCACGGTGGTCCAGAAGTCTTTCCAGGAGGCGACGCCGTGGCCGGCCCAGTCGAGAAGCTCCTTGGCGGCGGCCACGCAGGCAGCCGCCGAAAGCGACAGGGCCGCACACGGCCAAAGCGGATACACATGGCGAAGCAGCGCAAACGCAAGCTGGACCGCCACCATGCCGCCGATGAAGTGGAGGAATTTGTCGGCCTTGATGCCGTGAAGCCATTCGACAAGTCGTTTCATCACAGCTCGGCCCATCCAAAGATCAGACTGACAAGCAATGCTATTCCGGTGCCCGATGGCGTTGCCGATGACGATCGGAAACCAATACCAGGGCGTCCACTTTTCGTGCCTGACAAGCGAGCGGACGGCCTCGAACAGGGAGGCACCACGGTGCCGCCAAGCAGCAGCACCATAAGCAGGTAATACATGGCATCGCCTTTCCAGCCCATGGCGGCAAAGAAAGTCACGATGATTGCAGAAACGAGGATGCACCACAGGTGCAGCACGTTAGCCTTGACCGATTCGCCAAGGCAGACGGCGTGCTCATTGAGCCAAATTGCCAATTTCTTCATGATTTTAATGGTTTTTTCGTGTTTTTATGGTTGGTTTTCAAAAAGTTTTGTAGTTTTGCAGTGAAAAACCTGGTGCCAAGGCGTTCACCTCTTGCGTTTTTGGGTGTGGCGTGGCTAACAGGGAAGCTGGGCAAGCGGCTTTTGAGGGTGTGTTGGCAACCCTCATTTTTTTACTTACTCCAAATGAGTTTTTTCCTTTCCATGTCTTCAGTTCTATCAATCCGTACTGACTTTACGAGCCAAAAGTTCTCGTTTTTCTCAAATACGAGATGGATGGCCGCTATATGGTTGGTGGACGTGTCGGTCACGACAAGGACAAGCGATTTCGGTTGAGATCCAAGCCTTATCTGGCTGAAATTTGCCACTATGTATCTCACATAACCTTCCTTCGTAAGGACAAGCTGTTCAAGGTATTTCTCAATCTGCGAAAAGTGCTTTGCGTTGTGCTTTAGTGTGTTTGTCATATTAGCTCTTATCTTGTTGGCACCTTCCGGAACATCAAAATGCTCACGTATTGCGGCCAGTGCAGATTTTGAAAAAGATCCTAAATGCTCATATTCCGCATTCAGTTTCACTTTGTTTTTACTCTGTTTTGCCATGTATATATTTTGTCTTATGCTCGTTTCACTGTGTCTTGAATCCTATTCCAGTCTGTTTTGGGAGGTTTTTGTCGCCGCCGCCTAAAAAACCCCGTCCGCCCGGATGGGGGACAACCGTGTGGAACATGCGGACGGGGCATCACTAAATACAAATGCAAATGAACATGAAAAGTATTACGCCGCAAAGATAGTCGTTTTTCTCCAAAAGTCAATACCTAAATTGCTGATTTTTAATTATTTAACTTTACAACGCAAAGTATTTGACAAGTTCAAGCGAAACGGCCTCGAAACCTGCCCGAAACCATCGGAAACCCGACCGGCTGCCACCGAAACGATCCGTTTCGTTGCGAAACGTTGCACGCGCAGCGAAACAACAATTTGTTGTTGTTTCTGTTGCATTTGTTGCAAGCGGCTGACATTCAGCGTAATGCACTGAAATACAAGTGTTGCATTGTGTTGTTTAGTGTTGTTTTTTCTTCTACCAATGCAACAAAAACAACAGAAAGCAACAAAAACCATAAAAACATATCTCGTTGAAAAATAAACGATTAGGCGCAAAAAACAACAAATGCAACAAAAACAACACCTTTTTTAGGTTTTTGGTTTTTTTTTGGCGCCGTGGGGCAAAAGAAAAGCCCGGCACCGTGCGGGTACCGGGCAAAGGGCGTTGCGAAGGCCTCTTTTATTGTAGGTCGCGGATGTTGGCGATGGTGTAGCTCACCACTTGCATTGCGGCATCGAGGTCGGCGCTGCTGTCGCCCATCTTGGCCAGCATAAGGTCGGGAAGGATACCGGAGAGGGCCGGAAGGTCGATCTCGATCAGGCGTTTGATGATTTCGGCGTTCATTCCTCGCCTCCTTCCTCGTTTTCGCCGTCGTCGTAAAGATCCAAAAGGTCGTCTTCGTTGAGGGCGTCGAGCTTGATCATGGCACGTTTCCTTATCGCCTCGAAAACCAGTGCATTAAATGTCTCCGGCGACGTGCGGGCCAGATACCGTAACAATGCGTCGTTCATCATGCCGCCCTCCTTTCTACGGCCTTTGCCGCGTTTGCCGAAGTCTTGCGAAGTTTCTGCGAGGTCTCGTTCATGTAGCCGCCCAGCCAGGCCCCGAGGGCCAGCATGGCCGTGCCGATGGCGGCCATGGTGATGCTGTCACCCATAGTTAGGGCTACTACAACTCCGATGACGGCAACAATGCCCCATCCTTTTTTCACCTGCGTTTTCATGCTGCACCTCCTTTCATAATAGACAAATCGTTTGCCAATTCTGATGCTGCATGAAAGTTGGCGGTCACATAGGCATCCCATAATTCTCTGATGTCGTCGTTCACTGACAAGAAGCCTTTAAGGAGGAAACGGAGCTTGTTGGCCGACATGTTGATGGAATAGTAATCCTTCGATTCCTCGTAAAGCTTTTGCTTCTTTTGGGAATACTCTTCCTTGATGGCTCTTTTTTCGGCTGCAAGGATTTCGATTTGCGAGCTGTTGAGTTTGCACAGCTCATTCATGTTGTGGACTTGCACCGTAAGTTTGTCGATTCTCTCTTGAATCGGTGCGATCTTCTCGCTGCGCTCTTCGTTGAGGCGGGCGATTTCTTCTTCAAATTTGTTCATTTCCTGTAGATTTTGAACGGTTAGTAATTTAGTTGGTTATATATCGGATGGAGCCTCGTTGTGCTCCGTTTCCAGATATTTCTTTTCGATTCTCTTGTAGAAGTTCGAGTTTATCAGCCGCCGGTGTTTGACGGCGAGGCTGAAAACGGTCTGCAATGCTTTCCGCAACTCGCGCTTCGTGTAGGGGAACTCTCCTTCCTCCCCTTTCTTCAGGTGTATGATGTAGAGCGAAACGATCTTGAACTGCT
>LPNG01000020.1:633-33233 GCA_001543395.1 Candidatus Alcium sp. F082 | reverse complement strand
ATCGTGACACCTGTAGATTTTGAACGCTGCAAAGATAGGGAAAATTTGACAATGTCAAGTTTTTTCGGGAAAAATTTCGTGCTTGGGCAAAAAAAGTTCCCTGCCTTGGGGAACTTTGTGTCATTTGTTGAAGAGTTTGGCATGTGACCCTACACGAACGAGCTTGATGCTGTTGCCCACCTTCTCGAACCAGATCAGGAGCAGGTCGGGGCGTAAGTGTGCCTCCATGTTGTCCTTGTAGCGCCCCTTGAGCGCATGGGTGAGATAGGGATCGTAGGGCAGGGTACCGGTTTCGGCAAGGATGCCAAGGGCTTTCTCTACGCGCTTCTCGTCGGGAACCGACAGCGCCTTGAAGTCCTTCTTGAATTGGGTTGAAGCTTCGAGACTATACATTGGTCAGCTCCTTAGGTAATTCATCATGTCGTTGAGGCTTTTGGCCTTGTAGGTCTTTCCGGCTTTCACCTCCTCGATGGCCTTCACTGTGGTCTTGTTCGGCTCGTCGTCCTTCAGCACCTTGAAAACGCCGAGGCTTTCGATGAGCTTGATGACAGCCTGTGCTGTCTTGTTGCGCCCGTTGTAGCTGAGTGTGATGGTTGCCATGGTGTTGCTGTTTTTGTTGGTTAGTGTTGCAAAAGTAGTCATAATTTTTGGTTTACGATGTCAAATTTGAAAAAAAACGCTCTTGTCACTGTTCGGGTTGCTTGGCGTTGAGCTCTTGCCACTCTGCAGGGGTGAAGAAGTCGGTGTAGTCGAACTCGTAGACGCGGCCCTTGCCCTTGTCTTCGAGGCCTGGGTCGAAACCTCTGCGGAAATAGAACTCGCGGACGCCTTGTGTCTTATAGTTGTGGTCCTCGAGGATGTAGTGGATCTTGCGGCTTTCCACCGATTTGCACTTGTTGAGCTCCAACAGGTCCTGGATGGTCTTCACGTCTAACCGGATCTGCGGCTTCAGCTGGAACTCGAACTGCTGCCGAATGACGGTGCACAGATTTTGCCAGAGCACGTTGCCGGTGCGCTCCTGGATCTTCTTGAGGGCCTCGGTGGCGTAGTCGTCGCTGTCGAACCAGAGGCGGGTGCGCTCGGCATAGAACATGGTGCGGTGCTTCAGGTACCAGAGAAACGCCGGTATCTCGGCCTCCATGCGCTCGGCCATGTGCGGGTCGCGCTTGTCGGGGTCGATGCCTTTGACGCGGATGATCCAATAGCGCGTGTCCTCGATCTCGATCTTCAGGAAGTTGGTCTCGTCGTTACTGCACATGATCAGCTTGGCGAAGTTGGGCACCTCGCCGGCTTCCTTGCCTTTCTTCTCGATGGGGATGCTGCTGTTGGTGGCGATCATCTTCAGGCGGTTGACCACGGTGGGCTTGTCAGTGTCGATAAACGACTCGTCCACTCCGATGATCAGCTTGCCTGCCCACGAGCCGTTGAACTTGGAGCTGATGCGCTCGGAGTCCAGGATGCGCATGTTCTCCTTGAAGATGGCGCGAAGCAGGTTGAGGAACGTGGTCTTGCCGGTGGCCTGTTCGCGGCTCACCAGGCAGAGGATGGGGAGGTGCTGCGTGGGGTGAAGGTAGATCATCTGGAGGTAGTCGAGCGCCATGTTGTAGCACGTCTGCCCTTTCAGGGTGGGATAGTCGAAGATGTGGTGCAGCAGCATGTCGATCGTGCGCCATTCGCCCGCCTTGGGTTCGTGGCTCACGGGGCAATAGCGGTTGTAGAGCACGGAGCGGTAGCCGTCCTTCTCGCTGTAGACGGTCTGACGGTAGAGATTCGGATCGTTCTCCGGGATGTTGGTGAACGCGTCGAACTTGGGGATCTGCCTGATGAACTCCTTGGGGTTGCTGTAGTCGTTCTTGATGGTGTCGGCACTCCATTGCACCAGGTTGAGCTCCGTTTGTCCGTTGGGCGCCTTCTCGACGATGGTCTTGTAGTATTCCGTGCCCACGCGGATATAGTGCTTCTCGGCGCCTTGCCACGAGCGCACGGGCTTGCCGTTCTCGTCGATGTAGTAGGTGATGCCGTTGTAGACGAAATCGTGGTTCTGGAGCTCTTTCTGGAAGAGGTCGTAGAAGTTCTGCACGTTGGCCAGGCCGAAGATCTGCTTCAGGCGGTACGACGACATGCCCGTCACCTGGTAGGTGTCGATGTAGAACCGGTTGGGCATGCCCGACGTGAAGGATTGCAGCTCGTTGAGGACGGTCATGGCGTCGTTGGTCTTCTCCAGGAGCACGTCGTCGATGCCTTTCTGCCTGCATTTTGAGGACACGTGGCTGAAATAGAGCTGCACGTCATAGGGCTTCAGCAGCTCGTTGAACACGTTGAGGGCCACGTAGAAGTTGTTGAGGCGCTTGGAGAGGTCCTTACCCTCTTCCCACTTGATTTCGAGGCAGTCGCGGTCGAAGATCAGGACCACGTTTTGCACCTTGAGCTTCTGGATCACGTCGATGATATCCGGGTGCATCTTCGATTTGGTGGTGTCCTTGAAGTTGTAGATCCCTCCGATGCCGATGGTGGGGACGCCGTTCATGGAGAGGGTGAAGGCCTTGAACTCGCCTTCGACGACGTAGAGCGTCTTCAGCTCCTTTTTCTTGCGGTAGGCCTCGATGACTTCCGGTGTGTTGAAGGGCGTCATTTCGGTGCCTTTCTCCTGGAAGTATTTGTGGCCGCCGTGCTTCTCCGGATCGGCATAGCGGACGCGGCAAAAGTCGCGCGTCTGCACGTTGCCGTGGTTATACCAGGCCACGGTTCCGTTTGGGCACAGGTAGTTGATTTGGATGTCGCCCTTGTCGGTCTCGGTGAAGAAGCGCCATGTGGATATGACGCGGCCTTCGTCGTTTTCGGCCTTGAAGGTGTTTTCCTTGTCGGTGATATGGTAGGCCGCGAGGCGGTCGGAAAGGTAGCTCATATTATTTGTTGATAATGCAGGTATTCGATAACTCTATCAACGTCCAGTCCGAGGTCGATGGCTATTTCTCCGATCTTCTTCCCGTCTTCCCATTGTTTGAGAATGTCGTCCTCTTCCTGATCAGTAAGGCCAAAGGCGTCGGTGAACGGCCTTCGTTTTGTTTCATGCCCGCACTCAGGGCAAACGAGCCAGTGGAGGTGGGCGTCGTATTCATGCCCGCAGTTGGGGCAGGTGGTGGGTATTTCGTGGTTCATAATTATCAAGTTTTTTTGTTATTCCTTGGGAAATTTGGCTTTACATTATATAAGCAAGTACTCCATTCGTCGCAGTCCGTATGGACGCATTTAAGGCCAAAACAATTCCTTCCTTCAGGGAACCAGTCGAATTTTAGGTTTTTGCATCCTTTGCTCATAGGTCGACAGGTATTTGAACATTTCTTCCTTGAAGTCCTCGCACTTGCGGCGGTAGGCTTCGCGGTCTTTGTAGAATTGGGCTGTTTCTTCGGCGGTCATGGCTCTAAATCCTTTGGGGCTAAAAGCCCGGCGTTTTCAAGTTGGCTGTTGAGCCATTCTGGGACGTTTTCATCGAGCGCAAAGTGTTGGTAATATATTCTCCCTGTTAAGGCTCTTAGATCTTCTTTCCACCATCCGAAATTAAAGCCTCCTTTCCCGATGCTCATGTCGTAGCCCAAGGCACGGACGGCTTTGGCAATGGTGGCAAGGCTGCTCTTTTGTGTCAGTCGGTATTTGAATGGGTATTTCATTTCTCGTTGTCTTTAGGTGTGAATTTTCGTCGTGTTGAGATCAGATATTCCTCGAAAGATGGAAGTACATCATTGTTCGCCTCCTTCGATTGTGCCGAACACGGTGCGTCCGAACATTTCCATGGCCACCTGGTCGATGATGGGTTTGTACTTTTTTTCGATGGATCCGCCGTTGCGCCAGTTGCTCCAGGTGGTGCGGCTGATGTTGCACCTCGTTTTGATGGTGTCGCGGAAACGCTCGTAGTCGTAGATGTTGATTGATGCGATGAATTGTTCCATTCTTGGCATAATTAATGATTAACATTGTAAATTACTAAACGCTGCAAAATTATTACAAAATTGTAATATAATGCAAGCAAAATGTAATATTATTACAATAATAAATTACAACTTATTCAAAACCAATTAAATAAAATTGCACTATGGAAAAGATTCTTGAAAACATCGAGACGATCCGTAAGGAAAAGCGGATTAAACAAGCAGTCTTGGCTGAAATTCTTGGGATAAAGCAATCGGCCTATTCCAACTATATCAACCGCGAAAGTGATATTTCATGGAGTAGATTATTACAAATAAGTAATGCTTTTGGCATGGATGTAATAGATGTTATTACATATCCGGTGAAGTATATCCCATCATCTGAACAATGTGAAAGCTGCAAGGAAAAGGATAAAATTATTCAGAATCTAAATGAATACATTGAGGTTTTGAAGAAACGAAACAATTAAATAATCATCAATATGAAAGAAATATCATCTTTTGACGAACTGCCAAAATCAATAGAATATGAGACGGCGGCTGGTAGGTTTTATTATCATCCTACCATTATAAAATTTGAAAATCATGGTCTTGAGAATGCCTATTTTGCTATGTATGCCCGTTATTATCCAAAAAGTGGAAGGATAAATGCCGAGCAGGTGTTGTTCTTTGTATATGCGGGTAGTTTTTCGGAGGTGATAATATCTTTTCTTGATGCTTATTCAAAGAATGAAAAGTTCGTTGTTGATATGAAATGGATTGGTGAAAGACCTTTGATAATAAACATGAAAAACAGGTGTGTTGATGGCGCTTTACAAACAAGATTAAAGCGTAAAACTTACAAATAAAATCGGCGCAAAATCGGCGCAAAAGGGTATAAAAACGGAGTAAAAACGAAAACATAAAAGGCTGAAAGCCAGCGGGAAAGAAAAACGCGGAAAAAGCCACGGGGGTCGTTGGTTCGAGTCCAACAGTTCCCACAAAAAAATCGGAACGGCCTACCGTTCCGATTTTTTTAGTTTAGAGTTTAGAGTTTAGAGTTTAGAGTTTAGAGTTTAGAGTGTGCGGTCGACCACCATCTTTCGGCTCACCAAGCGGCCGTCTTCGGTCAGGCCTTGGATGATATAGACGCCCGTGTTGAGCTCGTCCATGTTATTGGCTTGGATGCGCTGGCCACTCATGTTGAAGACGTTCAGCACGGTGACGATGTTGTTTTTGGTGTTTTCTTCGATGCCGGTGACTTCGACAATGACGTAATCCTCGCCGTCGGGTGTGAGGGCATAGTCGGATTCGCAATGCTCGTAGGTGGCTGTCAATCTGTATGTTATTGTTGCACTGACGTTCAATTCATGGTAATACTCGGTCTCAGTAGGGTCAATGGAAGCATGAATTGTGTTTCCATCGGGCAGGTTGATGAAAAGGTTGTACCACAAAGGCTGTGTTTCGGGTGCATCCCAGGTCAGCAATGCGCCAAAGGTTTGGTCTTCACTATTATAGACATAAGAGCCTTCGAAATTGGTCGGAGCAAGGCAAGGCTCTGGGATTTCAATTGGCCCCATTGTGCCGTCGGGGCCGATATTCTGTCCGTAAACATTACCGTTGCTGCCGTTCACCCACGCCACGATGTTTTGCCCGAGGTGGAAGCCCGTGCTGTTATCGCACATCGTCCTGTTGTATGTCCCTATACTGATATTCTTCGCCCAGAGCTGGTCACCTTGCATATCATAGCCAATGGCAAAAACGGAGCTTAACCCCGACATGTTAACGGTATAGCTTACCATGAATCCGCTGCCGTCTTCAAAGGCATCCACAAAGAGGTCGGAATAGTTGACTCCTACGTTACCTGCAACATTTATGCCGTCGCCCCAAAGTTTCTCACCCGTCGGTGTGATGCGGTTCATATAGACACTACTCTGCGATTGCGTTGCAGCATCGGTTTGTTCGTAAACGATGATGAGGTCGTGGCTCACGGGGTCGGAGGTGGCGTATGCGTCAAGATAGTAGTTTGAAGGGTCAGTTGGATGCACGGAAATGCCATTTAGGTCGCTGATGGTGGAAACGCCAAACTCGTTGAAATGGAAGACGTAGGTGTTGAAGGCTCCTCCGATGCCAGGGTGCCAAATGTAGGCATATCCGCCGCCCATGCCATCAGCAACAGCCTTATGGATATAGGTGGATTGGAAAGTTTGGGAAGACATGAGAAGGGATGCGGGGTTGAGAATGGTTCCATCGGGCGTGACGGCGACGACATAAAGCTCCTTGTCGGTATAAAAACCGGAGCCCACTTTTTCGTAGGTAAGCAGCACGTTGTTGTTGAGGCTCAACGTGAGTTGGCCGTACATGCACTTGTATCCGCCGCTGTCGCTGATGGTGGTGGTGGGACCCAAAGTGCCATCGGCACCGACGTATTGCAGATAAAGGTTTTGGTAGTCAAAGCCTAAGGCCCAGAAACCGCCATCGTCACCGGCAGTCAATTCGGTGCGCGAAAAGCCAAGGCCGCCAAAAAGTTGCAAGCCTTGTTCTCCCCAAACGAAATTGCCGTCAGGGTCAATCTTTACAGCGTATGAGAAGCCGTCGTAAGTGGCAAAACAACTCACCACGCAGCCATCGGTGGTCGTAATCATGGCGACACCTTCCGACATCGACGAGAATTCATGTCCGCCGATATGGATGCCATCGTCGCCCCATTGCGGAACACCTTCAAAGGTAATGCGCTGCAGGGTGGGCGACCAGCCATTGGTGCCGAATCCTTCCCATTGGATGTAGGTGTCACCGGTACTGGGGTTGGTGGCCATGTAGAGTTCACCGTCGTCGGGGCCACAGTTGGCGAGGAAAGTGTTGGTAGTAGGGTCGTCGACCCATTGTGCTTTCGCGGTAAGCATCGCTACTAACGAGATAACTAGAAAGAAAAGCTTTTTCATGTTTTATTGTATTGAAGTTAATGATTACTTGATTACTTTCTTTATGATGGTTTTGCCTGAATCCGTGATGCCTTTGACGATGTAAACGCCTTGGCTCAACTCGTTGAGGTCCTTTGCGTTGACAAGTTGTCCCTTGATGGTGTAGACACTCAGGATGGACACGATTTCTTCTTCCGTGTTTTCGGGGATGGCAGTAATCACGATGGTGACGTGGTCTTCGCCGTCAGGAGTGAGCGCAAACTCGGATTCGCAGTCTTCGTAAACTGCAGTAAGTTGGTAAGTGACGGCACCGATAATGGACATTTGATCTGAATATTCCGTTTCGTTGGGGTCTACTTCAATGGTTGTAGTACAGCCTGATGGATCGGTGAAATACAGGTTGTAGTGCAGCGGCAATTCCTGAGGTGCTGTCCATGATAGATACACCCCGAAATCCGAGTTGGATTCATAGAAATACTCGCCTTGGAAATCGGTTGGCGGGTCGCATGTCACCGGGGCAGGTGGCGTGACCACTCCTATGGTGCCGTCCCAGCCGATGTTTTGGGCATAGACGCCGCCATCATCGCTGTTGATCCATGCCACAATGTTTTGCCCGTAATGAAAACCGGCGGTGTTGTCGCTTATGGTTTTATTGTAGCTGGTCGAACTCATAGTAGTGTTCCACAACAGGTTTCCATCGAGGTCGTAGCCCGCAGCCTCAATGCTGCCTTGGCTGGTGCCATAGGTCACGACGAAACCATCTACAGCATCGATGGCATCCACGTGGATGTCGCTATAGGAAAGGCCTGTGTAGTCGGCAACCATAATGCCGTCGCCCCATGGCTTTTCGCCCGATTCGGTGATGCGGTTGACATAGATCCGATGTTGTGATTGAGAGGCTGCATCCTTTTGGAGATAGGCGATAATGATATCATTGCTCTTGGGGTCGACGGTGGCGTAAGCATTGGTGTAATAGTTGCCGTAGTCGGGAGTATGCACGGCGATGCCGTTGGGATCGGTGATGGTGGGTATGCCGTTCTCGTCGAAATGCGTGACGTAGGTGTTATACACGCCACCTATGCCGTTGTGGAATTGATAGACATAGCCGCCTCCCTTACTGTCGGGAATGGCATAATGCACGTAGCTGGCACCTACGGTCTGTAGTCCAAACAACAGGGTCTCGGGAAAAACCTGTACGCCGTTTTTGTCGTATCCTGCGACGTGGATTTCCTTGTTGTAATTGGTGTAGCCTTGGAGGGTCTGCTTGGCATACACCACAAAGACATCGTCTTCAGAGGGTATCAAAACGCCGTTGGTGCATTTTTTTGCGGGGTCTTTGATGGTGGCCTTGGGATGCAGCGTGCCGTCGGCATCGACATATTGCAGGAAGGTACTGTCCATGTCGGTGCCCAAGGCCCACACGCCGCCGTCATCGCCTGCGAGCACTTCGGAGCGGCCACCGCCTTCACCGTCGAAGAGCACCATGCCATGTTCACCCCAGGGGAAAGAGCCGTCGGCATCGATCTTGACCGCCCAGTGATGAGGTCCGAGGGTGCGGAACACCGTGACCACGCCACCATTGACGGCGGTCATGGCATAGCCCGGCGACCAGGTGGCGAAGTCGGGCGTGGTGATATGGATGCCGTCGGCAGGCCATCGTGGAACACCGTTGAAGTCAAGCCGCTGCACCCATGGCGACCATCCATTTTCGCCTTGGTAATGCCATTGCACGTAGGAGTCACCCGTCGTAATGTCAGTTGAAACATACACCTCGGCGGCACCGTTGGCGCAATTGGCGATATGGGTGTTGCTGTTGGGGTCGTCGACCCATTGGGCTTTCAGCGTTACTAAAGAGGCCAAAGCCAAAAACAGTAAAGAAAGTTTTTTCATGTCTACCGTTTTTTATGTTGATTGTTGTTGCAAAATTAGAAAAAATCGTTTCTTTGCAGAAAATTTTGTCGCCATGGTGGATAAATTTTCCAATGAAGAGCAAACTGCTATAGCTAGCGTGTTATACAATCTGGCCGACGCCGATTTTCAGAATCATGAGGCTGAACGCGAATGCCTCGAAGCCTGTATGAAGGAGCTGGAGTTTGATGCTACGGGTTTTGTGCCTGTCCCGAAAAACGAGCTGCAGAAACAAGTCTACGAAACGTTGAAACGTATGTCGAAGGAGAAGAAACGCTCCTTCTCGCTCATGATGACGAAGCTCTCGCGCTCCGATGCTCACTTCGGTAAGCGTGAGCGGGATTTCGTCATGGAAATCCTAAATATGTGTAATGTGCCGTTTGTGCATAAATGAAAAAAGGCGACCAGCGGTCGCCTTTTTTCATTTAAAGTTGGTTATTTGATGTTCGGTTCCTCAAGGCCGAGGTGCTTCTTGGCATCGACACGCTTCAGGATGATGCCGATGATAAGAGCGGCAATACCGAGGCAAGCCAACATGACCAAAGCCCAGGTGTAGTTGAGTTGGTCGGGAGGCGTTCCGGCCGGGTTGGTGCTGGTCAGCACATTGCCGATGAGGATGGGGAACAGCCACAAGCCGATGTTCTGGATCCAGAAAATCAATGCGTAGGCCGAACCGATAATCTTTTCATCCACCAACTTCGGGACACTCGGCCACAAGGCGGCAGGCACCAAGGAGAACGAGGCGCCCAAGACGAGGATGGTCACATAGGCCACAATGACGCCGCCCACGGCGCTGCCCTTGGTCAAAGGCAGGATAAAGGCGAAGGTGAGGTGGCAGATGATAAGCAGCAAGGAACCTATCATCAGCATGGAAGCGGCCTTGCCCTTGTTGTCGACATAGCTGCCGAGGATGGGCGTGATAGCCACGGCCAACAGCGGGAACACGGCGAAGATGGTCTCGGCGGTGCCGCGCATGTAACCCATGTAGCAATACACCACGAGGGCGACGACGGCAACAGCCATCAAGCCGAACTTCATGCCTTTCTTCTTCGAGAAGTTGCTGGCGAAGGAGCAGACAGCCACCACAAGCATGATGATGTATTGCACGATGGTGACGCTGTCGCCCGCCCAGAAGGAACCAGCTTCAGGCGTGGTCAAAGTGAGGTTGCATTGCAGCATGTTCACGGCGTACTTCTGGAAGGGGAAGATGGCTGAATAATACAACACGCAAAGCAAGGCGACCAGCCAGAAACCAAGGCTCGACAAGATTTTGCCGATGTCGCTGACCTTGAAGGGGTCGTCCTTCTCTTCGGCTTCACCGGTCTGTGAATCGAGTTTCTTGTCCATGAAGAAATAGACCACAAACATGATAAGGGCAATGCACAGCAACACCACACCGAAGGCCACGGAACGGCTCACGTTGATGGTGCCACCCAATTTGGCAAAGAAGGGTGAGAAAATCATGCAGGTGGCCACACCCAAACGAGCCAATGCCATCTCTGAGCCCATGGCCAAGGCGGTCTCGCGACCTTTGAACCATTTCACGATACCACGACTCACGGTGATGCCGGCCATTTCAGTGCCGCAACCGAAAATCATGAAGCCGATGGCAGCCAACTTTGCAGAAGCGGGCATCCCTTGGTAGAATGGCAGAATGTCGTCGATAAAACCGATGCCTGTGTGCCAGTTCAAGTTATTGGTGAACCAAGTCTCAAGGTTGCTGCCGATGAACGACTCGCTGATGGCGTAGTATTTGATGATACCGCCGACGAGCATCACCGCGCCCGAAAGCACAGCCGTGAAGCGCACTCCCATCTTGTCGAGGATGATACCAGCGAAGATGAGGAAGAACACGAACACGTTCAGGAAGGTTTCGGCGCCTTCCATCGTGCCGAAGGCCTTGGAATCCCAGCCGCGCTGGCTTTCCATCAGGTCTTTGATGGGGGACAAGATGTCCATGAAAATGTAGCTGCAAAACATGGCCAAAGCCAAGAGCAGCAAGGCAATCCACCGCATGGCGGCGCTGTCTCTCAATGTAAGTTTTTCTGTCATAGTTATTTGATTTAAAGATTTGTGATTTCATTATTTTAGTGGCCTATGGCTGATGGCTCATAGCCTATGGCCTGCTTTCACTAATGTTGCGCAGGCCATAGGCTATAGGCCATAGGCCATCGTATCATTCGGGTATTTGCACCACTTCCTTCTTGTAACCGTTCAGCACAGCCTTGGCCATGTTGGCCACGTCACTGGAGGTGATGCCGTTGATGATCTCGTTATAGTTGGCCATGGGGTTGTAGCCGTCGCTATCCTGCGTCTGGATGCAGTTCATCCAATAACGGTTGTTCTCCAGGTCTTCAGCATGCTTCTTGATGAGGAACTCCTTCACCTTCTTGAGGTCTTCGGGGCGTGGGCCTTGGTTGGCCATATTCTGAAGCTCAGCCTTGGCAATGCCCATCAGCTTCTCATACATCTCCTTGTTGGTGTTGAAACCGATGAGGAACATGAAGCTTTCTTTCGGGCGGTTATTCAGGCTGGCGTTGACGCCAACGCCGTAGGTGCCGCCTTCGTCTTCACGGATCTTCTCGGTGTAGACGATGTCCATCACATCGCTCAAAACCTGCATGGTCAGTTGGTTCTTACGGTTGAATTCCATATCTCCGTTGTAAACCATATAGCAGGTAACCTTGGGATTCTCCATGGCCTTGGTGTAATGGCTGGTGACATCCTTGTCGGTGATGGCGGGCACGTTGGCGGTCCAAGTCTCGTCGTTTTTCTTGGTCTTCAGGGCTCCGATGTATTGCTCAACCATGGGTTCGAAGGTCTCAGGGTCGATGTTGCCCACAAAGGTGAACACGAAGTTGTTGGCGTCCTTGAAACGGTCAGCATAGAGCTTCAGGGCCTTGGCGTAGTCGACCTTGTCGTAGTCTTCGGCTTTCATGCGCTTACGGAGCGGATGGTTGTCGAAGAGGGCGAAGATGAGGTTGTCGCTGAAGGCAACATCGGGGTTCGACTCGATGTTGGCCAGCATGGCCTTGGTGCGGGTGATAAAGGATTGATATGCCTCTTCGTCGCTACGAGGCGTCCCAAAGCTCAAATAGATAAGTTGCATCATGGTCTCCAAGTCCTTGACGGAGCAGCTGCCGCTGACGTTTTCGGTGAAGGTGTTGACGTTGCCGCTGACGTGGACTTTCTTGCCGGCCAAGACCTTGGGCAGGTCGATGGCGCTGAAGTTGCCCAAGCCGCCCAAACCAGCCAACTCGTTGAGTTGTTGCAGGGTGTAGGGGTCGCTTTGGTCCATGACGGAGTAACCGCCGAAGCTGTAGGCCGACATGAGGATTTCATCGTCCTTGAAATGGGTAGGCTTATAAATGACCTTAATGCCATTCTTCAGGGTGAGGATGGTGGCGTCGAAGGTGTCGTCGTGTTTCTTGCTCTCGATGGCGCCTTTCACGGGCAGGGTGGCAATCAGAGGCTCGTTGCTGACGGTCTCCTTGTAGGGTTCCACCTCGATTTCCTTGGCTTTGTTGAAGAGGGCAAGGAGTTCTTCCTTGGTGGGCAGCACCTCGCCTTCCTTCTCGGGAGCAGTCAGCGTGATGACGATGTTGTCCTCACGAATCAGTTCCTTGGCGTATTGGTTGATAGCTTCCACGGGAAGCATGGGCATGATCTGTCCGAGCAGCATGTATTCGTTCTCGATACCCAACAGAGGCTCGTTGGTGAGGAAGTGGTTGAGGATGGGGTAGAAATAGCGACTGGTTTCTTGCTTGTCGCGTTCGTCGTATTGGTTCTCGATTTGTTTCATCAGGTCAGCCTTGGCGCGCTCAAACTCCGATGCGGTGAAGCCGTATTGTTGCATGCGCTTGTTTTCGGCCACGATGGCGGTCAAAGCCTCGTCGATGCCGTCCTTGTCCTTGGCATAGGCCAATCCGGTCCAAGCGTCCTTGGTGTCGCTCACGAAGAAGGTGCCGTAGTAGCCATAGCCGAAGATGAAGGGCGGGTTGGCCTTTTGGGTCAGTTCTTCCATGCGGTTGTTGTACATGGTGGAAACAAGTTGGTCAATGTAACCCTTCAGCCAGTATTGCACGTCGCCTCTCTCTTCGAAGGGCACGATGTCATGCTTGTAGTACAAAGAAATGTTGTAGTTGGTCTCTTCGGGGTCGGTGCAGATGCTCACGATGAGCTCGGCGTTGTCGGCCACCTGGAAACGGGTGCGCTCGGCGGGGTTGATGGGGGCGGGGATGTCCTCGAAGATGCTCTTCAGGTGGTTCTCCACCTCGTTGACGTCGACGTCACCAATGATGATGATGCCTTGCAGGTCGGGACGGTACCACTTGTGGTAGTAGGCGCGCAAAGCGTCATGCTTGAAGCCGCTGACCACTTCTTCGGTGCCGATGGGCAAACGGTGACCATAGGGGCTGTTGGGATAAATCTCTGGCAACATCTTTTCGTAGATACGCATCTGGGCGCCTTGGCCTTGACGCATCTCCTCAAGGATGACACCGCGCTCCTTGTCGATCTCCTCGCCTTCAAGCGAGATGAAGCTCGACCAGTCGTGGAGGATGAGGATGCACGAGTCGACGAGGTTCATGTTGGTGGTCGGCACATTGGTGAGCATATAGACGGTCTGCTCGATGCTGGTCCACGCGTTGACGTTCTCGCCAAACTTCACGCCGTTGTGCTCCATATAATTAAGGAGTCCCTTGCCAGGGAAGTTCTTCGTGCCATTGAAGGCCATGTGCTCCAGGAAGTGGGCCAGACCCTGCTGGTCGTCGTTTTCAAGGATGGAACCGACTTTCTGCGCGATGTAGAAGTTGGCACGTTGGGCAGGTTTCTCGTTGTGACGGATGTAATAGGTCAATCCGTTTTCCAGTTTGCCTCTTCTAACGTTCGGGTCGAAAGGCACGGGCATGGCTTGCTGGGCGAACATCGTTGCGCTCAGTGCCAGCATAGCGATTAAGGTTAGTGTCAGTTTTTTCATTTGCTTATTAGTATAGATGTATCACATATTTCTCAATAAAATACTCCTCCTTGAACCATTTGCTGATGATGGCTTTCTTGTGGTGCCAGTAACGGTTCAGTGCCTTGAATTCTTCCGTCAGGTCGCCGCCTTTCAGGTACATGATGCCGCCGGCCTCTTCGTCGCCTCTGATTCTCAGTTTGTTACCAGCCAAGTTGGCGATTTCGGGCAAGGTCATCACCGCGCGACCCGTAATCACGTCGAACTTGTCTTTCACTTCCTCGGCGCGTTTGTGTTCGGCCACCACATTCTCCAGCCCGATGGCGTCTTTCACGGCGTTGACCACCTTGATTTTCTTGCCTGTACCATCGATGAGGTAGAACTCGGTCTGCGGAAACATAATGGCCAAGGGGATGCCGGGGAAACCGCCACCGGTGCCCAAGTCCATGACCTTCATGCCGGGCAAGAGCTCGTAGTATTTTGCTATGGCCAAGGAATGCAGGACGTGGTGCTCGTAGAAATGCTCCATGTCCTTGCGCGAGATGACATTGATTTTGCTATTCCAGTCCAAGTACAAGTCTTTCAGTTGGTTATACTGCTCTTTCTGCTTGTCGCTTAGCTCTGGGAAGTATTGGAATAGGCTCTTTGTGTCCATGATGTGTCTTGAAATGGGCCTCAAAAATAGTGAAAATTTCGTTGCAAAACGGTTGGGTTTCCGAAAAAGTCGTACTTTTACACTTTAATTCTTGTAGTCGAATGAAGAAAGTACTGCTGCTGTTTGCGCTTTTACCGCTGTCGCTCTTTGCACAAAGAATCACCCCCGAGGAATACATCCAGACCTATAAGGACATCGCTATCCGCGAGATGAAGACCCATAAGATTCCGGCGTCCATCACCTTGGCGCAAGGTCTTCTTGAGTCGGGAGCGGGCAACAGCGCCTTGGCACGTGAGGCGAAAAACCATTTTGGCATCAAGTGTCACAAGGGTTGGGAAGGCGACACCTATTACATGGATGACGACGAGAAGAACGAATGCTTCCGTAAATACAAAAACCCCGAGGAGTCGTTCAAGGACCATTCCGAGTTCCTCTGTGGGCGTAGCCGCTATGCCGCTTTGTTCGACCTTGACATCACCGACTACGAAGGCTGGGCCAAAGGCCTTAAGGCCGCTGGCTATGCCACCAACCCCAAGTATGCCCAACTGCTCATCGACCGCATCAATCTCTACGAACTCACCCAATATGACCAGATTGCACTCGGTTTACTGAAGGAAAGCGAAGTGGAACCCGTCGACCCGGAAGTGGTGGAGGAGTACTTCGAGTTGGCTTATGCGCCCGAGGATAAGTCGGTGTTTCCCTTGGCCGACATGACGCCCGACGGCCGTTTCATCTATGAAAACAACAAGGTGCGTTTTGTCTTCGCCAAGGAGGGAGAAACGCCTGAAAGCATGGCTCAAGCCTTCGGCATCAAGTTCAAGAAGTTCTGTGAATACAACTGCCTGAAGCATCCCGAAGAAGTGGTTTTCCACAGTGGCGATGTGGTGTATCTCGACAAGCTCCGCAACCGCAACTGGAAGGCGAAGCCCTATACCGTGCAGGAAGGAGAGACCCTGCGTGACGTGGCCTTGCGTTTTGCCGTGAAGCCAAGGTCGATTCAGCACATGAACGGAGTTAAGGAAGGAGAACGCCTGTTCAAGGGGCAGGTGCTTAGGTTGAGGTGAACGGGCTATTGCTTTGCATGGCTGCGAGCGAAGCGATGCAGTTTTTATGACACACTTTACGCCATTGACTACGTCGAATGCAGAGTATTTGCGAGGAACGAAGCAAATCGAAGATTGGCTAACGCCGTATTAAAATTTCAACGGAGTTAATCCAGTATGGCAGAAACGTGTCAATCTATCAGTTCTCCCATTCTCCGTCATAGCTTGAACATAACCGTTCCGATAATGGGGTGGTTGATATGCAGAGGGTAGCCGATATAGTTTGCAGTAATGTCTTTGTCGAAATGGTTCAGCAGTCCGAGGGCTGACGAAAGCCTGAAGATGATGTCGTTGTGTTGTATGCCGATTCCGTAATTCCATGAAAGGCCTATCCAATGCCATGCCGGCTTGCTGCCTTGGAGTGGGCTCCCAAAGATGAAGCCGCCGCCAGAATTCATTCCGCCGATGGCTGCGTTGCCTTGGCGGAAGGCCACCAAGTCGAGGCTGGGGCCAGTGAAGAGCTGAAGCTCGGTTTGGCTGCCGAGGCGGTCGTGGTATTGCAGCATGACGGGTAGCACACCTGTCAGGTCGTGGGCTTTCACTTCAAGGGTTTGCCCCTCTTCTTCAAATTTGGCATACGGACGGCAATATTCCAATCGGATGCCTGTTACGATGCCAAGAGGCGTCGTGCCCAGCATGTATTCCCGGTTGTATTCCACGCCGAAGCCGAAGCCCAACTTGCCTTGTTCGCAGGCGATGTACGACATGGTAACGCCGTTACACTGCATCGTCTTGCCCATCAGGCAAACGCCTAGACTTTGGTTGATCTTCTTGGGACTGGTAGGTTCCTTTTTGGTTTCCTGTTGGGCAAAAGCAGTGAGGCCCAGCAATAATGAGAAGAATAATAATACTTTGGTTTTCATGGTGATGATTGTTTAAAGGTAAATCTATGTTAGGTCTTGCAAAACTAGCACATCTTCAAAGGCTTCATGCCACAAAGGTAGAAAAAAAATCAGACCTTAGGTAGCTCTTCCTTCAAATAATATGCTGTATAACTCTCCTTGCATTTGGAGACTTCCTCCGGCGTGCCTTGACACACGATCTGTCCACCACGGTCGCCCCCCTCGGGACCCATGTCGATGATATAGTCCGCCATTTTGATGACGTCGAGGTTGTGCTCGATGATGAGGACGGTGTTGCCCTTGTCAACGAGTTTGTTCAGCACGTTCATCAGCACTTTGATGTCCTCAAAATGCAAGCCTGTGGTGGGCTCGTCAAGCACATAGAGCGTCTTGCCTGTGTCGCGTTTGGCCAACTCGGTGGCCAGCTTCACACGCTGCGCCTCGCCGCCGCTGATGGTGGTGGAGGCCTGACCAAGGGTTAGATAACCTAAGCCCACGTCTTTCAATGTCCTGATTTTTTGTATGATGCTCGGGATGTTCTCGAAGAACTCCACTGCCTCGTTGATGGTCATGTTGAGCACGTCGTTGATCGACTTGCCCTTGTAGCGTACCTCCAAGGTCTCACGATTGTAACGTTTGCCTTGGCATTCCTCGCACAGCACCGTCACGTCGGGGAGGAAGTTCATTTCGATGACGCGCACGCCTGCACCCTTACAGGCCTCGCAGCGCCCGCCTTTCACGTTGAAGGAGAAACGTCCCGCCTTGTAGTTGCGGATCTTCGACTCGGGCAACTCCCCATAGAGCTTGCGGATGTCGTCGAAGACCTTGGTATAGGTGGCCGGATTGGAGCGCGGTGTGCGTCCAATAGGAGCCTGGTCGATTTGGATGATCTTGTCGATCTTCTCCAAGCCCTCAATGCTGTCGTAGGGCAGCGGCTCTTTCACCGAGTGGTAGAACTTCTGGCTGAGGATGGGGGAGAGGGTCTCATTAATTAAGGTGGACTTACCCGATCCGCTGACGCCCGTCACGCAGACCATCACGCCGAGGGGCAGCTTCAGGTCCACGTTCTTCAGGTTGTGGCCTTTGGCGCCTTTGATGGTGAGAAACTCGCCTTCCAAAGGCGTACGCCTTGTCTTTGGTACCTCGATTTGGCGTTTGCCGTTGAGGTAGTCGCATGTGATGGAGTGCCCGGTCTTGGTCTCGGCAGGTGTGCCGGCGAAGACGACTTCGCCGCCATGACGTCCCGCACCAGGACCGATGTCGACCAAATAATCGGCGTTGAGCATGGTGTCCTTGTCGTGCTCCACCACGATGACGGAGTTGCCGATGTCACGCAGCTCCTTCAGCGACTCTATGAGACGTTGGTTGTCGCGCTGGTGCAAGCCGATGCTAGGCTCGTCGAGGATGTACAAGACTCCTGTCAGCTGCGAACCAATCTGCGTGGCCAGGCGGATACGTTGGGCTTCGCCGCCCGACAAGGATGCCGCCGGACGGTTCATGTTGAGGTAGTCGATGCCGATGTCCAAGAGGAAATGCACACGCTTGTGGATCTCGCGCAGGATTTCCTTGGCGATGTCGTTTTGGCGTTCGGTGAGTTTGCTCGGCAGCTCGTCGATCCACTTGCCAAGGCTGAGGGTGTCCATATTGGCCACCTCGGCGATGTTTTTGCCATCGATGCGGAACCATTGCGCTTCTTTCTTCAGCCTCGACCCGCCACAAACGGGACAGGTCACGTGGTTCATGAACGAGCCCGCCCAGCGTGCGATGGCCGCCGAGGCCTCTTCGTTGTTTTGGCTCTCGATGAAGTTGATGATGCCCTCGAAGTTGATCTTGTAGGTCGAAACGATGCCGAGGGTCTCGCGCTTCACCTCAAAGGTCTCATTGGTGCCGTAGAGGATGACGTCCAGGGCTTCGTCGGAGATGTCCTTCATTGGTGTGTCGAGGGTGTAGCCGTATTTCAGGCCGATGGCCTCCAGCTGCTTGAAGATCCAGCTGCCGGCCTTGTATTCGCCCGCAGGAGCCAAACCGCCTTTGCGAAGGCTCAGGTTGGGGTTGGGGATGAGTTTCTCCTTGTCGACGATGGCGATTTCGCCCAGACCGTTGCACTTGGGGCAGGCGCCGTAGGGCGAGTTGAACGAGAAGGTGTTGGGCTCAGGGTCCTCGTAGGAGAGACCCGTGGTGGGACACATCAGCAGGCGGCTGAAATAACGCGGTTTTTCGGTGTCGTTGTCGAGCACCATCAGCAGTCCCTTGCCGTAACGGAAAGCAGTCTGCACCGACTTCTTGATACGCGTAAGGCTGTCTTCGTGCACTTCGATGCGGTCGACGACAATCTCGATGTCGTGTGTCTTATAGCGGTCCACCATCATGCCAAACTCAATCTCTCGCATTATGCCATCGACGCGCACGCGGGTGAAGCCTGCCTGACGGATGTGTTCGAACAACTCGCGGTAATGGCCCTTACGGCCGCGTACGGCAGGTGCAAGAATGTTGATGCGTTTGCCGTCAAACTCCTTGAGGATCAAGTCGGTGATCTGCTCTTCGGTGTAGCGTACCATGCGCTCGCCCGTGTTGTAGGAGTAGGCCTCGCCGATGCGGGCGTAGAGCAGACGTAGGAAATCGTAGATCTCCGTGATGGTGCCTACGGTGGAGCGCGGGTTCTTGTTCACCGACTTCTGCTCGATGCTGATGACGGGACTCAAGCCCGTGATCTTGTCGACGTCGGGGCGCTCCATGTTGCCGATGAACTGTCGCGCGTAGGCTGAGAAGCTCTCCATGTAGCGGCGTTGTCCCTCGGCATAGATGGTGTCGAAGGCCAACGACGACTTGCCGCTCCCGCTGATGCCGGTGACGACTACCAGGGCGTTGCGCGGTATGGAGAGGTCGATGTTCTTCAGGTTGTTCTCCCTGGCACCGAGGATCACAAGGTTTTTGTCTTCGCTGAACTCGTTCATGGCTGTTTTTTATCGGGCGGCAAAGATACGATTTTTTCTCCGAAAAACGAACCTCTACGCCATTCCTTTCAGCAGCAGATTGATGACCTCGGGCAAGCTCCTTTTCTTGTCGCAACGCGACTTCAAATAGATAACGCAAGCTCCAATCTGGGCATAATTGGAGAGAAATGTGTCCCTTCTACGAGTTCAAATACAATGGTCGCCTGACTTTTTGCTTTTAAGATGTCGGCAACGGCAAGGCTTCGCTCCTCCACGGTCGCCATTCTTTTCTCTTTGGCGTTCTTCTCCTTTTCGCCCAACAGCATGCAGACCTTTTTCAACTGAGGCGATGGCGTTTGCTCCTTCATCCACTCGACGAAGCCATCGTACCATAGCGATCCGGATATGCTGATGATGTTGGCGAACGCGTCGGTTTTGAAAGCCGCCCACACCGCAAACAACCCCGATAACGAAACACCCAAGAGGGTCCTCTCGGCATGCTCTATGCCCAAGTCTTTTTCTGTTTCAGGGAGAATCCCATGGGTCAGTTTGTTGAGGAACGATGCCGCCTTCCCGCCAAAGGGCTTCGCTTTCTTGAATACACCCGCAGCTGGCCACGGTGTCAAGTCATCGTTCCAGTTGACGTCTTCTATAACGACAATGGAAATGCCGTGTTTCTCCGACAATGCTTTCAATCCATCATACAAATCGCCCTTGATTCCTTCAGGAAGGATCATGTAGCAGATTTTGTTAGTGGATTGCTTGATAGGCGACAGCATGAGAACGTTTGTTTTTGATGAATGGATTAGAGAATTCAATATGACCCCATAACGTGCAATAGTCATCGTCACGGCCTTCAGTAAAAGATTGACCACTCAATTTGCCTATCTCGACGCCTATTCCGTCGGCGCCTTCCGCATCTTCTTATGCGTCTTTGCGAACTTTCCCTTTGGGATCTTGATGTCGTAGCTGTTGCCTGCCGAAACCGTCAGCGAGTTGCTGCGCAGCCATGGGTTGAAATACTTCAGCATCTTGATGTTGGTGCCTTCTCTGTAGGCGAAATCCACTAGGTCGGGGATGGATTGCACAACGGTGACGGTCTTGGTCTCGTAAGGCCTATACCATCCGTTGTCGCGAATCTGGAAACCGTATTTCTCCGGGTTCTCCGTGATGACTTTCAAAGCGAGGATGCGGAACACATAACGTTGCGTCTCCTCGGGAAGGAGCATGTCGTAGTAGGAGTCAACACGCTGCTCGTCGGTGGTCTTGGTAATACGCCCGTTGCCGCAGTTGAAGGCGGCCGCGGCCAAGGTCCAGCTGCCGAACTTGCGGTAGGATGCCTTTAGGTATTTGCAGGCAGCCACGGTCTCCTTCTCCACGTTGTAGCGCATGTCCACCTCCTTGTTGATCTCGAGCCCGTATTCTTTTCCGGTGCTTTCGAGGAACTGCCAGAAGCCGACAGCCTTCGAGGGCGAGACGGCATTCGTCAGCTCGCTCTCGATCATGGCGAGGTACTTGAAGTCCTCAGGCAGGCCGTTTTTCTGCATGATGGGCTCCAAGACGGGGAACCATCGCGTGGTGCGCTTCAGCAGTAGGATGGTGGCGGAGTGCCTGTACGAGTTGACCAAGATCTCGCGTTCGAGCCGTTCCTGGACGTAGAACAGGTCGAGCGGAACCTCCTCGCCACAGAAGCTTAAGTGTTCGGGCAGTTCGATGTCGTGCGTGATGTGGTCGATCTGGTCGAAGGTGAGGTATTCCCTGTCGGTGCCTTCGTATTCTTCCAGCTGCTCGTCGTTGGATTGAGCCAACGAAAAGGAGACGGCCGCGGTCACACCTATTAATATAATAGCCATGCCGCACGCCAAAAGGAGGTTTCTTGTTCTCATGTTTGTTCTATGTCTGTTCGTTATTTTCAAAAGGGCGTAATAAAGTCTTTAAACAAAGGTGCTATCTTGTCCTTGTCGGACAGAATCGGGTTTTCGATGTCCCAGTTGATGCCGAGGTCGGGGTCGTCCCAGCGTATGCTGCCTTCCGAGGCTTTATTGTAGACGTTGGTGCACTTGTACGTGAACACCGAATGGTCTTCCAGACACACGAAGCCATGTGCGAAGCCCTCCGGGATCCAATACATGAACTTGTTGCCTTCGGTCAGCACTACCGACTCCCATTGTCCATAAGTGGGCGAGCCTTTCCTCAAGTCGACGGCGACGTCCATCACGGAGCCTTTCACCACACGCACCAACTTGCCTTGGGCGAAGGGAGGCTTCTGGAAATGCAGTCCGCGCAGCACGCCTTTCATCGATTGCGACTCATTGTCTTGCACAAAGGTCATGTCGAGTCCATGTTGGGCGAAGCGCTCCTTGTTGTAACTCTCAAAGAAATAGCCGCGCTCGTCGGTGAACACGTCCGGCTTGATGACCAACAGGTCTTTTATCTTGGTTTCGATGATTTCCATGGTGTACTTTTTCAAAGGGATGAGACCTTTGCCTGAACCCTCATTGCGGGCTTGACCCGCAATCTCCTGAACGAACGGTTGTCGTCTTCGCGTTCAGGAGATGGCGGATCCTTGTCCGCCATGAGGGGAAAGGCGTAAGTGTCGTTTACCCAGTGTTGTGTCATTAAAGATGTACGCATTCATTATACGCTGCCGCCGCAGCTTCCATGATGCCTTCCGACATGGTGGGGTGGGGGAACACGGCGTGGATGATGTCTTCGCCCTTGGCGCCCAGTTCACGGCAGAGCACGGCGGCGGCGACCATCTCGGTCACATTGTCGCCGACCATGTGGCAGCCCAGCCAGTCGCCCGTCTTGGCGTCGAAGACAACCTTGATGAAGCCGTCGCGGTTGCCAGAGGCGGTGGCCTTGCCCGAGGCGGTGAAGGGGAACTTTCCAATCTTCACCTCGTAGCCGGCGGCGATGGCCTTCGCTTCGCTCAGGCCGACAGAGGCGATTTCGGGCGTGGTGTAGGTGCAGCCAGGAATATTGGCGTAGTTAAGCGGCTTGGGATCCAATCCGCAGAGTTTCTCCACGCAGATGGTGGCTTCGTGGTCAGCCTTGTGGGCCAAAGCGGGACCGTGTACGATGTCGCCGATGGCATAGACACCCGGCACGTTGGTGCGGTACCATTCGTCCACGTTGACCTTGCCGCGTTCGGTGGTGATGCCGAGTTCCTCAAGGCCGAGGTTGTCGATATTGGTCTGCACGCCGACTGCGCTGAGCACGATGTCGGCCTCCACGGTCTTCTCGCCCTTCTTGGTGCTGATGGTGCACACGCACTTCTCGCCTGTGGTATCGACGTGGGTCACCGAAGCTTCGGTCATTACGGTCATCTTCAGTTTCTTGAAAGCGCGCTCCACTTGCTTGGAGACTTCCTCGTCTTCGTTCGGGACTACGTTGGGCAGGAACTCGACCAAGGTCACCTTCACACCCATCGAGGTGAAGAAGAAGGCGAACTCCGAGCCGATGGCACCCGAACCGACCACGACCATGCTCTCGGGGAGCTTGTCCAAAACGAGGGCCTGGCGGTAGCCGATGATCTTCTTGCCGTCGATGGGCAAGGCGGGTAGTTCACGCACGCACGAACCCGTAGCAAGGATGATATGGTCGGCTTCGTAGAGGCTCTTGTTGCCTTCGGCGTCGGTCACTTCTACCTGTTTGTCGACGGTCAGTTTGCCATAGCCGGCGATGACATCGACATTGTTCTTCTTGAGGAGGTACTGTACACCTTTGCTCATGGTGTCGGCCACGCCGCGGCTGCGGGCCACGACGGCCTCCATGTCGGGTTTCACTTCGCCTTCCACCTTGATGCCGTAGTTCTCGGCATGGTTGATATAGGTATAAACTTGGGCACTCTTCAGAAGCGCTTTGGTGGGGATGCAGCCCCAGTTGAGGCAGATGCCGCCCACTTCGGCCTTCTCGACCACAGCGGTCTTCTTTCCAAGTTGTGATGCTCTGATGGCAGCCACATAGCCTCCCGGGCCGCTGCCGATAACGATGACGTCGTATTTCATATTTCTGTGTTTTTAGATTTGTTTTTCTTGTCGCTGATGCGTTTGATGATTTTGGCCAAAATGGCCCAAAGCACAAAGAATGTCACTACGCCGACAATCCACACGACCAATAATTCGGTAACCATTTTGTTCAAAATTTGGTGCAAAGGTACGAAATCGGCACGACATATTAATATAAGGTGTAAAAAAGTGTTCCATGGTCGGCCAAAATGTTGCAAGTTTCGAAATAATCCCTATCTTTGCACCATATTCTAAAATGAAACAGCTATGAATTACGACTCCAATCCCGTTCATCTCCTCTACAACAACGAGGAGCTCAGAGACAGAATCAATATGGTGATGGACAGCCGCGACCACACCACTGGCATCACCTTCGTCAACCTTTGCTACCAGCTTATCCAGGTGGCTTTCCAAGAGAACAAGGTGAAAAAGCTCGACGACAACACCACCATCACCAGTGAGGAACTCGCCCCCGAAGAGCAGGTCCGTGTGAGCCGTATCCTGTGGGAGCTCATCTGGGACCACAAGATTTTCCTCCTCTTCGGTCGCAGCGAATTGCTCGGTTTGAGCAACGGAGAGGACCGTTTTGTGAAATATTGAGAAAGCGGCTGTCTATGTCATTCCTGCGTGGAAAAGTGCGTAGGATGGAATCTATAGACAGCCGATTTCGTGTCAAATAGGCGTCTTTTTCGGCAAAAACGAGTCGAAAAAGACGCTTTTTTTATGCATAAGATTTAGTTTTCAACATGCTTAATCAACTGAAAAACAATTATATAAATAATTATATCAACAATTTTTCCAAATATTTTCAAAAAAGTGCGCGGCGTATTGAAAAAAGTTGTACTTTTGCACCCGCTGAATTGAATGAGGGCTTGCCCTTGAAAATGATATAGTTAAGGAACCTGATAAGCTAAAACGTAATAGGTTTCTACACGAAGTGACGCCAAAATCAAGCGTAAAAATTGTCACGGAGTGGGTTTTATAGACTTCTAAGCCGTCCAAGGCTTATTATGTTTCCCTGACTACATCTTGCAAAGAGTTGCCCTCGGCCAGTTTGGTATGAGTTTGTAAATAATTCCTAATCAACGGATTAAATAACTAACAAATTAACCTAACAAATTAAAAATGCCGACTATTCAACAATTAGTGCGCAAAGGGCGCCAAAAATTGATCGACAAGAGCAGTCGCGGTGTGTGCGTGCGTGTTTACACGACGACCCCCAAGAAGCCTAACTCCGCTATGCGTAAGGTCGCTAGGGTTCGTCTGACCAACCAAAAGGAGGTCAACGCCTACATCCCTGGTGAGGGCCACAACCTGCAGGAACACAGCATTGTTATGATCAGAGGAGGTCGTGTTAAGGATTTGCCGGGTGTGCGTTACCACATCATCAGAGGCGCTTTGGATACCTCTGGCGTTGAAGGCCGCCGCCAGCGCAGATCTAAGTACGGTGCTAAACGACCCAAACAAGCCGCAAAGAAATAACGATTAGTCAAAACAGAAAGACTTAAAAGACATGAGAAAAGCTAAACCAAAGAAGAGAATTATCCTTCCTGACCCCAAGTACGGTGATGTTCAGGTCACTAAGTTCGTGAACAACATCATGCTCGAAGGTAAGAAGAATTTGGCTTATCAGATTTTCTACGAAGCAATGGACATCGTTGAAAGTAAGCTCAACGAAAATCCAGTTGAGGTGTGGAAGAAGGCCCTGGCCAACGTTACCCCTCAAGTGGAAGTAAGAAGCCGTCGTATTGGTGGTGCTACCTTCCAGATTCCTTCAGAGATCCGTCCTGCCCGTAAGCAGAGCATCGGTATGAAGAACCTGATCGGTTATGCCCGCAAACGTCACGAGAAATCGATGGCTCTGAAGCTCGCTTCGGAAATCATGGCAGCTTACAAGGAAGAAGGTTCTGCATTCAAGAAGAAAGAAGAAATCCACAGAATGGCAGATGCCAATAAGGCATTCTCGCATTTCAGATTCTAATAGGAGAGACTAGACATTATGCAAAACGGACAGGAAAATATGATGAATCCTCTCAGCCTCACGCGTAATATCGGCATCATGGCTCACATCGACGCTGGTAAGACGACGACGACTGAGCGTATCCTCTATTATACTGGCCGTAGTCATAAGATAGGTGAAGTTCACGACGGCGCCGCCACCATGGACTGGATGGTACAGGAGCAAGAGCGTGGCATCACCATCACTTCTGCTGCAACAACGGTGTTCTGGCACCTTAACAATGAGGCTTACAAGATCAACATCATCGACACCCCTGGCCACGTCGACTTTACCGTCGAGGTGGAACGTTCGCTGCGCGTGCTCGATGGCGCCATCGCCATCTTCTGCGCCGTCGGTGGGGTGGAGCCTCAGTCGGAGACCGTCTGGCACCAAGCCAACAAATACAACGTCCCGCGTATCTGCTACGTCAACAAGATGGACCGCGCAGGCGCCGATTTCTATAAGGTGATGGACCAAATCCGCGAGAAGCTCCACGCTACTCCGGTCGCCGTCCAGCTGCCCATCGGTGCCGAAGACGAGTTCATCGGTATTGTTGACTTGATTAGGAATAAGGCGTACGCTTGGGAAGAAGTGGACAACGGTTCCGTGTTCGACGAGATCGATATCCCCGAAGACATGAAAGACATGGTCGCGGACTACCGCACCCGCCTCATCGAGGGCGCCGTCGAAGACGACGAACAGTTGTTCGAGAAGTACATGGAAGACCCTGACAGCATTACCGAAGACGAAATCATCGCCCAAATCCGCAAGGCTACGCTTGACCTTCGCATTTGCCCGGTAATGTGCGGCTCGTCGTTCAAGAACAAGTGCGTGCAGCCCCTGCTTGACGCCATCGTCAACTACCTGCCCAGCCCGCTTGACATCGACCACGTGAAGGGTATCAATCCTAAGACCGAACAAGAAGAGATCCGTAAGGCCGACCCCAAGGAGCCTTTCTGCGCCCTGGCGTTCAAGATTGCCACCGATCCCTTCGTCGGCCGCCTCTGCTTCTTCCGCGTCTATTCCGGGACTTTGAAGGCTGGTGAGATGGTTCTCAACGTGTCGACCGGCAAGCGCGAACGCATCGCCAAGATCGTTCAGATGCATGCCAACAAGCAATTGCCCTTGGAAGAGATCTCGGCTGGCGACATCGGTGCCGCCGTCGGATTCAAGCTCATCCGCACGGGCGATACGCTCTGTGTCGAGAACAAGCCATTGGTGCTCGAGAACATCAAGTTCCCCGAGCCCGTGGTGAACATCGCCATCGAACCCAAAGTTACAGCAGACCTCGACAAGCTCGATCAGTCCTTGGCCAAGTTGGTTGAGGAGGATCCTACGCTGTTCGTACACACCGACGAAAATTCGGGCCAGACCATATTGGCAGGTATGGGCGAATTGCACCTTGACATTATCATGGACCGCCTCAAGAGAGAGTTTGGCGTTGAAGTCAACTCCGGCCGTCCGCAGGTCGCGTACAAGGAAGCCTTTACTCAAACAATTCAGCATCGTGAAGTCTATAAAAAACAGACCGGTGGCAAGGGAAAGTTTGCCGATATCGAGTTCACTATGGGTCCTGCCGAAGAAGGTGTACACGGATTGCAGTTTGTCAACGAAGTGAAGGGTGGTGTCCTCTCTGCCGAGTTCATCCAAGCCACGGAGCGAGGCTTCAAGGGCGCCCTGTCCAACGGTGTGTTGGCAGGCTTCCCGGTCGAGAACCTCAAGGTGACCCTTACCGATGGTTCGTTCCATCCCGTCGATAGTGACGCCCTCTCGTTCGAGACGGCTGCCCACATCGCCTTCAAGGAAGCTGGCCTCAAGGCTGGTGCCGTGTTGATGGAGCCTATCATGAGAGTTGAAATCCATTGCCCCGACGAGTACTTAGGTGACGTCACGGGCGATTTGAACAAGAAAAGATCAATATTGCGCGAAGTCATTGCAAGCATTGGTTTCCAGACGATCAAGGCAGACGTGCCGCTGGCGGAGATGTTCGGTTACATCACCACGCTGCGCTCGCTGTCGTCGGGCCGCGCCAACTTCAATATGGAGCTGAGCCACTATGCCCCTGTCCCCGAGGCCATTGCCGAAGTGGTGATCAAGAAAGCAAAAGGACTATTATTCATTTAAGCAAACAATTCAATAAAAATAATTATTGTGAGCCAGAGAATTAGAATTAAACTGAAGTCGCACGACCACAACTTGGTTGACAAGTCAGCCGAGAAGATCGTAAAAACCATCAAGTCGACTGGAGCTGTTGTCAGCGGTCCTATTCCGTTGCCGACCAACAAGAAGATCTACACCGTTCTCCGTTCGACCTTCGTCCACAAGAAATCGAGAGAGCAGTTCGAGCTTTCGACCTACAAGCGTTTGCTCGACATCTACAACTCGACCTCTCAGACGATCGACGCACTGATGAAGCTGGAGCTCCCCAGCGGTGTGGAAGTAGAAATCAAATTGTAATTATTAAACCTATCTAGTACAACAAAATTTAAAAGCTAAAGTAGCATGTCAGGATTACTAGGAAAAAAGATTGGTATGACAAGCATTTACGACGAGGCCGGAAAGATGGTTCCCGTCACTGTCATCGAGGCAGGTCCTTGCGTTGTCACCCAAGTCAGAACGATTGAGAAAGACGGTTACAGCGCTATCCAGTTAGGTTTCGACGAGAAGAAGGTGAAGAATACCTCCAAGGCCGAGCAAGGTCACTTTGCCAAGGCCAACACGACTCCTAAGAAGCTGGTGCGCGAGTTTACGCGTTTCGAAGAAGGCCACAGAAAACAATTAGGCGAGACGCTTACTGTCGACGTGTTCATGGAAGGCGAGTATGTTGATGTCAGTGGCATCAGCAAAGGTAAAGGCTTCCAGGGCGTAGTGAAACGCCATCATTTCAATGGCGTTGGTCAAGCAACTCACGGTCAACACAACCGTTTGAGAAAACCGGGTTCCATCGGTGCTTGCGCTTATCCTTCGAGAGTGTTCAAGGGTTTGCGTATGGGCGGCCAGATGGGCAACCGTAAAGTGAAGGTGACGAACCTCATGATCATGAAGGTCGTTCCCGAGAAGAATTTGTTAGTGGTGAAGGGCGCCGTTCCGGGCCATAATAACGGATATTTAATGATTGAGAGATGGAGTTAACAGTTTATAACATCAAAGGCGAAGATACTGGCCGCAAGGTTCAGCTGAATGACGACATTTACGGCATCGAACCCAACGAGCATGTCATGTATCTGGCAGTGAGACAATACCTGGCCGACCAACGTCAAGGTACTCACAAGTCAAAGGAACGTAGCGAGTTGTCTGGTAGCACCCGCAAGCTCTTCCGTCAGAAGGGTACGGGCGGTGCACGCCGTGGCGACATCAATTCACCCCTGCTGAGAGGCGGTGCCCGCGTGTTTGGTCCCAAGCCGCGTGACTACAGCTTCAAACTGAACAAGAAGGTCAAGGTGCTGGCTCGTAAGTCGGCCCTGTCGAGCAAGATCAGCGACGGCGCCATCCGCATCGTCGAGGACTTCAACTTCGATGCCATCAAGACCAAGCAGATGGTTCAGGTGCTTGACTCTTTCAAGGTCAATGGCAACCGTAACCTCTTCGTGTTTGCTGAGCCCAACAAGAATGTTATCCTTTCTTCAAGGAACATCCAGCGCACCGAAGTCGCTTTGGCTCGCAACTTGAATACTTATGATATTCTGAAGGCCAAGAACATCTTCCTCACCGAAGGCGCTCTACAACCTATCGTGGATGTCTTGAACAGAGAGTTTTAACCCTTAAAATGCACGAGAAATGATTATCATAAAGAAACCCGTCATTACTGAAAAGATGACCGCTATCAGCGAGAAGCTGAATAGGTTCGCTTTCATCGTTGACAAGAACGCCAACAAGTATCAGATCAAGGACGCCATCGAAAAGCTCTACGATGTGAAGGTTGAGGCTGTCAACACGATGAACTACGCAGGTAAAAAGAAGTCACGCTACACCAAGTCGGGCGTCATCACTGGTCGCGCCGCCGCTTTCAAGAAAGCTGTCGTGACGTTGAAAGAAGGTTACACAATTGACTTTTATAGCAACATCTGATCATGGCACTAAAGAAATATAAACCTACAACACCAGGTCAGCGCTTTAAGGTTATTAGCGCATTTGACGAGATCACGACCGACAAACCCGAGAAGTCGTTACTGAGACCCAAGAAGAGCACGGGTGGTCGTAACTCCAGTGGTGAAATGACTGTCCGCTACCGTGGCGGCGGCCATAAGAGAATGTACAGAATCATTGACTTCAAGCGCGATAAGGATGGTATCCCGGGCGTTGTGAAGACCATTGAATATGATCCGAACCGTACCGCTCGTATCGCCCTCGTATTCTACAAGGACGGTGAGAAGCGCTACATCATCGCTCCTGCCGGTCTGAAGGTCGGTCAGGAAATCCTCTCCGGTAAGGGCATCCAACCCAACGTTGGCAACACGCTTTATCTGAGCGAGATCCCCTTCGGTACGATTATCCACAACATCGAGCTCCGTCCTGGCCAGGGTGCCAAGATGGCCCGCAGCGCCGGCAGCTATGCCCAGCTGATGAGCCGCGACGGCAAGTACGCCATCCTGCGTATGCCCTCAGGCGAGACCCGTATGATTCTCCAAGCTTGTAAGGCTACCATCGGCAGCGTTTCGAACGCTGACCATAACCTCGAGAAGTCAGGTAAGGCTGGTCGCAGCCGCTGGCTCGGTCGCCGTCCGCACAACCGTGGTGTTGTGATGAACCCGGTCGATCACCCGATGGGTGGTGGTGAAGGTCGTGCCTCTGGCGGTCACCCGCGCTCACGCAAGGGCTTGCCGGCAAAGGGCTACAAGACCCGCTCACCGAAGGCTGCTTCGAACAAGTATATCATCGACAGAAAGAAGAAGTAATTTAATCAGGAAAATCGCATAATACTATGAGTAGATCATTAAAGAAAGGCCCGTATATCCACTACAAACTCCAACAGAGAGTGATGGAAAATGTACAAAGCGGCAAGAAGACCGTCATCAAGACCTGGTCAAGAGCATCGATGATTTCTCCTGATTTCGTCGGTCAAACGATCGCCGTCCACAATGGCAACAAGTTCATCCCTGTCTACGTGACTGAGAACATGGTTGGCCACAAGCTGGGCGAGTTCGCTCCGACCCGTATCTTCAGAGGTCATGCCGGTAGTAAAGATAAAGGTAACAAATAATGAAAGGAGCTAACAATGGGAGCAAGAAAGCATAATAGAGCAGAAGCAATTAAGGAAGCTCGCAAGAATGTCGCCATCGCTCATCTGAACGATACCCCGACATCACCCTACAAGATGCGCCTTGTGGCCGACATGATCAGAGGTCAAAAGGTGGAGTTGGCACTGCACTCGTTGCAATACTCGACTAAGGACGCCGCCAAGCCGATTTACAAGCTGCTCCGTTCGGCCATCGCCAACTGGGAAGCCAAGAATGAAGGCAAACGCGTTGAAGACAGCAACCTTTACGTGAAAGAGATCTGGGTCGACGAAGGCCGTACGCTGAAGCGTATCCAAGCCGCCCCTCACGGACGTGCTTTCCACATCCGCAAGCGCTCGAACCACGTTACGATCATTGTGGACAGCAGAATTGCTAACGAAGAATAATTGGAGAATAAAAAGATTTAAATAATGGGACAAAAAACTAATCCTATAGGTCTTAGACTGGGAGTCATCAAAGGATGGGACTCCAATTGGTTTGGCGGAAAAGACTTTTCGGCTAAGCTCGTTGAGGACGATAAGATCCGCAAGTATCTGAACGCCCGTCTCGGCAAAGCCGGCATCTCAAAGATCGCCATCGAACGTTCCTTGAAGTACGTCACTGTCACCATCTTCACCGCTCGCCCGGGTATGATCATCGGCAAGGGTGGCGAGGAAGTCGACAAGCTGAAGAAAGAACTGGTGAAGCTCACCGGCAAGGAAATCCAAATCAACATCAACGAGATCAAGAGACCTGAGCTTGACGCTTACATCGTGGCAAGCACTATTGCCAAGCAGATTGAAGGCCGCGTGTCGTATCGCCGCGCCATCAAGACCGCTTCGTTCGGTACCATGAGAATGGGCGCCGAAGGCATCAAGATCTTGATTTCGGGTCGTGTCGGAGGTGCCGAAATCGCACGTTCCGAGTCGTACAAGGAAGGTCGTATCCCGCTGCACACGCTGCGCGCCGACATCGACTACTCCTTGGTGGAAGCCCATACCTCTTATGGCCGTCTCGGCATCAAGGTGTGGATCTGTAAAGGTGAAATTTATGGCAAGCCCGAGCTGGTGCCCACCTCTGTCAACGCTCCTGCGAAGAAGCAGGGTGGTGCCCCGCGTCCTGCCGGACGTGGTCCCCGCCGTGGTGGTGAAGGCAAACGTAAATGATCGTGTTTAATCTTTAAAAGTTGACTGAATATGTTACAACCTAAAAGACAAAAATACAGAAGGCCACAGAAAGGCAAGATGAAAGGTAACGCCCACCGCGGCCATGAACTTGCTTTCGGCTCTTTTGGAATCAAGACACTGGCCGTCAGGCCGTCACCCGTTACATGAAGCGTGAAGGCCAAATCTGGATCCGCATCTTCCCCGACAAACCCATCACCAAGAAGCCTTTGGACGTCCGTATGGGTAAAGGTAAGGGTGATCCCGAATACTTTGTAGCTCGTGTTACCCCGGGTCACATGCTGTTTGAAGCCGAGGGTGTGCCGTTGGCCGTCGCCAAAGAGGCTCTCCGTCTGGCCGCCCAAAAGCTGCCCGTCACCACGAAGTTTGTTGTTAGAAGAGATTACGTCGAATAATTTGGAGGATAATAAACAATGAAAAAGCAAGAAGCAATCAGAGAGATGAGCACTGCCGACCTGAACGACCGTTTGGACCAGGCTCGCGAGCAGCTGGTGAAGATGAGACTTAACCACGCCGTTTCGCCGCTCGACAATCCCAATCAGATCCGTGAAACTCGCAAGAACATTGCCCGTTATCTGACCGAATTGAGAAGACGTGAACTTGAAGGTAATAAATAATTAAACGACGCAGATACAATGGAAAGAAATCTTAGAAAAGAAAGAATCGGCGTGGTCGTCAGCAACAAGATGCAGAAATCCATCGTCGTGGAGATCGAGCGTCGTGAGAAGCACCCGATTTACGGCAAGTTTATCAAGAAAACCAGCCGTTTTATGGCTCATGACGAGAAAGAAGAGTGCAACATCGGTGATACCGTGCGCATCATGGAAACTCGTCCACTGAGTAAGAGAAAATGTTGGAGACTAGTAGAAATTATCGAAAGGGCTAAGTAATATGATACAACAGGAAACCAGACTCGCAGTAGCTGACAATAGCGGTGCAAAGGAAGTCCTCTGCATCAGAGTGTTGG
>LPNG01000020.1:0-589 GCA_001543395.1 Candidatus Alcium sp. F082 | reverse complement strand
CCCGTCTCGAAGGCAGTCGTAGTCCGCACCAAGAAGGAAACCCGTCGTGCCGACGGTTCCTACATCCGCTTCGATGACAATGCTTGCGTGCTGCTGAACCAAGCCGGTGAACTCATCGGCACCCGTATCTTCGGGCCAGTGGCCAGAGAGTTGCGTGAAAAGCAGTTCATGAAAATAGTTTCGCTCGCTCCGGAAGTGCTGTAATTCTAACTTTAAAAACGAAAGAAAATGAGTAAATTACATGTAAAGAAAGGCGACACCGTACTGGTCCTTTCAGGCAATGACAAAGGCAAGCAAGGCAAGATTTTGAGGGTCGATGTGAAGAACAACAGAGCTATCGTCGAAGGCGTTAGAATCATCTCTAAGCACACCCGCCCCAACGCCGAACACCCCCAAGGTGGCATCGTTAAGCAGGAAGCCCCTATCCACATCTCCAACCTCATGGTGGTCGATAAGAACGGCAAACCCTCGAGGATTGGGCGTAAGAAAGATGAGAACGGCAAATTGGTCCGTTATTCAAAGAAAACAGGTGAAATCATTAAGTAACTATGAACTATCAACCCAGACTTAGAGGACAATACAAGAGTGA
>LPNG01000019.1:46200-50843 GCA_001543395.1 Candidatus Alcium sp. F082 | reverse complement strand
GGCTTCCAGCATATTCCAGGCTTTTATCTGTTCGATGGTACGAGTTTAGCCATTGGCGATGGAGGCGTCGTGTATACGCCACACTTTACAAGTCATTCGGCTATTCTTTCTTATTCTTTTTCTTATGACCATGGCGAGCATTTTACTGAAATTGGCGAGGAGATTCCCCTAGTTGATATCGCTCCAGGTGGTGAAAATGCCCGTCTTTTCAAAGGAGCTGACAATCATCTGTATTTTGATGGTGGCGGAGAGTATTGGAAAAGCATACGTGATGCCGACCATATCCCAAGTTATGATTATTACCCTTTGATTGAGGAAGCTAACAACCGCCAAAAATGGAATGTGGTTTACATCCTTGCCAACGATAACTATCCGAATGATTACCATACTGAAATCCAAAGTATCAGGGATAATATCAATTTGGATGGAGTGGACTATAAACTTGTTTGGACGGAAAGTGTGTATGATTCCAAGAGAATTGCAGGTGCTGTTCGTGAAGAGGGCAGAAGGGTGTATTATCGTAAGAAAACAGGCGAAGACTACGAGGCAGAAGTTCTACTTTATAACTTTAATCTTACTGTAGGTGACACAGTTGCAGTGAATTGGATGGGGCAACAACTGATGGTGATGGAAGTATCCCAAGTGGAAGTGGATGGGGTCATGAGGCGGCAATTGGGTCTTGGAAGATACTCTGTTGGTTATCCGCCGACTGAAGTTGATGAATACTGGATTGAAGGTGTGGGCAGCACTTACGGCTTCTTGAACAGTGGCTATGAAGGTTGGGTCGGCGCGTTTGTCCATCTGTTGTGCTATCACGAGAACGGCAACCTAATTTGGAACAATGAGGAGTTTGACGATTGCGTGATGAATAGCAATGGAGAGCCTGCGACGTTTGCTCCACAAGGCGCGGAGTGGTATTTCGATGTGTTCAACCCGTGGGGCACGCATCCTGAATATCAGAGGTTTTACGTGGATGGCGACACGATCATCCAAGGCCAACAGTGCAGCATCATCTCGCAGCATTTTGTTGACACTGGGCATGAAGGGGGAGAATTTGTGTACGAGGAGGACAACAAGGTGTATTGGTTCAACCCGACCACAAACGCCTTCTCGATTTTGTATGACTTTGATGCCGAAGCAGGTGAATCGTGGAATTACGAAGTAGGTGAATGTTCGCATCAGGTGACTGTCGATAGCGTTGGCAGTGTGACATGGAACGGACACAATTACCGCACGCAGTGGGTTAGGTTTAACGAGGATGTTCAATACTATAGTGGGAAAATCATCGAGGGAATCGGTTATGAGAAAGGATTGTTCCCCAGCATTTATGTTTGTGATGGATTGGAAATGTATGATGCAAGTGAGATAGAATACCTTCGCTGTTATGTGAATGATGGCGAGATGCTTTATCATGAAGGGGGATATGATTGCGATGAGACTACTATCACACCTCCGAGCCATCCTGAATGGTACTATGAAATCCTGAATGAGAATGGCACCATCACCTACCAATATATGTATCAGGCAGGCGACACCATTATCAACGATGAGCCGACGCATATCCTTGTGAAAATCAACACGCTTTACGACAAGGGATTGCGTGAAGAGGTGACGCATGAATATGTCTTTGAGCTCAACGGCAAGCTATATTGGTGGAACAAGCGCTCGGGTTTGTTCACTGTGCTGTATGACTATGAAGCCGAAGTGGGCGACAGTTGGAACATTTTTGTCGGCACGGAAATCCTTACCATGCATGTGGACGCAGTTGAAGAAATCGAATACGAGGGCAGGACCTATCGGATGCTTCGTGTGAGCGACCCCGACGACCTCTTCAGCGGCAATATCGTATGCGGCATCGGCCACCTCACCAGTTTCTTCCCCGAAAGGCTGATGGACAAAGGGGACGGCGTGCGCGTGGAAGGTATGCGTTGCTATTGGAATGAAGGCGAACTGGTGTTCAAATACGGTGACGAGGACTGCGACGCAGTCATTAGCGAAGGTGATTTATCCTAATCCGACTGACGGTACCTTATTTGTACAGACGTTGCGCGCAACGTCTCTACACGACCAAACGTATCGTATCACCAACGTAATGGGTCAAACCGTCCTTTTAGGCAACATAAACGCTGATAACCAGCAGATTAATGTGTCTTCATTGCCGCAAGGCATGTATTTCATTACCTTTGCAGGTGAGACGCGGAAATTTGTGGTGCGTTAATCGTGGTAAAAGATAACAATCAAAAACATACGACAATGAAAAGATTAGTATTAACATTAGCGATTTCACTTGCCTTCGCTTTTGGCGGCGTGGCGCAGAGCCTCCATTACGACTTTGAAGACGGTACCCTTCAAGGCTGGACCACACTCGATGGCGACGGCGACGGCCATTGTTGGGAATCTTCCATTGGCGGCATGGGCTACAATTCCAATGGGATGGTGATGGCTTATTCCAAGGACTATGCCACGGGCGAACCTCTTACACCAAATGAGTATCTCGTTTCTCCACGATTGGTTTTGAATGAATGGCCCGTTATCAATTTCTTTGTTTGTGCTTTGGATGAAATCTATTGTGCAGAGCATTTTGGAGTTTCCATCTCAACGACAGTCAACGATGACCCGCTGGCTTTCACGCTCTTGCATGATTGGACTTTAACCGCCAAAGATGCGGGAAACCGTCAGGGCAATTGGTACGAGTTCACTGTCGACCTTTCTGCTTATACAGGTCAAGAGGTCTATGTTGCCATTCGCCATTTCAATTGCACCGATATGTTTGCCATTTGCGTCGACGACATCCAAATTGATGGGACTATACAGCAAGACGGTTTGGTCATTTCACCCGATATACTGACTTTTGAAGAGCCTTTCGTGTCGCAGACTTTCACCATCTATAACCAAACCGACAATGCCGTCACCATTTCATCCATCAATGTGGAACCTGATGACAATGTGGTGCTTCTCTCTGGTCCAGGTCTGCCCCGCACTTTGCAGCCCAATGAAACCATGAACGTGGAAGTGTATGTGAACGGTATTGGATACAAAGGTTATCTCACCTACTACGTCAATGTGGCGACCTCGATTGGCTACAGACAAGTCACTGTCAGGGTCAACGAGGAAGCCTGGGACGAGGGATTGCTTTGGATGCCTATGCAGGGACTTACTTTCGATGAAAACTCCCCTTTGACCCAGGGTTTCAATTTAACTAACACCAATGCCTTGGATAGCATCACAATCTATGAGCTTTATGAAGACGGCACTGACTATCTTGAGCTGGTGCCTTCGCACAGTCTTCCATACGTAATCCCGCCCCATGAATCGCTTTATATAGACGTTACCTTGGTCGATTTTCCTGAAAACACCACTAATGTCAACATTTATAGCAGTAGTTCCTTGGGTCAAGGAAGTAGCCCGTATGTTCATATTGTCGGAGGCCTAACACCCAGTAGCGGTGAATTGGTGATTACGCCTGATACGCTGTGGGTTACTGATGTGTACGTCTACCAAAAATACTTTACCATTACGAATGAAACCGACCATGAGGTCACCATTTCAAGTATCTATACTGAAGACACCATCGTCTCTCTCAGTCACTATGACCCCGCCTATGGATTGGTTAATGTTGAGGAGGTCTTGCCCGTCACTCTTGAAGTTGGAGATGCGTTTGAGATTAAAACAGGCATTCAGAATATCATTTTGCCTTTGGCAAAACGCAATGACTACATTGTCTCTCCCATTCACATCGTTTCCACCGAAGGCGAAAATGAAGTCATCCTCATGATTGACGAAGCCGCCATTAGTTTTGGGCTGATCGCATACCTGCCTTTCTATGGGCTTGATTCATACGAGCCACACCAATTTAGTCTGGTCAATGCGGAATGGTCGGGGCCCATCACGATTACCGGAATCGAGGAAATAGGTACAGATTATCTTGAAATCACCATCGAAGACTCGCTTCCTGTTACCTTGGAAAACTATGGCGACTATTTGCGAGGCAGCCTAAAATGCAGAGAGCCGTTCCCTTTTCATGCTTTTGTGTCGACAAGTATCATTGTTCATACTTCCATTGGGGATTTTGGTGCCATCGGTGTTGATATTGACGGCACTATGCTCTTCAGCCCCATTGGTAACGAATGGTACTACGAAATCGAGAACGAGAACGGCAGCATCACCTACCAATATCTCTATCAGGCGGGCGACACTATTGTCCAAGACGAACCGACGCATATCCTTGTGAAAATCAACACGCTTTACGACAAGGATTTGCATCAAGACGTGACGCACGAATATGTCTATGAGCGCGACGGCAAAGTGTATTGGTGGAACAAGACTTTGGAAGAATTTACCGTGCTATATGACTTTGGTGCCCATGAAGGCGACACTTGGGTCACCAAGGTCGGCACGGAAACGCTCACCATGCATGTGGATGCCGAGGAAATTGTTGAATACGAGGGCAGATTTTATCGAATGTTGCATGTAAGCGACACGGACGACATTTTCAGCGGCGACATCGTGTGCGGCATCGGTCACCTCACCAGTTTCTTCCCCGAAAGGCTGATGGACAACGGCGACGGCATTCGTGTGGAAGGTATGCGCTGCTATTGGGTGGAGAACGAACTGGTGTTCAAACCCGGCGATGAGGACTGCGA
>LPNG01000019.1:0-46184 GCA_001543395.1 Candidatus Alcium sp. F082 | reverse complement strand
GGTGATTTATCCTAATCCGACTGACGGTACCTTATTTGTACAGACGTTGCGCGCAACGTCTCTACACGACCAAACGTATCGTATCACCAACGTAATGGGCCAAACCCTATTGACGGGTAAAATCACGGGTGAAAACCAACAGATTGACGTTTCATCATTGCCTCAAGGCATGTATTTCATTACCTTTGCAGGCGAGACGCGGAAATTTGTGGTGCGTTAATCGCGGTAAAAGATAACAATCAAAAACATACAACCATGAAAAGATTAGTATTAACATTAGCGATTTCGCTCGCCTTCGCGCTTGGAGGCATGGCGCAAAACATTTGGAAACCCATCGATGTATCAGCCGTTTTTCTAGGCGCCGCTCCTGACGGAAGCCTTTATTTCAATTGCGGTTACAGCGGGATAGGCCGCTCTCAAGACGAAGGCGAAACCTACCAAATCGTCTTGGGATACGAAACAGGCAACGACTATTATTTCAATGAATACTGTTTCAGCGTCAGCCCGGAAGGAAGGATTTTCGTTTTCGAAGACAATCCGTTTAAGGTATGGTATTCTGATGACTACGGCGACACTTGGCAGCAGACCTCTGGCATTCCTTTGAGCGCCGGAGACAAGGCTTGGAATTTGTTTGCCTTAAACAACCAAATCCTAGTAGGCTCAACAGAATATGGGAGCGTTTTCTGGACCACCGATTGCGGCACTACGTGGGGCATGAACGACACTTCCTTTGAGGAAAATAGCATCAGCGATATTTTGGCCACCGAAAACGGCGATGTCTATGTCGGCTTGTATTATTATGGCAATGGCCTATACCATTCAACCCTTTCGGACATGCAAAACTGGGAACTTGTCGCTTTTGAAGGTTTTGGGATTCGGGATATGGAGTTCGACCCAGAAGGCAATGTAGTCTGTGCAGGCTATGGCAATGAATTTTCCGGATTTGAGTATATTCCTGGTTTTTATGCGCTGGCAGCAAATTACATTAGCATTTCTGATAACGGGATCGTCTATACAATAAGCTATAACGATGATGATTATACCGAAGGTTTGTCTTATTCTCTTGATCATGGCGAGCATTTTACCGAAATAGGGGAAAGGATGTTTGGGTCACGTCCTCTTCCTAATTGTTGTGTGCCAATGAAATGGCTCATCAAAGGATTCGACAACCACCTGTATTATATTGGTGTCGACCATAATTACATGAGCTATGCCAATGCGGATGAGATCGTTAACCCAACCCCCTCTACGGAGCGCTTCGATTTCTCGGCCGTATGCGAAACAGGCCAGACACTTTATTACATCATCACCAACGAGGAACAAAAGACCGTAAAAGTCACTTTTCCCCATGAGCCGGAAAACCCTTGGGAGAGTAACTTTTGGGAAGGTTACGAAAAGCCTCAAGGCAGCATGACTTTGCCCTCAACGGTGACATACCAAGGCGAGAGCTATACTTTAACGGAAGTCGACGTCGCTGCATTTTACGAATGTGATGGCTTGACGGGAACGTTGGTTATCCCGGGTAGCATCACAGATGTTAACGAACAGGCCTTTTATGCTTGTTCTGGGCTGAATGCTGTTGAATTGCAAGAAGGCGTTACAACCATTTGGCACAACGCCTTTACCTCTTGCAGCGGCATAACCTCAATAAGCCTTCCCAATACCCTTGCCTCTATATTTCATAATGCTTTCAGTAGTTGCTCGTCATTGATGTCACTGCATCTCCCAGCATCCGTGACGACCGTTTACCCATCCGTCTTTACCAACGACTCTGCCTTGGAAAGCATTACGGTTGATGAAAGCCATCCGCTTTTCTATGCTGAAAACAATGCCATCATCAAAAGGGATGACAAGACGCTGTTTTTGGGTTGTAAAAACACGGTCATCCCCGACGATATTGTGGCTATCGGGGGGAATGCCTTTAACGGTGCCGGTGATGGTGGCGACCTTGTGATTCCCAACTCCGTCCGGTCCATTGGCGACTACGCTTTCCAATCATGCCATTTCTCGGGCACGATCACCCTTTCCGATTCGTTGAGCACAATAGGTGCTTTTGCTTTCGCTAACAGCGAGTTTTCAGGCTCGCTGATAATGCCTAACACCGTGACTTCGGTAGGACTGAGGGCTTTCGAGGATTGCCATAATCTTACAGGTGAACTCAAAATCTCCGATTCGCTGAGCGTCATCGAGCATGCTACTTTCATCCAATCCGCCTTTACGGGAACATTGGTCATCCCTAATTCTGTGATAAGTATTTATGAAATGGCGTTTGACCATTGCCAGTTTTCCGACCTTGACTTGGGTGAAGGCGTGATCAACCTTTATGGCGGTGCCTTCTCTGACTGCGTGAATTTTACAGGTACTCTGAGGATTCCTGCATCGGTTTCTTTGATTGCAAACCATGCCTTCAGAAACACTCGTTTCGCTGAAATCTATTCTTACAATCCCTTCCCTCCGCAGTTGGATGAGCAAGCTTTCAATGGCTATGCTTCTGTTTATTTATACGACCCCGATATTCCCATCCACGTGCCTATGGGCTGTAAGGAGGCTTATGAAACTGCTCCTAATTGGGAATACTTCCAGAACTTTATCGAGGATATCATCCGTCATGAATGGTACTACGAAATCGAGAACGAGAATGGCAGCATCACCTACCAATACATGTATCAGGCGGGAGACACCATCATCCAAGACGAGCCAACGCATATCCTTGTAAAAATCAACACGCTTTACGACAAGGATTTGCATCAAGACGTAACACATGAATACGTTTACGAGCGCGATGGCAAGTTGTATTGGTGGAACAAGATTCTTGGTGAGTTCACTGTGCTGTATGATTACGAGGCTGAAGAAGGCGATGAATGGGAAATCAAGGTAGGTACGGAAAGCCTTGTGATGCATGTGGATGCTGTGCAAATGGTCACCTACAAGAGTCAAACTTGGAGAATGCTCAGTGTGAGCGACCCCAATGACCTTTTCAGCGGCAATATCGTGTGTGGCATCGGTCATCTCACCAGTTTCTTCCCCGAAAGGCTGATGGACAACGGCGACGGCATCCAAGTGGAAGGTATGCGTTGCTATTGGAGTGATAGCAAATTGGTGTTCAAACCCGGTGACGAGGACTGCGACGCCATTTATGATGAATTGCATGGGATTGAAGAACCTACTTATGAACAAGTCGTTGCTCCATTCGACCTCTATCCCAATCCGACCGACGGCGTCCTCTTTGTAGAGACGCGCCATGGCACGTCTCTACCAGTGGCAAATGAATACCGCATCGCCAACCTCATGGGCCAGACCCTAATGACAGGTCAAATCACCGCTGATAACCAACAGATCAATGTTTCATCATTGCCTCAAGGCATGTATTTCATTACCTTTGCAAATGTAACACGTAAATTTGTGGTGCGATAATTATGAAACGCCTTCTATTGTTCCTGATCCTTGGTTGGAACCATGATGGCCACACGAGGGGAATATTTCTTCTCCCTACCCTTACAACAACGTGAAGAGGCCGAGCGGCTCACCCGACTTTGTTCCATCGACAAACTGGAAGGCAATCATCTGATTTGTTATGCCAACGAAGAGCAGTACCACCAACTCCTAGCCATGGGCTATCAGCCCATGCTGCTCATGCCGCCTTCCATGCAGGAACATTACGCCATGTGGGACGGCACAAACCGCGAGGCCTACGATTGGGATGCCTATCCCACCTATGAGGCATATCAAGATATGATGAAGCAATATGCTTCCGACTATCCCGAGAGATGCACATATTTCGAGTTGGGGACATTGGCAAGCGGTCGCAAGCTTATGTTTTGTCGCTTCAACAACGGCGAGCCTGACGGCAAGCCCAAGTTCCTCTACACGTCTACTATACATGGCGACGAGCTGACAGGCATGATGCTCATGCTGCGGCTCATTGACGAGCTTTGCACCAGCGACGACCCTCGAATCATGGCGCTGCTCGACCATCTCGACATTTTCATCTCGCCTTGCACCAACCCTGACGGCACCTATCACGGAGGCAACAACACCGTCTATGGTGCTCGTCGCAACAATGCCAACGATGCCGACCTCAACCGCAACTATCCTGACTTCGACAACGGTCCTCACCCCGATGGCAAGGAATACCAGCCCGAAACCTTGATGATGATGGAACTCGCTGAGCAATATCATGGCGGATCCGAGGTACTGAACTATCCGTGGGACACCTACCAACCGCTGCATCCGGATGACGAATGGTGGCAATTGGTGTGTCACGAATATGCCGACTTGACCCATGAACACGATACCATGTATATGAGTGGCTTCGACAACGGCATCGTCAATGGTTATGTGTGGTATCCCATCTATGGCAGCCGTCAGGATTACATGAATTACTACCAGCAATGTCGCGAAGTGACCATTGAGTGTTCCATCCCCTATACGCCGAATCCATCGACAATGCCCATGTATTGGACCTATAACCATGAGAGCATGTTGCGTTACTTGGAACAATGTCTTTATGGGATTCACGGTAGGGTGACGGATTCGGTCACAGGTGCGCCTTTGGAGGCAGAGGTCACCATTCTCACCCACGATCATCACGGTTCTGCCGTCAGCAGTCATTTGCCTGTTGGCGACTACCACCGTCCCATCAAGGGTGGCACCTACGAGGTGACGTATTCTTGCGAGGGCTATTACCCCAAGACCCTCACCTTGACGGTGGCCGACTGGGAGACATTGGTGCAGGATGTGCAATTGGTGCCGGAAGGGTATGGGGTTGAAGAAGGCGGGCCTTCGACAGGCTCAGGAACCGCATTGATGGTTTATCCTAACCCTACAAACGGCATCTTGTTTGTACAGACGTTGCGCGCAACGTCTCTACCAGACCAAATGTATCGCATCACCAATCTTATTGGCCAAACCCTATTGACAGGCCAAATAATGGCTGAAAACCAACAAATCAATGTTTCGTCATTGCCTCAAGGCATGTATTTCATTACCTTTGCAGGCGAGACGCGGAAATTTGTGGTGCGATAGAAACAATATGAAAAAAGCCTCAGCATGCTGAGGCTTTTTTCATTAAAGGTTATCCTTAAAATACTGCGTGATCTTAGTAATCAGATGAGCCCTGTCCATGCCATAGACGTTGTGGTCGTGACCGGGATAGACGAAGTAATCGAGTTGCTTGCCATTGTGGATGCAGTTCTCAACGAAGACGAGGCTGTGCTGCCACATCACCACGGGGTCGGTGGTGCAGTGGATCATCAGGAGTTTGCCTTCGAGTTTGTCGGTCTTGTTCTCGAGGCTCACCAGTTCATAGCCTTCGGGGTTCTCTTGGGGCGTGTCCATGTAACGTTCGCCGTACATGATCTCATAGTATTTCCAATCCAGCACGGGACCGCCAGCCACGCTCACCTTGAACACCTCGGGGTGGTTGATCTTTAGCGAGGTCGACATGAAGCCGCCATAGCTCCAGCCGTCGCTACCGATGCGGTCGGCGTCGACATAAGGGAGGGTCTTCAGCCAATTGATGCCCACCATTTGGTCGCGCATCTCAAGTTGACCGCACTGGCGGTGGATGCACTGCTCAAAGGCCTCGCCACGGTCGGCGGAGCCACGGTTGTCGAGGGTGAAGACGAGGAAGCCTTCTTGGGCGAGGTAGTTGAGGTAGATGCCAGCGCCGGCCGTCCATTCATCGGTGATGAGCTGGGCGTGGGGACCACCGTAAACATAAACGATGACAGGGTATTTCTTCGAAGCATCGAAGTTATAGGGCTTGATGAGGCGGGTGTAGAGGGTCTGTCCGTCTTCGGCTTTCAGCGTGCCGAGGGTGGTCTCACCGAGGTTGTAGTCCTTCAACGGGTTCTCTGCCTCGTGCAGGCGTTTCACGAACTTGCCGTTGGCATCCATGATGTCCACGTTGTAAGGCACATCGGTGCTGGTGTAGAAGTCGAGGAAATACTTGCCGTTGCCCGAAGGCACGATGTCGTGGGTGCCGTGTTCCTTGGTGAGTTGGGTCACCTTGCCGCTCTTGATGTCCATCATGTAGCAGTGGCGTTCGAGCGGGCTGACCTCGGTGGAGCGGTAGTAGATCTTGCTGCCGTCTTTCGAGAAGCCGTTGAAGTCAGTGATGACGAAGTCGCCATGGGTGAGTTGCTTCACGGCCTTCTTGCTGATGGTATAGAGATAGAGGTGGTAATAGCCGTCGCGCTGTGCCTTCCAGATGAACTGGTCGGAGTTGTTGGGCAGAAAGTAAGCGGGACCTTGGGGCTCCACATACTGCTCGTCGCGGTCTTCAAAGATGGTTTGGATGAAGTCGCCTGTGATGGCGCTGTATTCGTTGAACTTCAGGTAGTTCTGTTCGCGGTTGAGCACGCCGATGTAGATGCGTTTGTTGTCGGGGTTCCAAGTGATGGCGGTGAGGTATTGCTCGGCAGGTTCACCCGTCTTGACGACGACCTCTTTGCCCGTGGCGATGTTGTAGATGTGCAGCGTCACTTGGTGGCTCGTCATGCCGGCCATGGGGTATTTGATGGGCTTGGTGGTGGCGATGCGCTCGTTGATGTCGACCAAGGGATAGTCAGTCACCATGCGCTCGTCCATGCTGTAGTAGGCGAGGAGTTTGCCGTCGGGCGACCAGAAGATGCCTCCGTTGATGGCGAACTCGTTGCGGTGCACGCTCTGACCGGCCACCACACCTTCAGGATTGTCGGTGATTTGGATCTGTTGGTCACCTTTGGCTACATAAAGGTTGTTGTCGATGGTATAAGCCACATTCAAGGTGGACTTGCAGATGTTCTGGTTTTCGGCACCTTGCGGAATCGAAGTGACGGTTTCGATGCTCTTTTTCTTGATATCCATCTTGTTGAGCGTGATGCCGTTGTCGCCCAAGGCATAGAAATAGGCTTGATAGTCGTTGATCCAGGTCAACTGGGGAATGCGCGTCAAGTCGTTGATGCCTTCACCCTTGGTAAAGCCGTTCAGCTCGTCGACGGTGAGGAAGGTGGCTTCTTTCTTGCTGCCAGGCATCATGGTGACAATCTCTTTGTCCTTCACCTGCATCATGATCTCGGAGTTGCCGATCCATTTCAGTTGATTGGGGCGTTGGGCATAGAGGCTGCGGTTGTTGTAGGAAGCGTCTTCAGGGGTGAACAGCTTCTTTTCTTGCGCCGTGGCTGGCATCGCAAAGGCCATCAAGGCGGCCAGCGATAAAAGGGTCAGGATTTTCTTCATTTTCGTTCAATTTTGATAATTGCGGCAAAATTAGGAAAATTATGCATATCTTTGCAGTCGGAACAAAAAGATAAGGTTATGACAGCACTACAATATGAGGATATGACTACCCAATTATGGCAAAATATCGGTGCCATTGCTGACGATAAGTCTTTGATGAAAAGGCTAGCCAAATATGTCGCCAAGTTGAGGAAGGAAAAGGAAGATCCAACCTTGATGACCAAGGAAGAGTATTTCGCTATGCTCGATGAGGCAGAGCAACAGTTAGCGCGGGGAGAGGGACACACCATGCTCCCGGGTGAGGATCTGACGGATTTCTTAAGACGAGTAGGTTATGATATATAAAGTCACAGTCTCGCCTAAAGCCGAACAACACTTGATCCTTCTTGCGAAATACGAACCGAAAGCTTACAATAAAGCTAGACGTTTCATGAAGGAGCTTGAAGAGCATCCCAAAACCGGCCTTGGGCACCCAGAGCCGCTGAAAGGCAAGCCCGAAAACCGTTGGAGCCGCGAGATCACGAAGAAACACAGGCTCGTGTATCGCATTTTTGAGACTGAGGTCTATGTGGAAGTGCTTGCCGCCTACGGCCATTACGACGACAAATGAAAAAACGCAAAGTTCCACATACCTTTGTAATAGTATTTGCAATTATCGTCATCGCGGCGGTGCTCACTTGGATTGTCCAGATATGAAGAAATTCGAGGATTAGGCCCTTGGCGAATTATTCCTTCACCACTTTCTGTACGCATTTTCTCCCTTCGTTATCGGTGATGGCGACAAAGTAAATGCCTGCGGGCAGGGCGGTCAAGTCGATGCGCAGCGTGTTGCCCTCGCCATTGGCCTCGGCTACCCGTTGTCCGAATATGTTGGCCACAATGGCCGACTTCAAGCTTTCACCTGTAATTGTTATGATTTTGCTTGTAGGGTTGGGATGGACGGTGGCAAAAACGTTTGAATTGTTTTCATCTACACCCCACGTCAAATTAGTTTGCCCAGCCCTAAGCGGATAGCCTGGTATGTTACAAAATGCATAATCATGGATGATGCATGTCGTGTTGTTGGGCGGTGTTGAAGACGGTCCGTCTCCAATGACGGAAAATCTTAACCATCCGTAGCAGAAGCTACCATTGACAGGTTGCCTAACTGCGACGATAATAGAATCCACGGATTCTCCTTCCATAATATATATTCTGGGGTCGGTAATGTCTCTTTCTCTACTCCAAGGATTATCAGGTGCGTCCTTCCATTTTGTTTCAGGTAATGTAGAGATGGTATCGCTTGAAACGTCTAATGAATGATAAAACTGCCATGAGCCCAAAGTAAAACATTCAACATGGTAAAATCTGTAATTGACCACGCCAATCCAAAAATCATCAGTTTGGTTACAATCAAAATCATACCAACCTACCCGGGGTTGCTCAATGGCATGTATTATGCTGGGGGAAGGATTGCCAACATAGTTGATTCCCTCCTGCTGGCAGAAGGCAGCAGTTATGGTCCATACAAAAAAGTTTAGGAAAATGTTTTTTTTCATGGGTTGTATTTATATGTTTATTATAATATGTCAGTTAATGATGTCGCCGAATTTGTCGTCGTCAAGGACACGTATGAACCGACAATGACATTTGGGATCCAACAGGAATCTCAAATTCCCCATCGATAGTGATAGATTGTTCAGCATGCATGGACACATTGGTGTTTGCAGGCACAATAACCTGCCCCTCAGGTGAGCCAATTGTAATTGAGTGTTTCATTTTATAATCAAAATTGGCGAATTGTGTTCCAGTTGTAATGAGTTCATCGGTGCCGCAATCTGTTTTCAACTCATAAACTTTTACATAGTCAATAGTCATCTCATCAGAACCTGACCAGCCAAAAGGTTGTAAGTATTGGTTTAAAGCATAATCCCTGATTATGGCATAATTGACAATCAGAGTTTTGGGATACTTAGGAATGTGAGAAGAATCATAATCTTCTGCGATAATTTTGCCGTCGCGATACCATCTGACATAATCAGGCATCCATTCGCAGCCAAAAGTGTGGTATTCACTTAAGTCTGGATCAGCCAAAGCTAAGTGGTGGTGTATCTTTGCAAAATTCATTGCGTGGTCATCCCCTCCATTCGGGTCATTGTATTGTGTGCTATAAGGATTATACCATATTCCGGTACTGTGTCCTCGCAATACATCGCCTTCACAATCACCTTTTGAATATTCAAAGATGTCAATCTCTTCATAATTATTTGGGCCGTTTCCAAATAGCCAGAAAGCAGGGAAGGAGCCGTTGTGTAAAGGTAGTTTGCATTTTATTTCGAAGTATCCAAAACCAAATTTTGCATTTGGGAAAGCTGTAATTTCTCCTGAAAAGAAATACAAACCATCATTATTTCCAAACTCATTAGGATAAGAACCATGTAAAGCACTTGGCAGGTCATAATGGTGATTGGGTATGTCACCATCATTGTCAAATTCAGAAATAAGTTTGACGACACCTTCATTTTGGTCAAATTGGCAATGGTCATATTGGTAAATTTGGCCCTCTCTGTCTCCGTGTGTAATCGTATTGCCCAAGTAAGCTTTCCAATATAGGTCGGGCATACTGTACCAATTAGTACTGTTCCAATAATGGTTGGAGGTAAATTCTTCAACAAAATAAGGTTCCCAGTTGGGATCAATCTGCGCCTTCAGGCTCAAGCAAAGCAGCATCAGAAGGCAAAGGTATGTGGCCTTTTTCATGCTGCAATCATTTTTGGGGGTCAAGCAAACCGTTTTCCTCCAAGGTTTTGCGAAGCAACTCTATTTCCTGCCGCTGTTCCTTCACGGCCTCAATGAGGAACACGGTCAAGGTCTCGTAATCTACATACATCAACCCATTTTCATCGGCGGTAACGGCTTCGGGTAGCACTTTTTCTACTTCCTGCGCAGTGACGCCGGCCTTTCTGCCTTCGCTGTGTTTTGTCTCATCTTCGACGGGCATGTACCAAACACCCGTGATGCTGTCGAGCACCGCACCGGCATCGCGAATTGTTTCCGAGGATGACAGAAGGCTCGCATCGGCAGCCCTCCAGCTGCCGCGTTTGAAGATGTAGCCGTCACCGGTGACGAAGAATCTGTGGTCGTATTTGTCGCCAGGATAGGTCACAATCCAGCATTTCCCTTTCACGGCATTGGGAGAGGCTACAGTTACCCATTTCCAGTCTTCTGTGCTTTGGTGATTGAAATGGACAGTCCCTGAAGGATAGACTTGCGTGCCTACATTCCATGCACCCGACAAAGTGCCAAGGCTGATGTGACCGTCGCTTTGGACTTTCATTTGCGCTTGCGCCGACAATGATGCCAGCACAATAACCATCATAAATAGTAGTGGTTTTTTCATGTTATCTTTGTTTTAAGGCTTCTACGCTGCAAATATAGACAAAAAAAAACGATAATGCAACGAAAAAATCAATATTTTTGCATTAAATTTTGAAAAGTCGATGAAAAAGCGCAAAGTCCCACATACCTTTGTCATTGTTTTCTTTATCATCGTCATCGCAGCGGTGCTCACTTGGATAATCCCGCCTGGGAAATATGTCACGGAGCAGGTCAATGGAGAGACGGTGATGACTTTTTATTATGCGGACCAACTGCCGGAAAGCGGCGCTTCGACAGGCTCAGCGACCGCTGAGTTCCATGCTGAACCTCAGACTTGGCAGGTGTTTTCGGCGTTCTACAAGGGCTTCGTCAAGCAGGGCAACATCATCGTGTTCATATTAATCATTGGTGGCGCTTTTTGGATCATGAACAAGAGCAAGGCCATCGATATGGGCATCATGTCGTTCTTGTGTCGTCATCATTCTTATCATGCTGTTGTTCAGCCTCTTCGGGAGTGTGTTCGGCATGAGTGAGGAGACCATCGCCTTTGCCTTGATTATCATTCCTTTGGCGGTCTCGATGGGTTATGACAGCATCGTGGGTTTGTGTATGGTGTATGTGGCGGCACATATTGGTTTCTCGGGTGCCATGCTCAACCCATTCACCATCGGCATTGCACAGGGTATCGCAGAGATTCCGCTATTCACGGGTATCGGCTACCGTGCCGTTTGTTGGGCCATTTTGACCGTGGTGGGCATCATTTTCGTGTTGTGGTATGCCAACAAAGTGAAGAAAAATCCGCAGTCATCCATCATGTACGAAGATGATGCCTATTGGCGCAAGTCGGCGGAGGTGAAGGAAGAGGAGTTGGAGCGCTACACGCCTCGCAAGGCCTGGTGGGTCTTCGCCTTCTTGACCGCAGTATTAATCGTGTTCTCGGTGCTTTACCCGATGACCACCTTGAAGATCGGTAACAACGAGACTACGCTGCCTCTGCTTCCTATTGGCACGGCGATATTTGTCCTGCTGAGTGTCATCACCCTTCGCAAAACGGTGCATTATTTCGTGTTGACCCTGCTCTTTGCCACGGTGTATTTCCTTGTGGTCGGTGTGTTGGGCTACGATTGGTACATCATGGAGATTGCCTCGTTGTTCTTGGTGCTCGGCATCGCCAGCGGCTTGTCCGTCGACAAGAGTGCCAGCGACATCGCCAAGCTCTTCCTCGAAGGCATGGGCGACATCCTCTCGGCGGCGGTCATCGTGGGTTTGGCAGGTGGCATCGTCATCGTGTTGCAGGACGGCGGCATCATCGACACTATCCTCTATGGCCTCTCCAAGTCGATGAGCAACATGGGCAAGATTGCCTCGGCTGAAATCATGTACGGCATCCAGACCTTGATTAATATCGTCATCCCCAGTGGCTCTGCCAAGGCCGCCATCACCATGCCCATCATGGCACCGTTCAGCGACCTGATTGGCATCTCGCGTCAAGCCACGGTGGTGGCCTTCCAGTTTGGCGATGGCTTCACCAACATGATTACTCCAACCAGTGGGGTACTTATGGCCGCTCTCGGCGTGGCACGCATCCCGTGGGAAAAATGGGTGCGTTTCATCTGGAAGTTCATCCTTGTGTTGGTCATCATCGGCGCCTTGCTGCTCATTCCTACGGTGACGATGGAGTTGGCAGGATTTTGAAAATAATCCAGTTCCCTTTGCGGGTTGGGAAAAAAGCCTCCACATACTAGGCATAAACAATGTATAAAAACGCTGGCCTGAGCACTATAAAACAACCTTTTTTGTAATTTTGCGGTGTCGTTATCTTCTGGTTCTGTTCAATGGACTTCGGCGGAATCGGATGAAACGTCGCGAAAATGTCAAAAAGGAGTCCCGTTTATTTATATGAATTTATATGAAACAGTATCGTAAATTATTAGCGCTTATGCTCTTACTAATAGTAAGTGGCGGCGTATTTGCACAAGATCTTTTCGACAAGGCAAAGTTGGATAATTACTTTGATATACTTGAAGAAAACAACAAGTTTATGGGAAGTGTTGCCGTCACGAAGAACGGGGAGATTATCTACACAAAAACAGTCGGCTTCGCTGAGGTCGAAAACAATGTAAAAGCAACTGAAAAATCCAAATATAGAATTGGTTCCGCCTCGAAATCGTTTACAGCGGTTCTGGTTTTAAAGGCGGTTGAAGAAAAGAAAATAGACCTTGACCAAACGATTGACAAATGGTTTCCGACAATCGCAAATTCACAGAAAATAACTGTAAGGCATTTGCTAAGCCATAGGAGCGGAATACACGATTTTACACACAACGATGACTATCTGTCCTGGTGCACGCAGCCTAAGACAGAAAAAGAAATGCTTGGGATTATTGAAATCGGCGGCAGCGACTTCGAACCCGACAGCACGGCAGACTACAGCAATTCGAACTATGTGCTGTTGACATACATGCTTGAAAAGGTTTTCTCGAAACCCTATTCCGACCTGTTGCAGGAATACATTGTCGAGCCAATTGGTTTGGCTGACACATACGTTTTTGGCAAAACCAATCCTAACGACAACGAATGCCGATCATATCGCTTCTTGGGTTCTTGGGTGGTTGAAAACGAAACGGACTGTACTGTTCCGATGGGGGCAGGTGCAATAGTGTCAACGCCGACCGACTTGACAAAATTCGCAGACGCTTTGTTTGGTGGAAGGCTTCTGACGAATGAAAGTCTCGAAATGATGAAAACCATCAAGGACGAATACGGTCTTGGACTGTTCGAGATTCCTTTTGGCGATAACATTGGTTTAGGGCACACGGGTGCAATAGATGGTTTTGTTTCTGTTTATTCGCATTATGCAGATGGAAATGTTTCGTATGCCTTGACTTCTAACGGGCTTAATTTTAAACTCGGAGATATTAAAAAGGCGGTTTTAGGCGCAGTTTACGGCAAACCTTATGAGTTGCCGGAATTTTATAATGTCGCTTCGGAGGACTTGGACGTTTATTTAGGCGAGTATGTTTCCGCGGAACTCGGTTTGGATATTATTGTAACAAAAGAAGGAAACACATTGATTGCGCAGATTGGCGATGATGTTTTTGCGTTTGAAGCAGTTGACAAGGACAAATTTAAGTATGACCCGATAGAGGCAACATTTGAATTTGATCCGGAAAAGAACACAATGACTTTATTTCAATATGGAGTAGAATTAGTTTTTCAAAAGAAAAAATAGTTTTCCTGTGAGTCGGACCTGTTTGGCTGGTTCGGCCGACATGGGGGAGGACTCCAACCGAGACGATCATTCGCCGTTTCGGTTTTTTTGTGTATTTTGCCATGATCGATTCCGAAATAAAGGTTGTCTATTGCCATGAAGCGTCTTCTTTTCATTATCCCCTTATTCATGTTTTGCGGTTGCCAAAAGCAGTTCCCTCAGCCGCAGTGGAACCTCACCCACACCGCTCCCGCCCAACTTTGGGAAGAATGTTTCCCATTAGGCAACGGCCACCTCGGTATGATGCCCGATGGCGGGGTGGAGTTGGAGACTATCGTGCTGAACGATATTACATTATGGAGCGGTGCACCAAATGACGACAGCAACCCCTTGGCCTTGCAGTCGTTGCCGAAGATCCAACGACTTTTGATGGAAGGTAAGAACGACGAAGCCCAAAACCTGATGTACGAAACCTTTGTCTGTGGTGGCCAAGGCTCTGGATATGGTCAAGGGGCCAAGGTGCCGTTTGGCTGCTATCAGATCTTGGGCAACATGACTATCGAATATCATTATCCCAATGCCGATTCCATAACCAATTATAAGCGAACGCTTTGCCTCAACGATGCCATCCACAAGGTTTCTTTCGACAAAGGCGGCCGGCATTATGAACGAGAGTCTTTTATCTCCCGTACCGATGATGTGGCGGTTATTAGAGTTAAGGTCCCTGAGCCTGTCGAATCTAAGGTCCCTGAGCCTGTCGAAGGGCCGACCCAAAACGATGAAACTAATATAAACGGCGTTTCGATACTTCGACAAGCTCAGCACTCGACGACCTGCCCTCCCCTCACCATCAACCTCTCTCGTCCCGAAAAAGCCGAAGTCATCAATGATGCTGACGGCGTAGTGATGTTCGGTCAGCTGGACAGCAACGTAGAAGGCGTGGAAGGAATGCGCTATTATGCCAAAGCACAAACGGTCACCAAAGACCACGAAACGATTATCTACTTTTGTGCCGCCACCGATTTCATGTGTGACAACCCAGAAACATACGTCAACGAGCACCTGCAAAAGGCCATCGCGAAAGGCTTTGAAGCGATGAAGAATGACCACCTAAAAGCCCATCACGAGCTGTTTGACCGTGTAGAGCTGGTGATAGGTTCAAATAGTAATTTTGAAGGCATGTCATACCGAACGAAGCAGCCCATAGATACGCTCCCTCCTTCGTCGGTCGGAAATGCTATGCATTCGACGGAGTCAATGACATGGGCTGCGAAGAGAGCGTATCTAGGCCTTCATAATTCGGATAAAACTTTGGAAGACCATTGGAAAGACTTCCTCGTCAACGACGACCCTTGGCTGCCGACCTGTTACTTCCATTTCGGGCGTTACCTGCTCATCAGTTCCACCCGCGAGGACCTGCTGCCACCCAACCTGCAAGGGCTGTGGGCCAACACCATCCAGACCCCATGGAACGGCGACTATCACCTAAATATCAACGTGGAGATGAACCATTGGCCCTGCGAGGTCTGCAACCTTTCGGAACTGCACCTGCCATTAATTCACTTTGCCGAAGGGTTGATGCTGTCAGGCCGAAAGACAGCACAAACATTTTATGGTGCCCGAGGTTGGACCGCCCATGTCATCTGCAACCCATGGTGCTTCACTGCTCCCGGCGAGCATCCTTCGTGGGGCGCGACCAATACAGGCGGGGCTTGGCTTGCCCTGCACGCTTGGCAGCATTTTGAGTTCACGCAAGACACAAGTTTCTTGAAAGAAGCTTATCCATTAATGAAAGAGGCGGCCTTGTTTTTCCTCGAAGCCATGATAGAGGAACCCGAACACGGTTGGCTTGTCACCGCCCCGACCACTTCGCCTGAAAATGCCTTTTACCTCAACGATAGCACTACTGCCAGTGTGTGCATGGGCAGCACAATGGATGTGCAGATTGTCAGCGAGCTGTACGACGCGGTGTGTCAGTCGGCAGACATTTTGGGTATCGATGAGACTTTTTCCGACAGCCTTCGCGATGCCAAATCCCATTTTCCGCCTATGCAGGTCAGCGAGCAAGGCTATTTGCAGGAATGGCTGAAAGACTATAAAGAAGTGGAGCCGCAACACCGTCATGTGTCGCATCTCTTCGGTCTTTATCCCGGCACGATGCTGACCCAATCAAAGACATCCGAACTGATGGATGCCTGCCGCGAGACCTTATGTCGTCGTGGCGATGAAGGCACAGGCTGGTCGAGGGCATGGAAGATCTGCTTCTGGGCACGACTTCATGACGGTGACCATGCCTATCAGCTTTTAAGGAACTTACTCGAACCAGCAGTCCATCTTGACGGAAGCCTTTCAGCGGGTACCTATCCAAACCTCTTCTGTGCCCATCCGCCTTTCCAGATCGACGGCAACTTCGGCGGTACGGCGGGCATTGCTGAGATGCTGTTGCAAAGCCATGACGGAGAGATCGAGTTGCTGCCAGCCCTGCCATCAGTATGGAAGGACGGCCATTTCAAAGGCTTTTGTGCTCGAGGCAATAAAGTAGTGGAATGCACGTGGAAAAACGGCAAGGTCACGCATTATGCTGTGACATTGCGTTGAGTTTTCTGCTAATCCAGATAGCAAACGGCAACGAAGTCAAAAAGGTGCAAACGTCGGCGACAGCTTGCGCGGCTTCGAGACCTGTGATGCCCCAAAGCCATGACATGATAAAGACCGCCGGCAGGAAATACAAGCCTTGACGACACATCGAGAGCATGGTGGCCTGCCAGGTGTAGCCGATGTTCTGAAACAGCATGTTGGTACAAGTGCATAGGCCCATCAGTGGGAAGGCGATGCATTGCCAGCGCAGGGCCTGACTGCCCACGCGGATGAGCTCGGGGTCTTCGCCTCGGAACCACGAGATGATGTCGGGGGCGAAGATATAAACCACTGTACCTAACACGATTAGGAAAGCCGTAGACAGCGTGATACAAAACATATAACTCTCTTTGACGCGTGCATAGAGTTTGGCACCGTAGTTATAGCCGCAAACGGGTTGGAAGCCTTGTCCGAACCCGATGACGATGGCGAAGCAGAACATGGTGATGCGCGATACAATGGTAAAAGCTGCCACCGTGGAGGCTTCGTTGCCGGGTAAGGCATAATGCACCGCCATACGGTTGAGGCTGATGGTGGCCACCACCGACAGGGCCTGTCGTGCCAGCGAAGGCAAGCCGCCTCGCGTGATTTCCTTATAATAGTATAGGGTAGGGGTGAAATTTTTCGGTTTGATGTGCACATTGCCAGGACGCGCAGTGCCCCAAAGAAGCACGCACCAACCGAAACATTGGCTCACCGCCGTGGCCAACGAAGCCCCGCTGACTCCCATGTCGAGCACAAAGATGAAGATGGGGTCAAGGATGATATTGAGGATGGCACCCGAAGCGATGCCGATCATGCCGAAACGGGCGTTGCCCTGCAGTCGCAGCTGGTTGTTGAGCGTCAGCGACGACATCATGAAAGGCGTGGCGATGAGGATGAATCGCAGGTAGTCGTTGGCATAGGGGAGGATGCTCTCGGTGGCGCCCATGGCCCGCGACAAGGGCGAGATGAAGATCATGCAGATGAGGCCTGCAATAGCGCCCAGAATCAAAGGGGAGAAGAAACCCGTGGCTGCCATACGCCCCGCGTTCTGTCCCTGTTTTGCACCCAAGGCACGTGAGATGTAGTTGCCCGAGCCATGCCCGAAGAAGAACCCGCAGGCGTTGATGAAGGCCATATAGGCGAACGAAACGCCCACGCCTGCCACGGCCTCGGTGCTCAAATGTCCCACATAAAACGAGTCTACCATGTTGTAAATGGTGGTCACAAGCATGCTGATGATGGTAGGCACGGCCATTCTAAGGATCAGCCGCCTGACGGGCTGCTCCGTCATCATCTTATAACGTTCGTTGATCTTCCGCTCGTCGTTGATGTTGGACATAATGATCGAATTCGAGTGCAAAGATAAGCCCTTTTTGTGTCACTTTGTCACCCCGACTGACAAAACCCTGCCATTTTCCACTTTGGCACGAAATGTGACTAATGCCTGCCGTTCAATCTTTGAATTTTGAATCATTAAAATTTAAATCAGAATAATTATGGCAAAATTAGCAATCAAACCTCTGGCCGACCGTGTGGTCATCGAGCCCGCCGCCGCCGAACAGAAAACCGCTAGCGGTATCATCATCCCCGACACCGCCAAAGAGAAACCCCAACAAGGTAAAGTAGTCGCCGTAGGTCCCGGCACCAAGGACAACGCCATGACCCTGAAGGTCGGCGATAATGTCATCTATGGCAAATACGCTGGCACCGAGTTCCACCTCGATGGCAAAGACTATATGATCATGCGTGAATCTGATGTGATCGCAATTATCTAATAACGAACAAATAAACAATAAATATCATGGCAAAAGACATTCTTTTCAATATCGAATCACGTGACGGCCTGAAGAAAGGCGTCGACGCATTGTCAAACGCAGTGAAGGTGACCCTCGGCCCAAAAGGTCGTAACGTGGTCATCGAAAAGTCGTATGGCGCTCCCCAAATCACCAAGGACGGTGTGACGGTCGCCAAGGAAATCGAACTCATCGATCCCGTTGAGAACATGGGTGCCCAATTGGTGAAGGAAGTCGCTTCCAAGACCAACGACCTCGCTGGCGATGGTACCACCACCGCCACTGTGTTGGCCCAGAGCATCGTTGCCACGGGTCTGAAGAACGTCACCGCCGGTGCCAACCCGCTTGACCTGAAGCGTGGTATCGACAAGGCTGTGGCCGCTGTGGTCGCTTCGCTGAAGAAGATGTCGGTGAAGGTCGACGGCGACAACGAGAAGATCAAACAAGTGGCTACCATTTCTGCCAACAACGACAGCGAAATCGGCGGCCTCATCGCCGAGGCTATGGGCAAGGTGAAACAAGAAGGTGTCATCACCGTTGAGGACGCCAAGGGCATCAACACCTATGTCGACGTCGTCGAAGGTATGCAGTTCGACCGTGGCTATATTTCGCCTTACTTCGTGACCAACACCGAGAAGATGGAAGCTGTCTATGAGAATCCTTACATCTTGATTTACGACAAGAAGATCTCCGTGATGAAGGACCTGCTGCCCGTGCTCGAAAAGACCTTGCAAACCGGTCGTGCCCTCATCATCATCGCTGAAGACATCGACGGCGAAGCCTTGGCTACCTTGGTGGTCAACCGTCTGCGTGGCTCGCTGAAAGTCGCTGCCGTCAAGGCTCCTGGCTTCGGTGACCGTCGTAAGGAAATGCTGGAAGACATCGCCATCCTGACCGGTGGCACCGTCATCAGCGAAGAGAAGGGCTACAAGCTTGAGGATGCCACCTTGCAAATGCTGGGTCAGGCCGATAAGGTCAGCATCAACAAGGACAACACCACCATCGTGAACGGTCACGGTGCCAAGAACGACATCGAGGCCCGCACCGCCCAAATCAAGGCCCAAATCAAGACCACCACGAGCGACTATGACCGCGAGAAGCTGCAAGAGCGCTTGGCCAAGTTGGCCGGTGGCGTGGCAGTCATCTATGTGGGTGCCGCTTCCGAGGTCGAGATGAAGGAGAAGAAAGACCGCGTCGAGGACGCTCTGAACGCCACCCGCGCTGCCGTTTCATCCGTGCCATCAAGGCCATCGAGAAGATGAAAGGTGACAACGAGGACGAGACCACGGGTATCGCCATCATCAAGCGCGCCTTGGAAGAGCCGCTGCGCCAGATTGTTGAAAACGCCGGCTTGGAAGGCTCAGTCGTCGTCAACAAGGTGAAGGAAGGCAAGAACGACTTCGGCTTCAACGCCCGTACCGAGGTGTATGAGAACCTCCTGCAGACGGGTGTCATCGACCCCGTGAAGGTGTCGAGAGTTGCCTTGGAGAACGCTGCTTCCATCGCTGGCATGCTGCTGACCACCGAGTGCGTCATCAGCAACCACAAGGAGCCTACACCTCCCACACCTCCTATGCCCATGGGCGGCGGAATGGACGGGATGATGTAATCCTGAAACGCGGATAATCATTGAACACGGATAGCACGGATGACACGGATGGATTTCCGTTAAATCCGTGGGATCCGTGTTCCTAAATAGAAAACGAGCAAAGACCTGCCTCGAAAGGGGTGGGTCTTTTGCGTTATTGACCTTCAGCATCAAGGCTGCAGTGGACATGTCATCCCTGCGCTGGCAGTGCGCTGGCTTGGGATCTATGGCCGCTGCAGACGGTATATTGTTTCGTCACTTTCTCTTGAAACAAAAAAAATAGGGACAAGCCAAAAAACCGATTTTTCATAAACATTTGAATTTCAATACATTGAAAATTTCAAAACCGAAAATAATAGGGACAAAACCGATTTAGGGCTTGACAGATAGCTTTTTTGGTGATTTTTTGAATAATTTTGCGCGTATAACATAGAAAAACACTTTGAATTGAAAGCAACAAAATTATACACCTTGCTTGCACTCCTGCTGATGGCAGGCGGTAATTTGCAAGCCCAACTTCGCATCGATTGGCAGCAATGTTATGGAGGATTAGAGTTTGATGAACCAGCTGGATTTGCCTCAACAAACGATGGTTTCATTATTGAGGGATGGTCTGATTTGGGGAATGGCATGATTTCATGCGGTACGCAAGGCATTAATGGGACATGGACAATTAGGATTGACGAAAATCTGAATATCGTTCACCAAGAATGCAACCAAGATTGTCGATATCATGGCATCTTTAATGCAAAGGACAATGATAATGAATTCTACTATTTTGGGAGAAAAGGCTTCCCCTCAACAGGAAATGCAGGATTAGCGGTGATGAGGGGAGATGGCGAACTGAATGTCATTTGGGAACGCCTTTTAGGCTGTGAAGACCACTTTTTCCCTTATTCAATGAGAGGGGTTGCCACTGATGACGGCGGTGTTATTTGCACTGCAATGCATGGAGAATGGGCATGTGGCGATGTTAGTCAGTATTATGGCGGTTTGGATATTTGGGTCGTAAAATTGGACAAAAACGGTAATTTGGAGTGGGAAACGACTATTGGAACCGATGGAAGCGAAGGCGAGGGTAATGTTTTTATCGCTGAAGATGGCGGCATATATCTTGTTTGCGATTCGTATGACCAATTTGTAAGCGGTAGCATAGAAAGCTGTGTTCATTCTGGCGGATATGCTGATGGGATATTAGTCAAGATGAGTGCCGATGGCGAAGTAGAATGGAACCGTTGCTATGGAGGGAACAAGAATGATTTATTATCGAATGTGATAGAACTACCCGACGGTTATTTGTTGGGAGGGCATTCTTCTTCATCGGATGGCGACCTTCAAGGTGCAGGGTATCATTCTGGGCATTGGTATGGACAACCTCACATGCCTTTGACTTCTGATATTTGGCTGCTGCGCACAGATTTGGATGGCAATGTACTTTGGAGCAAGTGCTATGGCGGCACGAAAGACGAACAGATTGTCAAAGTCTTCTTGAATGAGGATGGAGGCTTTACTGTTTTTGGAACCACCATGTCATTAGACGGTGATTCGCAAAGCGCCAACAATTTGAAGCCTGCTTGGAATCTTGAAATTGGAAACAAGTTGTGGGTTTTCCGCACTGACAGCAACGGCAACCTGCTTTGGGAAAGAGCCATAGGCACACAAACGGAGGCTCATGAATATCTTGCAGATGTTATCAAGCACAATGACAGAGAATACACAATGCTCGCAGAATCTGGCTGTTCAAATGGTGAGATAGAAATGCCTTGCGGCGATTACAACTGCACAAACGACACTACTTATTTGTTGCACTCCCATAATAACTATTGGGTTCTTCATGTCACGGACACAGTGGATTACACGACTTATCAAGTGCCGGAATGGCAGCAGCCGCAAGAAAGGACCTCGCAGGTTTATCCTAACCCAACTAACAATACTGTACGGATTGTGTTGCCCGAAGATGCTTTGGTTGATGAGGTGCAGCTCTACAATGCCCTTGGGCAGTTGGTGAAGACCGTGCGGGGGACGAATGAGATCGATGTAGCGGATTTGGTGGAAGGGGTTTATCTGGTGCGCATTATGGATGCGGAAGGTAAAGTTTACACGAACAAAATCACGAAACGATGAAAAACATTAGACTTATTGCATTGGTTGCCCTTATGATGCTTGGGGCAATAGTGCAGGCCCAAGTGGCTGGTGAGTTCTATTCCTTCGTGGGTTGGGAAGACAACAGTGGCGGCTCTGGCATAAGGAGCGTGGCCCATTACACCGAACACGGCAAGAAGGTCGAACTGCCTTATTCCTACCTCATTGATGACCCGGAAGCGATGGGCATTGGCAACGACTTTATCACAGATGCCACACCTGGAGTGCTTTATAACAAAGATGATGGAGCCGGTCAGACGAACAAACTGTACAGAAGCATGGACTACGGCCACACTTGGGAAGCCATCGACGACCTGTCATCTTACTCAGATGAGTATTGGACTTTCAAAAATGCACCTGGCGTACTTCTCAAGACAAATATCAATCCTGAGGAGCTGAGAATTAGTTATGATTACGGGAGCCATTTTGAAACCTTGGATATCCCTGCCTTTTATATGAGCATTGTAGCAGGATGGAGTGTCGGTGAATTTTTCAGAGAAGATTATTCTGATGAATTGTCATCGTGGTTCCTCACTCACTCGATGGATTTCAACCAGACCGTCGACACGGTCTATTACGCAGAACAAGGCTTTCTGAACATGAGGGCTGGCGCGAAAGAGGGCGAACTTTACACCTATTATCCATCGTACGACGACCCCAATAATTATATTATGTCGTACAAGTTGTTCTTCAGCTCCGATTACGGACAACACCAACAAATGGTGATGACCGTTGATTCATTGATCATTGGTGATGTGTATGTTATGGACAGTTGGGAGTTTATGGTTGACCGAGAGCCTGGCGTCTTTTATTCCATAAAAAGAGAGAATTCATTTAATTATGCCAACAGCGGAAAGATTTGGATTGACTATTACCGCGATTATGGCGAGACCTTGGTGACCACCTATTTCCATCATTTCAGGCCGGATTGGCACAGCCAACACTCTCCGGTGATGGATTGTGAAGTTGCGGGCTTCGACGAAAACAGCGTCACGCTCCGATGGACCGAGCCGGAACTCAGGCCGGAAGAGGCACTGGTAGGCTATCGGGTTTATCGAGGCGAGACTTTGATTAGTGGGGATTTGATTACCGAAACGGAATTCACAGACCTATATTCAGGCAACGGACGGCTGAAATACCATGTGTTGGCGGTTTACAGTGACGGTGAAACTTCCAAATCATACAATATCGTGTATTGTGAACAAACGGATGGTGTGGATGAAAATGGTGGCGGAACTAATGTTACTGTATATCCCAATCCTGCCAATGGGGTTGTTCGCATTGAGGAGGTTGAGGCTGATGAGGTTTGGGTTTATAATGCTTTGGGGCAGATGGTGAAGACTGTGCGGAACTCAAATGAAATCAGTGTGGAAGGCCTGTCGGAAGGCGTTTATCTGCTGCGCATTACGGATGCGGAAGGAAAAAGCTATACGGAGCGGTTAGTGGTGAAAGAATAGGGATTTCTTTTCAAAACGAGCAAAAGGCTGACTGCGAAAGCGGTCGGCCTTTTTGCGTGTATGTTGCAATTTTTTCCTATTTTTGCAGGTTATTAATGACCTATCACATCGCAAAATGTCAGAAACACCACAAGATAAGAAGCCTAGAAAGATCAGTCTCCGCAATGTTTCCTACAAGAAGCTGAACCAGACATACGACTTTCTCATGTCGCGCGACGACACGGGACGTCCAATGCTTAATTTCAAGCTGAACCTCCTCAATCTGATCCTTGTGATCATCGGCATAGCCCTCCTGCTTATCATCATCACCACTTTTATCATCGCCTTCACGCCCTTGCGCGAATACATCCCTGGCTACACCGACACCAACCTCAACCGCGAGGTGTACGAACTCAATCTCCGTGCCGACTCGCTTGAGAAGGAGATGCATAAAAAGGATATCTATTTCGATAACCTTAGGAAAATCGTCGAAGGCTATGACTTCGCTGCCGACAGCGCCTTGGCTTCGCTCAGTATCTATGAGCCCTTGCCGAAGGGCGTCACCGATACCATCACGCTGAAGAAATCGAAGCAAGACAGTATACTGCGCGCCGAATACGAAGCGCAAAGCCAATACAATCTCTTTGGCTCCGACTATCTGCCACCCACCAAACCGAGTTCATTGGTGAAGAACTTCTTCGTCCCGCTCAACGGCAGCATCATCAACGCATTCAATCCCGACAACGGGCATTTTGGCGTCGACATTGCTTCCGAGGGTGACCAAATCATCAACGCGGCCTACGACGGCACCGTGGTCTTTTCCTCGTGGAGTATCAACCATGGCTATTGCATAGGTATTCAGCATGCCGATAGCTATTTCTCTGTGTATAAGCACAATGCCACCTTGCTGAAGAAAGAAGGCGACTACGTCAAAGCAGGGGAGGCCATCGCCATCCTAGGCGAGTCGGGCGACTCGAAACAGGTCGAGCATCTGCATTTCGAGTTGTGGCACAACGGCATCGCCGTCAACCCCGTGGATTATATGACACTTAACAATGCTGCAGATAACTAAAAATCCGTATCTTTGCACACTTTTTCACATATCAAATAACAACGGAAAATGACTATATTAATAAAGGTACTCCAGTTTTTCCTTTCCCTCTCCATCTTGATTTTCATTCACGAGTTGGGTCACTTCCTTGCCGCCAAGGCTTTCAAGACCCGTGTCGAGAAGTTCTATCTCTTCTTCGACTGGGGTTTCTCCCTCTTCCGTTGCAAGAAGGTGAACGGCAAGTGGCGCTTCAAGTTCTTCTCGAAGAATGTCCCCGAGAAGTACACGGTCACTGAATATCGTGATGCTGCTGGAAAGAAACAGAAGAACTACGAGCCCATCGACCTCAACACCTTGCCCGAGGACGACTGGCGTCGCAGCGACGAGACGGAATACGGCATAGGCTGGTTCCCACTTGGTGGCTACAACAAAATCGCAGGCATGATCGACGAGTCGATGGACAAGTCGCAGATGCAGCAGCCTCCGAAAGAATGGGAGTTCCGCTCCAAGCCTGCATGGCAGCGCTTCATCATCATGGTGGCGGGTGTGTTTATGAATGTGGTGCTGGCTGTCGCCATCTATATCGGTCTGTTAGCCAAGGAAGGCGAGCAGTACCTGCCTACCGCCGAGGTCAACAAGTATGGCATCTCCGTTGATAGTCTGGGCTACGAGCTGGGTTTCCGCGACGGCGACAAGATTCTGGCCATCGACGGCGAATACATCGAGAAGTTCCAGGACATCCCCATGCAGATCATTCTCGATAAGGCTAAGACCGTCGAAGTGGAACGCAACGGCAAAGACACGGTGATCAACCTACCTGAGGACGCCGTCACCAAGCTGCTGGGCTCGCAAGACCCCAACTTCATCACCTACCGCACGCCCTTCGTCGTGGCCGATGTGGTGGCCAACTCTGTTGCCCAAGCCGGTGGCTTGCAGAGCGGCGACGTCATTATCGGTATTAATGACATCGAGACCCTTTATTATCAGGACTTTGTCAAGAATATCAAACGTTTTAAGAACCAAGATATCCATGTCATCGTGTTGCGCGATGCCGACACGCTTGCCCTGCCCATGCACCTCACCGAGGAAGCTGTGATAGGGGCCTATTGCAAGACCTACCTGACCGATTATTACGAGTTGGAGACCAAGGAATACAGCTTCTTCCAGGCCATCCCCGCTGGTTTCAAAAAAACCTTCAGCGAGTTGAGCGATTATTGGAAGCAGGTCAAGCTCATCTTCACGCCTAAGACCAAGGCCTACGAGAGTGTAGGTGGCTTCATCTCCATCGGCAAGATCTTCCCTGACCAATGGATCTGGAGCATCTTCTGGCGCATGACGGCCTTCCTGTCCGTTGCCCTCGCCGTGATGAACATCTTGCCTATTCCCGCTTTGGATGGTGGACATATCCTCTTCCTGCTCTACGAGATCATCACGCGCCGCAAACCCAGCGACAAGTTTATGGAAGTGGCTGAGACGGTGGGCCTCATTTTGGTTTTAGGCTTGGTCATCCTGGCCAATGGCAACGATATCATCAGGTTGTTTAGGTAAAAAATATTTTACTGAAAAACAGAAGTTTAACTGAAAGGGATAAAAATTAATTTGCTGAGATAAATACTATTTTCGTAAATTCGCGGTTTCAATCATAATAGTTTTGCCCGATTTGAAGATGAAAATCACACATATAGCCCTTATCCTTGTCATGATGTTGGCTTCCGTTTCCGTCACGAAAGCCCAACAGGCGCCCATCTTCACCAACTATACCAATTCCTACGCTTACGCCAATGCAGGTTTTGCTGGTATGAGCGAAGGAGTCAATGTTTTGGGCCTTTATCGTCAGCAATGGGCTGGTTTTGTCGATAATGACGGCAACGAGATTGCCCCTGAGACTTTCCTCTTGACGGGAGACATGCCTTTCACTAAGTTGCACGGCGGTCTCTCTTTTTCTGTCATGAAAGACCATCTGGGTTTTGAGGATAATATCAACGTGGGCTTGGGCTATTCCTATCATTTGGATCTTGGTGGCTCGTCACTGGGTATCGGTTTGGCAGGTACCTTGCTCAACCGCACGGTCGACTTTTCGCAGTTGCATCCCAACCAAGAGACTGACCCCATCCTCAATGGTTTGGGAGAAGAAAGTGATATGCTCTTCGACTTCAACGTGGGTCTTTTCTGGCAAATCCCCGAGTCGTTCTATCTCGGCTTTTCTGTCGTCAACGTGCTTGAAAGCATGGGCAAGGCCCTTAACGACAACGCTGAGAGCAGTGCCAGTTTCACCACCGACCGTACCTTCTATGTCTTGGCGGGCTATCCTTTCCAGTTTGAGGACATCCCTTACCTTACTTTCGTTCCTTCGGTCAGCGTGATGAGCGACCTCGCTTCGACACAGTTCAACGCCAGCGCGCGTGTCATCTATAACAACGTGTTCTCTTTGGGTGTCAACTACCGCTTCCAGGAATCGGTTGCCCTTATGGCAGGCATCACCATCAAAGACCTCACGGTGGCTTATTCATACGATATTAATACGATGGGTCTGGGTCTGCCGGGCTCTCACGAAATAGGATTGAGTTATTGCTTCAAGTTGGATCTCGATAGGACCCCGAAGGACTATCGAAGCGTGCGGTATCTGTAGTGTTTTGAGGCAAAATCGCGGTTGGATTTGAGTGATTGATTAGTGGATTTGATGGACGAAATTGGAAAAAAGTTGAAAAAAATAAAGAGGCCAAACATAATATTTTCTATTTTTGGCGGTTTTTAAGAGGAGATTGTCGCCTAAAATGGCAGCTTCTCGATGAGTTCAGATAAAAGAAATAAAATAGTAATCATATCATTGTCAATAAGATGAAAAAACTATTGTTCGTGTTTTCCGTTACGCTGCTGCTTGCAGCCTGCGGCAATTCAAATCAAGGCGAATTGGTTGGCGTGAGAAAGTCCAACAAGACTTTCAATCAGCCTGACCCCTACGGGATGGTGTTTGTCCCGCAAGGTAATTATACCATGGGCGTTGGTGGTGAAGACATTACCGCATCCTACCTCAATGAGCCGAAGACGGTGTCAGTCTCCGCTTTTTTCATGGATGAGACCGAAATCACCAACAACGAGTATCGCCAATTTGTTTATTGGGTAAGAGACTCCATCGCAAGAAGAATACTTGCTGATAACTTCCCTGACAGATACGCCATCACCGAGAGCAAGACCGGTGAGGTGTATGACCCGCCGAGGCTGAACTGGAAGGAAAAGATCGATTGGAACAGCAAGGAACAAGACGTCCGCGAGGCGCTTGAGCCTATGTATCTTCCTGAGCATGAGAGATATTTCCGCAGAAAGGAAATCGATACCAGAAAGTTGTATTATTCCTACTATTGGTTTGACATGGTAGCTGCCGCCAGAAAGGATTTTGCTGACGACAAGCTCGTCGAGAATGACTATTCGCTGGGCGAAGCCGATGCTGGCATCAACGTCGACCGCAAGGGTGCTTGGTCGAACCGTAGACAGGGCTATAGCGACCGTTCGGTCTATGCACGTGCCGAGGTCATCAATGTCTATCCCGATACGCTTTGCTGGATTCACGACTATGCCTATTCATTCAACGACCCGATGACCGAGAAGTATTTCTGGCATCCGGCTTACGACAACTACCCGGTGGTGGGTGTCACATGGCAACAAGCCCGTGCTTTCTGCGTGTGGCGCACCGAGCTGCTCAACGCCTACCTGCGTACCAAGAAGGATGTTGACATGTCGGAGTTCCGCCTGCCTACCGAGGCTGAATGGGAATGGGCTGCCCGTGGCGGCAAGATGTTGAACCCCTATCCGTGGGGCGGTCCTAACGCCAGCAACGCCAAGGGTTGCTTTATGGCCAACTTCAAGCCCAGAAGAGGTAACTACCTCGCCGACGGCGGTCTGCGTACCCTCGTGGTGGGCTGCTATCCTCCCAATGGTTGGGGCCTCTACGATATGGCTGGTAATGTGTCGGAATGGACCAACAGCGCCTATGACCCCAATTCGTACAACTTCACTTGGGACATGAACCCCAACTACACCTACAACGCCAAGGCCGACGATCCGGCTGTCATGAAGCGTAAGGTCATCCGTGGCGGTTCATGGAAGGACGTGGCTTACTATCTGCAAGTCACCACCCGCGACTACCAATACCAGGATTCAGCCAACTGCTTCACCGGTTTCCGCTGCATCCAGCCTTACCTGGGTCGTAACAAGGGCGACAACCCGAGAATGTCGAGAGTTTATAGATAAGAATAAAATAAACATAAAGTATAACATTTAATTGCAATTAAAACTATGGCAAAAAAACAAGAAAACCTCACAGGATTCAAAAAATTCCAAGCCTTCACTCAATCGAAGAAGTATAAATCATTCATGGGTGCCGTTTATGGCATTGGTGCCGCTATCGTTATGGTTGGTGCTTACTTTAAGTTGACCCACATCCAAGGTGCTGACTTGATGCTGGCTCTCGGTCTGGGTGTCGAAGCTTTGATTTTCTTCTTGTCCGCTTTTGAGCCCCAACACCTTGATTATGCTTGGGACAACGTCTTTGTTGAATTGGAAGAGGACTGGGACGGTGTGCAGAAGACCCAGTTTGCCACTTCAGGTGCCGGTCGCCCCGCTGCTGCCACCGATATGGAAGAGGCTATGCTCAGCAAGATGTTCGAAAAGATGAATGTCAGTGAGGAAACTTTCAATAAGATTGGTAAGGGTCTCGACAAGTTGGCCCAAAACGCTGGTCAGATGGCCGACATCTCGAACGCCATGGCTGCCACTACCAATTATGCCAATGCTATGGACCGCGCCACGAAGTCTATCTCCGACTTCTCGAACGCCTATGTCCAAACCAACCAGAAGCTTTCTGACTCCTTGGGCAAGCTCGACTTCAGTGCTCTCGATGCCAACACCATTAAGAAAGTGGCCAGCAGCATGCAGTCTCTTAACTCCATCTACGAACTGCAACTGCAGGGTGCCGAACAGACTTCGGCTGCCAGCAAGGCCTTGACAGAGACAATGAACAAGTATATGGATAACCTCAACGCTTCATCGAAGAATGCAGGCCAACTCAACGACCAACTGACGCAACTGTCAGCCCGCTTGACCGCCCTCAACAATGTCTACGGTGGAATGTTGTCAGCAATGAATATCAAGGCATAATTCTACTCAAACCTGATTGTTTAATATAAAAAAGGAGTAAGATTATGTCAGGCGCAAAAGAAACCCCAAGACAGAAGATGATCGGTATGATGTACCTGGTCTACACTGCCTTGTTAGCCATGAACGTCTCGAAGGACATCTTGGATGCCTTCGACACCGTCAACAACGGTGTTCAAACTACGAATATTACACTTGCAAATCAGATCGACCAGAAATACGCCGCTTTTGAGGAGCAATACTCGAAAGAACCCGAGAAAGCTGGTCCGTTCTGGGAACAGGCCCAAGCCCTTCGCGAGGAAGCCAATGACCTGATCGACTATGTGGAAGCCCTGAAATGGGACCTCGTGAAGAAAGTCGAATGCAGCAAGGCTGAAACCCCTACCGAAGCTGCACAAATGGCTCTTGAAACTGGTCTTTTGAGGAATGCCGACACCTTGAGGAACGGCCGTAAGATGTATGACATCAACACTTCCAAGGTGAAATCGAGAGACAACTACAACCAACCCACAGCCTATATGATGGGTAACCCTGAAGGACCGGGCAATGGTGGTAAAGCTTATGAGCTTTCCGAAAAGATTCGTCGCTTCCGTGGCGAGGTGGTGAAAGCCATGGGTCCCGCCCACATCCATGAAATCGGTATGATTACCGATAGTATTTATGGAACAAAGGAATATGTTATGGAGCAGGCCAAGGTGTCGGAAGACAAGCTGAAGAGACTCCCCTTGGAAGGCGAAGTCTATGGCGCCAAGTACAATTACGACGAGAATTCTGCCGATCCTGTGCAAAACAGCTGGGAGTACAACAACTTCCATCACACCGTCCTTGTGGCTGACGTCACCTTGCTGAACAAGATTATCTCCGAGGCCCAGACCGCTGAGCTGAATGCCGTCACCCAACTGATGACTAACATCCACGCTTCCGACTTTACCTTCGATGAAATCGGTGCCAAGGTGTTTGCCGAAAGTGGATACCTCCTCTCTGGTCAGACCTATAAAGCCCAAGCCATGGTAACCGCTTGGCAAAATGCCAAGACGACCGCTACGGTTAGCCTTGATGGCGGCCCGATGAAGGAATACACCAGCGACGGTCAAGGTTTGATCAACCTCGAATTCAACTGCGGCGTCGGTAGCCACAGATATAACGGTGTCATCAAGATGTTGGATCCCAAGACGGGTGAGCTGAAGGACTACACCTTTGAGAACTCCTTCGTTGTCGCTCCTCCTGCGGTGAGCGTGTCGGCCACCAAGATGAACGTGGTGTATCGTGGTATCAACAACCCGATTGCCGTCGGCGGTGGTGTCGGTGGCGAAATCAACGCCTCTGCCAGTAGCGGTTCGTTGACCAGAACGGGCAACGGTACCTATAACCTGCTTCCTGGTGCTGCCGACGAGGTGACCATCAGCGTGACTTCAGGCGGTTCTAGCCTCGGTAGCATGAAGTTCCGTGTGAAAGACCTGCCGAAGCCTACGGCTCTTATCCGTAACGTGGTCAACGGTCAGGTGTCGAAGAGCGCTCTGCAAGCCGCCGGTCGTGTGGAAGCTGAGATGAAGGACTTCGACTTCGACGGTGTCCACTATGACGTGGTCGGCTACACCTTCCGTTATAAGACCAAGAGCGGTACCACCAAGGAAGCCAAGGCTAACAGCGGTGGCTTTACCGATGAGATCAGAAATGCCATCAGCCAGGCCAATGTCGGTGACATGTTCGTGTTCACCGCCATCCAGGTGAGAGGTAACGACGGTAAGACCAAGACCATCGAAACGCCTATCGGTGTTGAAATCAAGTAATGAACAATCAAAATTTCAATAAAATGAAAAAGACACTTGTTTCCTTGTTGACCCTCGTGGTGTTTCTCGGCAGCCTGAGCCTCAAAGCCCAGACCACCGATGTCAAAGGCCCGAAGAACAGCATCCTCTCAGGTCAGCAACAAATCATGAACGAAAAGAGACCTTCGCCGCTTCCGATTATCGACGAATCGAGCGTCATGTGGAAGAAGACGGTGATTAGGGAAATCGACTTCCGTCAGAAGATCAATCAAGTGTTCTACTATCCGATCAATCCGACCGAGGACTGGAGAAACCTTATCACGGTCATCTACGACGGCATCAATAGCGGTGAGATTACCCCTTATCGCGTTGAGAACAACATCGATGACATGGTCACTCCTTTGACTCGCGATGATTTTGAAAAAGAAAACACGAAGATTGGCGACCCGCCGGTCATCTGGAAAGATGGCGAGGAAGTGCCGAATGAGATCGCCTTCAAGGATCGTATGCTCAATGTGACCCGTCTGCGTATCAAGGAAGACTGGTACTTCGACAAGAAATTGTCGCAGTTCCTCGTCCGCATCATCGCCCTGGGCCCCATCGTCGTCGACGATGACGGTGGCCTGTCGCAGGTGTGCTGGGTTCCTTACGAAGAGTCACGCGACGTGCTGGCTAGAGCCTTTGCCTTCAACCGCAACAACTCGGCCCAGCGCCGCACTTATGATGAAGTGCTCCAGAAGCGTATCTTCGATAGCTACATCATCAAGGAAGAAAACGTGTACGACCGTTACATCAACTCCTATGCTTTCAACATCGATGCCCTCTACGAATCAGAGCGTATCAAGAACGAAATGTTCGACTTCGAACAGAGCCTCTGGGAATATTGATGGTTCGTTAATGACAAGGAAAAAGGACGCCAATCGGCGTCCTTTTTTTTGTTGTTGCTTGCGTCATTGCGAGGAGGAACGACGAAGCAATCTAGAGTAAAAGCAAATGCCCTGGATTGCTTCGTGCCTCGCAATGACGGCACAAAAAAAGCAGCAGAGAATTCTGCTGCTTTTTTGTCGGAGTGGCCCGACTCGAACGGGCGACCGCTTGCACCCCATGCAAGAATGCTAGCCAACTGCACCACACCCCGATTGCCTTAGCGGCTGCAAAGATACGAATGTTTTTTGAATTGATGTTCACTTTCCGAAAAAAAAGTTACCTTTGCAAGGTATTACTCTAAACTCTAAACTCTAAACTCTAAACTTATAAAAATGGAACATATTGAATGTCTGATAATTGGCTCGGGTCCTGCTGGTTATACTGCAGCCATTTATACCTGTCGCGCCGACGTGAAAACTGTCGTTTATGAAGGCATGCAACCTGGTGGACAGCTCACCCAAACCACCGAAATCGAGAATTTCCCTGGCTATCCTAAAGGCATCAATGGCCCGGATATGATGGAAGACATCCGTCAGCAGGCCTTGCGTTTTGGTGCTGAGATCCGCGAAGGCGAAGTCACCGCCATCGATGTCAGCCAGCGTCCCTTCAAGGTGACGACGGAATACGACGGCGAGCTTCTTGCCGACACCATCATCGTCTCTACTGGTGCAGCCGCTCGTTATCTCGGCTTGCCCACCGAAGAGGAGTTCAAGGGTGGCGGCGTGTCGGCTTGTGCCACGTGCGACGGCTTCTTCTATAAAGGAAAGGACGTGGCAGTTGTAGGCGGTGGTGACACGGCCTGCGAAGATGCCACTTATCTGGCCAAGCTCTGCAACAAGGTCTATCTCATCGTGCGCCGCGATGTGTTGCGTGCCTCCAAGGCCATGCAACATCGCGTGCTGAACACGCCCAACATCGAAGTGCTGTGGAAGCACCAGACCAAGGAACTCTTCGGCGAACAGCAAGGCTTCATGAAGAAGCTAAAGGGCGCCGTGCTCTATCACAGCGACACCAAGGAAGAACGCACCATCTATGTGGACGGTTTCTTCGAGGCCATCGGCCATACGCCCAACACCGAACTTTTCAAAGGCATCCTCGAGATGGATGAGGAAGGTTATATCATCACCAAGCCCAAGTCGACGGCCACCAACGTGGAGGGCATCTTCGCTTGCGGCGACTGCCAGGACCGCATCTATCGTCAGGCTATCGTGGCCGCTGGTACGGGTGCCATGGCGGGCATCGAGGTGGAGCGATTCTTGGCTGAGCACAAATGATTCTCCAGACAGAAATAAAGATTCAACCTATGGAGCAAACCATCGCCTATGGCGACGGTTTGCTCTTCTTAGGTTCTTGCTTCGCCGATGAGGTGGGCGCACTTTGCCGTGGCTTGGGCTTCGATGCCATGGTGAATCCCTTCGGTGTGCTCTACAACTCCGCAAGTATAGCCCAGTCGGTGGAACGACTTGATACAGGCCAAGCCTTTGAACATGATGATGTCATCGTTGTGGGCGAGAATCAGTATTGCACTTTCAGCCACAATACGGCCTTTTGGAGCAGCTCTGAGACGGCTTTGTTGGAACAGACCAACCGGAGCCTTGCAGAGGCCCATGTGCATTTTATGGCGTCGAAATGGGTCGTTATCAGTTTGGGCACTTCGTGGGTGTTCAAGAATAAGGTGAGTGGCAAGGTGGTTTCCAACTGCCACAAGTTGCCCGCCAACCAGTTCGATAGGCAGTTTTTGTCGGTGGAGCAGTCAAGCCAATATCTTGCCGAGATTGTTCAACGGCATCCCGAAAAACAGTTCGTCTTCACCGTTTCGCCGTTGCGTCATCTGAAAGATGGCCTTCACGAGAACCAGCTGAGCAAGGCCGCGTTGCTCCTTGCTGTGGACAAGGTGTGCAAGACCTACGACAACGCACATTATTTCCCTGCCTACGAAATCCTGTTGGATGAGTTGCGCGATTACCGCTTTTATAAGGAGGATATGGTGCATCCCACCGAGCAGGCCGTGCGTTACATATGGAAGCGATTCATTGACTTTGCCGTTGACCCCAAAGAAAGGTCTGCCATGAAAGCCGCTGCCGAATTGAAACAGATGTTGCAGCATAGGCCACTGTTTCCCGAGAGTGAGGCCTTCCGGAAGTTTGAAGAGCTGAAAGAAAAGAAAGTCAATGCGTTGCAAAACGATTTTCCGAAGGTTTGCATTAATAATTTGAGCGAATAAAGGTTATATTCCCAAATTATTCGTACTTTTGCCGCCCATTTCGTGACGAAATGGATTTTTTATCACTAATACATAATTATAAATGACTGACAACGAAAGATCTGGCAAGCGTCCGCGCACCAGAAAACCTGCTGAAGAAGAATTCCAGCAGAGAAGGTCCTTCAAATTCTATCACCGTGACGGTGACGAGGAAGGACGCGAAGAGAGAAGCTTTGGCGATAAGCCGAGAGGTGAACGCCGATTTGATGACAACCGTGGCGACCGCAGGTTCGGCGACCGTAAGTTTGGTGACCGTCCCCGCCGCCGCTTCGATGACGAAGAACGTGGCGAAGGCCGTCGCGACGACCGCCCGCGCCGCAGATTTGATGATGACGAGCGTCCGCGCCGTCGTTTCGATGACGACAAGCCGCGTGAACGTCGTTTCCACGATGACGAGCGTCCTCGCCGTCGCTTTGACGATACAGAGAGACCCCGCCGTCGTTTTGATGATGACAAACCGCGTGAACGCCGTTTCGACGACCGCCCGCGCCGTAAATTTGATGATGACGAGCGCCCGCGTCGCCGCTTCGACGACGACAAGCCGCGTGAGCGTCGTTTCCATGACGATGAAAGACCGCGTCGCCGTTTCGATGACGAGCGTCCTCGCCGTAGATTTGATGATGAGGAAAGACCACGTCGTCGTTTCGACGATGACCGTTCGCGTGGTGGCAACCGTCGCTTTGACGACCGTACCCGTCGCCGTTTCGATGACGAAGAGGAACCCCGTCGTGGCCGCAAGGGCTATGTCCGCGAGAAAGACCCGCTGTACGACCGCCCGAAAGCCACTGGCGAAATCCGCTTGAACAAATATCTGGCCGACTGTGGTATCTGCTCACGCCGCGAAGCCGACGACCTGATCAAGGCCGGTTGTGTGATGGTGAACGATGAAGTGATCACCACGATGGGCTATAAAGTGAAGACCGACGATAAGGTGGTTTACGGAGGCCAGACCCTCAATCGCGAGAAGCTCCGTTACATCTTGCTCAACAAGCCCAAAGGCTATATCACCACTTCTGATGATCCGTATGAGCGCGACACCGTGATGGAACTGGTGAAGAACGCCTGCACTGAGCGTATCTTCCCCGTGGGCCGTCTCGACAAGCAGACCACCGGTCTGTTGCTGTTCACCAACGACGGCGACTTGGCCAAGAAGTTGACCCACCCGAGCAGCGAAGTCCCGAAGCTTTACCATGTCATCCTCGACAAGCCTTTGACCAAGAACGACATGCTGCGTATCTCCGAAGGCATCGAGCTGGATGACGGCCCCATCGCCGCCGACAGCATCGCTTACGATCAGGACGACGACAGCAAGAAGAGTGTGGGCATACAGCTCCACTCGGGCCGCAACCGCATCGTTCGCCGTATCTTCGAACACCTCGGCTACGAAGTGACCAAGCTCGACCGTGTGATGTTCGCTGGTCTCGATAAGTACAAACTCCCCCGTGGTGAGTGGCGTTTCCTCACCGACCTCGAGGTGTTGAATCTGAAGAAGATCTGAGTTTGAACGAGATTACTAAACAGTTTATCAGGGAATACCTGAATGCCGATGTGCCGACGCTCGCCTTGAAAAAGGCGCCCGTCGGCACTGATTTTTCATTGGCCTTGAGGCAGATAGCCGCCCGTCAGCTTCTGCAAAAGAAAGTGCCGCAATGGGCAGAGAACGAGGACCTGCTCTTTCCCGCTCATCTCTCCATCGAGCAATGCTCTTCGGAGGCTAGCGCGCGTTATAAGGCAGGTCTGCTTAAGGGAGACACGTTGGCCGACCTCACGGGAGGCTTGGGTGTCGACACCTATTATCTCTCACAGCGTTTCCAACAAACCGACTATGTGGAGCGTCAAGCCGAGCTTTGTGACTTAGCAAAGCATAATTTCGGCGTGTTGAAGGCCGACATCGAGGTGTGGAACGAAACGGCGGAAACGTATATGCAGACCTGCGAGCCCAAAGATTGCTTTTTCATCGACCCGGCTCGAAGGGACGAACATGGACGTAAGACCGTATCCATCGCCGACTGTACGCCCGATGTGAGTGCATTGCAGGACATGTTGCTGCAAAAAGCCGAGCGGGTGATGATCAAATTGTCGCCAATGCTCGACATCAGCAAGGCCTTGGACGAACTACGCCATGTGAAAGAAGTGCATGTGGTGGCCGTCGCCAACGAATGCAAGGAGTTGGATGTCGTTTTGGAACGGGCTTTTGAAGGCGAACCCCGTTTTGTCTGTGTCAACTTGCAGACACATCAGCCCGAGTTGTGTTTTACCCGGGCAGAGGAAGGCAACTGCACGACCCGACTCGCCGATGGCGTGATGAAATACCTCTACGAACCCAATCCAGCGGTGATGAAGGCGGGTTGCTTCAAGTTGTTGACCGAACGCTATGATGTCTACAAGCTGCACAAAAACAGCAATCTTTACACTTCCGAACAACACATTGCCGGTTTTCCTGGCCGTATCTTCGAAGTTGAAGCCTGGACGCCTTATAACAAGAAGGTGAAGCCGTCGTTGTTACCTGACGTTGACAAAGCCAGTATTGCCGTTCGCAACTTCCCGCTAACAGTGGCTGAGTTACGAAAGGCCATGAAGATCGGTGACGGCGATGCCGTCTATTTGTTTGCGACCACCTTGAAAGGGGAGGAGAAGGTCATTATCCGCACAAAAAAAACCGCCTCTGACGAAGCGGTTCCTTTTAGGTTGTAAAATCAAGAGAGATTATCTTCTGTCGGGAATGCCGAACTTGGTCCACCAGGTCTGGTCATATCTCGATTTGACGGCTTTTTTCACGGTTTGGGTCTTGCTTTTCAAGGCGCTCAAGACCGAATGGGCTTCGTCGCTTTTCTTGCGAAGCTCCTCGTGAAGCTTGTCGATTTCGGCAGAAATGGATTCCAAACGCTTGCAGTCTTCCTCCATCTTCTGCAACATGCTTTCTTCCACACCGACGTCACGACCGAGGCGCTGATTCCTCTTTACGCCGGTGATGATGAGTTTTGACTTTTCGATTTGGTCTTTAAAAATTTGGTACATAATGCGTTGCTTTTATTCCTTTGGTTGGGTTCTTGTTTTCGAAATCGAACGCAAAGATAAGAAAAATAATTCTTATGGTTTACTGAAAAAACTTGTATTTTTGCACCTCTAATTCAGTACAAAATGTACGCATTGTATAAAAAAGAAATAAGCAACTTCCTCAGTTCGCTGATGGGCATCATGGTGATCGTGGTGTTTCTGCTGATTACGGGCCTGTTTCTTTGGGTGTTCCAAAGCGATTTCAATGTATTGGATTCCGTTTATGCCAGTTTGGACGGCCTTTTTGTCCTCGCGCCCTGGGTTTTCCTCTTCCTTGTTCCTGCGGTCACGATGCGTAGCTTCGCCGAGGAGAACCGCACGGGTACCATTGAGATGTTGGTCACCAAGCCCTTGTCGGACTGGCAGATCATCTGGGCGAAGTTTTTGGCTGGTGTGACCCTGGTCCTGCTGGCCTTGATTCCCACTTTTGTGTATTTCTTCTCGGTCTATCATCTGGGCCTGCCCAAAGGCAACCTCGACAGCGGTGGCATTTGGGGGTCCTATATTGGCCTTTTCCTTCTCAGTGCGAGTTTTGTGAGTATTGGCGTGTTCTGCAGCTCACTCACCAACAACCAGATTCTGGCCTTCATCATCTCGGTCTTCCTCTGCGGATTCCTGCTGATTGGCTTTGAGTTTATCTACTCGCTCTCTTTGTTTGGCCGCGTCGACCTGTTCATCCAGCAACTGGGCATGAACGCGCATTATGGCTCGCTGAGCCGTGGTGTCATCGACACGCGCGATGTGTTGTATTTCCTGAGTGTGATTGCACTGTTTCTCAGTGCTACGAAATTGGTTCTGTCGAGCCGCAAATGGTAAGGAGGTAGACGATGGAGAACAAACGCAAGAATTTGAAGAAGAACCAAATCGTCGCCTTCCTGGTGACGGTGGCTATAGTGATCTTGGTCAACATCATCGGTGCCTATGTCTTTACCCGCTTCGACTTGACGAGCGAGAAAAGATATACGCTGTCGCCCACGACGAAGGAAATCCTTAACGACCTCAACGACTACGTCTATTTCAAGGTATATCTCGAAGGTGACTTTCCGGCAGGTTTCAAGAAACTGCGCCGAGAGACCAAAGAGATGCTCGATGAGTTCAGAGCCTATTCCAAGTTCATTGACTACGAGTTTATCAACCCCTCGGAGAGCACCGATGCCTCCGAGCGCAACGAGACCTACAAACAGCTCTATCAGGCGGGATTGAATCCTACCGACATGGTGGTCAAAAACCGCGACGGCTCCTCGAAGCAGATGGTGATCTGGCCTGGGGCGCTTGTGAGTTACCGTAACACCACCGAAATCGCCATCGATTTGTTGGAGAACCAGATAGGCCAGTCGTCGGAGCAAGCCTTGAATGCCTCGATGCAGAACCTCGAGTTCCGCCTTATCGATGCAGTGAAGAAGGTGACCCGACTGCAAAAGCCCAACATCGCCTTCATTGAAGGCCATGGTGAACTCAACGAACAGGAGGTCCATGACATTGCCCAGACCCTGGCACAGAATTATAATGTGGTCCGTCTGGAGATCGACGGCAAAATCGATGCCTTGATGCACCGCACCCAAGACGAGGAACGCGAGGTGAAGGCCTTCCCCTCGTATGATGCCATCATCATTGCCAAGCCGACACAGCCTTTCGACGAGCGCGACAAGTTCCTCATCGACCAGTACATCATGCACGGCGGCAAGGTGCTGTGGATGGTCGAGCCGGTGTATGCCACCATGGATAGCCTGCAAAGCCAGGAGTCGACCATAGGCATCGAACAGGACCTCAACCTCGACGATATGTTGTTCAAATATGGTGTGCGTCTCAACCGCGACTTGCTTATGGATTTGACTTGCGCCTCCTTGCCTATCCGCACGGGTCAGGTGGCGGGCCAAGCACAACTGGAGTTCTTCCGCTGGTATTATTTCCCCTTGCTGCAAGCCGCCTCCGAGCATCCCATGGTGCGCAACATGAATTCCATCAAGTCCGACTTTGTCAGTTCGATGGATGCTACTACTATGGCCATGGGCATCGAGCAGATACCTTTGCTGAAGACCTCAAGCTATACCAAGGTTTCGGGCGCGCCGGTCTTCATTACCTTGGCTATGCTTCGTCAAGCCCCCGACAAGCGCATGTTCGCCTCGAAAGGCAAGAACGTAGCCTATCTTTTGAAGGGCAGCTTCCCCTCGCTTTATGCCAACCGCATCCCGCAGGAAATTGCTGAGGACAATGGGACCAACTTCATGGAGGAGAGTGTCCCCACCGCCATGATCGTGGTAAGCGACGGCGACATCATCCGCAACCAAATTGACATCAAGACGCGAAAACCCTTGCCGCTGGGCTTTGATCAATTCACGCAAAACACCTATGCCAACAAGGAGTTCATAGAGAACGCCATCGGTTACCTTGTGGAAGGCGAGGGTATGATCGACATCCGCTCACGCGAGCTGAAAGTACGCCTCTTGGATACTGCAAAGATTGACCAAGAACGCACCAAGTGGCAGGTCATCAATACCTTGGTGCCCATCGCCTTGATTATCGCCTTGGGCTTCGTCATGGCTTTCATCAGAAAGAAGAAATACAGCAAAAAATAATTCGTCATGAAGAAAAACAATAGAATCACCATCATCATTGCTGCACTGCTGGTCGTCATCGCCGGCCTTTTGATTTGGAACAACCGCTACCTCTCTACTATTCAAGGCGAGTCGTCGGATTTCCAAGTTTGGGACACGGCTTCTGTCACCAAGGTTTATTTGGCCGACCGTAAGAACCAAGAGTCGCTGTTGGAGCGTCAGGAGCAAGGCTGGACCCTCAACGGAGACTATAAGGCCCATTCCAAGCAGGTGCAGAATCTGCTGACCACCTTATACAAGATTCGCGTCAAGATGCCCGTCTCTGTGGCGAGTCACGACAATATCGTCAAGCAGTTGGCTTCGCAGAGCACCAAGGTGGAGGTGTATCAGATTGTGCCAAGTATCAACCTCTTTGATAAGATCAAACTTTTCTATCGCGAGAAGCGTACCAAGGTGTTCTATGTGGGCGATGCCACCATGGACAGCAGCGGAACCTTCATGCTGAAGGAAGGTGCCGACAAGGCTTATATCGTCTATATCCCTAGCTTCCGAGGTTTTATCACCACGCGTTTCACCGCCAACCCCGACGACTGGCGCGACCATACCATTTTCCATGAGAATATGGCCGACATACAATCTGTCGAGATTGATTTCAACGAAGACCCCGAAGGCAGTTTCCGCATCGACAACATCGGGAAGCATCAGTATAAGCTGACGCGTTTGAGCGATAACCAGGAACTTCCCTACGACACGCTGAAGGTCATTAACCTCATGTCGTCGTTCAATGACCTTCGTTTTGAGGCTTTGTTCACCAACTCGATGGAGCAGGAGCGTATCGACTCCATCACGGGCTCACCCTTTGTCCATTATGTTGTGGTGACCGATAAGGACGGCAACAAACAGGACATGAAGACCTTCAAGAAGTTGGTTTTGAACGGCGTGACCGACATGGGCGGGGAGCTTGGCGACGTGGACCGCGACCGTATGTATGCCCTCATCGAAGGCGGCAAGGACTTCGTGCTTATCCAGAACTATGTCTTTGACAAGGTGTTGCACGATGTGCGTTATTTTGAGGCTGGCCATCCCATCCAGTTTGAAATGGGAACAATTGAAGTTTTGGAATAATACTAGCCCCATCAGTTATAGCCGATATTCCTAAAGCCCCAAGGCATGGAAAGCAAATCGGTTTTTGTGCGACTGGAAATATCGACATTTTTTCTGATTTCATGGCATGAGGACAGAATGCCCAAGCCTCCATGTATATTGGTGTAGTAGTATTCAATGCCTGAAGTGGCCTCGCTTACTTGGGTGTATTCTTCCAACTCTTTGCCATAAGCATATATTGATACAACGAAACTGTCGAAGAAGCGTTCAATATTGAGAATGTCGTTTCCAATGGCTTCTGACAACTCGTTGAATAAAATGTCTTCACGGTAAGTGAAATACAGTTTCCTGTCCTCAATCCCAAGTTCGTAAGTGTTACACGGCCCTATTGACCATTTGACATTTTTGTATATCGTGTCTTGACCGGACCTAACTTCTTTGTAATTGAATTGCATTGTAACTTGATATACAGCTTCGTTATCATCAGGAGTGAAAAGCAGTTTTCGTGTTCCGGCATTTTCGGCCTTGAAAAACACCATTGGGGTGCTAATCTGGAAATTCGAACCCCCTATGAGGCTAATTTCAGAAGATATAGTGTCATTTGGTTTGGAAATCAACAATTTATATTTATATCTTTCATACGGATTATTGACATTGAAATGTTCCGCTGTATAGTATACTTTTTGATTGGGAGCATAAAAAAGGCCTTCTTTCTTATTATGGATAGTCATGGTATCCAAGATGATCTCTCGTCCAGTATAAGTGAAAGTTCCTCCTAGGGCTTTTTTATATTCTAGAAAACGAGCATCTAGTTTGCCGGGATAATTTGACGAATCGGCAATCAAGGCAATCTGATGAGCATCGAACGAGTTGTCATTATTGTTTCCCGAAAAAGCCCTAATAATCTTAATGACATTAGTGTCGTTTGCTATGTCCATTACCCCATATACAACAGTGGTGTCTTTGAAATCGGTATAAAGGTCTACTTTAGTGCTACAAGAACACATGATGGAAACCAAAAAACACAATACAACACTTATTCTTTTCATTTCTTTTTCAAAAGACCTACCATCTTGAAACTTATATCGGTAAAAATGAGCGGTGCATAGCCGTTGCGTTCGATTTGGCGCATAGCTTCCTCAAAAAGTTCAGCGATTTGTGACAGATTGGCAGGATTGACGAATGGTGCAAACTTCGAGTTAAAGGTCTTTTCATCGTTAGGCAGCATCACGATTTTCGCAAGGTTGTTATTGAAAAGCAAGGAATTGCGGATGATGCGCAAGCCGTATTCCAACAATTCCTTTTGTTTCTCGCGTCCCAGCGTTTTGATGTTGTTGGAAAAGTCAATCAGTTCGGAATAGGCGGCACGGAAGCAGAGGCGCATCCATTGCTGGAAAGTGGTGAAGAAATACTTGCGATCCTCCGACTCCTGCACTGAGTGACAGGCGTTGAGCCAATTGCCTTCCGAAATCATAGCCGCGTCGTGGGCTTGGCCGGGCTGGCATTGCAGCCGCTCCATAAGGGCTTTTTCGACCTCGCTGGTTTCGATGGCCGGCACTTTGACGAGTGTCGTCCTCGACTTGATGGTGGCCAAGAGTTCTTCCGCATCTTCCGCAATGAGCAAGAAAACAGTCTTCTCAGGTGGTTCCTCAAGGAGTTTCAGCAGTTTGTTGGCCGTGTCGACCCGCATCTTCTCCGCCATCCAGATGATGGCGATCTTGTACTCTCCCTCGTATGATTTCATGTTGAGTTTGCGCAGCAGCGAGGCCGCGTCGCGTACTGACATGTAGCCTTGCTTGTTCTCGATGTCAAGGAAGGCGTACCAATCAGTGTCGTTGAAATAGCCGTCGTTTTTCAGGGTAAACTCACGCCATTCTTCCATGAAGAGGTCCGACTCCGGGTTGCTCTTGACGCTTTTGGTGGTGTTGGTCGGCACCAAGAAATGCAAGTCGGGATGCACCAGCTTCTGCATCTTCTGGCAGGTGGGACACACGCCGCAACTGTCGGTCTCGGTACGGTTAGGGCAGAGGATATATTGGGCATAGGCCAAGGCCAAAGGCAGCTTGCCGCTTCCGGCAGGACCAAAAAAGAGTTGGGCATGAGAGACATGGTTCTCCCTCACACTTTGGATAAGCCTTTGTTTGATGGCGGATTGGCCTATGACGTCTTTGAACTGCATCAGTTTATTATTACGGGACAAAAGTACAAAATTATAGCAAAGGATGTTCCGATTCCGTTTGTTTTTGCTTTGAGGTCGGTCTATAGCTTAAAATGGCGCAATACAATGAAATGGTTAGCAGCGGAATATGCATAATACCTACATAAACCGAATGAGGATTGAGGAAGTTGAACATGTTGTAGATCCCCATGATGGTGCCAATGATTGCGGTAATCCTATAGGTTACGATGTTAATCTTAGGTAGGTTTAAGGTCAGTATGGTTAGAAATGCTGGTGTTGTCAAGCAAAAGGCTGTAACAGAGTTTTTATAGAAAAAATGCAGCGGGTTCCAATCGAAAGCTCCTTGGCTAGTAAACGGACAAAGATAGGCAAACAAAGCAAAAGCAATCATCCAAGCGTATTTCCATCGTAAGTTGCTGAAATCGTAATTGTTTTCCGGCTTTAAGGTCTCTCGAATCCAAACGTAGGCCACCAAGAGGAACATCACTAAATTGACGGTGACAACACTGAATCCATACTGTTCCGTGACGGCCATGTTTTGGATGAAGGCGAAGGCAAAATAGGAAAAGGCGACATACCCGTTGAACAATGTCCTGACTTTGTTCTTGAACACAAAAAGTAGGACGAACATCAAAAGCGATAGGGATTGGAAAAGGAAGTTGAGCCCGCCCAAATGTCCTTGTGGTGCATGGGAAAGTGTTGTATAGACCATCTGTTGGATGTTCTTCGGGTCGAAATTTCGGCTGACGATAGGCAGCAAAACAGATTGCGCCGTCAGCAAAATGACAAAAAACCACCATTTGGTTGAGGCTTTTTCAAGTTTTTCCATTTGAGTTAGGTTTTGAAGGCGCAAAATTACAAAAATCCGTATTGCTTGCCTATCATAACGAATTAAAACGTAATTTTGCACCCAAATTCGATTAACCATGCTTAGCGAACAGGAACAAATCAGAAGAAATTCGTTGGCCGAACTCTACAAGCTCGGCATCAACCCGTATCCGCAGGCCGCGTTCCCCGTGAGCGTGTTCACCACGGACATCCTCAACCAATTTGACGACAACAACCCCGACCAATTCCAAGAGGTCACCCTCGCGGGCCGTATCATGAGCCGCCGCATCATGGGCGCCGCCTCGTTCTGCGAGCTGCAGGACTCGAAAGGGCGCATCCAACTGTATATCAAGCGCGACGAGATCTGCCCTGAGGAGGACAAGACCTTATATAACACGGTGTTCAAGCGTCTGCTCGACATCGGCGACTTCATCGGCGTGAAAGGCTTCGCCTTCCGCACGCAGATGGGCGAAATATCGGTGCATGTCAAGGAACTGACGGTGCTGAGCAAGTCGTTGAGGCCGCTGCCCATCGTCAAGGAGAAGGACGGCGTGAAGTACGACGAATTCAACGACCCCGAACTGCGATACCGTATGCGTTACGTCGACCTCGTGGTCAACGACAAGGTGAAGGACATCTTCATTGCCCGCACCCGTATCATCGACAGCATCCGCCGTTTCTTCAACGAGAGCGGCTACCTCGAGGTGGAGACGCCTGTGCTGCAAGCCATCCCCGGCGGCGCCACGGCGCGTCCCTTCATCACGCACCACAACGCCTTGGACATCCCGATGTACCTGCGTATTGCCGATGAACTTTACTTGAAACGCCTCATCGTGGGCGGCTTCGAGGGCGTGTATGAGTTCTCGCGCAACTTCCGCAACGAAGGTATGGACCGCACCCACAACCCCGAGTTTACGGGTCTTGAGATCTATGTGGCCTACAAGGACTACCTCTGGATGATGGACTACACCGAGGAGATGATCCACCGCTGCGTGATGGATGTTTTGGGCAAGGAAACCGTGAAAGTGGGCGACAACGAAATCAGTTTCAAGCGTCCCTTCAAGCGCATCACCATGATTGACTCCATCAAGGAGAAGACTGGCATCGACATCACGGGCATGGACGAAGCCCAGCTACGCGACGTGTGCAAACAACTCGGCATCGAGGTTGACGAAACCATGGGCAAGGGCAAACTGATTGACGAAATCTTCGGCGAGAAGTGCGAAGGCACCTACATCCAGCCGACCTTCATCACCGACTATCCCGTGGAGATGTCGCCGCTCTGCAAGCGTCACCGCAATAATCCCGAGCTGACCGAGCGCTTCGAGCTGATGGTCAACGGCAAGGAGTTGGCCAACGCCTACACTGAGCTGAACGACCCCATCGACCAGCGAGCACGCTTCGAGGAGCAGATGAAACTCAGTGAACGCGGCGATGACGAGGCCATGTTCATCGACCAGGACTTCCTCCGCGCTTTGGAATATGGTATGCCCCCGACTTCGGGTATGGGCATCGGCATCGACCGTTTCGTGATGCTGCTGACGGGCCAGACCACTATCCAAGAGGTGCTGCTGTTCCCGATGATGCGTCCCGAAAAGGTGGTGAAAAACGCGACGAAAGAAGACTTCATGGCACTTGGTATGGCCGAGACTTGGGCAACCCTGTTGCTCACCAATGGCTACAACACCATTGAGCAGTTAAAGGCCGAGAAGCCTTCTGCCCTGCGCGAGAAGCTGAACGGCTTGCGCAAGAAGAACAAACTCGACATCCCAGCCTTGCAGCTGGAGGACGTCGAGGCCTGGATGCAGGCCTAAACAAAAAACGCGAGGTTCTGACATGAACCCCGAAAGTTGGACAAAAAACTTTCGGGGTTTTATTATGTCACAAAAGAGGAACAAACACACATTCGAAGATCGACTGAAGTACATGA
>LPNG01000153.1:839-1284 GCA_001543395.1 Candidatus Alcium sp. F082 | reverse complement strand
GTCTGGCTGTTGCCGTTGCTATCTTCCACGACCACGATAAACTTGTGCGCATCCGCACTGGCCGAGGTGTAATAGAGTCGGAAGGTCTCGTTCTCCAGCAGGTAACGGTCATTCGGCTGGAGGATCGTGCCGTTCTCCATCCTCAGTGAGCCCGTCCCGTCATAGAGGAACCAGCGGATGGTATAGAGCGTATGGGCATAGTCGCCCTCCTTTGCCAGATGGCAGCGGATTTCCACCGTCTGCCCGCGCAGTACCTTCGTAGGAACTGGCATCACCTCCACCTCAAAGGGATAGTTCGTCTGAATATCCAAGTCATCCTCACAAGATGAAAATCCCAACACCAGCGCCATCATCGTGGCGCACATCATCACTTTCTTCAATAGTTTCTTCATAATTTCAGTTTCGATTTTGTTTGTTGTTTGTTCTTTTGTTGTTCTTGTAAATA
>LPNG01000153.1:0-771 GCA_001543395.1 Candidatus Alcium sp. F082 | reverse complement strand
GCCGTCATTGTCGAGCCAGCACTTGATGGTCCCGTAACCGTCCAAGTGCCTGTATGCCTTTTCCCTGTTGGCGACGGAGTTCAGTACCAGACTATCCTCCGTCCTGCCATAGCCGAGCGTCAGCCCCGAAAGGAAATCCATAAATCCCTCATAGACATTCACCGTTGTCGAGCCGTGCCTGATGAGCGACACCGCCTTTGGCGGAATGCTGCCCTTGAAGAACTTGTTGCGGATCTCATAGCCGCCGCTTTCATTCTTGAAGCCGACGGCAAAATACGACTTGTCTTTCAGTCTGTAGTGTACCTCCATACAGTTTGTCTTTGCAGTGTCGGCAGTGATGCCTCGTTCCCACAGGTAGCCCAGCAATGCAGGATGGCATAGGGGCTGTACGTTCACATCCAAGAACTGCGGCTCCATAGGCACCGCCTCATACCGAGGCGGCTCCGAATGCTCTACAGGTGAGTTGTTCACATCTGCAATGTATTTTGCCTGCGCCATGAAGTCGTTGGTGTGGATAATCTCGCCCGCCAGAGCGAAGATGTCGCCGCCCTTGCCCAGCCCGAAGTCGTTCCAGAGGTTTTTCGTCGTGTTCACGCAAAACGACGGTGTGCTGTCAGAGCGGTAAGGTGCACTGAACCACACTTCACTGCCCCTCCGCTTTTTTGCACTAAACCCCAACTTGTGCAGGAAGTCCGTGATGGGCTGCTCCCTCATTTTGTCAATGGTCATGTCTTATGTTCCCCTTTTTCAGTTAATCATTATCTTCAGCCC
>LPNG01000018.1 GCA_001543395.1 Candidatus Alcium sp. F082 | reverse complement strand
CGCGACGATGATACTGCGCGAAAGCGTGGAAAAGTAGTTCGCCGCCCACCCATAACGGAAAGCCCGTCAGCACCTGCTGGCGGGCTTATCTGTTTTTATTCCTTTGCTATTATTTTTCCATCCTTTCTATATTTTTTCCTATCTTTGCCCGTTTTTACGAAGCAAATCGATAGACCAATGATAGACGTTAAGTTTTTAGTTAAGAATCCCGACATCGTCAGGGAAAACATCAAGAAGAAATTCCAGGACAACAAGCTGCCTCTCGTCGATGAGGCTATCAGCCTGTACACTCAATACTGCGACTGCCAGCAACGTGCCGACGACCTGCGTTCGCAACGTAACTCCATCTCCAAGGAGATTGGCATCCTCTTCAAGAACAAGGAAGTGGAAAAGGCCAACGAGATGAAGAAACTCGTCGAAGCCAACGCCCAGGAGCTTGAACAACTCGGCAAGCAGCAGACTTCGCTGATGGATCAGTTGACTAAGGTGATGTATGCCATCCCCAACATCATCGCTCCTGAGGTGCCTGTAGGCAAAGACGACTCCTTTAACGTGGAGATAGAACGCTTTGGCGAACCCGTGGTGCCCGATTTTGAAGTGCCTTACCATGCCGATATCATGGCCAAGTTCAATGGTCTCGACCTTGACTCAGCCCACCGTGTGGCCGGCAACGGCTTTTATTATCTCATGGGCGACATCGCACGCCTGCATTCCGCTGTCATCACCTATGCCCGCGACTTCATGATCGAGCGTGGCTTCACCTACTGCATCCCGCCGTTTATGGTGCGCAGCGAGATTGTCTCTGGCGTGATGAGTTTCGCTGAGATGGACGCCATGATGTACAAGATCGAAGGCGAAGACCTCTATCTGATCGGCACCAGTGAGCACTCCATGATTGGTAAGTTTATCGACCAAATCGTGCCCGAAGAGAGTTTGCCCCTCACGTTGACAAGCTATTCACCCTGCTTCCGCAAGGAAAAAGGTGCTCATGGCATTGAGGAACGCGGCGTCTACCGCATCCACCAGTTTGAGAAACAGGAGATGGTGGTGCTCTGCAAGCAAGAGGATGCCGACTACTGGTATGAGCAGATGTGGAAGAATACGGTGGATCTGTTCCGCTCGATGGACATCCCCGTGCGTACGCTGGAATGCTGCTCTGGCGACTTGGCTGACCTCAAAGTGAAATCACTCGATGTGGAGGCTTGGTCACCGCGTCAGAAGAAGTATTTCGAGGTGGGTAGCTGCTCCTATCTTGGCGATGCCCAGGCTCGTAGATTGAAGATCAGAATCAAAGGTAAGAACGGCAACTACTTTGCCCACACCTTGAACAATACGGTGGTCGCCCCACCGCGTATGTTGATAGCCTTCTTGGAGAACAACCTCCGCGCCGACGGCTCCGTGGCCATCCCGAAGGCATTGCAACCCTATATGGGCGGAAAAACTGAAATCAGATAATTATGGACATCTCCGTTGTTATACCCTTGCTGAATGAGGCCGAGTCGCTGCCTGAGCTGGAGGCGTGGATTCGTCGCGTGATGGACGAGCATAGCTTCTCCTATGAGATTGTGTTTGTCGATGACGGCTCCACCGATAACTCTTGGGCCGTGATCCAGCAGCTCTCACAAGCTAATCCAAATGTGAAGGCCCTGCGTTTCAGAAGAAACTATGGCAAGTCACCGGCACTGAACGAGGGCTTCAAGGTGGTGCAGGGCGATGTGGTCATTACCATGGACGCCGACCTTCAGGACAGCCCCGACGAAATCCCTGAACTCTATAAGATGATCAAGGAGGAAGGCTACGACCTCGTTTCAGGTTGGAAGAAGGTGCGCTACGACTCCAAGATTGCGAAGAACATCCCTTCGAAGTTCTTCAACTGGACTACACGTAGGATGTCGGGCATCAAACTGCACGACTTCAACTGTGGCCTGAAGGCCTATCGTAATGAGGTGGTGAAGAATATCCAAGTGTACGGTGAGATGCACCGTTACATCCCTGTCATCGCCAAGATGAATGGCTTCACCCATATAGGGGAGAAGGTGGTACACCACCAGAAAAGGAAATACGGTAGTAGTAAGTTTGGCATGAGCCGTTTTGTGCGCGGATACCTCGACCTGCTCACCATCAACTTCATCTCAAAGTTCAGTAACCGCCCGATGCATTTCTTCGGTATGTTGGGCTCCATCACATTTTTGGTGGGCTTCATTATCGCCTTGTATCTGGCTTGCTCACGTCTGTTCTTCCATGTCTATGGCATGACGCGTAGGCCGTTGTTCTATTTCGCGCTTTTAGCCATTGTTCTTGGTGTGCAGCTCTTCTCGACGGGCTTCCTCGCCGAAATGATCACCTCGACGCAGCGTGAAAAACGCGTGTATTCCATTTCGGAACGTATCAATGTAGCATAAAAAAAGCCACCAGCTGGTGGCTTTTTTTATGCTATGTAATCAATCAATACAATTCGTCGAAACCGCCGTCAATACTTTCGTCGAAACTGTCACCGAATTCATCGTTGAATTCGTCCTCATCGAATTCGTCCTCAAACTCATCAAATGGGGAATCGTCGGCAAAGTCGTTGTTCTCCCAGTCGAAGTCGCGTTCTAGCTTCGACTCGTCAAATTCATCCTCTTCTTCATGTCCGCTGATGAAGCTGTCGATCTCATCGTCGCTCATCTTGTCGAAATTGACATCCAAAAGAGCCGAGTCGTTGATGGCACGTCCCATCGACTTCAACTCGCGCATCACGGAAGGGGAGACATAGAATTCGTCAATGTTTTCTTCGCAGTATTTCAGGTATTTAGGGTCTTTCTCATACACTTCGGCGATGGTCATACCCTCATATTTACCGAAGGTGAATACTGAATCAATGTCATAGAATTTCATATTATTTCCTTTCTTTTTTGTCAGTTAATAGTGCCTTTTTCAGTCCGCAAATATCATGCATTTTTACGTTTTTCGCAACAAAAACCTACTTTTTAAAAGCAAAAAACACGGCGAGGATGATGAACAGGAACGAAATGACATGGTTCCAACGGAAGGATTCGGTCTTGAACACTGTGATAACGATAACGGTAAACACGGTCAATGATACGGCTTCTTGAATGACTTTCAACTGGATAAGATTGAATGGACCTCCGTTTTGCATCGCACCGATGCGGTTGGCGGGGATCATGAAAGAATACTCGAACAAGGCGACGCCCCATGACATCAAGATGACAAGAAACAGCGGCCAGTCTTTCGACGAGGGGACGATTTCAAGCAGTTTCAGCTGTCCGTACCATGCAAAAGTCATAAAGACATTTGAGACAATGAGTAATAAAACGGTGTAAAGTCCTTTCATTGGGTGTTGTTTTTAACGGGGTGCAAAAGTACAGGATTTTCTTTCATGTCCGACATTTATTCCTATTTTTGCACAACCAAATGAGAACATCATGAATGCTACCATAATACTTTCCGTATTTGTTTTGTATACCGTCCTTTTGTTCGTGATTTCGCACTTCACAGCGCGGAAGTCTGACAACAATGCGTTTTTCCGAGGCAACAAGAGTTCGCCGTGGTTTGTGGTGGCCTACGGCATGATCGGTGCCTCTTTGTCGGGCGTGACCTTCATGTCGGTGCCGGGCGGCGTTTATACTGGGCAGTTCACCTATATGCCTCTTGTGTTTGGCTATGTGTTAGGCTATGCAGTGATTGCATTGGTGTTGCTGCCGCTGTATTATCGGTTGAACCTGACTTCCATCTATTCCTATCTTGAGATGCGATTCGGCCCGAGGTCGGAGAAGACGGGCGCGGCATTTTTCATCCTGTCGCGTCTGTTGGGCTCGGCTCTGAGGATGTATCTCGTTGTCTTTGTGCTTTATGAGTTTGTCTTTAAAGAATGGGGCATACCCTTCTGGGTGCCCGCGGTTATCTTTATAGCCATCATCTTGCTTTACACCTTCAAGGGTGGCATCAAAACAGTGGTTTGGACGGATACCTTGCAGACGACATTCCTATTGCTGGCGGCTTTCCTGACGGCATGGTTCATCATGAAGAATTTGAACATCTCCTTGGGCGACCTGCTGAAATCGGCTTCGCAGAAAGGCTATACCAAAGTGTTTGAGACGGATTGGACCCACAATAAGTTCTGGATAAAACAGCTGTTGAGTGGCATGTTTATCACCATCACGATGACGGGTTTGGACCAGGATATGATGCAGAAGAACCTGACCTGCAAAAATCTGCGTGATGCCCAAAAGAATGTGATGACTTCAAGCCTGTTGTTTGTGGTGGTCAATGCGCTCTTCCTTTGCTTGGGTGCCGCCTTGATTTATTATGCCCAGCAGACGGGCTTCCAACTGCCAGTAAACGAAGCGGGTGTGGTGGTCAACGACAAGATCTTCCCTTCGGTGGCCTTCTCCTTGAGTAAGTTTACGGCTATCGTCTTCGTCATTGGACTTGTGGCAGCAGGCTATTCCAGTGCCGACGGCACCTTGACGGCCTTGACGACCACCTTCTGCTTCGACTTCATGCGATTCGACAAGAAACAGCTTACCGAACAGCAGATCACACAACGCCGCAAATGGATCCATGTGGCTTTCGCTTTGTTGTATTTGTTGGTGATCATCGCATTTAGGCCTTTCCACAACGAGTCACTGATTGATAAGGTGTTCGACATTGCAGGTTACACCTATGGACCCTTACTAGGCCTCTATACTTTCGGGTTGTTTGTGAAAAACAGAAAGGTCATCGACAAGGCAGTGCCATTCATCGCTGTGGCCTCGCCTGTCATCAGTTATTTCTTGAAGCTGTATTCGCCTCAGTTGTTTGGTGGGTATAAGATTGGCTTTGAAATACTGATTATCAATGGTTTATTGACATTTATGGCCTTGTTGGCTTTTAGTAGAAAGGAAAAAACGACATAAAAAAGGTGTATTTGTCGGAAAATGTGTATTTTTGAAGTTTGAATCTAAATAATTTGAAAATGAATAAGATTGTTACCAAGATTGCCCTTGCCTTGTTAGTCATGACCTGCATGATGGGTCAGGCCGAGGCTCAGATTGTCACTACTTTTGCCCGTAATGTCACGCCAGGGCAGCAGAATGGCTTGTATTATTCTTTGCCTCAGACTATGCTGAAGCTGGATTTTGTCATTGAAGAGACCAAGCTCGAGAAGAGTCCTCTTGCTGACTATGCCCAAAACTATATGGGTAATGCTGACGTGGTGGAATACGAGACCACAGAATACAAGCTCCTTGATGTGAAGATGTCGACGGTGGCAAGCCCCGATCCCTCCGCTTTGTTTTTTGTGACGTTCGGTAGTGCAAGAGGTGGAGCCAAGGCTTTGTTTGACGTGATGCCCAATGGCATCATCCGCAGCGTTGGTCTCGGCAATGCCGTTGGCGAAGAGACGGCTGTGGCTCCTGTAAAGGAAGAACAGCCCGAAGCACCTGTAGCGAAAGCCTGCAGCAAAGACGTCACCAGCTTAATTACAACTGGAAAATCTAATGGTCAATTGGCCAAAGAAGTGGCTGACAAGATTGAAGAGATCCGCAAAGCAAAGTTCTATCTGATTTCGGGTGACGTGGAGATGGCCTCCAACCCTGAGACTTTCAGTATGATGTATCAGAAGCTGGAAGAGATGGAAGACGAATACACCCAGCTGTTGCTCGGCCAACGTAAGAGCAAGACCGTTGTGAAGACTGTTTACGTGATTCCTAATAAAGAGACGCCCGTGCAGACCGTGGCCAGGTTCTCCGAATATGAAGGTCTGACAGTGGGTACGGCAGGTTCGGGTGAGACCATCTCGGTGCAGACCATGTCGCTTAACACCACCGAAGCCATCAACGCTCCGAGTCAGTCGGCCATCGAATCGATGAACTATGAGAACAAGGTCTTCTACCGCGTGCCTGAGCAGGCTTTGGTGAAGGTGTTGCGTGGCAATAAACCCTTGGCAGAGGAACGTATGACTGTCAATCAATTGGGCGCCTTGTTGATGGCACCACTTCAAAACACGAAATTGGTGTTTGACACCAAGACGGGTCAGATAACCAATTTGATCATGCAATAGGAGAGAGGCACCGCAAGGTGCCTTTTTCATTATAAGGCTTCTTTGATGCATACCAGTTGTCTCAACAAGTCTTCGACTTTGTCGAGGCACAGCATGTTAGCGCCATCGGATTTGGCTTGGGAGGGGTTGGGATGCGTCTCCATGAAGATGCCGTCGGCACCCGCAGCGATGCCTGCCTTGGCGATGAGGCCAATCATCTCGGGTTGTCCGCCTGTGACGCCGTTGCTTTGGTTGGGCTGCTGCAGCGAGTGAGTGACGTCGAGGATGACGGGCACGCCAAACTGCTGCATGGCGGCGATGTTGCGATAATCCACCACCAAATCCTGATAGCCGAACATAGAGCCGCGTTCGGTGAGCATGACCTTGTCGTTGCCCGACTGTTGAACCTTCTCGACGGCAAATCTCATGGCCTCACCTGATAGGAATTGTCCCTTCTTGATGTTGATAGTCTTGCCTGTTTTGGCAGCGGCCACAAGGAGGTCGGTCTGGCGGCAGAGGAAAGCAGGAATTTGCAGTATATCTACATATTCGGCAGCTATCGCAGCTTCTTCTGCGGCATGTATGTCGGTCACCACGGGGAGTTCGAATTCCTTAGCCACTTTTTGCAGCACCTTCAATGCTTTTTCGTCGCCGATGCCGGTGAAGGAGTCCAGTCTGGAGCGGTTGGCCTTGCGATACGAGCCTTTGAAAACCAAAGGGATGTCAAGTTTCTGGCAGATGTTTTTCAAGGTCTCGGCAATGAAGAGAGGTGAGCTCTCATCCTCGATGACGCAAGGGCCGGCCAAGAGGAAAAAGCGGTCGGGACGTAGGCCTTTCAGAAAGTCGTATTTTGTGGTGTCCATGGTGGAGAATTTTTGCAAAGGTAATGTTTTTTTGAATGTCGGCCCTTCGACAGGCTCAGGGACCTTAACTTTTTGCGTTTTAGCAGGCCCTTGAGCTTGTCGAAAGGCCGTCTTATCATTGTTTCTTAAAACGTGGATGATAGCTGGTTAGTGTGTCTCGCAGCAATTCGTCGGAGATGTGGGTATATATTTCTGTTGTGCTCACGCTTGCGTGTCCTAACATTTGTTGCACGGCCAACAGGTTGGCGCCACCTTCGAGCAGATGGGTAGCGAAGCTATGTCTGAAGGTGTGTGGACTGATAGCCTTGTTGATGCCGTTCTTCTCGGCGAGGTCCTTCACGATGAGGAAGACCATTTGACGTGTGAGGCCAGTGCCACGGCTGTTGAGGAAGACGGTGTCAGTGAATTTAGGCTTCACGTTCACATGCAAACGAGCCCCTTCGATGTATTGGAACAGAATTTTCAGGCTGCTGTCGCCGATGGGAACGAGCCTTTCTTTGCTGCCCTTGCCAAAGATGCGAAGGAATCCGTCTTCTTTGTAAATGTCACTGATTTTTAAATTGATGAGTTCGGAGACACGCAGGCCGCAGCCGTACATCACTTCAATCATGGCTTTGTTGCGGTGGCCAGTGGGTTGGCTGAGGTCGATGCTGTCGATCATCTTTTGGATTTCCTCGTAACTCAGCACTTCGGGAAGATGTCGTCCTAGGGTGGGTGAGGAGATGAGTAGGGTCGGGTCTTTCTCGGCGATTTCCTCTTGAGTGAGATAGCGCCAAAACGATTTCAACCCCGAAAAGATGCGGGCTTGTGAGGTGGCTCCGATGTTCATGTCAAAGAGGTAGGCGAAGAAGTTCTCGATGGTTTCTTGAGTGATGGCGTTGATGTCTGTTGAAACCTTCTCTGCTTCAAGATACTGCAAAAACAAATGGACATCGTGGCAATAGGCCTCCACACTATTGTCGGACAGCGAAAGCTCAAGCCGCAGATAGTCGGCGAAGTGCTTGATGAGATTGGGGCTGAGGTTCATGGTTTATTGAAATCAAAACACGGGACAAGGCGTTTCGACAAGCTCAACGACCATTGTCCCGTGTCAATTCATCTCACGTCTTATCAATCCAGCGTGTGGATGACGAGGCCGGAGCGCAGTTTAGGCTCAAACCAAGTGGTCTTGGGAGGCATGATGTTGCCAGTGTCGGCGATGTCGATGATCTGCTTCATGCTCACAGGATAGAGCGCGAAGGCAACCTTCATCTCACCGCTGTCGACGCGACGCTTCAGTTCGCCGAGGCCACGGATACCACCAACGAAGTCGATGCGCTTGTCGGTGCGGAGGTCCTTGATGCCCAGAATCTTGTCGAGGACAAGGTTGCTGAGGATGGTGACGTCCAACACGCCGATGGGGTCGCTGTCGTTGTAGGTGCCGGGTTTGGCAGTCAGGCTGTACCAAACGCCCTCGATGTACATCGAGAAGTTGTGGAGCTTGTTGGGCTTGTACTCGGTGCTGCACTCGCAGTGGCAGGGGAACTCGCAGTTGCACTTGCCGCCGTCCTTGGTGCAGTCGCACTTGCACTCGATGTCGAAGCTCTCTTGCAGGGCCTTGAAGAAGTCCTTGGTGCTGAGGCCGTTGAGGTCTTTCACGACGCGGTTGTAGTCGATGACGTTCAACTGGTTGTCGGGGAAGATGACGGTCATGAAGTAGTTGTACTCTTCCTTGCCAGTGTGGGCAGGGTTGTGTTCCTTCTTCTCTTGGCCGACAAGGGCTGCGGCAGCGCTACGGTGGTGACCGTCGGCGATGTACATGGCCGGAACCTTCTTGTCGAAGAGCTCAACCAAGCGGGCGATGGTGGCCTTGTCGTCGATGATCCAGAAACGATGGCCGAAGCCGTCTTCCTTTGCGATGAAGTCGTAGATGGGCTTCTCAGCGGTGATCTTGCTCACGATGGCGTCGATTTCGGCGACGGCAGGGTAGGCGAAGAACACAGGCTCGACGTTGGCGTTGGTGAGGCGGACATGCTTCATGCGGTCCTCTTCCTTGTCCTTACGGGTCAGTTCGTGCTTCTTGATGACCTTGTTCACATAGTCTTCGCTGTAGGCGCAGGCCACGATGCCATACTGCCAGTGGGCGTTGGCGTCGGTGGGGTTCATGCTCTGGGCATAGATGTAGAGCTTTTCCTCCTGGTCTTGCTTGATCCATCCGAAGTCTTTGAACGAGTTGAAGTTTTCAACGACTTTCAGATAGGTCTCGAGGTCGCTGTCCTTGTGGCCTTCGGGCAGGTCGATTTCGGCCTTGGTCACGTGGAGCAGGCTATAGGGATTGCCTTCGCATTCCTTGCGTGCCTCTTCGGTGTTCAGCACGTCGTAGGGACGGGAGGCCAGTTTCTGGACGATGTCCACGCCGGGACGCCATCCTTTGAACGGTTTGATAACTGACATTGTATTAGGTTTTAATTGATAGTTCTTTGTTTGTTTTCTGACAGTCAGACTTCTGGGTTATTGACTGAATCATGTTTCTGAAAAGAGATGATCAGTGCGCCAATCATCTTGGTGAGTTCCATCAGTTCGTTGCGGATGTCGGTTTCTTGGGTGTCGTCAATGAGTGATTGTTTGGAGGCCAAGGCGCAGAGCATCACGCATTTGCCGATATTCGACTTGGCTTTCTGCAAGTACTCGATAAACTCCGTTTTTGAACGGCCGGCACCTTCAATGATATTGGCGGAGATATGGCCAGCTTCGGTAAGGAACTGGTCGATGATAATCTTTTGGGCGTTTGTTTGTACAGTGTTGCTGAGGGAGAGGATGGCGTTGATGAAATCGACGGATTTATGGTAAATGCGGAGCCCCTCAAACTTGAAGAAATTGGTGGGTTTTGTGTTTTCCGGAATCATTATCAGGCAATTAAGGAAAAGACACCACAAGACAAGCTTGCGGTGTCTTTCGCTGTTGGTTAATTATTTGTTCACTTGGAAGCGCTTGTTGCCAGTCTTGAAGAAATCAGCGATCTGGTTGGCAGCGGCCAGGCCAGCGTTGATATTGGCTTCTTCGGTCTGGGCACCCATCTTCTTGGGCGTGGAGAAGTAGCGGCCTTCGAAGGCTTTGAACTCGGCGTCGGCATCGGGCATGATGTCGGTGATGTACTTGAGGTCGGTACGCTCGGCCATCAGCTTGAGCAGTTCGGGCTCGTTGATGACTTCCTTACGGGCGGTGTTGACGAGGATGCCACCTTTGTGCATCTTGTTCACCACAGCGTAGTTGATGCTCTGCTTGGTCTCGGCAGTGGCCGGGATGTGCAGGCTGACCACGTCGCAGGTCTCGAAGAGGGCGTCGCGGTTGGCGACGGCGTGAACGCCAGCCTCTTCAATCTTCTCGGCGGGGACGAATTCGTCGAAAGCGTAGACATCCATGCCGAAGCCTTTGGCGATGCGGGCGACGTTGCGACCCACGTTACCGAAGGCCAGCAAACCGAGCTTCTTGCCCATCAGTTCGCTACCGCTCTTGCCGTTGTAGAAGTTACGGACGGCGTAAACCAGCATACCCATGACGAGTTCGGCAACGGCGTTGCTGTTTTGACCAGGAGTGTTCATGGCCACGATGCCTTTGGCGGTGCAAGCCTCGAGGTCGAGGTTGTCGTAACCGGCGCCGGCACGGACGACGATCTTCAGGTTGTTGGCGTGGTCGATGACTTCCTTCGTCACCTTGTCGGAACGGACGATGAGGGCATCGGCGTCGGCAACGGCCTTGTAGAGGTCATTGACATCGGTATATTTCTCCAAAAGAGCCAGTTCATAGCCGTTCTTCTCAACGACTTCGCGGATGCCGTCAACGGCGATCTTGGCAAAAGGCTTTTCAGTTGCAACTAATACTTTCATTTCGTTTCTCCTTATTATTTGTTGGCTTTTTCGAAATCTTGCATGCACTGGACGAGGGCTTCGACGGCCTCAATCGGGCAGGCGTTGTAGAGGCTGGCGCGGAAACCACCGACGCTGCGGTGACCCTTGATGCCGACCATGCCGCGCTCCTTGGCGAAGGCCATGAAGGCGTCTTGCTTGTCCTCGTAACCGGGGGCCATGACCCAGCAGTGGTTCATGATGGAACGGTCTTCCTTCTCGGCGGTGCCGACGAACATGCTGTTGCGGTCGATCTCTTCGTAGAGCATTTGTGACTTCTTGGTGTTGATCTTGTTCATAGCCTCGACGCCACCGATGGTGTCCTTCAGCCACACGAGGGTCTCGTGCATCATGAAGATAGGCAGTACGGGCGGGGTGTTGAACATGCTGATGTTCTTGGCTTCTTCAGCAGCGTGGGTGCGGTAGTCGACCATCGTCGGCAGCGGGTTCATATAGGCGCGGTCGCCAATGTTGCCGAGGATGCTCTTCTTCACGATGACGAAGGTTACGCCAGCGGGGCCGACGTTCTTTTGGGCGCCACCGTAGATGAGGCCGTATTTCTTCACGTCGACGGGACGGCTCATGATGTCGGAGCTCATGTCAGCGACGAGCATGATGGGGCAGTCCATGTCGTACTTGATCTCAGTACCGTAGATGGTGTTGTTGGTCGTGATGTGGAAATAGTCGGCATCCAGCGGGATGGTGTAGCCCTTCGGGATGTAGGTGTAGGTCTTCTCTTCGGAAGAGGCGACGATGTCGACCTTACCGAACAGCTTGGCTTCCTTGGCGGCCTTCTTGGCCCAGACGCCAGTCTGGAGATAGGCGGCCTTGGTCTTCATGAGGTTGGCGGGCACAGTGAAGAACTGTGTGCTTGCACCACCACCGAGGAAGAGAACTTCGTACTCCTCAGGGATGTTGAGGAGGTCGCGCCACAGTTGACGAGTCTCAGCCATGATGCGCTCCCAACCCGGGGTGCGGTGAGAAATCTCGGCGATACCGATACCGGTGTTGTCGAAATCATAGAGCGCCTTGACGGTGCTTTCGATAGCCTGCTTGGGCAGTACGCAGGGACCTGCGTTGAAATTAAAAGCCTGTTTCATTACAGTTTGTTGTTTAATTTGTTGGTTTATAATTTAATGATTAAAATTGTTGCTCTTATTTTGCTGCAAAGATAGTAAATAAAACCTTGCAGCAAGCCTTTTCTCATTTATTTATTTTATTAAGGTGTAGAACGGTTTTATCCTGCCCAAAAAACGCAACTAAAACGCTGATAAATTATTGATTTATAATATTTTAAATTTTTTAGAGAAAAAAAGTACCGAAATACATTGCCATTCCAATAAAATGTTGTACTTTTGCACACTCAAAATTAAAAGGAAAGAAAGCGATGAAAAAAGACATTCACCCTAAGAATTACAGACTGGTTGTTTTCAAAGATATGTCGAATGACGTGACCTTCCTGTCGCGCTCGACCATCAACACTAAGGAAACCATCAAGTGGGAAGACGGCAACGAATATCCTCTGGTGAAGCTCGAAATCTCCAGCGCATCACACCCCTTCTACACGGGTAAGATGAAGCTCGTCGACAGCGCCGGTCGTGTTGATAAGTTCAACAACAAGTACAAGAAGTTCTTCGAGAAGAAGGAAACCAAGTAAGTTGAACCATATCAAAAGAATGAAGCTCTTGCCAGTCGCGAGGGCTTTTTTTTTGCCTTGGCATTATTATTGTCGTATCTTTGCACTATATATTTTATAAGGTGTAAAACGGCGACAGACTGACAAAATGTCGCCCGCATTTCAAATTGAATCTATGAGTTTTAAGTTAGATACTGAATTGTTTTCCGATATGATGGACCAGAACTCCGAGTTCATCCCTGTGTTGACCATCGAGGACGAACGCCTCGGACAGGACGAAGAGGTGCCAGAGGAACTGCCTATTTTGCCTTTGCGCAACTCGGTGCTCTATCCGGGTGTCATCATCCCCATCACCGTGGGACGCGACAAGTCCATCCGTCTGATCAAGGAATACTATAAGAAACGCAAGGCCATCGGCGTCATTGCACAGACCAATGCCGATGTAGAAGACCCTACGTTGGCTGACCTTTATAAGGTGGGTACCTCTGCTCAGATCATCAAGACTTTGCAGATGCCCGATGGCAACACGACGGTCATCATCCAAGGCAAACGCCGTTTTGAGGTGGTGCAGGAGACCCAAACCGAGCCTTATCTGAAGGCTGCGGTGGTGCCCTATGTTGTGGCAGAGGAGGTCCCCAATACCAAGAAGTTCAGTGCCTTGGTGCAGTCGGTCAAGGAACTGGCCATACAGATTATAGGGCGTTCACGCAATATGCCGCAAGAGGCAGGCTTCGCCATCAAGAGCATTGAAGATCCGGTCTTCCTGATGAACTTTGTGGCTAGCAATGTCGAGGCCGAGATGCCTACCAAACAAGCCCTATTGGAGGCCCGTACGCTGAATCAGATGGCCACCGACCTGCTGAGCGTGCTGACCGAGGAACAGCAGATGCTGGAGCTGAAACAACAGATCCAGAGCAAGGTGCGTGTCGACATGGACAAGCAACAGCGTGAGTATTACCTCAACCAGCAGCTGCGTACCATTCAGGAGGAACTGGGTGGCACACCCAACGAGCAGGATGTCAAGGAGCTGACTGAAAAGGCCGCGAAGAAGAAGTGGTCGAAGGAAGTGGCTGAGGTCTTTGAACGCGAGCTGAAGAAACTGGAACGCACCAACCCGCAGGCGGCAGAGTATGGCATACAGCTGAATTATCTCCAATACCTCGTCGACCTACCGTGGGAGGAGTTCACCAAAGATAACTTCGACCTAAAACGCGCCCAACGCATCCTTGATGCCGACCATTATGGTCTGGACAAGGTGAAAGACCGCATCGTCGAGCACCTTGCCGTGTTGAAGCTGCGTAACGACATGAAGTCGCCTATCTTGTGTCTCGTCGGACCTCCTGGTGTGGGTAAGACCTCGTTGGGCAAGTCTATCGCCCGCGCGCTTAACCGCAAATATGTCAGAATGTCATTGGGTGGCGTGCGCGATGAGTCAGAGTTGCGCGGTCACCGTAAAACTTATATCGGCGCCATGCCGGGTCGTATCATCCAGAACCTGCGTAAGGTGAAGTCGGGCAACCCCGTCTTCGTCCTCGACGAAATCGACAAGGTGAGCGGCAACAACATCAACGGCGACCCGCAGGCTGCCTTGCTTGAGATCCTCGACCCTGAACAAAACAACACCTTCTACGACAACTTCATCGAATTGGATTACGACCTCTCTAAGATCCTCTTCATCGCTACGGCCAACAACCTTTCGACCATCCATCCCGCCTTGCGCGACCGTATGGAAATCATCGACCTGAGCGGTTACCTGCGTGAGGAGAAATACGAAATTGCCAAGCGTCATCTTATCCCCAAGCAGATGAAGGAACACGGCCTCGACGCCAAACAAATTACCTTCCCGAAGGACATCGTCATGCACATCATCGACGACTATACTCGTGAGGCAGGTGTTCGTAACCTGGAACGCCGTATCGGCGACATGATGCGTTTCCGTGCCAAACAGGTCGTCACAGAGGAACAGTTCGACAAGAAGATTACTATGGCCGACATCCGTAAGGTGCTCGGCGTGCCGATGCACCACGACGAGGACGAGGTGAAACACAGCATGCCGGGTGTGGCCACAGGCTTGGCTTGGACCCAGGTGGGCGGTGAGATCCTGTCCATCGAGGTCAGCTTGAGCCGTGGTGGCGGCCACCTCTCGTTGACAGGTAACCTCGGCGAGGTGATGAAAGAGTCGGCGACCATCGCCTACGAGTTCATCAAGGCCCACGCCTCGCAACTCAACATCAATCCTGATGTGTTTGAGGCTTGGAACGTGCACGTCCACATCCCTGAAGGTGCTACGCCTAAGGACGGACCCTCGGCGGGTATCACCATGCTCACCGCTTTGACCTCTGCCTTCACGCAGCGCAAGGTGAAGAGCAACCTGGCCATGACGGGTGAGATCACCCTGCGTGGCAGAGTACTGCCGGTGGGTGGCGTGAAGGAGAAGATCCTTGCCGCCAAGCGCAACGGTGTGACTGACCTCATCCTCTCCATCGATAACGAGCACGATATCAAGGACATCAAGGAAGATTACATCAACGGATTGAACTTCCACTATGTGGAGAACATGATGGAAGTGCTCGACCTGGCCTTGGAGAAGGAACAGGACACGAACGACTTGGATTACAACAAGTATTTGACCAACTTGCATCCTGAGGTGATTGGTTTCAAGGTTAAATAAGGAGTTAATGCCCATGTCATTCCGAGGATTTTATCAGCATAGATACACTCACCTAAAGGTTCGGTATGACATGCCGATAAAATCCGAAAGGAAATGCTTTGCATTCGGCGGAGCCAATCTATGGGCATGGCTCGTAATGGTTATGCTACTTGTTTTTGTTTCTTGTGGCAAACGCCAAGATTCTGAGGAAGGTCTCGCTATTTTTAAATACAACGAAAGTGCCGGCATCCTCACCCTCGACCCTATTTATGCCAAGGACCTGCCGCACATCTGGGCTTGCAACCAGGTGTTCAATAGCCTCGTTGCCTTCGACGACAAGATGAACCTCGTCCCGATGGTGGCCAAGTCGTGGGACATCAGCGATGATGGATTGACTTATACATTCCATTTGCGTGACGATGTGCAGTTTCATCATGATACATGTTTTTATCAGTCGGCCATTCGACAGGCTCAGGGACCTTCACAGCACGAAGAAGCTAAGGTCGTTGAGCTTGTCGAAACGCCGACCAATAATGCTCGTTTTGTAACCGCCCAAGACTTCGTCTATTCCTTCAACCGTGTGGTCGACAAGAGCTTGAGCTCTCCGGGTTTATGGATTTTCTCATCGGTCAAACACGATGATGACCATTATGCCTTCACTGCCTTGGACGACACCACTTTCCAAATTGAGTTGGCGAAGCCGTTCCCACCGTTTTTGGGCATCCTTTCGATGACCTATGCCTCGGTGGTGCCTCACGAAGCCGTCGAATATTATGGCGACGACTTCCGCAGCCATCCTGTGGGGACTGGACCGTTCAAGTTTCAGTATTGGAAGGAGAATGTGAAACTGGTCTTCCGCAAGAACCCTGACTATTTCGAGCGTGACGAAGCAGGGGAGAGGCTGCCCTATATTGATGCCGTCTCCGTCAGTTTTCTCATCGACAAGCAGGTGGCTTTCTTGGAATTCATCAAAGGCAAGTTCGACTTTATGTCGGGCATCGATGCGCGTTACAAGGACGAGCTGCTGACCTACGACGGCAACCTGCGCAAGAAATATGAAGACAAAATCGAGCTGATCACAGAACCCTATTTGAACACCGAGTATTTCTCCTTCTTCATCGACCCCAACGATGAATTAGGTCCCGAACGTGCAAAGGCTTTGCGACAAGCCGTTAGCCTCTGCATCGACCGCGAGAAAATGTTGCGTTATCTACGCAATGGCATCGGTGAGCCTGGCACGGGCGGTATGATTCCCGTGGGCTTGCCCGGACATAGCAGTACGATTGGATACGGCTACGATTTGAAACGTGCCCAACGTCTGGTGGCCGAGAACCATCTTGAAGGTTATCTGCTGCAACTCTCCACCGTCGCTGACTATGCTGACATCGGTAAGTTTGTGCAAAGTCAGGTGGAGCAGATTGGCATGCAGTGCAAGATGGAAGTGATGCCACCCGCCACGATGCGTAGCATGAGAAGCAATGGCAGTTTACCGTTTTTCCGCTCCTCATGGGTGGCCGACTATCCCGATGCGGAGAACTACCTTTCGCTGTTCGTTTCCTCTAATTTTGCTCCTTCTGGACCGAATTATTGCCATTACACGAATCCCAAATATGATAAGCTGTTTGACAAAGCCTTGCTGTGTAATGATTTGGAGCAACGTGCCGCCTACTACACCGAAATGGACAGCCTGATGATGCAGGATGCGCCTGTGGTAGTGCTGTTCTACGATGAGGTGCTGCGTTTCGTCAACAAGCGTGTGAAAGATATGGGCAGCAACCCTACGAATCTGTTGGATTTGCGGAGGGTGAAGATAATTGATTAAAAATCAAAAAAAAAGAATTCATTTATTGTCGTTTTATTCAATTGTTTTTATAGTTTTGCACGCGTTAACAAGTTAATAATAAGAAGCATAACTATGAAAACAATTACTATGGAAATCAAAGATGCCATTACCAGATGCCTAATGGTATTCGTTATCGTGTTTGGCATCGGGCTACATAAAGCGGAGGCCCAGCTCGTGATTACACCTGGAAATGAGATTCAGGGTTGGACGGCTGATTCGTTGGTCAGAAATGTTTTGATGAGCGGTGGCGTTTCGATATCAAACGTGCGTTTTAATGGATATGACGACGATTTGGTTTGTGATAACATTGGCATATTTGAGACGGGCATAACGCCCACCAATCTGGGCATTGAAAGTGGTTTGGTCATCGCTACGGGAAATGTCAGAGTCGCGGAAGGGCCTAATGATTTAACTGAAAAGAACGACTCGACTACATGTTCTGGCTATTATGATAGCAGTTTGGCCCGATTGGCTACAGATTCCATCTATGATGTGGCAGTATTGGAGTTTGATTTTGTTCCATGGGATAGCATTATCTCGTTTTCCTATGTATTTGGATCAGAGGAATATCCGGAGTATGTTGACGGTCCTTATAACGATGTGTTCGGCTTTTTTGTGAGTGGTCTTAATCCCGATGGTGGCGCGTATGCTAACACCAATATGGCTTTGATACCGGGAACCACCGAGGTGGTTTCCATTAATACGGTGAACGACCATCACAATCAGCAGTATTATGTTGACAATGCAGGGGGAAGTACGATCCAGTTTGATGGCTTTACGGTGGTAATGACCGTCAGTTTCAAGGTGGTGCCCATGACGCAATACCATATCAAGATGGGTATTTGTGATGTTGGAGACTTTTTTGCGGATTCTGGAGTGTTTCTCGAAGCCAATAGTTTCCAGTCGCCCATGTCTTATGCCATGTTATTGGATGGAATGCATTATATGGAAATACCGGACGGATATCAATTCTGCACCAATCGCCTCATTGATTTTGAGACCGAGACAACGTGGAACTACGATAATGTGAAATGGTATTTTGGCGATGGCACTTCTGCACAGGGGCTACATGTGCAGCACGCCTATACCCGTGATGGCTTCTATGAGGTGATGAATGTGTTGTATAATCCATATCGGGCGATGGATTCGGTTTATCTTTCCAAAGTCATCGAAGTCAGGTCGAAATATGGCAGCGAAGAAGGCTTCACATGCTACGATGTGCCTTATCTCTGGCATGGGATGCAACTCAGCGAGCCAGGCATTTACACTGATACGTTGGAGTCGTATATGGGCTGCGATAGCATTGTGACGTTGAATCTTTCGGTTGGTGACTTCTTTTTGACCGATACTGTGGCCGAGTCATGCGATTTGTTTAAATGGTATGGACAGACATATAATACATCGGGACAATATGAACATACGCTGCTGTCGACGATGGGTTGTGATAGTATCATAAGGCTTCACCTGACCATAAATCACGTCGTGGAGACCGATACCGTGGCTACTTCTTGTGGAACATTTACATGGTACGGGCAGACGTATCAAACCTCGGGACAATACGAACACATCTTGAGGACGGTGATGGGATGCGACAGCATTATCAGGCTTCATCTAAATATTGATCCTGTGATGGAATCCGACACCACGGCTATCTCATGTGGTGGATTTACATGGCATGGCCGTACTTATGATTCATCAGGCGACTACGAACAATTGTTCCAAACCGCTTTGGGCTGTGACAGTCTTGTCATCCTACATCTTACCGTCAATCAAGAGTCCTTGCAACGAGCCCTTCAAGGACCGACACAGGTGGCCGCAGCAAGTAACATGATTTATGCCAATTATGAGTATTTTGTTTCCGACTCCTTGAGTCTGCCGCCAAATATGCTTAACTGGAGTTGCACCCACCCTGATTGGATTGTCAGCCCAAGCGAGAATCGATACCATTGCCATTTGTGGGTAACAAACATCGGTCAAGGTACGCTGATTGCCAGAACCGAGCACGATTGCGATACAGTGTATAGTATCGACATCAACGCGACCTGGTTCGATGTGGATGAGGATAATGGCATTCCCCTCAAGTTGTTCCCCAATCCTGCGCAAACAGAGGTAACGGTTCGGACTGAAGAAATCCTACGCATCCGTATTATTGATGCTATAGGGCAGGTGGCCTTGGAAAAGATTTTCGATCAGACGGATGCCGCCTGCATAGATATCGGCATCATACCTCAAGGCGTATACCTTGTGGAGATATCGACAAATAAAGGAAAGACGATGCGAAAGCTGGTCGTGTCAAGGTGATTCAAAAACTGAGCGTTAATTGTTTTAATATTCGATTTTATGAAAATCAAATCCTTATTTCTTTCAATTCTACTGATGGGTGCTTTTTCGTTAAGCGCCCAAGAGGAAGCCAAAATGCTACGCTTCCCGACTATCCATGGCAATAACGTGGTGTTCAGCTATGGCGGTGACCTATATTCCGTCGACATCAAGGGCGGCATTGCCCACAAAATCACCAACGATGCCAATGGTTATGAGATGTTCGCGCGTTTCTCGCCCGATGGCAAACATTTGGCCTTCACTGCACAGTATGACGGCAACACGGAGGTCTATGTCATGCCTTATCCCGAGTGTGGCACGCCAACACGTTTGACCTATACACCTACTTTGGGCCGCGACGATATCAGCGACCGCATGGGCCCGAACAACATCGTCATGGCATGGAAGGACAACGAGAACATCGTCTTCCGCTCGCGTAAGGAGAGCTGGGACGACTTCGTGGGTCAGCTCTTCCTCGCCAACATCAATGGTGGTCTGGCCGAGCAACTGCCCCTGCCTGAAGGCGGCTGGATCTCGTATTCGCCCGACGGCAAACAGATTGCCTACAACCGCGTGATGCGCGAGTTCCGTACTTGGAAATACTACCGTGGTGGTATGGCCGACGACGTGTGGATCTATGACTTCAAGTCGAAGAAGATCGAGAATATCACCAACAACAACGCGCAGGACATCTTCCCGATGTGGGTCGGCAACAAGGTCTATTTCTGTTCCGACCGCGACCGCACGATGAACCTGTTCTGCTATGACCGTGGCACCAAGCAGACCACCAAGGTGACGGACTATACCTATTATGACATCAAGTGGCCTTCGCTCGGCGACAAGGATATCGTTTATGAAAACGGCGGTCAACTGTTCCGTTACAACCTGGCTGACGGCAAGGTCTATCCCATTCCTGTGCAGATGGCGAACGACAACAAGTCGACGCGCACCAAATATGTGGACGCTTCCAATTTCATTAACACAAGTAGCATTTCGCCTGATGCCAAGCGTGTGGCTTTCGGTGCTCGCGGTGATGTGTGGACGGTGCCGGTCAAGTCGGGTATTACGCGTAACCTGACCCAAAGCGACAACGCCCATGACCGCAATGTGGCATGGTCGCCCGATGGCAAATACATCGCCTACATCAGCGACCGCACGGGCGAGGATGAGATTTACATCCAGGCCCAGGACGGCAAGGAAGAAGCTATTCAGCTGACCAAGAATTCAGATACATACAAGTATAACCTCCTCTGGTCGCCCGACAGCAAGAAAATCCTTTGGGATGACAAGATGAACCGCATCAATATGGTAGACGTGGCTTCCAAGAAAGTCACTGAAGTGGCCAGCAGCAGGGCGGGCGAGATGGATGACTTCTGCTGGTCGTCCGACAGCCGCTGGATTGCCTATGCTATGCCGAGCACTTTCAGCGTGAGCCAAATCCACATCTACAATGTCGATTCAGGGAAGGATGAGACGGTCACCGACGGCTGGTACAACTCTTCGTCGCCTGCCTTCGACAAGAGTGGCAAGTACCTATATTTCACCTCCGAGCGCGACTTCCGCCCGACCTACGGCTGGCTGGAGTGGAACCATGTCTATACCGACATGTCGAAGATCTATCTGATTACCTTGCAGAAAGACACACCGTCGCCGTTCTTGACAGAGAATGATGAAGTGAAAGTGGAGGGAGAGAAAGACGAGCATAAAGACGGCCCTTCGACGGGCTCAGGGACCTCGGAAGGCAAAGGTAAAAAGGATGGGAAGGGAGGCCCTTCGACCCTTCGAGGTTCCTCAGGGACCGCAGGCTCAGGGGCCTCAGAGGGCAAGAAAGAAGTAAAAGAAGTGAAGATCGACTTCGATGGCATCAGCAATAGGGTGGTGGTGCTGCCTGTCAACGCAGGTAGATACTGGAACCTGACGGGTGTGGAAAACGGCTTGTATTATGTGGCGGCCGGACGCAATGGCGGTGGCCTCGGCTATTTCGATGCCAAGTCGAAGAAATGCACCTCCATCGGTGGCTTCGGCTATCAACTCACGCCTGATGGCACCAAGATGCTCATGCGCGAAGGCCGTGGCTATAAGGTCGTCAATGCGCCCAAAGGTCCCACGCCTGGCGGCGGCAAGCCTGGTGAAGGCGGCAAGGGCGATGATGTCATCGACCTCTCGAACATGAAGAAATGGGTCGACCTGCGCACCGAGTGGACGCAGATCTACAACGAGGCCTGGCGTCAGATGCGCGACTTCTTCTATGCGCCCAACATGCATGGTGTGGATTGGCCTGCGATGAAAGAGAAATATGGCAAGCTGTTGCCTTATTGTGCCGACCGCAACGATGTGAACTACCTCATCGGTGAGTTGATTGGTGAGATCAATATCGGTCATGCCTATGTGGGTGATGGCGACCGCGTGAAACCCGAGCGCATCCCCATGGGTATGCTGGGCTGCCGCATCCACCGCGACAAGTCGGGCTACTATCAGATTTACAAGATATTAAAGGGCGAGAACTGGAACGAGAAGACCCGCTCGCCACTGACCGAGGTGGGTGTGAATGCCAAGGAAGGCGACTACATCATCGCCATCGATGGGCAGAGCACCAAGGACATGAAAGACATGTATGCCGCTCTCATCGGCAAGGCCGACAAGGCCGTGTTGCTCACCTTGAATAATAAAGCTTCGGAGAGTGGTGCCCGCGATGTGGTGGTGCGTCCCATCGCCGACGAAACTGGCCTTTACTACTACAACTGGGTGCAAGGCAATGTGGAGAAGGTGAGCAAGGCCACCAACGGACAGGTGGGTTATATCCATATCCCCGACATGGGCGTGGAAGGCTTGAACGAGTTCGCCAAGTACTTCTATCCCCAACTCGACAAGAAGGCCCTCATCATCGATGACCGTGGTAACGGAGGTGGCAATGTCAGCCCGATGATTGTGGAACGTCTGCGTCGCGAATTGTCGATGTACGACGTAATGCGTAACGGCGAGCCTGAGACCAAGCCCACCAAGATGATGCTGGGTCCCAAGGTGCTGCTGTTCAACAAGTACTCCGCTTCAGATGGCGACTTGTTCCCGTATCAGTTCAAGAAGCATAAAATCGGTACGACCATCGGTATGCGCTCTTGGGGCGGTGTGGTTGGCATCCGCGGCAGCCTGCCTTTCATAGACGGAGGCTCGCTGACCCGTCCCGAGTTTGCTCCCTTCGACGAGAAAGGCAACTGGGTCATCGAAGGCTATGGTGTGGATCCCGACATTGTCGTCGACAACGATCCCGCTCGCGAGTTTGAGGGCGTCGACGACCAACTCAACAAGGCCATCGAAGTCATCATAGAGCAAATGAAGAGTTATCCTGACATTCCCGAGATTCCTGCTTGGCCGGATAAGACTAAATAACTCATAGTATGATTTGAAAAAGGCTGTTTCCTAATCGGAGACAGCCTTTTTTTCGCATATGATAGAAGACAAACCTTATTCCTCCACCAATTCATAATTCGTGCTACGTCCTCCTTCGTTAGAGCAGCGAAGTATGCCTTTTTCGACAAGGTCTTGGATGTCGCGCAAGGCGGTGGCTGTAGAGGTCTTGGTCATCTTAGCCCATTTGCTGGTGTTGAGTTTGCCCTCAAAACCGTCCCAAAGGCGGTTGATGACTTTGATTTGTCTCTCGTTGAGGGCGATGTTACAATGCTCATGCCAAAACAATGATTTGCGCACCACCCGATGTGTCTTTTCGACGGCGGTGTCGATGGCGCTTTCCATAGTCTGTAAGAACCACAAAAGCCATTGCGTGATGTCTAAGCCGTGTTTGCCCATGTATTCCAACACATCGTAGTAGTTCTTCTTATCGCGCAAGATGGCTGCCGACATGCTGTAGAAGCGTTGGGGTGTGCCATCGGCACGAGCCAAGAGCATATCGGTGAGTGTGCGTGTCAAGCGTCCGTTGCCATCGTCAAACGGGTGAATGTTGACAAACCAAAGATGGGCCACAGCAGCTTTCAGCACGGGGTCGGTGGTAGGTTCGCTGTTGAACCAGTCCAAGAACAGCTGCATCTGATGAGGCACGTCCGCCGAAGGTGGCGCCTCGTAATGTACCGTCTCCTTTCCCATGGCGCCGCTGACCACTTGCATTGGCTCTGCGCCTTGTCGCCATGCGGCCACGGTTATGGGAACGATGCCGCTTCGTCCCAAGGGAAATAGTGCGGCATGCCAGTTGAACAGGCGCTGTTCTGTCAAAGGAGCATCGGCGTGTTGTACGGCATCCAACATCACTTGCACCACGCCCTCGGTGTAATGGTCGGGCATGGGCAATCCAGCCGTGTCAAGTCCTAAGTGCCTGGCGACCGATGAACGCACATGCTTGGGGTTAAGGAGCAAGCCTTCGATTTCGCTATTGCGTAACACGTCTTCGGTCATCACATCAAGCGATGAGGCGCTTTGTGTGTCAAGACCGAGGCTGTTCATCAGCCCAAGTAGCCTACCTTGCTTTTCGCGTACCCGTGCCAATGGGCCAATGACACTGTCATTGCTCCAGCAGAAATGAGGCCATTCGGCATATTGCCATATCCAAAGCGGTGTCTTCATAAATTATTCAAATTCTGAAACAAATAATCTTGTTTTTCGCTGCAAAGATACAAAAATTCTACAAATAAGCATAAATTGAGGTGAAAAATTGCAATATTCACATCAAAATTTGATTTGAATACAAGTATTTTTAATTTCTAACCGAAAAGAACCGAATATAACCGAAACAAAATCGGATTCTTTCGGATGATTTCTGTTAGAGCTCTCTGGAAGTCATTGCGGGCGGCATGTTGTATTAATCGGGCAATAAACACGCCCTTAACCGTCATTGCGGACTTGATCCGCAATCTCCTATGTCATGGGACGAACCATCCATATAATCAGCGTATCGTTTAGAGTCGGAGATTGCGGGTCTGCCGCCCGCAATGACTCTGTTGGTTTAGGGTTAGTCATTGCGGGAGGCATTGCAAAGAAAAAGTCCGTCGGATAGCTCCAACGGACTCTTTCAAAGTAGGTTAAACCTCTATTATTTGCCTTTCTTCATAGGATTCCTCTTGGCTGCAGTCTGCTTGGCCGTGGCTTTGCTGACAGCGGCTTTCTGGACAGACGCGGTCTTCTTGCTGCCAACGGCTTTCTTGGCTTGGGACTTTTGGGCGGGTGCTTTTGTGCGCGCGCTCTTCTTGGCAGGGGCTTCCTTCGCGTCAACAACCTTTTCTTCGGCTGCTTTCTTAGCTGTCGCTTTCTTGGTTGCCTTCTTGGTCTCTTTCTTGGCTGCTTTTTGGGCTTTCTTGGCTGCTGCCTTATTAGCGGTAGACTGTTTCTTTGGCTTAGGCATTTCAGCAGTCGTAGGCACGTTCTTCAGGATGTCGCACATGAAGTCCCAGAACATTTGGACGGTGGCGATTTCGCAACGCTCGTCGGGCGAGTGAACGCCGCGCAGGGTGGGACCGAAGCTGATCATGTCCATGCCCGGAATCTTGTCGCCGATGAGGCCACATTCCAGTCCGGCGTGGATGGCTCTGACTTTAGGATCTTTCTTGAAACGTTTCTTGTAGCAGTTCACTGCGACGTCCAAGATGGCGCTGTTGGGGTTGGGTGCCCAGCCCGGATAGCCGTCGGTGTGCTCCACGTCGGCATCGGCGAGACTCCACACGGCTTCCACCATATTGGCGATGTCTTGCTTCGACGACTCGATGGAGCTGCGCTGTGAGGTCTGGATGAAGAAGTAACCTTCTTTTTTCTTGCAGGAGGCGAGGTTGGTCGAGGTCTCCACGAAGTTCGGGATGGTCTGCGACATGGCGATGACACCATGAGGGCAGGCATAGAGGCCGTTCAGCAGGTTGTACTGGGCCATCTCGTCGATGACCACGTCGGGCTGCACCTCAGCAACTTCGGCCGTGACTTTCAGTCCGGGTTCAGTCACTTGGTATTCTTGTTTGAAGTGCTTCTCCATGTCCTTCACATAGTGCAGGAAATGCTCGATGCTGTCGTTCGGCACGAAGGCCACTGCCGTGGCTTCGCGGGCGATGGCGTTGCGCAGGTTGCCGCCTTGGAAGTCATAGAGTTGGAGGTCGAACCAGTTGGTGCCTTGCCACAGGATGCGGGTCAGCAGCTTGTTGGCGTTGGCCAGGTTCTTGTTGATGTCGTCGCCGCTGTGGCCGCCTTTCAGGCCACTCACGGTAATGCGGTAGGCGGTGCTGTCTTCCGGAGCGGGCTCCAGTTCGTACCACACCTTCACGATGGTGTCCATGCCACCGGCGCAGCCGATGAAGATCTCGCCTTCGTCCTCGCTGTCGAGGTTGAGGAGGATACGGCCGGTGAAGTCTTCCGGGTCGAGTTTCATGGCGCCCGTGAGGCCCGTCTCCTCGTCGACGGTGAAGATACACTCGAGCGGACCGTGTTCCACCTTCGGGTCGGCGATGACGGCCAATGCTGCGGCCACGCCGATGCCGTCGTCAGCGCCGAGGGTCGTGCCGTTGGCATGCAGCCACTCGCCCTTGATGACGGGTTCGATGGGGTCTTTCTCGAAGTCGTGCTTCTTGTCGCTGTTCTTCTCGCACACCATGTCCATGTGGGCTTGCAGGATGACCGTCTGGCGGTCTTCCATGCCCTTGGTGGCGGGCACAGTCATGATGATGTTGCCACAGTCTTCCTTGACGTAGCTGATCTTATGGTCTTTCGCCCATTTCTCGAGGTAAGCCACCATCTTGGCTTCCTTCTTCGACGGACGCGGCACACCGAGTATGCCGTTGAACTCTTTCCAAATGCCTTCCGGCTTGAGTTTCAGGATGTCGTTACTCATAGTTTGTTGATTTAAAGATTTAATATTCAAAGATTTAAAATTTAAAATTTTCAACTCTTAACTCCCAACTAATCAAAGGTCCTCCATTGAAAGCACTCCCAACCGGATGTCTATTCCACGCAGCTCTTTGCAGTTTTGTAGGAGCACTTCTGTTTTTTCTTTCAAAGCCTTTTCATCGTAACGCTGGCGGTCTCGTTTTATTTCATAAATCTCGGCAATTCCGTCGATTTCGTTGATGGCGATGAGGTCAATCTCGTTCGTGCCTTTGCGGTCCCAAAACTTGCCGATGCGTGTGTAATAGCCTTTTTCGCGCAGTTTTTGTTCAAAATAACGCTCAAGTGCGAACCCAGAATAGGTGTCGAAGTCTCGCTCGATGATGCGAGCCAATTGGCTGAGCGCATTGTTGGCCACATAGCTCTGGTATTTGTAGAAAAAGCGGAACCAAAAATCCAAGAACCTGTCGTTCAGTGCATAACGCACTTTTTTTTCGTTTTCTTTGGCAAATATGGGCAACCGTTTTTCAATCAGATTGTAGTAATTCTCCAGTCTGGCGAGATAACTCCCGATGTTTGTCGTTCCCAACTTGGCTTCAATTTCACCTCGTGTCAGTTGCCCGCCAGAGAGGCAGGTGAGAATGGAAAAGTGCATCGCATAATCGTTGCCAAATTCTTCGATGAGGATGTTCTTCCCTTCGTTGATGAACGGAGAGTTCTCCTCAGTCATGTATGACAAAATGCTGTCTTTGTTTGTTTTGCCGTTATCCATAAGCAACGAGACATACCACGGCACACCTCCTGTAACTGCAAAAAGAGTGAGCATGTCATCAGGAGTGTGATTAGGGTTGTGATCGGCAAGGATTTGTTTCAAAACCTCGGTCGTAAAGGGCTTGAGATGCAACATTTGGTTGGCGCGACCGAAAAGCGGTTCTTTGGCATCCTCAAAAATCCGTTTCATCAATGAGAAAACAGAACCGCTGATAATCAGGTTGATGTGGCTTTTCTGTTTGTGCAAGTCCCAATCACGTTGCATCTCGCTGAATATC
>LPNG01000152.1:689-1501 GCA_001543395.1 Candidatus Alcium sp. F082 | reverse complement strand
CGGATTCCCGTCCATCAGCCGTATCAGTTCGCTGACGGCCTCCGTGTGCTGACGCTCCTGCTCCTGCGTTATGGGCGTGTCATCGTTCGAGCACGAGGTGAACACCGTTGCACCGCAGACGGCAAGAATAGCGGCAAGCACACATGCATACGATTTTCTCATTGTCTTTATAATTTTGTGTTGTCACGTTTACTGGGAACGCTACTCAAGGGGAACGAGTCAAAGTCGTGGTATCCACGGTCTATGTAGGTGGTGCCGTGGAAGAGAGTGGCGAGTTCCTGATGGATGGCGGTGGCCAGACGGTCGCTCTCGAACGACTGCACGAGCCTCATGCGGATGACGCCCTTGTACTCGCAGGCCACGATCCACAGCGGATAGGAATAGGAGCCGGCACTGACGCCCACGGCCTGCACCTGCTGCGCTATGGCGTCGCCGCTTTCTTGCGCTCCGTTGGTGCTCAGGCGCTTCGCGGAGGTCTCGTCAAGGAAGTCGAGATGCCCGGCGTAGGAAATGCCGTAGGTGTTGTTGGCAGAATCTTTCTCCCTTCCGATCTTGACGACCTGGGGCGACACCTCTTGCACGGGCAGCGGCGCGGCGAATATCTGGTCGAAGTCGGACCGCAGCCCAGCCACCGTTGCGTACAGGTTCGCCGGTCTGATTTGCACGTTCAGCTCCTTGCGCAGCCGCCTCGCCCTTTCGCCTACGGGCAGGCGGTCGGTCTCTGCTGTATAGGGGAGCGCAAAGGGAATCGCGCCATTGCCGCCAGACTCGAAGTGGAACACCGGGCGCAGGTCGGTGGGAACGTAGCAAAC
>LPNG01000152.1:0-602 GCA_001543395.1 Candidatus Alcium sp. F082 | reverse complement strand
CAGGCTCTCCCGGTGCGCCTCCCTGCAGGATGTGCTCGTGGCACGGGAAAGTGTCGATGCTGTCAGACGCGAGCTGACCGTCATCAACGGTATGGCAATAGAACTTCAGGACGGTATGGAGGAAGGCACAGATAGACCGCATGTCGCCAAGCCCGTGGAACACATGGAGCGTGAAGCGCCGCTCGCCGTAACTGGCATAGAGCATGAGGCCCTCGGTCTCTTTGGTGCCAAGGGAGCGTGGCCCTTCGTCCTCACTTACGACCGTGACCTGCTCCACCTCGGAGGTCTCCACAAGGAATCGCCGCTCCACTATGAACGGGCGTGCCCTGAAATTCCGGTGTACCCTCAGAGCGCTCATCACCGCCGCCCGCAGCTCATCGGGGCGCACGTTCTGCGTCAACTCACATTCCGCCTCTATCACCGTGGCCCGCTTGCCGGAGCGGCCCCAGTAGAATGTCTCGTCAAAAAAGAACAGTTTCTCCATAGATTTACTCCAGTGGAATCTCGGGATGCTGCACGGCGAGGGGCAGGTCCTTCTGCGAGAGGTAGAACATGTAGAGGATGACGGGCTTCGTGCCGCGGTTCTCGCCGTGGTGGATGGT
>LPNG01000151.1:1516-2014 GCA_001543395.1 Candidatus Alcium sp. F082 | reverse complement strand
GTTAGGCAAGGGTAAAAAAGTAGCGTGCAATTCACACTACCTTCAAGCGATGGCTCTGGTAAAGCCTTTACGGAGAGTACGTGAATGCACGCTATGCGTAAGCATAGCATAAGCATCACGCAATCGTCTCCGTAGTTCCAATTTACCAGATTTTCGCTTGAAACGCCTTGCGGTCTTATCCTATATGTTGGCGGCGAAAAGCTCCTGCCAATCGCCGTTTTTCTCAAATGTTATGCAAAGATAGCCAAATTCAGTGAATTACAGGCTATGATTGCTTGAATTTATATTTAAGTCCATACTCTTCAAGTTTGCTGTATAGTGTTGTCCTGCCTATTCCGAGCAGTTCGGCGGCGACACTCCGGTTGCCGTTTGCCTGTTTCAACGCACGCAATATCCGCTCCTTATCCTCCGCGTCATTGCGCAGGGCGAAGTTGACAGTAGAGGTCGGTTTCGTCACGGCAAGTTCCAGATGCTCTTTCATGACAACACCTTCCTGCG
>LPNG01000151.1:0-1509 GCA_001543395.1 Candidatus Alcium sp. F082 | reverse complement strand
AAGTTCCCGCACGTTGCCCGGCCATGCGTGTGTCAGCAACGCTTTACGTGCTTCGGAACTGAACCCGCTCACGCTACACTCCAGCTCTCTGTTTGCCATATCACGGAAGAACTCTGCCAGCGGCATGATGTCTTCCTGACAGTCACGCAACGGAGGAACGGTTATCCCGAAGTCGTGCAGGCGGTACAGAAGATCCTGCCGAAAACGCTTTTCACTCACTGCCGCTTCCAGATCCTCGTTGGTGGCGGCGATGATGCGGACATTGAAACTCCTGTCTGCCTTGTCTCCGACCGGGCGATACCGCCTCTCCTGTATGGCGCGGAGCAACATCTGTTGGGTTTCCAACGCGAGGTTTCCTACCTCGTCCAGAAACAGCGTGCCGCCTTCCGCCTCATGGAAATATCCTTTCTTGGCACAATCTGCTCCTGTAAACGCTCCCTTGACGTGTCCGAAGAAGGCCGAGGGCGCAAGCTCTTTGGTGAGTGAACCGCAGTCCACCGCCACGAATGGCTTGACTGCCCGCTTGCTCTTGTCGTGCAGGTGGTGGGCAATATGTTCCTTACCCGTGCCGTTCTCTCCGAATATCATCACGCTCATATCGGTAGCGGCTACCAGCCTTATACGGTGCATGATTTTCTGAAATGCGGAACCGTCACGGGCGAACACAGGCATACGGCGTTGTCCTGCAAGCTGTTTGGGAATATAGTCTATCGAGCCGAGTTTCATGCTTTCCACGGCGGTATTAACTTCGGCGTAGTCGGTCATAATGATGAAGGGCTGCATCTTTCCCTCCTTTCGCATCCAGCGCAAAAGGTCAATGCCGTTACCGTCAGGCAGGCGCAGGTCGGCAACCACGATGTCATTATCTGTCGCCTGTTGTAGATGTTTCTTCGCGGTTGAGAGGTGGTAAGCCTTCACGGTGCGGTAGCCCTCCCGCGCCAGCATGTTGCAGACAAACTCGCAGTACACGATATTGTCTTCTACCACAATTATTGTTGTCTTATCCATCTTCGTATTTTCTCCTTTCCTCTTCTGCCAACCGGATTATTTCCGCTCCCTTATCCAGCACGGCAGTCACGGCATGGCTTAACGCTTCACCATCCGGGAGTACATCGCCATGAAGCAATCTGTAAAGTACATTTAGCGGTTGGTCGGCACGTAGCACCTCCCACGAGCTGCGCAGGTGGTGTGTCAGGGAATCCAGCTTTTGCAGGTCTTTTTCTGTTGCCGCTTCCCGTATTGTCTGCATCTCTTTTTCAGTTTCCGTCATCAACTTTTCCAGCATAACGGCTTCATTGCCGTAAGACAGCAAAGCTGAAAAATCCGGTTTCCCGTCCGGTGTTTCTTTTATGGCACACCTGTCGGAAACCTCCATCAACTCCGATATGGAGAACGGCTTGAACAGGCATCCGGCAAAGCCTTTTGCCAATAGTTCCCCTTTGTTACAACTGCCCGAAGCGGTTGCCACAACCACCGGGATTGTTGGTGAATTGCCCACGTTGGACGAAC
>LPNG01000017.1 GCA_001543395.1 Candidatus Alcium sp. F082 | reverse complement strand
CTCGCTTTCTCCCCTCAAACCAACCCCTCGTTCCTTCCGAAAGCGGGTGCAAAAGTACAGCTTTTTCCATTACGCACAATGCTTTTTTTCATCTTTTTTCGAAAATTTTCATATGTAATTGAATATCAGATAGAAAAAGTTGATGAAAAAAGAAAAACAAGCACTTATTCGCACCTTATTAATATAATAAAAGGCAGAAATCAGGGCAAAAAGGCGTCTTCAATATGGTTGATAATGGGGTCTTCGCCCTGAAAAACGATCGAAATAATGTCGAAACGCGTGCCAAGATCCAGCTTTTTTTCGAAAAGATAGGCGTTGGCGGCAGATATCAAACGAGATTGTTTCTGCCGCGTGACAGCGGCATCAGGCTCCCCATATTCATCAGATTGTCGTGTCTTCACCTCGACAATGACCAATTCCTTGCCCTTCTTGGCGATGATATCAATCTCCTTATGGATATTGTGCCAGTTGCGCTCCACGATCTCATAGCCTTTCCCTATGAGATAATGTAAGGCTATCTCCTCTCCGAGCTTCCCTAATTCGTTATGCTTGGCCATGACCTTCAATAATTATAGCCTTTCCCCAGCTTCATCTTTTCTGTCTGATAATGACCGAGATAAACAAGTCCAAGATTACCGTCAATGGCGATTTCGTCTCCCATCTTCAGCGGATGGCCATTGAGTTGGCCGAACTCATCGTCAACATCGACTTCGAGTCCGTCACAACTCACCACACACACCTTGCCTAGGCGGACTGCGGTGACTGCAGCATGTGAGGTGGCACCGCCACGAGCTGTCAACAGACCATCACAGTCAAAAATCATACCGATGTCATCGGGAACCGTGTCGGGGCGAACGAGGATGACTTGACTATCAGGATGCTGTTCGCGCAAAGTCTTGATCTGATTGGCATTGAAGGCAGCCAAACCATTCATGGCGCCGCCACCTATGCCCATACCATGGCCAAGCTGGTGCATCTCGTCAGGCGACTGCACAAAGGCCGTCTTCTCCTCTTCGGTCTTGAGGTCTTGGTCGCGAATCTGCAGGATGTGGAAGTCCTCTGGCTTGTCGCTCTCGAAGGTGAACTCCATCTCCTGCGGGCTATAACCGAGATTTTCGGTAAGCTCAACAGCGATGGAATAAATCTTCTTGTAGATATCAGGCAGCAAAGTCTGCATCGATGGGCCTTCCAATCCGGCAGCCTTGCGCTGGGTCTCACCAATAGGCAGGGGCTTGACCAAACCGCCAACAATATCTTCACCTTGGCTACGCATGGTGAAGTCGCCGTAAAGGTGTACACCTGGACGCTCACGGTGAGGGTTCTGAGTGAACACCACACCAGTGCCCGAGGTCTCACTACGGTTACCAAAGATCATCTGTTGTACGATGACCGCGGTACCCCAATTCTCGGAGATGCCGAGATGGCGTCGATAGGCCAAGGCACGCTCGGAGTTCCACGACTCGATGACCATGTTGACACATTCAATGAGTTGCTTGAACGAGTCCTGTTCGAAGACCACATCATGATCGGCGAGGATACGCTGATAGGACTGCGCCACCTCACGCATCTGATCAATGCTGAAATCGGCCTTCACCTTCACGTTGTTCTTCTGCTTGAAGGCGTTGATCTCGTCGTCGAACACATCGCGTTCGATGCCTTTGGCCATGCCCCAACTTTGCAGGAAACGGCGGTACGAGTCCCAAATGGCCCATGCCTTGTCGGGGTCAGTAGCAATGGCTTCCACCTGTTCGTCGTTAAGACCAACGTTAAGGAAGGTATCCATTGCACCAGGCATGGAGATGGCCGTTCCCGAACGCACCGACACAAGCAGCGGCATTTCAGGATTGCCGAACTTACGACCACTGATGCGTTCCAGCTCCTCGATATGCTTACGTATCATACCGTGAATCTCGGTTCGAAGCTCGGGGATGGTATTGATGGTCTCGTTGCGGCGGAAGGTCTCAGTGGTGATGACGAACCCAGGAGGTACAGGCATGCCGTGCAGGTAAAGGTTCTTCAGGTTGTTGGCCTTGTTGCCGATGAAGACTTGGTTGTCCATCTTGGGCGTCCGCTCCCAGAACGGGCTGATCAGCATCTCCGAATTGTAGGTCATGATGTCGCTGATGAGCTTCTCATTGAGGGTAGTCTCCATATTGCGCAATGATGCCAGGATGCGGCCGATGAAATTATCCAAGGGCTGCATCAGGAAAGCATCGGAGAGCAGATCACGGTGGAACTCTTCCGATTTCTTGCTGATCAAGGCTGTCGTCTCGCGTTCGTTGAGTTTCCCTTCGGGGTCAAAGAGCTGCGGGATGACAATCTTCAACGGATACTCATATGACTTGAGGAAGTATTTGATAATGATGCGGCGAACGTCTTCAGCGATGAACTGGAAGATGTTGATGTATTGTCCGAAGGAGAAGCTGCGTGAAGTCAGCGAATAGCGCAACATATCGAGTTTTTGGTTTAAGCTCTGGTTGGTGATGCCATCGAGCTCGAGACCGTTGCGAAAATATTCAAGGATCCTATAGATTTGGTTCAGGGTGCGTTCCGAGATATACTCAAGGTTGATGCTTTGCACCACCTTCTCCATGAGTTGGGTGGCCACACGTTCGAGACGGAAGGTCAGACCCATAGCTTCAAACTTGTTCTCACGATAGGTGCCATACATCGACGGGATGCCGATGGCGATATGACGCTTGTGGTAGATATTCTCCCATCCTTCACTTTGTTCGGGACTAAAGATTACGCTCTTAAGCTTGTCCATGAAGGCGTAGATCATGGTCAGCGACTTGCCGAAGTCTTTGGCTTTATACACCTTCTCGAACTTGTCGATCTCCTCATCAGGGATGAAGGGGAAGCTACGCAACGAGCTGAAGATATTGACCGACTCGAAGCTGTATTTCTCACGAAGATAGGCATAAAGGTCGCGGGTGTCCATCAAGCGGGCGCGCTCGCGTTGATACAGGTCGTCCTCCAATTCGAGGCGTCGGGCTGCAGAACCAATAAGGTTTTCGAAGTCATCACGCGAAAGCATCAGCACATCCTCGGGGTTAAGGCAGGATATCTCGCACATGGTCTGCACGAGATTGTGGATAGGCACAAACCAAGTACTTTCCTTATCGATGCTCTCAAAGACATTGTTGGGTAGAATGGGCTTCAGCAAGTCGAGGTTGCCATCGCTCCAGAACTTGAACACATCGAAAGTCAAGCCAATAAGTGTATTGTTACTCTCGGTATGCACCTGTTTACGAAGGAAATGCACCAATTTATCCTGACGGCCTGAGATCTCGTCCATGTTGGTGGTCACGTTACGGATCTCTCCCTCTGCACCAAGCTCATTGAAGTAGACTGGGAAGATGCGCGTCAGTTGTTTTACCTTTTTATAATAGGGCGTGATGTTGGAGTTCAGCACCTTGGTGATCTCGCGCTGGAAGAGGTCGGTGTCGCTAAGGAAGATGCCGCCCAGCTTCAAATTGACAATCAAGGCGGAGAGCAGCTTGTCCATCGGTGTTGTTGCATGTTCAATCAACTCCAGCCAAACGCGGATGTTCTTGATATGGTTCTCGTCCACCGAGAGTTGCCAATCCTCACCCACAAACACATTGCCTGGCGTGACGAAGCCGAAAGCGATGAGTTTCTTCTCAAAGTAGTTGACAATCTCCTTCTGCTCGGTCTGGTCGACGTCGATAATCTTCAGTCCTAATGTAAGCTGGAAGTCAAGCACGGCCGACATGTAGTCAGCACGTAGTTCCTCGGCGAGGTCGAAGATGGTGTCGATGAAGGGGATCAGTTCCTCCTGTGGCATTTCGTCGACGGCATCGCGCATCATACGGTCCATGTTCCAGATAAGGCGTTCGCGCTGGTTCTCCATACCCGGCAAATGGAGCAGGAAAAAGACATAATGGAACTTCGTGATGAAATGCGGGAAGGCTTGCTCGGATTCGGAGAAACGCTTGGCTATCTGCTCAAAATGGGGCAAATCGGTCAGCTTTGCCCATGTATCGGCAGCTTCTAATTCTGTATTCAAACGATCGAAATAGGGTTTGCCAATCTCCTCACAAACCTTTTGGATTTCCTCATCGGCGAGCAACGACTTCTTGCTCTCCACCCAATTCTCCACCTGCGAGGTCTCTTGCCAATAGCGGTAGTTCTCTTGCAGCATCCTACGGAGCAAAGCGCAGGCCGGTGCGTTGAAACGCTCGTCATTCGCCACCTTGTCGAGGTAGCGGCCGGCATGCTTCGTGGCCAAGATGTAGATGTCCTTGTTGCTTTCAAAAGCATCGTTCAAGATATCGAAGACCAAAGTGATCAATCCAGTATGCTTTTGCGACTCTGAAATGACCTTATTGGCAAATTCCATCAAAGTGATGATGACATTGAGACGCAATTTTGCCGCCACTTCGGGTTTCAACAGGCTATGCATCATCTCCAAGGGGATGTGCAAAGCATCGGCGGGAATGTCATCGCGGGTATAGAACCAGAAATCGTCCATGAGCATCTTGCGCAGCTCCTCAGTGACGAAGGTATGGTTAGATAAGGGATGGTGATATTCTGTGATGCATTCCTTGGCTCTTTTGTTGATGCCAAAATACTTGGCCGAAAGGGCAATAAACTGTTGGTGTTCCTCAGGGATGAAGATATCTTTGTATCTGGTCTGCTCCAGATTGGCCTCCAAGGCTTGTGATTTAAACGTTTCGGACATAATTGAAAAATAGATTTTGCAAAAATAGTGAAAAACGGCCGAAGTTTTCTTTAGAAATCGTATTTTTGCAGCTTCTTTGTTAAAGAACAACATCTAAACACAAACCAATATGGAAAAGATTAAAGTAGGTATCAATGGTTTCGGCCGCATTGGCCGTAACGTGTTCCGCATCATCTGCGAACGTCCGAATCTGGAAATCGTGGGCGTCAACGACCTGACGAGCACCAAGGTGCTGGCCCACCTCTTGAAATACGACTCCACCCAGGGCAAGTTCCCCGGCACAGTGGAATACGATGAGACCGCGTTGATCGTCAACGGCGTGCGCATCCCCGTCACGGCCGAGCGCGCTCCGCTGAACATCAAGTGGGGCAAGACCCCTGATGTGGTGGTTGAGTCCACTGGTGTGTTCCGCTCGAAGGAAAGCAGCAAGGGCGGCTATGGCGACCATCTGAAGAACGGCGCCAAGAAGGTCATCCTCTCTGCTCCCTCGAAGGACGCCATCGACGCCACCGTCGTGGTCGGCGTGAACAACAACGACCTGACCGACGAGGTCGAATGCGTCAGCAACGCCTCCTGCACCACCAACTGCCTGGCTCCCGTCGCCAAGGTCTTGAACGACCGTTTCGGCATCGAACAAGGTTACATCACTACCATCCACAGCTATACCAACGACCAGGTCATCCTCGACGGTCCGCACAGCGACCTTCGCCGCGCCCGTAGCGCCGCCATGTCGCAGATCCCGACCACCACGGGTGCCGCCAAGGCCGTGGGTATCGTCATCCCCGAACTGAATGGCAAACTCGACGGTATCGCCGTCCGCGTTCCTACGCCGACCGGTTCACTCGTCGACCTCGTCTGCACACTGAAGACCGAAGCCACGAAGGAAGAGATCAACGCTGCCATGAAGGAAGCCGCCGAAGGCCCGATGAAAGGTGTGCTCGAATACACTGAGGACCCGATCGTGAGCTGCGACGTCATCCACAACCCCCACAGCAGCATCTTCGATGCCCAAAGCACCATGGTGATGGGCAAGATGGTGAAGATCATGTCGTGGTACGACAACGAATGGGGTTATTCCAACCGCATGGTTGACCTCATTGAGATGATGAAGTATTGATTCTTCAAACCATACGAATGAAAAACGGACGGCGTTGCCGTCCGTTTTTTTTATTTCACTATGGTGATTGAGCCTTGCAGATGCAACGACTCCTCCCCTGTCACACCCACGAAGGTGATATCCGTGACATAGAAATAAGTACCAGGCGGACAGTCCATCTTGGTCTGCTTGCTCTTGCCGTTCCATTGGATGAGTGGGTCATCGGTGTCAAAAAGGATGTTGCCCCAACGGTTGAAGATGACTGTCTTGGCACCCGTGATCAGCGACAAGCCTGTCACCTTAGGTTCGAAGACGTCATTGAAGCCGTCGCCATTGGGTGTGATGACATTGGGCAAGGTATAGGAGAACTCCTCCGTGGGCTCCTCATGGCCAATACGCACCGTCTTGATGGCAGAGTAATTGACCAATGGATGCAAAACGCCCTCAATAGTATAATGTCCGAAGGTACGGACATAATAACGATAGGTTTCGTCGCTCTCTACCTCTGTGTCGGTATACTCCATAGTTGTCACCGATGCGACATAGACGAAGCGACCATCCTCCTCTTTATAAACCTGTGTACTATCGACGAGCCAAGGCACGGCTTCGGTCCACGATAGGTTGGCCTCTTCATTGAAGCCATTGACCGAAAGCATGACGGCCGAAGCAGTAGCACTCTCACCCATCAGCAGCTGATGTGCATCGCGCATCTCCACTTTGTAAACCAACGTATTGGCTTCTGACAAATCAATATTGGCATCAAGGAAGGTCGTGTCGGCACCTTCGTAAACGACCGACGTCTCACCATTGAGAATGCGGGTCAAGGAATAGGAGAACGGCGCGACATATTGCTCGTCAATCTCTTTAGGTTTAGCCCAACACGTCACGACATGACCAGAGACGAGGTCGATACTGTCGTTGGTGACATGGGTCATCAGCGGGCTGTCATTCTTCAGCATGACACAAGCGGCGTCGCTGACGATGCTCAAGGCGCCATCGGGGAACTGGGCCAAGACACGGTATTCGTAAGCCATGCCTTGAGGCAAATCCAAGTCTGTATAACTGGTTGCCGCGACATTATTCAACGTCGTCAATAGTTGGTACCCCTCTCGGATGCCTGTCTCACAAGGATCAGGCTCATAACCATCACATCCCGCCTTACGGTAGACCAACAGAGCCACGGCATTGGGGCAAGGATAAGGCATCCACGATAGCGTTGCGTCATGGCCATGCACTTCTGCAGTGAGGCCCTGAATCTTGGGAGCCATCACATTGATGGTCACCGTCTTGACATTGGTAAGGCTTACGGGGGTGTCATCATCCTTAGCATGGATGACCACCTGATAGGGTGTGTTACGGATATGGGCATAACTGGTGTTCCAAACGAACTCCATCTGAGGATTCAAGCCTATGGCCGTTTCAGGATTGAGCACGGCAGGGCTGACCGCCACTTCGAAAGGTGCACCCGACGCGGTAAGAGTGACTTGGTTGCCATCGGGATCGGAGGCAGAGATCACAAAGCCCAGTTGTTCGCCTGCCACGAGGCAATAGAAGTCGTCGCACTGTATCTCAGGAAGGTTGTTGCTACAGGCCGAAATCAGGATCTGCATGTCACGAATCACCGAACCCACTTTCACTCCATGGCGCCATTCCTCGACCATAAAGGCCACATTGTATTCGCCTTGCAACAAAGGATTCTCCCAGCGCAGCTCACCCGTGACAGGATCTATCTCAAAACTATGCGATGCCTCAGGGAAAGAATAGCCTGGAATATCCATGCCATCCAAGCCCTTACAGTTGATCAGTTTATAGCTCAAACTGTCGCCATCGGGATCGTAGGCCGAAGGATTGTGCAAATAGAGTTTGCCCACACAGCCCTTGTCAACGGGTGCATTGAGCAGTTGTACGGAGTTGTTGTAGCCCAAGAAAGGATTGATGACCAGTTCGGTCTCAATGTGCATGGGCACCATCACCGAGTTGGGCACATTGATAACGCCAAAGTTACGGTTGGCATCCTCCATGCTGATGGTGTAGGCCCCTGATGACGAGAAGTTATGAATCTGCTTGTAGACATTCAGCGTATAGTCATCGCCAAGGTTTTGCATCACCACACGGGGAATGTATTCCTCGTTGCCATCGCCCCATTGCACTAACAGGGAGTCGCGCTGCAGGCCCGCGGGACTAGGTGTGTAGGTATAACAAGTCAGCGTAAACTCATAGGCATTGCCACCGAGCCACGTGTAAGTGATTTCTGCGGCACGCTGGTGCGTCGCCCTTGCAGTGAAGGCGAAGCAAAAGACCATCCCCAATATGAGCATTAGTTTACGCATCATTGAGCCACCATTTGAGAATGCAAATGTAGTGTTTTTTTCTGAAAGCGGCTCTTCGACGGGCTTAGAGACCGCAAAAAAAGCATCCGCAACTGCGGATGCTTTTTTCATACATCGACATGCAAAGATTATTTGTTCTTCAGCAAGTCGCGGATTTCGGTAAGGAGTTCCTCTTGGCTTGGGCCTTTGGGAGCTTCAGGTGCAGGTTCTTCCTTCTTCTTAGCCTTGTTGATAGCCTTAACCATCAAGAAGATGCACAATGCAATGATCAGAAAATCAATGATATTCTGAACAAATTGACCCCAAGCGAACACTGAAACACCAGCTTCTTGTGCTGCTTTAAGTGTCGCAAATTTCTCATCGTTGGTCAGATTAATGAACATGTCAGTGAAACTCACACCACCCGTTGCCTTGCTGATCAACGGCATGATGACATCGTTCACCAAAGAAGTGACAATTTTGCCGAACGCGCCGCCGATGATGACACCGACAGCCATGTCCATTACATTGCCTTTAACGGCAAATTCCTTGAATTCTTTGAAAAATCCCATTGCAATGATGTTTAATTGTTGATTGTTTAATTGTTGAAATGATAATTCGACGTAGTCAATTGTTTAACTGTTTATCACTGCAAAATTAGGGATTATTTGAATTGATGCAAGAAAAAAAAAGAAAAAAACTATTTGAATGCACATCATACCAGCAGGCCTCAGCAGGGATGTCATCCCTACGGAGGCATGTGGGCAAAGGCATGGGATCTATACCGGATGAGGCCGTCTTTTAAGGTTTTGCATCTTTGAACCGCCTCCTATAGATTCCTCTCCATCGCACAAGCCCTTGCAGGAATGACATAGGATGCTAACGGAAATGACATGGGAGGCTTGGTTACTAAAACTCCGAGGTGAAATGGAACTCAATGTCAGGATACTTCTCCATAGCCATCTGGAGAGCATAAGGCGACTCGGCCAAGAACACATCGCGGCCGTCCTTGTCCTCCGCAAGATTGAGGCCTTTGCGCATCTTGAAATCGGCGAGTTGCTCCTCATTGTCGCTCGTGATCCATGCAGTCTTGTAAAGCGAGATGGGCTCATAACGACAGGAGGCGTTGTACTCATGCAGCAGGCGGTATTGGATGACCTCAAACTGCAGCTCACCCACCGTACCGATGATCTTACGGCCCGTCATCTTACCAGTGAAGAGTTGCGCCACACCCTCATCGGTCAATTGTTCCAGGCCTTTAGCCAACTGCTTCGACTTCATCGGGTCGGCATTCTCCACATAACGGAACTGCTCGGGCGAGAAGCTCGGGATGCCTTTGTAATTGAGGATTTCGCCTTCGGTCAAGGTGTCGCCGATCTTGAAGTTGCCGGCATCATACAGACCCACGATGTCGCCCGGATAGGCCTCTTCCAACACCGATTTCTTCTGCGCCATAAAAGCCGTGGGGTTAGAGAACTTCAGTTCGCGGCGCTGACGCACGTGGAAATAGTTCTTGTTGCGCTCGAAACGTCCCGACACCACACGCACGAAGGCGATACGGTCGCGGTGGTTGGGGTCCATGTTGGCGTGAATCTTAAAGACGAATCCCGTGAACTTTTCCTCGGTCGGCTCGATGCGACGTTCCACTGTGTCGCGACCAATCGGTGTAGGGGCAATCTCAATAAAGCAATCCAACAGTTCCTTCACACCGAAGTTATTCAATGCCGAACCAAAGAACACAGGGCAAATGTCACCTTTAAGATAAGCATCGCGCGAGAAATCGTCGTAAACACCCTGCACCAACTCTGTCTCATTACGCAAAGTCTCGGCATCCTCGCCAATCATCTTATCCAACTCGGGATTGTTGAGGTCGTCGAAAGCGATGCCCTCGGTGATATGTTGCTTATCGGAGTTGAAGAGATAGAGGCTCTTGTCGTAGATGCTGTACACACCCTTGAACTTCGGACCCATATTGATAGGCCAACTCAGCGGGGTCAAGCGTATGTTCAGTTTCTGTTCGATTTCGTCAAGCAGTTCAAAAGCATCCTTACCTGGGCGGTCCATCTTGTTGATGAAAACGATGATAGGGGTATTCCTCATACGGCACACCTCGACCAACTTCTCCGTCTGCGACTCTACGCCTTTGGCGGCATCAATGACCACGATGACGCTGTCGACAGCGGTCAAAGTGCGGAAGGTGTCTTCGGCAAAGTCCTTGTGGCCAGGCGTATCCAGGATGTTGATTTTGATATCCTTGTAGTCAAAGCCCATGACGGAGGTAGCCACGGAGATGCCACGCTGGCGTTCAATCTCCATCCAGTCGGAAGTGGCTGTCTTCTTGATCTTGTTCGACTTCACGGCACCGGCCACCTGAATGGCACCGCCGTAAAGCAGCAGTTTTTCGGTCAAAGTGGTCTTACCCGCATCGGGGTGGCTGACGATGGCGAACGTCCTCCGCCTGTTGATTTCATCGATAAATGACATAAACTACGATTTCGATAAGGTGCTTAAAAAACAAAAGCGCAGGTCTATTTGACTTGCGCTCTTGCGGTCCGGACGAGACTCGAACTCGCGACCTCCTGCGTGACAGGCAGGCATTCTAACCAAGCTGAACTACCGGACCAGCCTGAAAAAGAACTCTATTGCTTTGCTTTGCGGGTGCAAAAGTACAACCTTTTTTGAAACTGACAAGTTTTTTTCTTCAATTTTTTGAAATTTTTTCTGCAATATATGATAATATACTGATTATCAACAAACTAAATAAACAGATAAACTAAGGTTTGTCTAACACCAGTGCGCCATCACCAATAGTATAATAAGGTAAGGCGGCAGCATCGGCTTGGGCCACCCAACGTGTCATCAGATAACGAGGCACCGAGCCGTCGATGAGCAACTGCTTCACATCATAGCTATACACAATCGACTGGACATCGGGTTGCTGCTTACCAACAACCAACAAATAATCCACAGGCAGGCGATAAGAAAGACTATCGTGGTATCGCTGGCCATCCCAAAGCGCCAATAGCTTTCCTTCAAAGGTAATAAGGTTAGATTGCTTTCGCACGAAACCGTTTTCATAATCCTCCTCAAGGCCGATTGTTTCGGGCTGAGGTGAGAGATGCTGTTTCGTCCATGCGCCCCGCAGGCTATAATCCACCGTTGACACATCGGCCATCAAGGCAGAATCCGCCAAAAGCACATGCTCTCCTCCCCTCACAAAATCAACAGCCGTATGGTTGCGCAAACTGAAGAAGGTCATTCCTCTCTGGTTATCGGTTTTATACAAACGAATCGTCGTCGACACCATTACCACTAACAACACTGACAGCAATGGGATGAACAAACGCCTATTGCGTGAAGCGACCATCAGGAGCAGAAGCAAAAAGGCCAGAAGCAGCATGGCAAATTCAAATTCGCTGACATACAATCCTTTAATTATGGAAAAAGGCAAGCTTTCCACCCACGAGACGAAGGCATTCATCACATACACTGCGCCCCACACCAGATAACCGACCAGCACATTGACATAAGGTATCCACGACACCAACAGCAGCACCATACCACTGATGATGACCAAAAACGAGATAGGCGTCATGAACAAATTGCTTAGCCAGAAATAAGAGGTAAACTGATGGAAATAAAAGAGCGTGAACGGTATTGTCGCCATCTGTGCCGCCAGCGCCACCGCCGTGATCTCCCAGGCCCTGTCAAGCAGTTTGTTTTTCAGATATATCAAGTTATAGATAGGCCTTTGCAGAACCACAATGCCAATAACAGCGGCATACGACAACTGGAAACCGATTTCAAACAGATTATATGGGTTGATACACAGCAAGACAAACGCCGAAGCGGCTATCGAGTTGATGACGAAGCCTTTTCTCCCGATCATCTCTCCGACAATCACGAAAGTGATCATCAAAGAAGCACGGAGTATGGAAGGCGAAAGCCCGGCGATGAGGGCATAAAGCCATATCAAGACCAGCAAAATCACATGTTTCAACGTTTTTTGCCATTTCTTGCGGTTAAGGAAACCCAGCAGAAAACTTGCTATCAAAAAGATGATGCCGACATGCATGCCCGATACGCAAAGGATATGCATGGAACCGGCTGCCACATAGTTTTTGCGAACTTCATCAGCAAGTTTGTCGTCATAACCCAACAAAATGGCAGCGGCAACCCCAAACTCATCATTGTCGAGGCCACTACGCTGCAGCGAAGCCAACAAAACGTCACGAAAACGATATGAGAAAGCATAGATGGGGTTAGCGTTATTCGTTTGCAAGTCCAGCCAGTCACCCTCTTTCAGATAGGTTTGCCCCGTGATGCCTTTGTGAATCAGGTAGGCACGATAGTCGAACTCTTCGGGATTCAAGGGAGGCGTCACCTCACGTATTGGAGCAGGAATGGCAATCAGATCGCCATAATGCAGCGAGAAAGCCGTATCGCTTTTGGGGAAATACGCCATCACCTTGCCCGTAACCGGCCTTGAAGGCATACTATCACCAAACTGGTACTCCAGGCTCAGCACCGCGCGAATTGAATTCGTTCGCTCTGTCGGGGCATCATAGATGCGGGCGACATAATATGTAGCCCCCTTCTCAAAATTGCGGTAATAATCCTTCTGAACCTCCGATTCGTGGACTTGCGTAATAGCATACCCTGTTAAGGCAAGATAACACGCCATCACGATGCCAAACACCCAATTATAGCGGTAACTTTTCAAGATGAAAGCCGTCACCGAAGCCATGGCAAAGAGCACAACAGCTATAGCGACAACCGTCAGCGGAGCAAGATGAAGCATAGGAAGACCAACACAACACCAAATGCCCATGGAAAAGGGTATCAACAGCCTGACAAAAGGGTATTTGGCGTAATCAGTCATCTATTGTTCCATTACTCAAAAAAATCAACTATGGTTTCGTTTTCTCGAAGACTCACAAATGATCTCTGCCGCTTTCTCCGAAGCTCCTGCATTACCCAATCGTTCTTTCAACTCATCGTAGTCTTCCAACAACTGACGTTGACGTTTGCCATTATGAAGCAGTTGCTCCAACTCTTTGACTATGTTGTCTTCTGTCAAATCATTTTGAATCAATTCCTTGACCACTTCCTTATCCATAACCAGATTGACCAAGGAGATGAACTTCACCTTCACCAACCTCTTTGCTATACGATATGACAAACCCGTCGCCTTGTAGCACACCACCTCGGGTATGGAAAACAGCGCCGTTTCAAGGGTCGCCGTACCCGAAGTGACCAAAGCCGCACTGGAGTTTTGCAGTAACTCGTAGGTTTGGTTTTCGACCAAAAACACATCGGAAGTGCCAACGATGTCCTTATACAAGGACTTGTCGAGCGAAGAGACGGCACCGATGACAAACTGATAGTTGGGGAAGTGTTTCGCTGCCTTCAACATCACAGGGAGGACACGTTTCACCTCCTGACGACGGCTGCCAGGCAATAGGGCGATGATTTCGCGCTTCTCGCCCAGACTATTGCGGCGCAAAAAAATCGATCGGTTGCTGTTGCCAACTTTTGCCAGTTCATCAAGCAAGGGGTTGCCCACGAAAGTCACGTCAACGCCATAATGCCTGTAAAACTCTTCTTCGAAGGGCAGGATGACAAGCATCTTATCCACCGACTTCTTGATTTTGTGTACACGTCTGCGCTTCCATGCCCAGACCTGCGGGGAGATGTAATAGATCACCTTGAAGCCTTTTTCATGGGCAAAATCGGCAATACGGATGTTGAAGCCAGGATAGTCCACCAAAATGACCGCGTCAGGTTGATATGCCATGATATCCTTTTTGCACATGGCTATATTACCCAACACTTTTCGCAGGTTGACCGCCACCTCCACAAAGCCCATGAAAGCCATGGAGCGGTAATGTTTCACAAGGTCGAGGCCTTCCTTTTTCATTCGGTCGCCACCAAACCCGCGAAACTCCGCCTTTGAGTCTTTCTTCTTGATTTCAGCCATGAGGTTTGAGGCATGCAAGTCGCCCGAAGCCTCACCTGCTATGATATAGTACTTCATGGGAATCAGACTTTATACAGGAAAAAGACAAGCAGCATGCCCACAACCGTGACGAGTAGGATGCCTTTACCGATGCGTTCGTAATTCCATTTTACCAAGGCCATCCTAAAAAGGACTATACCTGGAATAAAAGCCAGCAGATAGGGAGCACGACCATACTGGGCGCCCCAAGGGATAAGGCTCAGCAACAGGAAAAACAAGCCAAAACTGGCGGCTCCCGCCAGCAATCCCAGCCAAAAACTATCCTTGATTTTCATGACTATATGCTTATTGATTCGTAATTCTTCATGGGTTCAAGACAATGATGCGCCGTCCAGTCGAAACAAGTAGGCACCACCGAGGCATAGTTGTGCTGCAAGGCCCACAGGTCGGTGTCGGGCGTGACGTCGTCGCTCTCAAAGGTGCCTTCCAAGTCGTAAAACTGCTGTCCATTTTCGTCATACTGGTCCTTGAACAGCTCCACCCAACGGCAGGCCGCCTGACGACAGACCTTGATGCCCTTCAATGGCTCTTCACTCCGTTTCGGGAAGTTTACATTAAGGCAGACGCCCTTGGGCAGGCCTTCGTTCAACACCTTCTGTGTGATTTCAAGAATGGCCTTGTCGAGATGGTCGAAGTCGGCATCGGGGTCGAGGCTAAAGAGGCTGTAGCCGATGGCAGTCAAGCCGTTCATGCAAGCCTCGATGACGGCGCCGATAGTGCCCGAATAGACGACCGTTGTGGCGGCGTTCATCCCATGGTTGATACCCGAGACAACCAAGTCGGGCCACTGCGGCATCAACTTCTGGTAGCCAAGCTTCACACAGTCAACAGGAGTGCCATTACAACGGTACTCCTTGAAACCTTCTTCCTCGTGAACGAGACGAACATAGAGCCTTTCGCGGATGGTGCAGGAATGGCTTTTGGCCGACATCACCTCGTCGGTGGAGACCAGCACTACATCGCCGAGCGTACGCATTAGCGTGACCAGCTTGCGCAAGCCTTTGGCGGCATAGCCGTCATCATTGGTAATCAATATTTTCGGGCGCTTTTTGTTCATCTCACAACATTATTCTGCAAAAATAGCAAAAAACTCAGAAGCTTTTCAAGCATTGATACAATTTCCGCGTTGGCAGGCCCATCACGTTGTAGAACGAGCCTTCCAGTCCGCTGATGCCCACATACCCTATCCATTCCTGGATGCCGTAGGCACCCGCCTTGTCGTAAGGTTTGCAATGCTCGATGTAATAATCGATTTCGTCTTGTTCCAATTCTGCAAAAGTCACATTGGAACGCACCGCAAACGATTCCGTCTTCTCCGCCGAACGTACCGTGACACCCGTCACCACATGGTGCGTCTTGCCCGAAAGCAGTTCGAGCATCCGGGATGCGTCTTCCCTATCCTTCGGCTTGCCCAGGATTTCGCCTTCGCAAATCACGACGGTGTCGGAGGTGATCAGCAAATAATCAGCGGGCAGTTCATCGTCATCAAACGCCAGTGACTTTTGCAGACTGAGGTATTTCGGGACCTCGTCCAAAGGCAGGTCTGACGGATAGTTTTCAGGCGTTTCCTTGGTCAGAATCTCAAAGTCAACCCCCATACCACGCAGCAGTTCCTGCCGGCGCGGGGATTTTGACGCGAGGATAATATGGTATTTTTTTAGGTTGGAGAGCATAATAAACCAAAGTGTTTGTGACGCAAAAATACGAAAAATGGAGAAGCATTCGCCTCTCCATTCTTCGTTTCAAACTGCTTAATTACAGCAGCTTCTTCTTCAAGGTCTCGATCATGTCGACCGTCATCTTGTCGAGGTCGTACTTCGGGTTCCAGCCCCACTCCTTGCGGGCGCAGCTGTCGTCCATCTTGTTCGGCCAGCTGTCGGCGATGGCCTGACGGATCGGGTCGAACTTGTACTCCATCTCGAAGTTCGGATAATATTTCTTGATGGCGTTGTAGATGATCTCCGGATCGAAGCTCATGGCCGTCACGTTGAACGAGTTGCGGTGCACCAGCTTGCTCGGGTCGGCCTCCATGATGTCGACCATGGCGTCCAGAGCGTCAGGCATGTACATCATGTCCATGTAGGTGCCTTTGCTGATGGGGCAGTAGAACTTCTCGCCCTTCACGGCAGCGTAGTAAATCTCCACGGCGTAGTCGGTGGTGCCACCGCCAGGCAGCGTCAAGTTGCTGATCAAGCCCGGGAAACGGACGCTGCGGGTATCCACGCCAAAGCGAGTGAAGTAATAGTCGCTCAGCAGCTCACCCGTGACCTTGGTCACACCGTAGATGGTGTTAGGACGCTGGATGGTATCTTGAGGTGTGTTGTCGTGCGGCGTGCTGGCGCCGAAAGCGCCAATGGATGATGGCGTGAAGACGGCGCAGTTGAAAACGCGTGCCGTCTCAAGGCAGTTCACCAACGAACCGATGCCGACATTCCAACCCAACATGGGGTTCTTCTCGGCCGTGGCCGAAAGGATGGCAGCGAGGTTATAGATGGTGTCGATGTTATAGCGTTTCACTACGTCGACAATCTGCATGACCTGCGTCGAGTCGATTCTCTCAAAAGGACCGGTCTCGACAATCTCACCAGTCAAAGGGCGAAGATCCGAGGCCACCACATTCTCGTTTCCGTAGGTAGCACGGAGCTTCTTCACCAATTCTGTTCCGATCTGTCCGCCGGAACCAACGATTAATATCTTTTTCATTTCAAGATTCCTTATTTCAAGATTCCTAATTCCTTACCAATCTTCACGAAGGCGGCGATGCACTTGTCGAGGTGCTCACGTTCGTGGGCGGCGCTCACCTGAACACGGATACGGGCCTGTCCCTTCGGCACCACAGGATAGTAGAATCCAGTGACGAAGATGCCTTCTTCCTGCAACTTGGCGGCGAACTTCTGCGACAGCGGGGCATCGTAGAGCATCACGGCGCAGATGGCGGATTGCGAAGGCTTGCAGTCGAAGCCAGCCTCGGTCATCTTCTTGATGAAGTAGGCGGTGTTTTCATGCAGCTTGTCCTGCAGGGCATTAGTCTCGCTCATCATCTCGAACATACGGATGCCAGCGGCCACGAGACCCGGAGCCATTGAGTTGGAGAAGAGGTACGGACGGCTGCGCTGACGCAGCATGTCAATGATTTCCTTACGACCTGTGGTGAAGCCACCCATGGCACCGCCGAAGGCCTTGCCGAGGGTACCGGTCAAGATTTCGATCTTGCCACGGAGGTTGTAGTGCTCGGTGACACCACGGCCCGTGCGACCGACCACACCAGCGGAGTGGCTCTCGTCGACCATCACCATGGCATTGTATTTCTGTGCCAGTTCATAAATCTTGTCAAGCGGGCAGACGTTGCCATCCATCGAGAACACACCGTCGGTGACGATGAGGCGGAAGCGGCAGCCTTGTGCATCCTGCAATTGCTTCTCAAGGTCGGCCATGTCGGCATTGGCATAGCGGAAACGCTGGGCCTTGCAGAGGCGCACGCCGTCGATGATGGAAGCGTGGTTCAAAGCATCGGAGATGATGGCATCATCGGGACCGAGCAGCGGCTCAAACACACCACCATTGGCGTCGAAGCAAGCAGCATAGAGGATGGTGTCTTCCGTGCCGAAGAACTCAGCGATCTTGGCTTCCAACTTCTTGTGGAGGTCCTGGCAACCGCAGATGAAGCGGACCGAGGCCATACCAAAGCCACGGGCATCCATACCGTCCTTGGCGGCTTGAATCAGTTCCGGGTTGTCGGCCAAACCGAGGTAATTATTTGCGCAGAAGTTGAGGCACACCTTGCCACCAACCATAATTTCAGCGCCTTGGGCACTCTCGATGATGCGTTCTCTTTTATACAGGCCGTCGGCTTCAATCTGAGCCAGCTCCTTTTTGAGATACTCTTGAAAATTAGCGTACATGTGATTAAAAGTTTAAAGTTGTTCTTAGGCTGCAAAGTTACGAAAAGCATTGATAGGTTGTACAGTTTTTTTGAACAAATTCACATGCTACAGCTTTATTTTGTACTTTTGCGCAATAATTCAAAAAACCCATCAATGATGAACGGCACCTTATATATCTACAACAGCCTCTCGCGCTGCAAGCAACCTTTTAAACCCCTCAACGCCCCTCATGTGGGCATGTATGTCTGCGGACCCACTGTCTATGGCGATGCCCACCTTGGTCACGCCCGTCCAGCCATTACTTTTGACCTGGTTTTCAGATATCTGAAACACCTCGGCTATAAAGTCCGCTATGTACGTAACATCACCGACGTGGGTCACTTGGAACACGATGCTGACGAAGGCGAGGACAAAATCGCGAAGAAGGCCCGCCTTGAGAACCTTGAGCCCATGGAGGTGGCGCAGTACTACACCAATCGCTATCATGCCGCCATGGACAAGCTGAATGTGCTGCGTCCTTCGATTGAGCCGCACGCATCAGGTCACATCATCGAGCAAATTGCCATGGTACAGAAAATCCTCGACCACGGCTACGCCTATGTTGAGAACGGATCGGTGTATTTCGACATCGAGAAATATAACAAGGAGCACCCCTACGGCATCCTCTCGGGACGCAACTTCGAGGAGATGCTCAACACCACGCGCGAGCTGAGCGGCCAGGAAGAGAAGCACAACCCCGTCGACTTCGCCCTTTGGAAGAAAGCCGAACCCAAGCACATCATGCGCTGGCCTTCACCTTGGAGCGACGGCTTCCCGGGCTGGCACATGGAATGCTCGGCCATGGGATGCAAATATCTCGGCGAGACCTTCGACATCCACGGCGGCGGCATGGACCTCATGTTCCCCCACCACGAGTCGGAGATTGCACAGAGCGTGGCCGCCAATGGCAAACAACCCGTCACCTACTGGATGCACAACAACATGATCACCATTGGTGGACAGAAGATGGGCAAGTCATTGGGCAACTTCATCACCCTCGATGAGTTCTTCAAGGGCAGCCACATCAACGCCAAAGGCGAGGAGATGATTGCACAGCCTTACAGCCCCATGACCATCCGCTTCTTCATCCTGCAAGCCCACTACCGCAGCACCTTGGACTTCAGCAACGAAGCCTTGCAAGCTGCTGAAAAGGGTTACAACCGCCTGATGGAAGCCGTGAAAGCTGTCAAGACACTAAAAGCCACTGAAGGTGCTGCCAGCCTCGACATCCAAAAGATTGTTGACGCCTGCTACGATGCCATGAACGACGACTTCAACAGTCCCATCGTCATCGCCAACCTCTTCGAGGCCGTGCGCATCGTCAACACCGTCAAAGACGGCAAGGCACAAATCAATCCTACAGAACTGGAACTACTCAACAAACTGTTCAACGACTTCGTCTTCGACATCCTCGGCTTGGTGGAGAGCAACGCTTCCGACGGCAGCGGCGCCATCGTCGACGGCCTCATGCAGACCATCATCGACATCCGCAAGCAAGCCCGAGCCAACAAGGACTGGGCTACCAGCGACAAGATTCGTGATGAACTGGCCAAGCTCCATATCACCCTTAAGGATGGTAAGGAAGGCACCACTTGGATGGTTGATTGAAACTAAATACAACATGCCATGAATAAGAACAGCAACACAAGCAAGTATCACTTTAAGAACCTCGTCTTTGAAGGCGGTGGCGTGAAAGGTATCGCTTACGTTGGCGCCCTTGAGGTCCTCGACCGGGAAGGCATCCTCAAAGACATCAAACGCGTAGCTGGCACCTCGGCAGGCGCCATGGTGGCCGTCCTCATCGGGTTGGGCTATTCTGCCGCCGAGCTGAGAGACATCCTTTGGAACCTCAATTTCCAAAACTTCCTGGACGACTCTTGGGGATACATCCGCGACACCAAACGCTTCATCACGGATTACGGTTGGTATAAAGGCGACTTCTTCCGCAACCTGATGGCCGATTACATCAAGCAAAAAACCGGCAACGGAGAGGCCTCCTTTAAGGACCTACAGGACGAAACGAAATACAAGGACATCAACTTGATTGGCGCCGACCTCTCGACAGGTTGCACCAAGGTGTTCAACGCCAAAAACACCCCGGACGTCAAAGTGGCCGATGCCGCCCGCATCTCCATGTCCATCCCCTTGTTCTTTGCTGCGGTGAAAGGCGTCAACAAAGACAACCATGTTTATGTTGACGGTGGCCTTCTCGACAACTACGCCATCAAAGTCTTCGACCGCAAGAATCTTGTATATGACCAGCAAAACAACGCGAAACGAACCGAATATTACGAAATCCTCAATGAGAAGCTGTCGACACTTTCGCCCAGAGCTGCCAGACCTGGTCAATCCAAAAACCTCTATGTCTACAACAAAGAGACCTTAGGCTTCCGCTTGGATGGAAAAGAAGAGATCGCCAAGTTCATCGATCCGGAATTCCAACCCCCAGCGAAAGAAATCAAGTCGCTGTTTTCATACACCAAGGCCTTGATCACTACGCTTCTCGACGCGCAGGACAGCGTGCACCTGCACAACGACGACTGGCAGCGCACGGTCTTCATCGACACCTTTGACGTCGGCCCCATCGACTTCGATATCTCTGACGCAAAAAAGCAGAACCTTGTAGATTCAGGTACAGCCTGTGCACAAGCCTATCTTGAATGGTACAACAACGACGAAGAGAAAGCCAACAAGTAACGTTTAAACCCTTTTGTTAACCAAATCATTCATCACCGATGAGAAACCCCATTTTGTTTAAGCAAGTCGGCAAGACGCTTCGTTTTGCCACATTGTTCTTTGCCCTTAGCCTTTTCAAGACAACAACTGCCCAAGAATCATTCTACAGCTACGACAACCGTACATTTTTTGAGGTTGACGGCCGCTTGGGCAAATACTTCCCTTTTGAGGAGCGCCACGCCTATATGAAGGTCTTGCCGCAATACGGCCTCGACCTGCGTATTGGCCGACAAACCGATGGTCGCATGCAGTGGGAAAAAGACTTCAGCCACCTTTCTTATGGTGCTTTCCTGCGCTTCGAGAAAAACAATGTGGACAGTGTCCAATTCATCGACCGCGACGCGTATGGCTATGAACGCGAGAATTGGCGTGCCCTCGGGGACTGCTATTCGCTTGGTGGCTTTATCAACGGACACCTATATCAAGGCAAGTATTGGTCATTCGACTACGACATCATGGGCGGCTTCTCCTTCTGGACCAAGCATGGTGACGAATTCATCGGCTCTGTGGCTAACGTCCACCTCGCCATCGATGCCGGCCCGACCTTTATGATCGAGGACAACTTCGACTTGTTGGTACGTTACCAGTTCTCGCACTCGTCTAACGCTGCATTCAGACTTCCTAACTGCGGCATCAATGTGTTCAGTTGGCTGGTGGGCTTGCGGTATCATCCCAATGGCAGGCCTGAGTTGATCCCAAAAGAGCGTCCGCGCCCAAAATTCCAAAAGACCACTTCGGTTTTTGCCACAGAATCTGTTGGCCTGTTGCAAACCAACGAATGGATGCGTAGCTACCAAACCGCCGATGGCACCATGGTCAGCGACCTGCCCGTGGAACGTCCGTATTATTTTGCCAATGTCATCCAATTAGGTATACACCGTCAGTTCCATCCCAAGTTCAGTTACGACCTCGCCTTGGATTTCGGCTGGACAGGTGAGACCAAACGCATGTACGAGAAAGCCCATCAGATGTACGATGACGGTCACGAATACTTCACCGGCGATGATGCCATTCCGCTGATGGAATACAGCTTCGCCCGCGGCCTGCACTTCGCGCCATCGGCCATGTTCGAGATTAACTACAATCGCTTTGCCTTCTGCCTTGGTGGCGCCTATTACCTCTGGCACGGCATCTACTCTGGCACCGACCAAAAGAAGACCTGGGGCTTGGCCGAGTCATCGGAAAGCAATTTTGAGGACACCTACCTCCCACCCTGCTACCGCACCTTCTATGGCCGCTTGGGCTTTAAGTATTACCTTGGCGAAAACCGCAATATGTTCGTGGGCAGTTTCATGAAGGTGCATGAAGTCGTCATCGACTATGCCGAGTTTACCTTCGGCATGAACCTGTATAGCTGGAAAGACAGGAAATAAGCCTTATTCGCCGTAATCGACTTCTTTGAGGAGGTTGCCCAGCTCGTCGTAATACTTCCATTTTCCGACGTGCCTGCCATCCTTATAGGATCCTTCCTGTAAGAGGTTGCCGTTTTCTTGCCAAACGGTTGCCTGTCCCGTACGCAAGCCTTTCACAAAGGTGCCGATGCTTTGCACGCGACCGTCAGGGAAATAAGCTTTCCACTCGCCTTCGCGTTTATTGTCTTTTATGCCACCTTCCATCTTCACCTGACCCGTCTCGTATAGCTCAACTTCTTTCACACAAGAGCCCTTCCTATTTAAAAACTGGGTCCTTTGAGCCTTTCCGTCAGGATAGGTCTCGACCACTTCCTCTGTCAGTTTGGCCGTGCATGAGGCAAAAGCCAAGGCCATAGCAAATAATAAAAACAGTTTCTTCATATTCCTTGATTTATTTTCTTCTCAACGGTTAAACATCAATCGGGCGCCTTTTGCCTCTTCGTGGAACGTGCCGTTCTCAAACACGAGGTTACCGTTCACGAAGGTATGCGTCACCCGGGAATGGACCTCCAAACCATCGTAAGGCGTCCAACCACATTTCGAGTATTCGTCGTTGTCCAAAATCCTATGGCTGGCATTCATGTCGATCAAGGCCAAATCTGCATAGTAGCCTTCGCGGATGAAACCGCGGCGATCGATCTGATATAAGATAGCTGGATTATGGCACATCAACTGCACCAACAATGGCATATCGAACATCTCCGTCATGACATCCAAAGAATGCTGTATGGACGGGAAACCCGACTTGCTCGTGAAATAGTCGCCCGTAAACTTCTCCTCTTTCAGATGCGGTGCGTGGTCAGTGCCAATGGTGTCAATCAAGCCGTCACGCAAGGCCAGACGTAAGGCCTCCTTGTCGCGATGCGACTTGATTGCGGGATTGCACTTGATGGCGAAGCTCTTGGCCTCATAATCATGGTTGTCGAACCACAGGTAATGCGGGCAAGTTTCAGCCGTTATCTTTTTGTCTTTCAGCGGAATGTCGTTTCTAAACAGCGACAATTCCTTTTGGGTCGAAATATGCATCACATGCAGCCTTGCACCGAACTTCTCCGCCATATCGACGGCCTTAGCGGAAGATTTGTAACAGGCCTCCATAGTGCGGACAAAAGGATGGATGCTTGCATCGGCGATGACTTCGCCTTTGGCAGCCAAGTCCTTACAGCGCACCGTGTTCTCATGGATGGTCTGCTCGTCTTCGCAATGCGCAGCGATGAGGCAAGGTGACTCCCTAAACAGGCGCACTAAGATTTCGTTCTTGTCCACAAGCATATTACCCGTACTGGAGCCCATGAACAACTTGATGCCACAGACTCGCTTTGGGTCTGTTTTAACAACTTCAGCAAGGTTATCGTTAGTGGCGCCCAGATAGAAGGAATAATTGGCCAACGACTTCTCGGCAGCGAGGTCAAACTTCTGTTGCAATAGCTCTTGCGTTGTCGTCTGAGGATTGGTGTTAGGCATATCCATGAACGAAGTCACGCCACCTGCCACAGCCGCACGGCTCTCCGTATAGATGTCAGCCTTGTGCGTCAATCCGGGCTCACGAAAATGCACATGTTCATCGATGATGCCAGGAATGAGGTATTTGCCTGTGGCATCGATGACTTCCCAAGACGGCCCTTCGACCCTTCGAGGTGCCTCAGGGACCGCAGGCTCAGGGTCCTGACCATCGCGCACAATCTTGGCAATCTTGCCATCCGAAATGAAGACACTTGCCACAAAGGTCTGGCCTTCGTTGACAAGTGTCGCATTTTTGATATAGTAATTCATCAGCTCTTTCTTGGTTTAATCTTACCCGTCATGCCTCTCCAACGCAGGTTAAGCACTCCGAAAACCGCCTCGCGGAAAATACCCTTGCTCATCTTCGATTGTCCCTCACGGCGGTCGGTGAAGATAATCGGCACCTCCTCAATCTTGAAGCCGAGTTTCCAGGCGGTATACTTCATCTCGATTTGGAAGGCATAGCCAACGAACTTGATTCTGTCGAAATCAATAGTCTCGAGCACCTTGCGCGTGTAACAAACGAAGCCTGCCGTGGTGTCGCGCACCTGCATCCGTGTGACGAAACGCACATAAGCAGAGGCATAATACGACATCAGCACACGTCCCATGGGCCAGTTGACCACGTTGACGCCTGTCTTGTAACGTGAACCGATAGCCAAATCGGCGCCATTGGCACAGGCATCATGCAGCCTTGACAAGTCATCGGGGTTGTGCGAGAAGTCGGCATCCATCTCGAAGACATACTGATAGTCACGCTCCAAGGCCCACTTGAAGCCTGTGATATAAGCTGTGCCAAGCCCCAATTTACCTGGTCTTTGAATCATGAACAGGCGGTCGCCAAACTCCTGCATCAGACCTTTCACGATATCGGCCGTGCCGTCGGGGCTGTTGTCGTCGATTATCAAAATATCGAACGCCATAGGCAGGTTGAAGACGTAACGGATGATCTTCTCGATGTTCTCTTTTTCCTTATAAGTCGGGATGATGACTATATTCTCTGACATTTCAAATTCGTTTTCTTATCAACGTGCAAAGATAGGGGAATATTTTATTCTTCAACAACGAAGTTCTTCACCTCCCAAGTGGCAGAGGCGTTGAAGTTGCTCGTGTACTTGAACGCGATGGTCACCCTCTGACCCAGATACTCGCTCAAGTCGGCAGTGGAGTTGATGAAAGTCCAGTTGTTGCCAGCAGGCCATTGGCTGAGGCTCAGTTCGGTCCAAGTGCTTTGGAAGACGTTCCCATCATAATCGGTGGAGATCATCACCGACAAAGCACCATCAGGTGAGGCATGATTGACGGCTTGGTCGAACTTCAACGTAGCAGCGCTGGCATTTGAAAGGTCGATGACAGGCGAAATCAGCCAGCTCTCTGCAGCGTAGGCCTGATTGACGTAGGCGCTGGCTTTCATGCAGGAATAGCTGGCGTCATGTTGCCAGACATAGGTCAACTCTTGAGGCAGCATGACATCCTCAATGGTAAACTGGCCTTGACCACTTGCGAAGGTCTCGGAGAAGATGGTCGTTCCAGGTGTCGGAGGAGGCGTGACACCACCTTCCAAGACGAAGTCATTCTCGGTGCCACCGCTGTCGCGCAGACCGGCCTGGTTGAAATACCTACGAAGCTTGCCGTTCACAGCCAGATGCTTGCCGAGGTTGTCGGGATTATCCATCAAGTTGACCTGAATGCGCAAAGGCTTGCCCGCAGGAAGGTTGACGATGATGCACTGGCTGATCTCACGGCAGGCAGCATCGTCGGCGATGACCACGTTGGTGGCCAGGTCGAACGGAGCGCTCCAGTTGATGTCGGCGTTGCCCGTGACCGAGCTCAAGCCCGACTTCACGGCACCGACGATATAGCCATGCACCCAAGCGATGGGCTCTTCGCTCTGCAAGCCGATACCAGCGGCCACGTTATACGGGTCGTCGGCAGTGCCGCTACCTTCGCCTTGGCCAGGAGTGGGCGGCTCAGGAGGCGTCACGCCCGTGCCTTCCTCGATGGTGATGCTTTGCACTTCCATTGTGCCGGCTTTACTGTCGGTGGAGAGGTATTTCACAGCGAAAGTGACCGTTTGGCCGACATAGTCTGTCAGCGCGATTTCGGTAGTGATGAAATCGTTCCAGTTGCTGCCTTCCACCAAAGTGGCAGGCACTTGGTCCCAAGTGGCCATATTCGGGTCGCTACCCCAAGTGTAGTTCGTCGAAGCCCAGATGGTGACTTCATCGTTGATGTTGTTGAAGTAACGTCCAATATACGACATGGTCATTTTGGCATCGCTCACGCCCGTGATGGCCACCGGCGAAGAGATGAGCCAGTCCTCATTGGCGTAATAAGTGCCACCGACATAACCCGTCATCTTGGCCGTGCTATAGTCGATTTCCCAGGTTTGGGCACCCATGATGTCGTATGTCATATAAGTACCAAACTCAGAGGCAAAGCTCTGGGTGTAAGGTATACTTTGCACTTCGCCACCAGGTTGCGGTCCGGGAGGCGGCGTCGGGCCACTACCCTCTTGGATGAGGATGCTCTGCACCTCGATGGTACCGGCTTTCTGGTCGTCGGAGAGGTATTTCACGGCAACACAAACCTTCTGACCAACGAATTGCGAAAGGTCGACGGTGGTGGAAACGAAGTCATTCCAGTTGCTACCCGAAATCCATGTGGCAGGGACTTGCGTCCAATTGGCCGAAGTCGGGTCGCCCGATGTGTAGTCGGAAGAGACCTGGAGAGTAATATCGCTATCCAAGTTGTTGAAATAACGGGCAATGTAGGTCATGGTCAAGCTAGCACTCGAGACATTCTCCAAGGAGAACTTGGCTGAGATCAGCCAGTCTTCGTTAGCATAGTTGGTGCTGTTGGCATAACCCGTCATCTTGGCGGTATTGTAGTCGATTTCCCATGACTGGGGACCAGCCACATCGTAGGTGGTATAGGTGCCAAACGAAGAGGCAAAGTCTTGATAATAAGGCAGGCCATTGTCGCCACCAGGCACATAGCCGTCAAAATCAAGCTCACGGGCCGAACGGATAACGAGTTGCCAAGTGTTGTTATACACCGTAGCGATGGCAGTCAAATTGCCCGTACCCTGCGGCAGCGAGTCGTTGGCGAAGTTGGCGTAGTTGCTCGTACGCACGATGACGGTCTGCGAGTAATCCGTGGGATCAGCCAATGTACGGTTACCATAGGTGGTCGGATCAGCGAAGGTGTTCTGTTCGGTGAACCTCACGTTCTCCAAACGTATCAACTGGGCAAGATGGTTTCCTGCGTTGACGTCAGCAATGGTAGTCACCTTAGGCTCAATGGGCTTGTTGTTGGCCAAGATGACGATGTGGCCATCAGCCTCGAAATTGCTCAATTGCGGCAGGTTGTTGTACATGGCATAGGTGACGTCCTTTAGATAAATGCGGACGGAGTCACCGATACGCACGCCACTGACGGCGTTAAGGTACAACTCAATGGCTTTACCTGTAGCGCGGTCCTGCATAAAGGCAGCCTTGTAGAGGTTGCCCGACACCTCGTCAGCAGTGATGATACCATACACCGAGGCGTCTTCTGTGAACACGGTGCCAGGTTCCATATTAAGGATGTCCTCAATGGTGTATACCTCACCAATAGGCAGGTCCTGGATAGGCGGTTCAGGATACTCTTTCTTGCAGGCGGTGAACATCATGCCCACCATGGCAAGGAGAAGAAATGTGTTGAATACTCTGTTTTTCATTTTATTAAGTGTTTATTGTTTATTTTCTAACTGTCAAACTGATGAAATAATTGAGGCCGTACATATAGGAGTACTTGTCGGGGAACATGTCGGGGTTGTTGGCGTTGAAGCGCAACTGCTCGTATCCATAGAGGATGGTGTTCTTGTTGTTGAGCAGGTTGTTGACACTCACATTCACTAAGAAGTAATAGCCTTTATAACGCTTCGAGAAACCACCGTAGAAGTCGAGCGTAAAGGCATCCTTCATCGGGGTCTGTTTCAGCACATCCTCGATGCGGATGTCGCCCTGGGCATAGTGCAGCATGCCTTCCTCGGTGTGGTTGTATGGGTTCACATCAAAGTACATATTGGCCATATAGTTGGCGTTGAGGCTGACCCACCAGTATTTCGGTGAGTTGTATTTGATGCCCAACGATGCCACCGTTTCGGGGCCAGAGGACACGTGGTAGTCTTTCAGGTATGCGACACTATTTTGGATATACGCCGTGGCATTGTTGTCGTCATAGACAGAGAAGATCGGGTTGTTGCGATACACATGGATGCCATTGGCAGCAGCAGCCTGCAAGGTGACGGTCGGGGTGACATTCCATTCTGCGCCCAATTCCACGCCAAGGCTCTTCTGGTTGATGTCGGTCATAATGAAATTGATGAACTCGCTGGTGTAGGAGTTGGCGCTGGTCGTGGTGTTCTGGAACACATTCTCGCAATAGAAGCTGCGGTTCCAGATAAGATTCTGGTAGGTATAGTAATAACCCGTCAGGCGGAACTTGAAGATGGGCGAGCGATAGAGGTAACTCAAGTCGAAAGCATTGATACGTTCGCTCTTGAGGTCGCCTTCCACCACAGTTTGGCGGGTGCGGGGCGAAACGTAGATATCTCTAAACTGCGGTGCTTGCAGCATATAGGCCATATTAGCCACAATGTGGTTACGACCGTTGATGGCATAGGTAGCACCAGCCTTCACGCTGGGGTCGAAGAAGTTGTGCATCTGGTCCTTGCCGTAGGAGTTCTCAGCGAAAGAGCCGCTCTTCCAGAGGCCTTCGCGCCAGATCTGCGTGAACTCAGCCTGCAAGCCCAAATAAAGGTCGAAATTGCCGACGAGCCAGTCGATTTGGTCCCAAATGCGGCCATAGTTTCGGTTGGCGTAGTAGTTATAGCCGATAATGTCACCGACCTTGGCCACATGGTTGGGGTTGAACAGGTTGGTCTGGCACTCGTCGCTTTCAAGGCTTTCGGCATACTTATTAATATCGAAGTAATAATCACCGCCGAGGAGATCATTCACCTTCTCATAATAGTGCGTCCTTGATGCGCTAACGGAGAATCCGCCCGTCATGATGAGGTTAGGCTTGAACTCGTGTTTGAAATAGGTGGCATTGCCCGTCTGCATCTTGTCGTAGTGGCGCTCAGCAAGGATGTACTTGGAGGCGTTGCCCGTAATGGTGTTGCCTTCCTGACCGTTGGCATTGTAAACGGTGAAGAGGTGGTTGCGGTTGGCGTTGTATAGGGCGTCCCAATCGATTTGGGTGACTTTCGGGTCACGGTTACGCCAAGCTTCAATCTGGGCCTCGATTTCCGCCGTGCTATGCGCATTGGTCATGTAATAACTCGGAAGGTTCTTGTAGTAGTCGGGACGCGGGTCGGCAGCCTCACCCCATTCAAGCGAGGTCTGACCGCCAGGAC
>LPNG01000016.1:29990-37376 GCA_001543395.1 Candidatus Alcium sp. F082 | reverse complement strand
ACGATAACAGAGGCGATAATGAAGAGGGCCATCAGCGAGACATATCCGCCTACTGTCTTTAGGCGCAACCTTGTCAATGAATCAATATGTTTCATTCAATCTTCTTACCTTTTTTAAACTCTTGCACTAAATTGAGCCGACAAAGGTACAAAAAATACACGGAAAACAGATGCCTTACCTTGCTTTATGTGTAAAAATACACCCATAATTGAGGAAAGGCAATCCTGGAATCCCTATTTCAGTGCCTTGAACATCTGGTTAATACACTTTTTCTTTTGTTCCATGTTCGGATGAACGTAGAGGTTGAGCGTTGTGCTGATGTTGGCATGACCGAGAATAACGCTTACGGTTTTATAGTCACACTGGCTTTCAATACATCTTGTCGCAAATGAATGGCGCAGCCCGTGAAATTTCAAATCTGGGATATCGAGTTGCTTCAAAAGTTGCTTGTAGTAGTTTCGATAAGTACGTGGCTCTGTCGGCTTTACCTCATTGGTTATTACAAAGTAGTCATCATTCACCAGTTTCTTCAAGGGACGGATCAATTTCATCAATTCCTTACTAATGGGAATTTCTCGGATAGAGTTCTTTGTCTTGGGCGTACCTATAACAAGTTCCGTTCGTCTTTCGTCGCCCTCAATAATGTAGATACGCTCTATGGTTCTGTTCACATGGATAGTCTCTGTACCCAAGTCAATATCACTCCATTTCAAAGCGCATACTTCACCGATGCGCATTCCTGTACTTAGACAGATGTAGATACCGAGGTTACGGAATGTGAAGTTGTCGGTGACGTACTGCATCAACTTCTTTTGGTGGCTGATGCTCAATACCTCCAACTCTTTGCTTTTCTGCTCTGTGGGGTACTTGATGCTCCAGTCGGAGAATTCAAGTAGTTCTGCTTTCACGCCAAACTTCTGAATCATCTTCAAGACAATCAAGATGTCCTTCACAGTCTTCTGGCTCAGTCCGTCGTTCAATTTCTGCAGCGCAAAGGCTTGAACATCGTCCTCTGCTAAATGAGACTTGTCACCAAACGCTGGGAGAATGTGATTCTCCAAGATGAGGGCATAAGCCGACATTGTTGACTGCTTTACATACTGCTGCTTATCACTCTTCCAGAGGGCAGCAACTTCTCTAATCGTTTTCTTATCCATATTATTCTCTTTTAGGGTTATACCTACTTATATAATAAGGAATAGGCTGTAAAATTAGAGAGACAGAAGCATCAAAGTCCCAAATTTGAGATTTCCAGAGTTTAGTGGTGAATGGGGTAAATATAAGGTAAGTGATGTGTTAGATTTCTATTCTACCAATTCATTAAGTTGGGATCAATTAGATTATAATTCGGACGAGTTACTAAATCTACACTATGGTCTTATACACGTTGGCTTACCTACTGTTGTTAATTTGGACGAAAATGTATTGCCCAATATAAAGAAAGAGTTCCTTCCTAAAAATTATGAATTATGTAGGGAAGGTGATGTTGCCTTCGCTGATGCCTCGGAAGATACAAATGAGGTTGCTAAAGCAATTGAATTTGTCAACCTTTCCGACAAGAATGTCGTCTGTGGGCTACATACAATTCACGGAAGAGACAACCACAATCTAACTTCTATTGGATTCAAAGGATATTCTTTTGCTTCTGAATCATTCCATAATCAAATTCGACGTATAGCACAAGGAACTAAAATATTCTCTATTAGTAGTAAAAACTTTAACGAGTGCTATATGGGCATTCCATCCAAAGATGAACAAACTAAAATAGCAAAACTTCTTGCGCTCATAGATGAGCGTATTTCAACCCAAAGCAGGATAATTGATAAGTTGCAATCCCTAATGAAAGGACTAAACGATTATTTGCAGGATTTTGTGCCTTTGTCGTATTCCCTGTCGTTCTCGGACATTGGTGAGGATTATTCTGGGCTATCGGGAAAATCCGCAGAGGATTTTGGTAGTGGCAAACCATACATAACCTATGTCAGTATATATGCCAACAATTTTGTTGAAGATGACTGCTGCGGAAAGGTATCTGTTAAAAGGAACGAGAAACAGAATGTAGTACAAAAAGGAGATATGCTATTCACACTTTCATCAGAAACTCCAGAAGAAGTTTGCTATGGAGCGGTATATTCCGGTAATAGTACCGAAACATATCTCAATAGTTTCTGCTTTGGCATAAGAAATACAGAGGGGAAAGTCTTTTCACCATATATGGCATACTTTTTCAATTCAAATCGATTCAGACGTGAGGTTTATCCTTTAGCTCAGGGAAGTACAAGATTCAATTTGCAGAAGTCTGACTTCTTGCAGAAACATTTTTCCTATCCATCTATTGATGACCAACATAGAATCTTTGAAATACTCAATGCTTATGATAACAAGCTTAAAGTCGAGAATCAGATTTTGGTACATTATCAACATCAAAAAGAGTTCCTTTTACGTAATCTATTTATATGAACATTGATTTCAAGAGAAAACGCTTCTGTTGCAAGTAAGATTCTGTAATTGTTTTTTCTGTCTCAATCTTACATTCTATCTTTGATAGTAAGGTGGCAATTTGCTTTTGTCTATTCAACGATGGGCAGGGAATTAAAGCTTTTCCGTAGTCCTTGAAATATATATGAGGTATGGCCATACCTGTCCTGTAAGGGACAAAGTTGAAAATCATTAAGCAGAAGTATAGATATTTTAGTGAATACCCAGACTTAGCAGTTAGGTAATTTGAGGTTCCTATAACAGAGTATTCACCACTGGCATAGCTTACATTTCCAACACCAGAACCGTCTTTTACAATAAGGATGGCATCTTCTAAAATTGCTGGGCTATCGTTATAACCGCAAATTCCATTCGCACCATAAACCTTATATTTGCCTTCGTTCTTTACTTGATTTTCTTGCAATATAGACGAATGACAATTCAGACAATCTGCTATTTTTGTGTTAGGAGTAAATGCCGTTAAATGTTCCGCAAGTCCTTTCATTAGGGATTGTTAATCTTATATTCTGGATTGTTTATATAAACATCTCTTTCAATAGATAGGACTTCTGTTTTTGTAGGTCGTTTAAGATTTCTGTTTCAATATCTATCTTATCAACCAAAACATTGAGTGCATTTGCCACAGCCTTCTGTTCCCGTAGTGTCGGTATTCTGTGTAATGTGTTAAAATAATCGTCAACAGACATGTTTAGTAAACCATGATTTCTAGCCCCTTCACCCGATATTTCCGATATCCCACGATACCATTTTGTGGATTCAAAATAATGGCAAAGGAAATCAGAATCAACATTTTCATTAGGTCTAAAACAGATATACAACGAGGAAAGAACACCTTTATCATATTTGTCTAATCGTTTAACTGCGCCCCATGAATAATCTCCTGAATAGCTCTTGTTGTAAGCGAAATCACCTTTGTGAAGCAAATAGTACGTCGTAAGGTCTGAACTGGCAATTTGTTTGTTAAAAAACTCTTGCTGGTCAATTAGGCCATATTGTGCAGCTATCGTCAAAACACGATTACAGGTGTTGGCCTTATTTTTTTCTGTTACTCTATTGGCAATATAGCAGAGTTTTACTTTCTGCCATTCACCTGTCATTCCTTTTAATCTCAGCTTAGGCACTCGTTCGTTGGGCAAGCAAAAGAGTTGTTCTAAAAGGTACTTTCTTTCACTTTTCAAATCCTCAATTATCCTGATTTGGGTTTCTATTCGTTCATCTATAAGAGATAAGAACTTTTCTATTTTCTTTTGTTCAATCAAAGAAGGTAATTTGACATTTAATGCAAGTAAATCTTCCGAATCAAGTTTCCCTGCACCAATGCCAGTACCTGTTACCATGTATTTAATCCTATTTTCATGGGATTGAATCCAATTCAATAAGAATAATGATGTCGTTTTGCTATTTGGAACAATGCCTTTAACGTCTTGGTTGAAAGCAACATCCACATCATTATAACAAATGGGGATTTTGTTCCATAACATACTGCCTCGCACTAGAAGCAGTAAATTCCCCGCTTCTAATTGTTTGGAACCATCTCGTAATCCTTTTTCTGTTAAGGTCAGAGGCGTTTTCTCTATATGGGTGTTGTGCATAGCAACAGCTGAAACAAAAGGGATCTCTCCTTCCCAATATTCTACATTGTCTATAGAAGGTGTTCCCCCAGAATGGAATGTACACAAATCTCTTAGGTGGTAATCATTCCAATCATCTTTGAACTCTGAAAATCTCAAAGTTGGGACATTAAGGACTTTATCTTGTTTATCTGCTGCCATAGTCATTACTTATCTTCTCGTGAATACTTGATGTGCATAGCCTTTTCCGTCAGTCGAAATCTTTGGTATGGATGCTTTGGCTGTTCTGGATATTTACGTTCTATAAGCCCAGCATTAAGTGCCGGAGTAATATAGTTCTCACGGAAACGCTCTTTGTTCTTAAACTGACAAGCCTCCATAATCTCATTGATGGACATAAACTCATAGTTCATAACGTCCATTAACTTTCGCATTTGCTTTGTTAGTTCTATGATAGTCGACGAACTACCCTCCGAAATGTCATCTTCAGAAGCTGAACTACCCCCCAAGTTATTTCCGTTTTGGGTGGTAGTTCGGTCATCTTCTGTTGAACTACCCCCTGAAATCTCGTTCTTTTGGGTGGTAGTTGTTCCCGCTGTCAACTGTGTATAGCTTGACTTGTCGGCAGGTCGCTTGAATGTAACCCACACAAAGTTTGGGTTGGTCTGCCAAGTTGGCTCTTCAACACCGGCAGCAGCACATGAATCAATAATACGACGGACACCAGAACCCCAGCTCTCAAGGAATGTACTTCTGTAGAGGAAAGTAGCAATCAGTGGATTGTACGGGTGGGAGTTATGAGGCTGTTTGATAGTCTCTGGAGTTAGTTCTGGAGGAAGAGAACCAGGATTCTCTATCTCCACACGGTCATCATAAACGGCAATGCCTACAGATGTCCCCGGTTGGTCATATCGACGGTGGCAAAGACTATTTACAAGGGTTTCTCTTAATGCTTCTACAGGTATTTCAAGTTGCTCCATGCGACGGAGACCAACAATCTTTCCACTCAGATTGAGGTGCTTGAAGAGGAATGACATACCTGCATCAAGAAGATCAAAGAAGTTTCCTTCTGCCTGCTGATTGTCGCCAAACTCATTCTTTCCTGTACCACGAAAACGGGCCATGCGTAAGCGGAGTTGCGGATATCCATAGAGTTTCTTAGAAAAGAGCATCACGGCTGCATTGTTTAATTTACCATCGTTCAGCAGTTCCGACTTTTGAAGTAAAGTCTCTATCGGCTCTGTCATAGCGGCTTCGTTAAGGCGACCGCCCTCTATGCCCAAACGTACGGCACCACGTATTCTGTCTTCGTCCAAATCATCTATAGTTATTCCTTCTGCTTCCTGACGCTCCCATGCAAAATACTGTGGCTTACTCTGGCGTAGTCGCTCATCGTACATATCACGGGGCATCACCTTCGTTGTACTCTCAACCTTGTAGTAGGGACGACCATTGCAGGTATAAGGAATATGCCCCCATACCCACGGCTCAAAATACATGGCGATTGCCTGATTGCCGGGATGCTCTGGCACATCTACATACTCCACCTTTACGTCAACAGCAGGTTCCAGACTGGTAAGTGCATTTGCAATCTCCTGTCGGGTACTGTCCGTTACCTGTTGCCCAACTATTTTAAGCGACTTAGGCGGCACACCGATGATGAGCCATCCGCCATCGGTATTCAGGAAAGCACAAGCAGAGTGCATTCCGTCTTTCAGTTCCCCCGTCGTCTTTTTTAGTTCCAACGTGCGGGTTTCGTCTGATTTTATAATAGACTTTATATCGTCAATAGTCATACTCTACTTCCTTTTATTCTACAATTCCCAATTCTTTCAGGTACACCTCAATCTGCTTGTCAAGGTCGGCGCGTTTGGCCTCCAGTTCCTTGATTTCACCCATCACGGCATGAATGTCGATGGGTGCTTCTTCCTCAAAGGTGTCAACGTAACGAGGAATGTTAAGATTATAGTCGTTGTCGATGATTTCCTGCATCGTTGCCAGATGGCTATACTTCTCAATCTCCTTTCGTTCCCGATAGGTGTCGATAATCTTCTGTATATGCTCAGGACGGAGTTTGTTCTGGGTCTTCACCTTCTCAAACTCCTTGCTGGCATCTATGAAGAGCACGTTGTCACCCTCCTTACGACATTTCTTGATGACGATGATACAAGTAGGAATGCTTGTGCCGTAGAATATGTTAGCAGGCAAGCCAATGATGGCATCGATATAGTTACGTTTCTCAATGAGGAACTGGCGTATCTTTCCTTCAGCAGAGCCACGGAATAAAACACCGTGCGGAGCCACGCAAGCCATCGTGCCGCCATCGTTGAGGTGGTAAATCATGTGAAGGATAAAGGCATAGTCGGCTTTCGACTTTGGTGCCAGTACACCAGCCTTACTGAAACGGTCATCGTTGTTGAACTTGGCGGCAGCACTCCAGTCTGCAGAGAATGGAGGATTAGCCACCACAGCATCAAACTGGCGGTCACCGAAGGCATCTGCCTCCAAGGTGTCACCATTCTGAATGTCGAAGTCATTGTACTTCACTCCATGCAGCAGCATGTTCATTCGGGCCAGGTTGAAGGTCGTAGGGTTCTTCTCCTGACCGAAGATGCTATCAGCCTTACCACTGCGAGCAGTGCGAAGCAACAAAGAGCCAGAGCCACAAGTGGGGTCATAGACATTCTTCATCTCTGCCAATATCTTGCTTACCTCTTGTGGCGTATAGAACTCACCAGCCTTCTTGCCTGCTCCAGCAGCAAACTGACCTATCATGTATTCGTAGGCATCACCGAGGATGTCAATGTCGCTGGCATCTTCCAGTCCGAAGTCAATACCATTCAATGCTACCAGTACATCACTGATAAGTCGGTTCTTGTCATCAGCCGTCTTGCCAAGTTTGGGAGAAGCAAGGTCAATATCAGAGAATAGACCGCCAAAATCATCCTCACTCTCTTGTCCGATTGTGCTGTCCTCAATCTTTTTCAGTGAGCGTTCAAGTTGGGGTAGGATATTCTCCTTACGCCCTATGGCATCAATGATGGTGGAGAAAAGGAAGTCTGGCTCCACAAAGTAGCCGAGGTTATCAACGCACATCGCCTTGATTTCCTCTTTCATCGCCTCGTCATCGCTTGCCCACACCTTTTGGAAAGTTGTTTCGTCAGCCTCTAACTCGTCATTGACATACAGCTCTATCTTTTCCGACAGGTATTTATAGAAGATGAAGCCAAGAGAGAAATACATGAAGTCGCTTGCCGACATGTTTCCTCTCAGCGTATTGGCAACCGTCCATAGTTGGCTGCGCAGTTTCTGTTGC
>LPNG01000016.1:0-29956 GCA_001543395.1 Candidatus Alcium sp. F082 | reverse complement strand
GTTCCAACAGCTTCAGTCCTTTCTTTGCACGGATTGCCTTTTGGATGATTTCTGGCTTCTCCCGGTGCAGATAGTCGTATTCCGAGATGAACTTCGTCAATGCCTCTTCATCTATTCCCTCAAACACGGCTAGGCTGTGAACAGCATTATTCCGTGAAGTAGCAATATACTCATTGAGTCGGCTCTCCAAATCCATAGAGCCGTCAGCCTTAGCCTGTTGGAATCCTGTCTTGTCGTTATCAACATTCTCACGGATGAAATCGTCTATCAGTTTCGACTTGTTACGCATCACGGCATCCTTGATCATCGTGTCGAGAATGTCCTGACGTTTCTTGTCATAGTCCGCTTCATCAGGATTCAAGTTGGCTATCAGTTCCAGAATATATGCTACATTGATGACATCACTATGCAGCAGTTCCAGACAGAAGTCTATATCTTCCAAACCGCTTTCGTCGTTGTATGGCAACTCTCCCTCCGCTGCCATTGGTGTAGCGTCGGCAGGAGGATTGATAACGCCAACGGTGATGTCGAGGTACTTGCTCTTGAAGTCGGCAAACTCCTGTTCGGTCATGTAGAGGTCAGGATCATTGGCACTATAGTCCTCGTATATCTGTATCTCTGCCTGTTTCTTGATGATTTCACGGAAAGCCAGCACGAAGTCACGCTTGTCCAGTTCGCTTTGCAGCGTGTCGATATACTGTGGCTTGGGGTATTTCTTCAGGAACTCGATGGTAAGGTCGTTCAGATCCTTCTTCACTTCCTCGAAAGGCTCACGGATAATGAACTCATTCGGCTGGTTGTTGCTGAACAATTTGATGGCAGCATCCACATTCTCCTTTAAGTCGCGGAAGCACACCACCTTGCCGAAGCGTTTCTTCTCGTTCAACACACGGTTGGTACGACTGAATGCCTGCAGTAGTCCGTGATACTCCAGATTCTTATCCACATAGAGCGTGTTCAACTTCTTCGCATCGAAGCCCGTCAGGAACATGCCTACAACCAATAGCAGGTCGAGCGGTTCCATATCCGGCTTTTTCTTCTTCATGCGTAGGTTGACGTCATCGTAATATGCGCCGAAGTTCTCCGTCGTGAATGCCGTATTGAACATCTCATTATAGTCGTCCATGATGCTCTGCAACTCGTCAGAGGTCACCTTATCGTCTGCAAAGCCTTGGTTCATACCCGTCTTCTCATCGTCCTGACTCTCGTTGACAGCGTAGGTGAATACGGCTCCAATCTTAATCTTAGGATTCAGCGACTTGAAAATCTTGTAGTATTTCAAGAGCATGGGGACAGACTGGATAGCGAACAGCGCATTAAACTCTCCGTCGAATGTTGACTTGTTGAAGTTGTTGAGGATGAACTGTGCTATCTCCGTCATCCGCTTCTCGTTGAACAAGTCCACGTTCTGCTGCCCCTTATAATACTCAACAAGAAAGCCCAGCACATTCTCGTCCGCAATAGCATCCTTGATAAGATACTTGTGCAAACAGTCACCAAATACTTCTGCCGTGGTATGTTCCTGTTTGGCATTCTCTGCAAAGATGGGCGTACCCGTAAAGCCGAATATCTGAAGGTTATTGAAGAACTTCACGATGTTCTTATGACATTCGCCGAAGTGACTGCGGTGGCACTCATCGAATATCATCACCACCTTCTGATCGCGTACACCCTGCAACCTCTTGTTGTAGTATTCACGGGTAACGGCAACATTCAATTTCTGAATAGTAGTAATGATAATTTTGCTGTCGCTACGCAGACGCTTAATCAGTTCTTTGGTATTGTCAGTATTGTCAACGGCACCCGGCTCAAACGCCTCATACTCTGATTGTGTCTGGGTGTCGAGGTCATGACGGTCAACGACAAACATTACCTTGTCAATACCGTCTATCTCGCTGACAAGTTGAGCCGCCTTGAATGATGTCAGTGTCTTTCCTGCTCCTGTTGTATGCCAAATGTAGCCGTTCTTGTTGGTGTTTTGCGCCCGGTCGAGTATCTGCTCCACAGCATAGAACTGATAGGGGCGAAGTACCATTAGGCACTTATCACCCTCATGCAACACGATGTACTTGCTGATCATCTTCCCCAAGTTACACTTATCGAAGAAGAAGTAGGCGAACTTGCTCAGGTCGTTGAACGGCACGTTTTCCGCATCCGTCCAGTTGAACGTGAACTTATAGCCGCTGTTCGGGTTATTGGCAAAGTAACGAGTATTTACACCATTGCTGATGACGAAGATCTGAATGTAATCGAAGAGTCCATGAAATGAAGTCTTGTGATAACGCTGAATCTGGTTGTATGCCTGTTTCAGTTCCACACCACGCTTCTTCAACTCTATCTGTACCAGTGGCAGGCCATTGATGAGGATGGTCACGTCATAGCGGCACTTCTTTCGACCTTCAACAGTTATCTGATTAGATACCTGAAACTCATTCTGGCACCAGTGCTGCTTGTTGATGAACTCAATCCACACCCGTTCACCATTCTCCAACTGGAAGTTCTTCAGATCACGCAGTTTCTTGGCTTTCTCAAAGCGAGTACCACCTTCGAGATAGAGCAGTATCTTGTCAAACTCCTTATCCGTGAAGTGTTCACGACCATGCGCAGCCAGCTCTTTCTGGTTGTGCTTCTCCAACTGCACCTTGAAATTAGCGAGCAAGTTCTCTTCCTCCTTGATGGAAACGTACTCGTAGTTCATTTCCGTCAGGGTCTTTATCAGTCCTTGCTCCAGTATCTCTTCGCTCTGCGTCATACTTGTCTTTTTGCCATAATATTGAGGAAACAAAATCCCCAATCTAACATTTTGGCACAAAGGTACTCAAAATTCTGCACATAAATGTGCATAGTGGGCGAAAAACAAGCATTTTTCACATTATTGTCTTGATATAACTATTATTTCAATTGGATTTACTACAATTATGAAGCCCCCTTGCAATATTTGATGTGCAAGAGGGCTATAAGATAGTTATCCATTCAAACAATCATTATATTTTCGGTATTAGTCCTGTTACTACCTGACTAAAAAGCGGGCCGCACGTCCCTCCTGCACTTGCAGGAAGTCCATCTTTCTCCATCACAACCATGATGGTGTACTTGGGGCTTCTTGTTGGAAAATAGCCACACAATTCCAGCCGATACTTGTTATCTGCCACTCTGAGAGAACGGCCACAAGCAGCAACGTCAATGTAGTCGTTCGCAGCTTTTTTGTAGATTCCTTCAGACACACATCGTTCCATTGCTCTCTGAACAGGCTCAATATATTCTGGGTAGCAGATTTGGTCATGAATGACAGTAACATCTTTTTCTTCCGAGCCACATATTTTCACCATCTTACCTCCATTGGCAATGGCATTATAAAACGTCAATATTCCCATCAAGTTATTAGGCTGGTTGTTGAGATAAAAGTTAATCTGATGCTCGTAAGCATTCCTGTCATTTTTGTATGCCATTTCGATTGCTTTAGTTAGCCCTACTTCCGAACGATGAGTAAGAGCGTAATCAAGCGAAATTTCGCCATAGCCACCTCTACGCCAGTTGTGATCTCTAACGAGTATTCCGTTGGCATCCTCATAAGCACCGCTGCCTGTATCTATCATAGTGTTTGATGAAAGATTACCTGTCCACTGTACTGCAAGGTAAGTGGCAACTCCGTGCAGGTAGTCATTCTCCCTATTGAATGTGTCTTCATAGGGGATGACATAGTTTCCAGTATCTTCCAATGAACTACGGGCTAACATTTTACCAGTTCTCGTTTCTACTACATACACAATCGCCCTTTTGCAACCATCTGTAAGCATCCTACAATGGGTTACGCTATCAACGTACTCTTGAAGGCTCTGTTCTTGATGAACTATTGGAATTTCTTCTTTCTCCATGGCGTCATTTCCCAAGTCACCACAGAGTTTTTTCAATCTTTCTTTCTCCAAGTCATCAATCAGAATTCCTTCCCTTGAATAATAATCCAGTAACCATTTTGCACCTTTTCTACCGAGAAAGCCGTATTTGTCAGCTTCTTTGTAATAGGATGCTGCCAGTTTCGGATCAAACACACTGTCACAAACCTCTCCAGCATACATTTCAGCGAGGAACTTATTAGCAAAAGGAAACTCGTCCGCCATTTCGACTAACTTTCCCGTATTATATGGTCTCTGGTTATTACCCAATAGTGCAGGTGCCATACATAACACAAGTTTTCCAAACGAACTTCCTTGTTCTGCACCATATCCTATGGTTTCAAGACCACCGATAGTATCTCCCTCTTCAACTTGCATGGCTCCGTTTATGACGTAGCCCTCTGGCTTTCCGTTTGCGATTAGTAATGATGCTACATTCCTAACCTTATCTTGATTTTTCCTATTGATTTCATCCATCGACTCAAACAAAAGCCTATAACTGTCACTCTCTGGCAACGTTTTGACATAATCTTGCAATCGAAGGGTCTTGTCATACTGTTCAGCCATCGCGAGCATAGCAGTCATTCCGATAAAGTCAGATTTTACGCCAACTCCGTTACGATAGCAATCTGCAAGTTTAACGTATGCACCAGCATCACCCCAACGGGCTTTCTCCAAATAGTAGTGATACTCGTCAGACGTTGAATTGACAGTCTGAACACCATTAGCAAGATCTTTCTCCGCCAGTTGGTCTGAACAACTTACCAACCCCAGTAAGGCTAAACCAAACAAAATAATTTTCTTCATATTCATCTTCATTCTATTCTAATACATATCCATATTCAACGCTCCGTACCACAGAATCCCTATTTTCCTTGATGCAGGTGGCAAATGGACTGAATATCTTGGTTGGAAGGACTAACTTGTATTCACAAGGTATGGTCGTGTGGTATCGGTTTCTAACTCCGACATACCATTTTTCCTTCCCGTTTGTCTTAATACTCCTACGGATATACATGTACCCTTTACTATTGCTCAAACCAATATGCTCGTATTTCGTTGAGCGTGCGCCTTCTATGCTTTGATATACGTTATAACCTAAGGACACTGTAGGTAGGAGAAATGCAGTCAGCAAAAATGCAAAAACAGATAAGACTACCTGCCGAGATTTATACAGCATCCATCCGCAAACCGCAAAGATAATACAGGCACTTACAACCAGATAAACGATTCTTTCTGTGTCGATCTTGTATTGTGCTTTGTCGAAAACATATAGCCCAACAAATAAAGCGATGTATTCTGCCCAATGAGGTTTTCGACCAAGATGGCAATTCCAATAGTAGTAACCGACCAGTGGAATGGATATAAGTGCATAAAATGACAGATATTCCTCCATCTCATAACCGAGCAGGAGAGCCACAAACAAAGGTATGCTCATTGACAGAAAGAGTTTTCCTATTCTATCTTTGAAGATAATACCACCTATGATGTAATACCAAGGATAGCCGTTGTCCTTGATTTGCTTTGTGGAATATAGGACGGCATAGACTGCAGCAGGAATCAACCATACCCAGTAGATAATACTTTTCATCAGCATTTCCCCTGCGATAGGACGTTCCAACACCATCGTCTCTTGGGTAGCATTGTTCCCCAAAAGTATTTCTGGAAACCTAGCTATATTAATGATAAAATCATGGAAAACATCCGCATATATAGCAACACCAAAAAGCAAGGTAAATACCACCAACGGAAATATCACCAGCCGCTCGCGTTTATACAGCAGTAACGAGACTGTGATGCGTAGCAGAATTGCCAAGTCTAATGCTGCTTCTAATACACAATTCTCAAAATACATACTATGGTTGATAGCAAACAAGAAGAATGCCAACACAACCATATCAAGCACGTAAAAGGCTTTTCTCAATTCATTCATTTGTCATCCTCCTTTCGTTCCTCTTCGTTATCGTCTTTCTTAGGCATACGAATAGTTATAAACTGATTGTTTGCTTCGGCCACACCGATTACACCTTTGGTATCATCTTCGTCCCATCCGAAATAAGTGTAGTATTCTCCTTCCATTTCTTTTCGAAAAGAAAACCAAAGGTCTCTATATTCAATCCGTGTAACGTTCTCCCTCCTTGAAATGTCATAGATACCACACTTGCCATTTTTCCACACAACACCATACCGATCACCTGGTGAGCTTACCATCAGGCTATCGCATTCGTCTAATGGAATTTGAGGAATTGGAGGATTGGCAATAGAATCCACACAGATTGTGTCTGCAACAGCCACCCCACTTCCATTTGCAGGATAGATAATACCTGTTTCCAAATCAATGGAATCAACAGCTTCATTTTCTTGGGCTACAGCATTTGTAGTCATCAAGACAAATAACGCAAATAAACACTTCTTCATAAACATATTGATTAGTTATTCAACCTTTATGCCCATAAAGAGATAACCGCTGCACCAAAATCTATCAGTACAGCAGTCATTTTTTTTGAATCGACAATTAGTATACTTCCTCTACAGAGTACTCATATCCAATGTCATGTTTGTTGCAAAACGCTTTTAGCCTTTCGATGTCATCACGACCTGGCAAACGTGACAGAGCATATCCCAGATTCTCTATTCTATTTAGCCTTAAAGCCTCCATCAGCTTATCTGCTTGGATATTTTTCATCCAGCGTGTTGGCTCTGGGTAACTTCCGAAACATGATCCGTTATCGTCATCGTGCCAAAACATTAATTTCCCATCTCTCACAACATACGGTGTGGTAAACTTTCTACGTCTCATTGGTGTTTTCTCCTTTACTAATTCTGTTAATCACATTCTTTCGCTCCTTGAACTGTTCAATTGACATTGGCTCAACACCATTCTGCTCTGTATAAAGGTTGTAGAAAGAGTTAAGCACATGGAATATCTTTCCAGGGTCATGTCCTTTCTCTTTGAGATAGCCAACAAGCACTGGAGGCTCTTTCACTTTGTTTGCGCCATAAAACACCCAATATGTACACAATGCAATATCAGTCCGGTGCAAACCCTGTGCACAGGAGATAAAGAAATCTCCTTTGTCAATCAATTCGCAAAAGGTTGTAAACTCCTTCAGCATATTGACTATAAACTCTTTCCCCTTATGTACTGGATAATGATAATATGCTATGCCATTTGCTTCACATGTATCCATGTACTTATCACCTTTGTAGTCTTGCCGGAGATCAATAACCTGTTTTAGTCCTGCCTCCCTCATGGCTTTCCATGCATATGCCTGATGACTTGAAGACATTGTTTGTCCTCTGATACCTCCATACACAGGTGTCAAGTCGGGGATGTTTGTTTGCAATATCCTTTCTATATCCATAAAGTACAATCTCTATTACCTGTTAACTATTTCTTCAGCTTCCTTCCGTAGCCTCTCCAAATCCTTATAGTCATTTATCTTTTGGAACTTCACTATGACTTTCCCTTCAGTATCAATGAAACCATATATTTCAATCTCGTCGTCAGCGGTCATTCCGAATCCATCATCGTCCATATAATAACGTCCATCAGGATTAAGCTGCCAATCAACCTGCGCCACACCATTCTTGAATGCCCTGATAAATGACGGGAAGTGGAAGGATAAACGTCTTGCCCTAAATATTGCATCCTCTGGCAGTTTCTTTAATGATTTCCAATCTATATCATTCTCAGTCACTGTAAGGAGCGTTTCATTGTCATCCATAAACTCAAAGGCAACCTTCTTGTTGTGGTTTATCACCATCCAAGGCTTGTACCATCCCCAGAAATTCTTATGGAGTACTGCCATACCCTCACCTAAGTCCCATGTATTGTACACATCAGTTTTATAGGTGTCGGTTTGTAGCAGTTCATAGAGTTTTTCTTCTAAACTCTTGTCACCGCCCATTCTGCTTAGTTTCTTATATATACTCATATCAAAACCACGCTCTAAAATCGTACTCTATTCCTTTTTTCTCACACCATTGCCTGATGAAGAAATCTGCACTACCTTTGTGTTTCCCAAATCTCTCATAGATGGCTTCCACAAGAGCCTTACCATTCTTGGTGCCAGTCCTGAGCATCATTTTTTTCGTATTCTCTTTATCCCATATATAATTGTGCTCTATTTCACCGTGTCGATTGTACTCATAGTCAATCTCACTTCCCCAGTAGTAGTGGTTCATACCACATTGGCCATCCTCGTACACGAAGTCAAGATAATCGCCAACTTTACCTTTTACTTCATGAAGCACTACCTCGTAATGTTCATGCTTGGGTTTATAACCATAGTATTTCTTGTGTCCCATTGTCAATCATCTTTAAATCCGCCAACTATACAAATCGATATTTTACTGTTTTGGGGATTATCATTTTTCCCGATGCCCCATACGATTGCTGTTTCTTTGAGTGAGTCAAATACCTCGCCAAGTGCCGACATCTCGTCCATCATTAGCTCTGATTCCTTGTTGAATAGTAACTTCACTGCGAGATGGCTCAATTTTGCATCAGAATGTGCCTTTACCATTTCGCCTATAGCTGATTGTAAGTTCTCCTTAATATCCTTAGCATAGCACATCTTCTTACACCCATCCATAAAATCACTATCTTGTCGGATTGCTACGATGTCACCTGCATCAACACAAATAAGCCCAACATCTGCAATGAAATCCTTCAGGATCATAGTTTCAACCTCTTCTTTTCTCATGATGCTTGATTGAACGACACCCTGTTTTGACAATCCGAAAATGCTGGTATCACAAAGCAAGTGTATGTTGGCCTCCAGAAACATATAAGCATCGAAGAATGCTTTTAGTTTTTCTTGTAACCATTCCGAAGAAACTTCTTTGATTTCTTTCAAATCATAACAAGGTGACACAAAGTAGGGTACACCTTCATTCCAATCACCAATGCAATCTTCATGGAAACCATTAACAACTCCGAGTGCCATTTGTAAAATACCCTCGTCCATATTTATGTCATTACCAGAATCAACAACGTAAGTGACAAAGGCGATGCTTTGTTTTTTGGCATCTATAGAAAGAAACATCAGCACATTGTCATACTCGAACTCGTAAAGATTATGCTCCTTTTTCAGTTCGATACCGAGGCTTTGAAAGCCACCTTGCACTTTGCTCAAGACTTTCTTGTTCATACATTATTCCTCTATCAGTTCGTATGGTGTATATTGCGGAAACCATTTGTCGAGTATGGCATCCACTTTTGCCTCTATCTCTGGAGTGACATGCTTCCTGACTTTGGAAATCGTGATACCTATGGAACCCAATTCGTCGATCCAGCCTATCACTGGTAGTCTCTTGGCATCCAGTATGTCAATCGGTAACACCAGATAGGACAGTGTTGAGAGAATGAGCAGTTTGTCTGCCCAGGGTGTCTCCTTACTTACGAGAACGTAATATAGTAGTAGTATGGGTCTCGTACTTGTACGACCTGCCTTAACGGCAATGGTGTTGATTCTGTCCCAAAGGACATCGTAGTTGATGATTCTATTCTTCATACTCATTTGTTTTACGTCTTTTTTCCTATGGAGGGGATGTTTCTTCAAAATCTACCACCACACTTGTTTTTTTATTTCCTTTGGATAAAAACAGTCCTCCACTAACTGGTCAAATGTCTTTAATGTCTGGCGGGCGAATTCTTCTCCTTTGACATAATCCTGTATCTTCTCTATAGGTTGACAGCCAATTACGAACTCTGTTGCACTGGCCGCTTTGTTATATCTGCTGCCGAATATCTCCACGGTGATGCCCAATGAGAAAGTGGCAGGTTCCAGTTCCATTCGCATGACCGATATTCCAATACTCTTGATCTGTGACGTGCCATCCACTATCCGTAATTGTGCATTCACCACGTTGTCAAAGGGCAGCATCGAATTTATCGCCTTCACCGTTTCCTCATGATTCAGGACTCTTGGTACGAATTTAAAGAAATCCTTCCTGTTTCGGTAAACGGACTCTTTTGTCCTCTGACACCTATACATGGCCATACTCTCAATCGTTGGTTCCATCATCTCTTAGTTGTTGTAATTCTGATAATTGACCTTCGCCGCAATCAGGTTCGACAGCGACAGCTTCATCTGAAATACCAGGTCATCTTTCTCCATATAGAAGAATTCCGATGCGGCTATAATCACGTCGTTAACGGTGTAGAACTTCACCTGCTTCATCTTCTCGTTCAACTTGTGGCAGCACATGACCACTTCAGGATAATTTTCTTCCGTCACTTCGTCAAAGTTAGGAAGCAGCATAGACACAAATGTCTCATCCTCTCCATTGGGGCAGATGTGGATGACATTCATCTGGTATCGGATGACGATATGCTCCCCATCATCTTCTAACACCTTGTACTTCCATGAATCTACAATTTCTTTTATCAGATTATAAGTCTTGTTCATGATTCTTCTCCTTTCTCATCGTAATTCTCGTTTACTTCTATATCACTGCCCTCCACTTTACGGTGAAAGAGGGCCACAGTAGCCCGTAGCAAGTACAAGCTGTGCTCAATGATGTCCTCCAACTCGCCGCCAAACATACGGTACTCATAGAACACCCATACCTGTTCTCCATACGCACACACCTTACTGTACTTGATGGTCAGGTTGGTCTCGTTGACTACCTCCAACACAAAGGCACGGTTCTCGTCTGTCACATCGAAAACGTTTGGTGCCGCGAATCTGAGGAAGTCCTCATCGTCGTCAGGCATGTACAGGAGTGTTAGCCCCTCAAATTTGAAGATATATCCGAAATCGGGCACTTCCTCAATGTCAAATCCCAGCACTTCAAGTTTTTCTAATACTTCGTTCTTATCCATATTTAAATTCTTTTTATTTGTCCTTCAATAACTAAAGATGCGCATTTCGCTTTGTTCTATCAATTCCTATGAAACAAAACCGATACGCCGTCTTTCAGAGCCGTTTTTCCTGATGTACTCATCCCGCATCTTTTCGTATTGCCTCACTTCGTCTGCACTGACGCTTGGCCTGGTTTTGCTGATAACATCTTCCAACATTGCCTGACTGATTTTCACAGCCTGTTTGTCTTGTGTCTGTATGCTGGCTTCAAATGAGTTCCTGGCAGATTCCTTCACCATATAGGATATGTCGCTTGACGTGTAGCCTTCTGTCAGTCTCGACAACAGTTCCAGATCAATGTTATCCTCATGGGGTCTCTTTTTCAGTTCCAGTTCGAAAATCTGACGACGGCAATCAATGTCTGGCATACCGATAAACACTACTTCATCAACACGGCCTTTTCTGATGACAGCCTTATCGATACGGTTTATGAAGTTCGTGGTTCCTATGACGTATATGTTCTTTTCCACACAGTCATTCAACTGTGTCAGGAGTTCTGCCACTTCCCCTGACTGATGGTTGTGGTCTTCCTCGGATCGCTTCGGAGCGACTGCGTCAATCTCATCTATGAGCAGCAGACACCCCCGCTTGTTTTTCTTTGCAAGGTCTGCAGCTTGCTCGAAGAGCTGGCGCCATAAACGTTGGCTACCATGTACCCATACCGATGCCAAGTCCGATGGTTTGATGGAGCAAAAAGCCAATCCACACTGTTCAGCAAGCCTTTGGCTGATATAGGTTTTCCCCGTTCCTGGAGGCCCGAAGAAAAGCATATTCGGAGGCAGTATGTCATACTCTTTTGCAAGTTCCTTGTTGGAAACAATATCCACGAAGTCACGTGAGAGTTTTCTTTTCAACTCACTCATTCCTGCGACGGCATCAAAGCCTTCTCCTTCCTTTACGGCTATGGTAACGTTTAACTTTGGTTCTTGTGAACTTAGTCTCGTTTCGTTTCGCTCATCATTCGTGTCATTCGCCATATATTGTCTCTTCCCGTTTTTATCAACCCCAACATTCCGTTTTGCTGTATCTTTGAAACAACTGAAACATTTTGGCATCTCAATATCTAATGTATGAACCAAAGCTATACCCATTTCTTCCACATCCTTATATCTCTCATTCGCATTCTTTCTGATAGCCTTGATTACAAGGAGATAAAAACGTGTACTTGCTTCAAACTTTGGGTCGTTATTTTTCACGACTTTCATTATGCCATTCTTTGGCATTGACTCATTTATGTCGTATGGGAATGTACCAGTTAGCATATAGGCTAACAGCATCCCCAAAGAATAGACATCCGATGTTGGCGAGAACCTGCCAAGAAAACTTTCAGGAGCACAGAAACAAGGATTAAGAACGTCAGTATTGAAATCCGGCTTACCATTACACGCTTCATGTCCTTTATCAGCATCTATAAGTTCTACTCTTACTTCTTCTCCTTCAACCTTCTGCACCTTCACGGTATCAGGATTGATATTGAAGTGACCACCGCCCTTTGTTTCGTAGAGTATTCTTTTGAGTTCTATTGCCAAGAGGTAACCTACATACAGGCAATCTCTCTCCGACAACAGCTTTTTCTCGACAGCCTCACGGACTGTTATATAGTTGTTATTATCTGCCATATCATTACCATTCAAAGTTTATCCGTTCTGTTTCCACCATTTCTTGAAAGCCCTTTTAAACTTCTTGTTGATACGAGAGTAGTGCAGGTCTATCCAGTGTCTGTCCTTATTCATTTTCTCCGCCAACTGTGTCGGGGGTACTTTTTCGATGAATCTCTTTCTCCAGACGTAACGCTCCTCGTCAGTCCATTTGAGTTTACTTGAAAAGTCATAGATGAAGTTGACTATCTTGTCTTTCACTTCATCATCCGTCAGCTGGAGTCCCAACACGTCGCTGAAAGGATTCTCCTCTGTACGCTCTTTATACCATTCTGCCATATCCATAACGAATTCCGATGATACTGTAATCATGTTTGCTGACTTGTCATGCAGCACGTCTTCCTCAAAGCAGTGGGGTGAGCGGAGGATGGCATCCTTCAGTTTGCGTTCACCCTGTTTCCTTAGTTTCTTATAGTCATCCTCCGTTATATTCAACTTGGCAATAATCTCATAATCTTTGAGTCTGTCCACATAGATGGCTGTCAGTACATCGTAGTACTTGGTATCTTTCATCAGTTCGTCAATGACAAGTATGCACTTGCCAACAGACTGAGACAACATTGTCAGGCGGGTATTACCCACAGTCCTGGCACGTTTCTCTATGATGTGCTCTTTTTCCAGCCATTCAATAACGGCATTCCATGACACTTTCCTCAACCATGCAAAGAATGTACTCTGCTTGTCCCAAGAATCGAGTGGTCCCCATGTTCCTTCAGCCCACAGTGTTTCATACAAGATGGTACTATACGTTTCTTCTGACATCACCACATCAAAGTTTCTCAGCAGATCACTGATATGCTTACTGCGGAATCGTGCAATGTTACACTTCTTCTTGTCCGTTCCATAAAAGAAACGCTGACAGAATCGTTGGCTGTTCTTGATAGACTCTCTTATAGCGTCGCCTTCTTCGCTAAAGTTTTCAAGTCTCTTTTCGGTGTCATAACCGTTGTAATTCTTCTCGTCCATATCCATACAAGTTTAGAGGCATGAAAAATGCCGATTTTACATCAATTTCTTGGTGCAAAGTTCGGCATTTCCCAGGCAAATAGCCCAGACTTGTATAGACGGTATAGTTAAAGTTCCATCCTGCTATATATCAACTATTTACAATGTTGCCTTTGCATATTTTAACACAATTTTCAAATAGTATTCTTCCACATGTTTATGACCTCCATCAGTTCATCTGGCAACACGATGTCATTCTTCGATACATACAGATGTTCGTCAGCGTTCTCTATATAATAAGGAGAGGGCAACACCCCTAACTTCTTGCACGATTTGCTGACAGAATTTTTAATATCACCCAAGCAGTCGCTTAACCGCCTCTCCTTGGAATTACCATCATCGTCTCTCGCTCTGGTAATTTTCTTAAAACGCTCATCACCATCGCAGAAACGATACACCTCCCACGACAATTTCACGAACAGTTCTTTGTACTTATCGAAGTCCAACGTGTTCACGTCATCACTGATGACTTTCTCTATAATATATAATAGGTGTACGAGGAACGAGTCGCTATTGGAGAATTCCACAAGCTCATCTTTCTTCCCATTGGTGACATAGAGCCTGTATCTGCCTTTTGTCCTGCTGCCAGACTTTATCTTTCCCTCAAATCGCACCTCCAACCATGCCTCAGACTCTTCTCCCGTCCTTTTAGTATTCATCATCTGGAAAAATTTTTTCTGTTGGTTCTTGTTGAGCGAATAGACAAACTTCTTAATATCCTCTGCATCCGCACTCTGTATCAGCAGTGTTATCTGAGCATCCAGTTTCTCGTCACGTCGGGCTTTGATGAAGTTCTCTTCAACGTCCTCCATCATTTTCAACTTGTCCTGATGAGTGATCTTTCCCTTGATACCAATCTGGCTTTTCAGCATAGACTTTGATACAGCCATGCCAAATGTCGGATGCATCATATTAGAAGCTGATCCTGTCACATATCGTTTCAGAAAAGCATCGTCATCTAATCTACTTTTTACAAATTCAAGCATATCATCGGGCTGTTCCTGTGCGAACATCAGCATCTGTTCCGCAATGCTGAATTTACTTACTCGTTCCGATGTATATATCATCAGAGGAATATGCGTAAACAAGTCTTTCTCTTCTGAATGTACTATCAGATATTGTTTATCAAACTTGCTTGGTGTTGAGAGGGGCATAATGATATTAGACATGTCCTCCTTGATTGCAAGCATCAATCCTGGTTGATTGTCTAAGTTCAGATTGTTGCTAAACAACTCCAGTTTGTAATCGTTAAGCAACTGACTTGTTCCCATCTGTTCTATCAGCATCTGGAACACCTCACTCGCTTTTTGAGCTATAGTTGCCCCATTAGAGGGCAGGACATATAGGTGGCAGTCTTTCAACTGTTCCACCTCATACGTCTCCGTTACGATTCGCCCAACACTTGGTGCCTCAATAGGGCTATTATCTATGATGTTCATATCTCGTCCTCCTTATCCTTCTTATGTTTCATGTAATATTGCTTTAGCAGATTGGTGTCTGGTAGTGATTCGTAGTCAATCGGAGTTTCCACAATGGGTTCCTCTTTATCAACATCTTCCAGTCTTACCATATCCCACGCCTCTTGCAGTTCCTTGTAATGGCTATATACAAAAGCCGGTAGTCCAGTAAGCACATCCTTAATGTCATTCAACTTTTGTTCCTGCTTTAGCTTTGCTGCAAAGTCCCTACCAAACTCAACGATAGCAGCCCTGAGTTTACCATCAGGATGTGTTATGCTTGCAGGTAACTGTGCCAAAACATACTTATACTTTCCCGTAGCCACATCGCTTCCAATAATGGAAAAAGCACCAACAATCATATCTGCAGCCAACTCCTGGACCCAAAGCTCATTCTCAAATAAAAGGAAGCGTTTTTGAAAAAGGGTCTCGTGTGCAAGTTCATGAACAAAAGACAATCGCAAGGTATCAACATTGTTGATTCCAGCTTTTTCCATCAACTTCCAATCATAGTACAGCTCGCACTCCGTCCCTTCCTTGCTGGTCATAATCTTTGCTATGGTTTCGCACTTGTCTTGGATAACAGGTACAGGCAATCTAAAGAATTTTGTCACATCCTCAATGATGGCCACAATGTCCTCATCACTTATATTCTCTTTATCTTCAAAAAATACATCGAAGATGTTGGCATTATGTCGACGTAGATATGCAAACCATCTTTGCATATCTTCATACTGAGGATCAGAGTTTCTATTTATTTCTTCCATGACAACAAAGATGTGACGATTGATAATAGTCTTGCAAAAATGAACCGAAAAAACTATGTGCGATATTCGTGATTATGTCTCTGATGACCGCAATTACGGCATAAATCAGACGGGCTATCACCTCCTACAATATTGAGGACAACTGCACAATGTACACCTCCATGCTCCTGTAAATGACACATCACCATTATGTTCATGCTCTCCCTTTTGAAGAAACTCGTCCATTGTTGGCCTTTTTAGCCATGTCATTATATCTGGATCTGCCATAATAATCTTTGTTAGTGAACCTTTAATTTGAATCTTTGTAGTTCGGTCAATTGTTTTGGCGATAGCCTAAGAAGCAATGGGAAAAATCTTCTATGTCAAGGGGAGGCTATGAATAAGGTGGATATACCAACCCACAAAGGACAGCCACGTTTTAAATCAATTGTAAATAACTCCAAATTTATGCTTTCCTGCTTACTTAGTACATTGGCTTGCCGAATCTCTATAATCCTTGGCCTTAGATTCATATTGTTCTGCACTCTTATTTAAATCCTTTGCATGTGAGGCATTGCCTTTTGCAATTTCTTGTCTTGCCTCATTTCTTAAACTTTCAGCTTTCTCCTGGTTTATTCTTGATTGTTTAAGATTCCATTCTTGATCGTTCACAAATAGATTTAGGCCATCATAATTATAGGTGCCTTCAACTATTGTTGTTTCACTTCTTGCCTTCATAATATCTTGGATATGCTCTGCTACATGTTTATTGAAAGCGTCGAGACATAATGCAAAAGTACATGCAATACCATTGTTCTTAATATTCTCAGCGAAAGATCTCGCAAATTCTATAAACTCACCTCTTAAGAAACCTGCAGGATGAATATCTGTACCTTCATCATGACATAATGCTTCTTTAAATTGAGTGGCGTCAATTCCTTCAATTCCCGCTAAAACAGCTGCAAAAAAATCACAAGCTAATTCTTCAATCCATGGATCGCATTTAGGGAATAATTGCAAAATTCTATGAGCACATTCATGTGCATATACAAGAGTTAACGAGTCTTCACCCTTTATGCCCATGTTCATAAGCTGTTTCCTGTTAAATAAGAAAACGTCATCTGTCAGTGTTCTTATGTCAAAATTCCCCTCTCCTACAAAAGAAGCTTTTATAGTAGGTACTATAGGAATACCAAAGAAATCACAAGCACGTTCAATGGCCCTATGAACCATCTCTTGTGGTAATGCAACATCACGAATTAGTTGCCCATGAATTTCGTTTTCATGAAGCCCTAAATCTGTTGAGAGGTCATTTACTTTTTGAATACACTCTTGCTCCAGTGGAATTGGAGATGTTTCATTCAAATGATTCTGGAAATTCTCTAAATTGTTACTCATATGTTTATTTTTTAAAACCTTTAATAAATCCCATTTCTATAATCCTACCTTCATAACTCCAATAGGGAATAACGACTTCAATAGCTGCACCAGTAAAAATCTCATCAGTATATGCATATAATTCTTCAAAATTCTCTGGCGCAGTATCTTGCATGTCACCACAACTAAGTCCGCACTGACTTAACAATGCTAAAAAGTCGTTTGCTTTGCTTCTATAAGTGGATTCGTCCCATGATTCATTGTCTTTATAAAAACTTGTCCACCAATTTAAGATAATGGCATTCTCGGAATACTTAAATATCTTCTCTAAAATATTAAATACTCTTGCGGGATTCTTGCTTTTACCTTTAGAAATCAGCCAAATCGAACCAAAATTGTCTGCCAATTTGGGAATTTTAGTTTTAAATTCTTGAATAAGCAGGGCTTGTCCATTGTCTTTCTCTTTAATTGCTTTCTTATAGTAGACTTTTACAATCACAACTGCTACAATAAGAACAATTGCAACAAACGCGATTATCAATACTTCATAAGATATACCTATGTAATCCATTGCGCATCCTGTCTTTAATTGTTTATCTTTATCCAAGAGGCTCCATCATCTTGATCGCTCATAACTATGGCATCTCCAACTTCAAGCAAAGGAATTATGGCCTCTTGTTCGTTCCTTAATGCCATGGCCTTACCCATAACTGAGCAATCTTCTATAGATGAAAGTCTATGGCATATTTTATAATTTGTATTTCTGATAACATCAGAAATGAGTCTAGTAGGAATTTGGTCTATAATCATCATACCCTCACCTATACTTCGAGTTTCGGAAAGCATTTTGGAGAAAAGTTCAGATGTTGATTGTTGAGGATTCCCCGTATATTCACTTGTATAGGTAGCGGCTTGCATAACATTGTGTGCCTCCTCTATTACAGTTAAATGCATAAGTCTATTCCTCCTTGCTTCATCGCGATACGCATTGCTGTTAAGATACTGCGACTTTCTGTATTCTTGTAACGAAAGTAATAGCATAGACATTATCAATGCCAAATCCTTGTCATTACCAATTTTACTTAAGTTTACAATACAGGTGTGATCAAAAAGAGCAGAAAAATTAGTCGATATTTCTTGATTTAATACACTTCCTCGTTTCCCTCTTGTAAGATATTTAAAACGTGTTTCAAGAGCAGCTGTGAGATTCTCTCCAACTCTCATTTCATACCGTCTCTTTTTCAATATTTCTTTAGCGACCTCCATAACTCCCTCTAACCTTGGATATTTCTTTAATTGCGAGATATCGTCATCCTCAAAATAATTGATATTTTCGCTGAGATAGGTATATATTGCTTCATCTATAATGACGGGAAGAATATCACCTGTAGGTAAACTTTTATTTATCAACGCAGTTATTTGCTCGCACCGAGTTTGCATATCAATTTTTGAATCTCCCCATGCAGCAGGTTGAAATGGATTTAGCGATAATGGAGGCAATGTGCTCCCCTCGAATCGTTTCACACCTGGCATAAACATGCGTATTTGATTTTCCAAAGGCAAAGTTTGATTCTTCTGGATAGCCCATCGCACCCATTCGTCCTTTGCCGGTTCAATAATTAGGACTGGAATATTTTTAGACAAAACCTTGTCTATTATCGCCTTAGAAGTAGTCGTCTTTCCTGATCCTGTAGAGCCTGTTATCAAAGAATGTCTTACCAATGAATCAATATCTATTGTATATGCATTGTTTAAGACGATTCCTGTGTCAACAATCTTGCCAATTTCAAGACCGTCAGAATGTAGCTTTCCTGGGTTGTTGGCAAAACGAGCCACATTCTTTACAAATCTCAAACCTGGTACATCCTTACGTGGTAACGATGCAAATAGAGATAATTCCAACGTGTTAACAGGTGTACTTACTGACTGGTACAATTTCCCTAAAGGATGCCAATCGCTTGTTCCGTTACCCTTGTCTAATTTGTTGCTTCTAAGAGGAACTAAATTAAATCTGCGAATAGTTTCAATTGCATTAAGAGAATGAAATTTGTGGATTCGAATAGGTTCTATGTAACTTTCCTCACCAGAATAGATAGAACGCAAAATACCAGTAATTACATCAATATCGGAGTCTAATTGTCCTAATACATATACACCAGTGTTCCAAAATCCCATACTTCGTCCCAAACGAAGACGTTCACAATGTTTGTCTGTAAGATTCTCTGAATACTGCGCAAATTTATTTAAGAATTCTTCCGCAACCGATTCGCTATAACTAACACTGTGGCTACTTGTATAAGATCTGCTCACATTACAATTGAAAGAAATACCTCCTAAAACAAGATTCATTAAGATTTTTGGTGGATTCATTTCAACTAGCGACTTAACAAGACTCCCGATACCGTTTCCACCACCAACTGACATGCCTGCACTATAAGAGGTTTGGGTTCCTTCTTGATATGTAAGTTGTTGTGATTGTGTCCTTGTCCTGCGTACGTCTGTGTGAATCCGAGACCCTAAATCTTGGTACTTTGCAATTGTTTCCGATATAATATCATCCCTTATAGGTTCCGCAATAACGAGTAATGAATAATCAATGGACTCCCTACCATCTACTCCATGAATGCCAAAGGCCATTTTGTCTAATGTCTGCAGAATCCCGTATTTAGTCTCTTTTCTAAAGGTAGGGATTCCTGTAATTGCACCTGCAGAATTTCTATCATGAAGCCTTGATATTATGTCAACTTGTTGTTGCTGATTAACTTCCTCTAAATCAATCCCTGGCATTGAGGTTATAAATGCATTATAGCATTCTTCTGATGCTTTTTCAATGCCTTTGTGTTGAATTCCTACGTACAAATTGGTCCTGCCATCATTACGTTCTAATAAAAAGATAAGTTTATTACCCCATGAATGAAGCGAGGACAGGACAGATTGCCATCTTGAAAGCATATCATAATTTTCCATTTGCAATGGAGACACTGGGAGCCTATTTATTTTTAGCCATGATATCTTCGCTTTACTTAAAGGCACAGATATAAAATCATCTCTTTCCGAAACATCTTCCAAATAGGAACGTTCCATCATATAATCCATAAATGAGTTCTCCATGTTTTCGGGCAACTCAAAGGTGAAGATTGGAGGCATATCTGCCTTCAAGGTTGATAGATTTTGTTCTATCGCTTTTTCGTCAAACCTACCAAGTATGCGTGATAATATTCTATTCATAATAATATCAATTATAAACTAACAATATGTACATTACCTATATCCTCGGTATGGGATCATAGTTGTCATCCCATTCATCCCGTTCATATTTCGACCATGAAGGTTCTATCCAATCGACAGAAATACTTACATCCTTTTTTTCATCAATGTCGATATTGAATTTGTATTGAATCTTATATTCGGAAACATTATAATATTCCACGAAATAAGATTCTTTTACGGATTTAAATGGCGTAGTATCATCACCTATGTAAATATCAATATTCAATTCTATGAGTTCATCTTTCAATGAATGGTTACTTCTAAGAACAGATTCATCTGACAACTTCAATGAAAAAGGCAAAACAACTTTTCTATTCAAAAGTGTCAATCTCCCATTGCTTCTTGTTACAGAGTGGTTGGTTACGGAAAAATACGCTTCATATGTAATTGTTTCGTTGAAATAATGATTACATATTATTTCCTTGTTATATGTACACAACCCTCTCGCAACAGTCTCGTTGGGATTCGGACACTTTAAAATACGAGTGGAATCCTTTTTTATGGTTGTAAAAGGTAATTTGCTGAGTAAAATATCACTGATACAATACCACTGCGAATGCCCCCCTGTTAAAATGAGAAAATCCACATCGTCTTGTTTTAAATCATAAAGAGTGCAATAGTCTGATACGGCATTGCTTACTAACTGTACAAATTCAAACCAATAGGCAGACGAAATGTTTTCGAATCGTTTTCTGTCAATAGAACAAATGTCTGACAAGTCGCCTCTGCCTACATATTCTGGAATAAAGCTCATTATGTCCATGATACGGGATGGCGTTTCAGAAATTTTGTCTGCTTCTAAATCTTTGGAAACATATTGCTCTTTCCATAACTTCGCATTATGGATGCCAAATGTTTTGCGGAGGTTTTCTGGCAATTTCTCTAAAACGTAGTCCCTCAATATCACATCCATCTCAGAGCCTCCACAGTTTAATTTAGATTTTTGCTTTGGATATGTTTTCGGGTCATAGATTTTACATCTTCCATTGTCATCAATGATTGTCTTACATAATACAACATCTGTTGTTCCACCTCCCATATCGCAAATTAAACATATGTATTCTGTATTATAATCCAATAAATGTTTGTTCTTCAAATTATCTTGATGTGAAAGAAGAGAATAAGTAGAAATAGCCAATGGTTCAGCAACAGCCTCCACATGCCCTGTAAATCCAGCATATTTTACAGCCTCTATCATGAACTGTATTAATTCATCTGGCCATTTTGAAGGATGGCTTATGCGGATAACAACTTCTGTATGCTGGGGAAAATCTGTTTTTTGTTGCTCGTAGAGTTTGTGTATATGATTCTTCAAGAAGTCTTTTACATATTGTTTGTATTTGTCATTGTCATCTGACAACAGCCCCATTTTGAAGTTTTCAATGGCATAACCCCGACCTAGTTCCCTTTCCTGCTCTATTTCAGCTCTTTTCCCATAATAACGTGTGCCGTCATCTTTAACATATATTATTGAAGGTATTAACGAAGAATTATCATCCTTCAGAAACATGGGATTACCTGCTCCTTGAAGGTCACCGCAAACTACGGTCGTTGTAGTGCCAAAATCTATTGCCAATATAAGTCTCTTCATAATTAATTATTTATTTTGCCCATCCGCCATATGCTCCTGGGTATTCATTCAATTCATCAACCCAATCCCTAGTATATCGAAACCTGTTTGCTGTAAACCTAGCCTTAGCTATTATTTCTCTTGTCAAGTCTATCGAAATATCTAATACTGAATGTATTTTAATACCTGTTCCTTTAAAAGCGAACAACAAAACGTCCCCCACTCTTAATGAAGGTAAATCCATAGACACAGACAATATTTTATTTAATACAAGGTGATTTTCGTCTTCTCCCCAGAAAATTTCTATTTTTGCAGGAATTTTATCCTTATCCGTGGAGCTATATCCTTCAAATATAATTTGTTTTCCTTTTATCGGAACTCTTTCATCTTTGTCAAAGAGTTTTTTTAGTTCATAAGAGTAAGAGTTTGTATTGTCATTTACAATGAGCCTAGCCCATATTGATTGACCTAATTTGCCTCCACAAACCAATTTTGCATCATATGCACATAGTCCTCTGGCTACCGTCTCATTTGGATTACATTCAGAACCATCAATAAACCGATTCTGGTTTTTGGAAATCTTCTCAAAGTTACATGATTTAAGAATCTCATCTTTAACACAATACCATTGAGAATGCCCTCCAGTTACAAAAATAAAATCTATTTCTTTATCAGCGACATTATAGTTTGATTGATAATCCTTTACTGCATCCTGAATGATTTTACGAAAGTCCCTCCAATGCTGACTGGATTCATTTTCAAATGTAGAGCGATCAATGCTCCCCTGTGAAGACATATCAATATTAAGTGTACTCAAAATGTCGCAAACCCGTGCAGGGGCATCTGCGACTTCATTTCGTTTCAACTCCTTAGAAACCCGTTCTTTCCAAATTCGCGCATTGCGTTGTGTAAAAATTCGACGAAGGTTTTCATGTAACTGACATCGTTTCCATATATAATGCATTAGGATAATATCAATATCTCTACCTCCACATGACTCAGGAGAGCCTGATGTGGGATATGCTGCGCTCGCTGACACATGACATCTTCCCTCTTCATCTATTTCTGTTTTACAAATTACAACATCGCATGTTCCACCCCCCATATCAATAGTCATTGTATTGTAAAATGTATTCTTTTGTAAAACATCCAATAAAGACTTTGCACGTGATTGCATCGAATATACGGATACAGCTAATGGCTCAGCAACAGTCTCAATTTTGGAATTCTGGAAACCTGATTCTTTTATGGCATCAGCCATAAACAGAACCAAATCTTTACTCCATTTTGAAGGGTGGCTAATACGAACTATGATATTATCATGTTCAGGAAAATCAGCTTTTTGGTTGATATAAAGTCTTTTGTAAATATGCTCTCGAAGAAATTCTTTGACAAACGTTTCGCCTTCTTGCCTCCTGTGTTCATCCAAAAGCCACATCTTGAAATTTTCGATGAGTTTTCCGTTTGCTTTAGGCCTGATAGATTCTGCTTCGGCCTCTTTTCCGTAAAAAGTCACTCCGTCATTTCTTTTGAATATTACGGATGGGATAAGTACTGAGTTGTCATCAACCAAGAATCTGGGATTGCCAGCTCCCTGAATATCTCCACAAACGACTGTGGTCGTTGTCCCGAAATCTATTGCTAATATTAAAGTGCTCATAAAATGTTAGATGTTAAAAATCTGTCAGATCCCAATTCCATATAGAGTCAGCTTTCCATGAATCATAATCAAATGAACTATGGGAGGAGGATTCAGTTATAGTTTCTTTGCAATTATGGCTGTTTTTTTCTCTCAAATTATTTTTGTCAATGTTGTTTGATTTTAACATACAAAAATCAAAACAGCACAGCCCTCTTGCTACTGTTTCATTAGGATTTGGGCAGTTTATCAATCGTGCAGGTTCTTTAATAACCTTATCAAATTTATTTGGCAAACTTGCTATTACTTCTTTTATGCAATACCATTGAGAGTGCCCGCCTGTTAAAAATACAAAATCTATACTACTGTCAAATTCTTTATACTTTAGATTATAGTCGTTTACACTCTTTTCAATTAATTCTTTAAGAGCCCCCCAGTGGCCCTTTGTAATATCTTCGAATTTAAAACGATCTATGGCACCTAATTCGTCGACATTTAATATGTCTGTTGTTTGACTTAAAATATCTGCTACTCGTGACGGTGTTATCGCCTCACATCCTATTTCTAAATCCTTTGAAACATATTGTTCTTTCCATAATCTGGCATGGCGAACATTAAAAATCTTAGATGAGACATTGCATCGACTTTGAATATAATTGCTCAATATTAAATCAATCTCGGAGCCACCTAACATAAATTGACTTCCTTCTTCTGGGTATGTAGCTGACTCTATTATAGAAATCTTGCCGTCTTTGGCGACAATTAACTTACATAACACAATATCTGTTGTTCCGCCCCCCATGTCGCAAATGAGGACATTATACACTTTTTCGTATTCCAAGATTTGAAGTTTCCTAAGTTCTTCTTGATATGTTCTTAATGAATAAGAAGAAATAGCTAATGGCTCCGGAATGGTCTCGACATCACAATTGAAACCCGAAGATTTGACAGAATCAACCATAAAATCGCACAATTCAGGTGACCATTTAGATGGATGACTTATTCGAACTATCATTTTGTCGTGATGTGGGAAGTCCGTTTTTTGCTGCCTATACAATTTGAATATGTGGTTAGCAAAGAAATCTTTTATATACATTTTGGATTGCTCGCGAAGAATTTTGTCATTGCTTATTAACCCAAGTTTGAAATTTTCCACAAGTTTTCCCTTACCTCTTTGCGCTTCATCATTCTTTATCTCCGCAAATTTTCCATATATTTTTCGACCATCTTCCATTATATAGATAACAGAGGGAATCAGAGGAGAATTATTGTCTTTAATAAACAAGGGATTACCAACTCCAGAAATATCGCCACATACAATAGTTGTAGTGGTTCCAAAATCTATTGCCAAAATCAAAGTTTCCATATACAAATACTAACATTTAATTTAAACCATCCTTTTATCTTATATATTGGACAATTTGCTCGTTTCTATCATATGCAACCAATTATATTCAAAAATGACACAAACCGCCACCATAATCCTGCCATGCTTACCATAGCCTCCAAACATCTACGGGGAAATCTGCGCTATGGCGCACACCTCACGATGATCGGGTTTTTGCTCAGTTTATTTGCGTCTGCGGTAATTCGGCAGAATAATGAGCAATTTATTACACAATCTCTTTTAGAGATTTGCCCGTAAAATTACTAATAAAATTGCACATATGGAAACAAAGTGGTCAAAAATTAACATATAGTAATAAAAAACGTAGGTTTTAAATCAAAATAGGCTATTTACCACACCAATGATTCCGCCAAGAAGTGCTCCAAGCCACACAATGGCACGAAGTTCCTTTTCCATCACAGAAAAGATGATTTTCTCACCTTCCTCAATGTCAAGTTCATTAATGCGGTTACAAATAATACGGCTGATGTCGATGGTGAAGAGTATCTTAGGCAGGTGAACAGTGATAACCTGCCTATAGCCGTCAAGCAGGATATGACGAAGTTGAGTTAACTGTTCATCATGACTTTTGAGTAATTCACATACAGGGGTGTCTAACAGTTTGTTGGACTCCTGACCGATAAGATTAGAGATGATTTCCTCGGAATTGTTGCTTATAATCTGATTGATATGCTTAGATAGCAGATGCTCTGCTGGTTCTTGGAGCAGAATGAGGAACTGCTCTGCATTGAAGGCAAAGCCCAACAGGCTGTTCTCCATTTTATTGATAGCATGTTCCACTGCGGCATGGGCTAACATGTTTCCGAGATTAGAGTCTGCAAGACGACTGTGAATCTGTGAAGCTAATTCACCACCAGCGTCAGACTGAATCTTTTTAAGGTCTTGTTTTGAGATAAAATGTGACAAGAAGGCTCGAAGTGTCTCACCGTTTACTTTCTGACGTGCAATAAAGGTGTCATATTCCGTACCAATCTTAGTTAGCATATCCTCTGAAAGCAGGTTCTTCTCCAAGACCTCCCTGTTCATCAAGTTCTCACTGATGGAACTGCCTACAGCTTCTGCTATGCGTCCACGCTCCTTGGGAATAAGCCCAGGAGTGAATGGAATCTTTTTACCAAATAGATATTTTGGCTGATGCGGACAGAACATCATTTTGATGGCCAACCAGTTAGTGAAATATCCGATTATTCCACCAGTGAGTGGACCGAGGAGATAAGTGAACTCTATATTCATATTATTATCAGTTATTCGTAATATACTAAGATAGCAGAGTGGTTGTCTTTGCTGAATTTCTCACAAAGGAAGAAGATGACATCAATCACATCCTCCGGTAACTTGTCATCCATCGAACGACGGGTGAGGATGTCGGGAGCAATGAACTGACATACACCATCGGAACAGAGCAATATCCTATCACCGGTTTTCAACTCAAACTGATGCATCTCCACATCAGCCTTTTCTCTTTGGTAGGAGAAGAAGCTACGATTGATGAAATTGCCCCATACACTATGCTCAATATGGTCTTGAGTCTGGTATGCTACCTCTCCGTTCTGAAGCAAATAGGCTCTGCTGTCACCCGCATGAGCAATCGTCAGTTGGTTTCCGTCTATTGCTGCCAAAACAAGGGTTGTACCCATCTCTACCTTATGCAAGACGTCAGCCTTGGCATCAAGTGCATCGGATGCCAGCTTGAATGCTGTCTGCAATACAGGTCTAACTCCCTTGTCAAATGAAGCATTCTGCCAAAACTCACAGATGGTAGAACATACCACCTGGCTTGCCACTTCACCCATTGCATGGCCACCCATGCCGTCACATACCACAAAGAGGTAACGGTCATTTTCTGGATCCGTGACAACCTTGCAGTAGTCCTCATTGTCTCTCCGAACTCCCGCTTCAGAGAATGATGAATATCTAATCTTTCCCATAATCGGTGCAAATTTACTCAATTATATTGATAAAGAGAGGGAAGTCAAGTGAAATATGTCATTTTTGAAAGGATAATATTGAAATCGGGTGCGATATTCGATGTAACGCACCCGATTTGAACATTAGAACTTGACAACAACGTCCTCGTATTCAGATTTGGCAATCTTGATGCCTTTCTTCGAAGCTTTCTGCCTAATGCTCTTCATTTCCTTTTGTGCTTCACGTAGTGCTTTCTTCTGCTGAGTGTAATTGGACGAACTCATACTTTGGCCTGTTGAACCGCCAACGTCCTTTCCGTCTTTCTTGACACGGGCACCTAAGTTTGTCAATGATTCGTAGTTGGCTTTGGCTCTGCTTTCCCATTGACGATACTGGGATTCAAGTGAACCTCCGCCTGAACCACCAGATGCTCCATAAGAATCGCCTCCACCACCAGTCTTCTGCTGAATCTGCTCGACAGTGACGGCAGCTTGTTGCAACGTGTTGCCCAATGCAGTGAGGGTTTCTGCCAGTTGTTGCCTACGTTGTTCCGCCATCAGTTCCTCATTACGTACCATGTTGTCAATCTCAGACATATCCATCGTTTCTGAAGCGACCCACTTGCCGCCAACATTTCCGATAAGCCATTGTGCCGCACCTTTCTTCTTATAGATGCCTTTTGCCTCAATGGGCATCACTTCCTTATCATTCTTATCAACCACACCCCATTTCATTTCACCGTCAATAAGTCTGGCAACGAAATAATAGGTGTGTGAGCCTTTTAGTCCTATCATGATGTCGTCATACTTTCCTGCAGGTATCGTTGCACGAATTTTCTTTTCGTCTTTAATACCATCAACCACTGCAGCAAAATGCCCCAATCCGCGACCAGAAAAGGTTGTTAATCTACTATGATATTCTTCGAGCCAGTTATTCGGATTGACAGTCTCTTCGCCAACAACAACACGGTCAGGATGTGTGCCTTGAAGTACATTTCCTTTCAGTGGTGGAACCAAAATACTACCGTCAAACTTTACGAGCCCTATCTTCCCAGCGGCATCTTTTACCCAATAACAGCAATGAATTTTGCCACCATTGAAACAGAAAGCTACATCAGAAAAGGTGCTAAGCAGCCCTTTCTCAATGTCATTCAATTGTTCCTGTGGTATGTCCTTCAAAGAAACAAAGTCATAGGGTACGGATTTCCATCCAAATCCGAAAGATGCAAATTGAAAAGCCTCTGTACGATTGACTTTCTTGACCAATTTAGATACCTCTTTACTCTTTCTGCTCTGAGCTTGTAAACTTGTTGCCATTCCCAGGAATAACAGCAAGATAATTCCTAATTTAATCTTCATGATAATCAAAATTTAGCATTTGACAAACATATTATATAGCGTTTTTGCCTATTTCTTCACAAAATTAGCAATAATTCATGTAAACATGCCTATATTCCTGCCGTTTTTAATGTTTATTAGGTAAAATACTGTCGCTTGTATGTGTTATCAAAGAGCATACCCTAATTTCAGCATCATTTTATTGCAGAAATAAGTATTGTCACTATCATACATGGAGACAAACCCTCTCTGATAAGAGAAATCAACATTGAAGTGACCATACCAAAAGCCTACACCGCCAATAACACCGAAGTCATACTTCCTGTAGTTGTCGATGTCGCCAATCTTGGTCGAATTGCTGTTTTCGGTGGTTTTATCATTAGTACCATACTTACCAGTAAGATAAACGTGGTCGTATGATTCTGATTTAATACTCCCAGCAAAATCATAACTGGCAAAGCCACCTACATGAATATCCACAGCCATTTTATCGTTAATCTTGTACTTGTAGCCAATGTTGATTGGAGATAACTGTGCACTATAAGCTGTTAGGGTTGTCTTCTCTGACTTCGTATGTGAGTCATAACCGCCCGAAATGGATGATGATGCTCCATAACTCCAAGAGGCATCCGTCTTGTAACCGCGCATTGCCACACCAAGATCCATACCCCAATAGACAGGGCTGGAGCCAAAGGACTTGTTGAAGCCTATAGACAAGTTGCCGCCAAAGGAACGTCCAAAGCTACCGCTCCACTTGTTTTTTGCCCAGGCATCCTCTTGGGCATCAATGCCTTTACCAGATACTCCGCTGAAACTTGCACCGGCACGGACTATCCAGACAGTCTTGCCTCCAGAGAAACCTGATGGGAGTTGCAACACCTCTTGCGCCTGAGACGCAAGTACTAATGAACACATAAACAATAATGTCATTAACTTCTTCATAATTACAATAATTTGATTGTTAAACGATGATAGAATGTAAAATGCTATTATGACCATATAGAGAGGACAATTGAGATTTATCTATCAGTCTCATACAAAAAATGCGAGAGCACGTGACATTATCTCTCGCATTATTCACTACAATTTCAGCCCTTTATTGACCGTCTCTTTTGGTGGTGACACTTCTACTACTTCATCACCATTTGCCACGGCTTGCTGTTGCTGAGGTTCATTATCTTTCGCCAGCTCCAGTTGGATCTTTCGGTCAAGTGCAGCCAGTTCGGACTTCAAACCCTTCAGTTCATCTTCTTTCTTCCACTGCTTATTTGCTATTTCCTTTAGGAGCGGAATGTCCTTGGCAAGAGACGCGTTCTTTTCCTTGTACTGCTCGATAGTCTGCGGTATTCGCTCCAGTGAGTTGATGAAGTTTCGGGCAGCGGCTATAGGATCAGACAGGGCAATGAAGCCGTTGTTGTACTTATACTTGAAATTACCTTCTACACAAAACTTGTTTTGAAACATGCCCAGCCCGTCCTTGTCAAGCGGTTCGCTGCACATCAGGATGGTGAAGCCGTGAATCTCGCCCACACGTCGGTATTCGCCTTTGGTGTCCTTTTCCTTGGCTATCTTCTGGAGTTGCTTGCCTATGCTTTCTTCATCCGTAGGCTTGAAGTTGTCAAGGCGGATAGGGTTAAGGAGATTGCCCTCGCCGTCGAGTTTACGCTGAGACTTGTGCTTGTCAAAGTCCTCCTGCAACTTGGCAATGAGTCCGTCATTACGCTCCATTTCCTCCTGCCTGCTTTCCAGTTTCCACACGGATTCGTTACGGGCTTTGTTGAACGACTTGCGTTCACCCTCCAATGCTGCAATCTTC
>LPNG01000150.1 GCA_001543395.1 Candidatus Alcium sp. F082 | reverse complement strand
GGCCAGATTGAGCCTGGCCTCTGCAGGCTTTGACTCCTTGTTGAAGATGTCCACGAGGTCGAGATAGATGTTGTATGCCTCCTCCAGTCTTGGGAACATTCTGAAAAGGATGGCGGCCCTTGCCTGCTGCTGGGCATTCCACTTGGACTTGTGCATGAGTATGATATGACGGCTGCGTGCCATAATCTGCGGCTTGGTCTCACCATTTTCCATCCTCTCAGGCTCCCATTCGCCGATGAGGTCCTTCTCAGCTCTTGTGTGGACTGCCTTCCGCCTGGCACGGTGCTCCCTGATGGCCTTGTTCTCCTGGGCAAGCACCTCCCAGCGGAAGCCTATCCTCATCTGGTCGATGGCATCCGTCACCAGCTGTTGCACATGGAAACGGTCATTGATGAGCGTCGCCTTTGGGAACACCGTCTTCACGGTCAGCATCATGGCCGAGGACAGGTCTGTCGTCACGGTCTTGACACTGCGGCGAAGCTCTCGGGGGACTTTCCTGAGTATCTCAGACACCGTATCAGAGGCCACGCCACGTATCATCGCCGCCAAGGCACCCTTGCCGCCATGTGCGGCCTTGTTGGTCAGGATGGTATAGACATCGCCATTGGACAGGCAGGTCTCGTCAAGACTCATGTCGTCGCCGAAGTTGTTGGGGAAAAGCATGTACTCCCCGGCATGCTCCAGCTGCTCCCAACTACGGTAGTCGCTGATCTTCTCCTTGTACTGCTTGCGAAGCGTCTGGCCGTTGAGACCATTGCGGGCCGCAAGCGTCGAGATGCTTATGGGCGTGGACTCAATCTCCCTCTTTTAAAAAAGCGACGAACTCCGCGTTCAGGTGCGTCTCGTCGTATTCGGACAGTTCCCACTCGTAGCTGAATATCTCGCCCGTGTCCTTGTCAAGCCACTTGCGCTTGCGCACATGAAGGTAGGTGGCACGACCGCGGATGGGAAAGTCCTGAATGGTATGGTACTCTCCGAATCCATGCGAGATGACATTGCCGTATTTCTTGTCC
>LPNG01000149.1 GCA_001543395.1 Candidatus Alcium sp. F082 | reverse complement strand
CAGTAAGGGTGCGGGTGCTAAGGTCCGTGCCCGAGAGGAGAAGAATCCAGACCGCCGTCTAAGGTCCCGGAATCCTGTCTGAGTTAGTCTAACGAAGTCTGGTCTCGATGACAGCTAGGATGTTGGCTTGGAAGCAGCCATTCATTCAAAGAGTGCGTAACAGCTCACTAGTCGAGAGACCGGGCGTGGATAATAATCGGGTATAAGGCAGGTACCGAAGGCGCGGGATAGCATTTAAGAAAGTATCGGTAGGGGAGCATTCCAGCGGCGCTGAAGCTGTGGGACGACCCGCAGTGGAGCTTCTGGAAACGCAAATGTAGGAATAAGTAACGATAAGGGGGATGAGATTTCCCCCCGCCGAAAGACTAAGGTTTCCCGGGCGATGTCAATCATCCCGGGGTGAGTCGGGTCCTAAGTATAAGCCGAACGGCGAGTGCGATGGCTGACACGGTTAATATTCCGTGACTTCCATATGGGGCGATTGTGGTGACGGAGCAGTGACACTGCCGCGCGCTGACGGATATGCGCGTTGACGGGTGTAGGCGTTGATGGAGGCAGGCAAATCCACCTTCTGAGCTGAAACCCTAAAGTACGGCGTCCCCTTCGGGGGAAGCTGACAGTGCAGGTAATCAGACTCCCGAGAAAAACCGCTAAGCTATACCCATTTGGAACCCGTACCGCAAACGGACACACGTAGTCGGGTAGAATATACTAAGGCGTTGAGAGATTCGCGGTTAAGGAACTAGGCAAACTGACCCTGTAACTTCGGGATAAAGGGTCCTCACGAAAGTGAGGCGCAGAGAATAGGTCCAGGCAACTGTTTAACAAAAACACAGGGCTGTGCAAACTAGAAATATGACGTATACAGCCTGACACCTGCCCGGTGCCGGAAGGTTAAGAGGAGATGTCAGCCTCACGGTGAAGCATTGAATTGAAGCCCCGGTAAACGGCGGCCGTAACTATAACGGTCCTCAGTGAAATTGTAGTATCGGTGAAGATGCCGATTACCCGCGATGGGACGAAAAGACCCCGTGAACCTTTACTACAGCTTAGCACTGACCTTGGTCATCGGATGTGTAGGATAGGCCGGAGGCTATGAATCGGGCGCGCCAGCGTTCGTGGAGCCATCCTTGAAATACGGCCCTTCTGCTGCCTGAGGTCTAACCCGTTGGTACGGGGACACTGTTTGGTGGGTAGTTTGACTGGGGTGGTCGCCTCCAAAAGCGTAACGGAGGCTTCCAAAGGTGCCCTCTGGCCGATTGGTAACCGGCCTTATAGAGTGCAATGGCATAAGGGCGCTTGACTGGGAGGCAGACATGCCGAGCAGGGACGAAAGTCGGGCATAGTGATCCGGCGGATCCGTATGGAAGGTCCGTCGCTCAAAGGATAAAAGGTACTCCGGGGATAACAGGCTGATCCCCCCCAAGAGCTCATATCGACGGGGTGGTTTGGCACCTCGATG
>LPNG01000148.1 GCA_001543395.1 Candidatus Alcium sp. F082 | reverse complement strand
AGAGCCGATGTATCAGGTTTGACGGCATTATCATTGTTACTACATGCCGACAGTGTCATTATGCCGCAAATAATTACGAGGATGGCGGCGAGCATCCATAGCTTCATTTGTTTCATGGGTCTATTTGTTGTCTGTTTGTTTCTTACCTTTCTCCCTTGCTTCCTTCAGCCGTTGGTAGTTCTGGCCGGCCTCTTCGAACAGGGCGTTCTGGATGCTGTCGGTGGCGGATGCCTGCGACATTTCCTCACGCTTCTGACGATAGGTTGCGAGGTCGCCATCGCTCACGTCCATCATCTGCTGGCACTGGGTGAGTTTCTCCTTCATCTCGCTTATTAGTATGCCGCTCAGATAGATGTACTCGCTTGCAAACGGGACGGCCATCACCTGCTCGTACTGCTTGAAGCCTTCAGCCCGCTCAAATTCAGCCATGTACTTGTCGCTGATGTCCTGCTTGTATTGCCGCCGCAGACGGTAGATGTCCGACACGTTCTCGGCGAAGAGCACGTTGCCGAGGGTGTTGATGGTCTCGATGTTCGTCGAGAAGATGCGCTCCACCGTCTCGGTATAGTTGACGTAGGGTGATGACTTCACGAAGAGGAAGGGATTCTCACTGAGGAGCTTTGGATTCTCGGCCACCGCCAGTTGCAGCTTGAAGCCCTCACGGAGCATCGAGTCGCACTGCTCGGCCTGCTCGATGCTGCCCGCCAGGTCGTAGAGTATCATCATCACCATCTCGCGCCTGGCCTCTTCCTTCTTCTTGCCGTCGAGCCAGGCGGCGGTGCCGAAGGTGAGCACGATGGAGATGGTGGTGGCTACCAGCGAGAGTAGGAATTGCTTCATCGAAGACATTCCACTACCCTTTTTCAGACTCTTGGGGGTATGTATTTTCACATTCATAACTCTATGTCTATTTTCTTACAATGATTGCATTTGGATAGTTCTTAGGATCGAACTTGAAGACATCATCGCTCACGCCAAACTTGATCTTTGTCACAGTCATGGTCATCGACACGCCGCTCTG
>LPNG01000147.1 GCA_001543395.1 Candidatus Alcium sp. F082 | reverse complement strand
TACTTGGTGTTTCCTTCTGTGATGACACTTCTACCACATCATCACCATTTGCCACGGCTTGCTGTTGCTGAGGTTCATTGTCTTTCGCCAACTCCAGTTGGATTTTTCGGTCAAGTGCTGCCAGTTCAGACTTCAAGCCTTTCAGTTCATCTTCTTTCTTCCATTGCTTGTTTGCAATCTCCCTTAGTAGCGGAATGTCCTTGGCAAGGACAGCGTTCTTTTCCTTGTACTGCTCGATAGTCTGGGGAATTCGCTCCAGCGAGTTGATGAAGTTCCGGGCAGCGGCTATAGGATCAGACAGGGCAATGAAACCGTTGTTGTACTTGTATTTGAAGTTGCCCTCCACACAGAACTTGTTTTGGAACATGCCCAGCCCGTCCTTGTCAAGTGGTTCACTGCACATCAGGATGGTGAAGCCGTGAATCTCGCCCACACGTCGGTATTCACCTTTGGTGTCCTTCTCCTTGGCAATCTTCTGGAGTTGCTTGCCGATGCTTTCTTCATCCGTAGGTTTGAAGTTGTCAATGCGGATAGGATTAAGGAGATTGCCCTCGCCGTCGAGTTTACGCTGAGCCTTGTGCTTGTCAAAGTCCTCCTGCAACTTGGCAATGAGTCCGTCATTACGCTCCATTTCCTCCTGCCTGCTTTCCAACTTCCACACGGATTCATTACGGGCTTTGTTGAACGACTTGCGTTCACCCTCCAATGCGGCAATCTTCTTTTCCAATTTCACCTTGTCAAGCAAGTCGGTGTTGCCCGACAGGATAGCCATATACTCCGAGAAGTTCATGCCCGACTTCTCATCCATTGCGCCCTCGTCGATGGTTCGTGCACCGAGTGCGCCGCTCTTCAACTGAGAGATAAACATCTGTTTGCAATGAAGAAGATTGAACTTGTAACTGTCAAGCGACTTCTCCACGGCATAGATAATCACATCCACTTTGTTGTCGGCAAAATGCTTGGCAATCTCATTTCTTGCACGTACCGCCCGACCGTTGCGCTGCTCCAAATCCGAGGGGCGCCAAGGCGTG
>LPNG01000146.1 GCA_001543395.1 Candidatus Alcium sp. F082 | reverse complement strand
GATGATGTTATATATTGCTATATTTCAAATATTTAAGTAATATATATTTAATAAAGAATTTATTTTATATATATTAAAGAGTAATGTTTTATGTTTAATGTATAATATACTTTGTATTTAATAAAGTATATATTTAATAAATAATAAAGAAATAATTCTCTCCCCTACCCTATCACTGTATTGACATCGTTATTCTTCATGCATGTCAACTTGCCTACACGATTAGAAAGATCATACCCATAGACAAAGAGATGGCTACAATTTTATGTCCAGCAAAATATGCATTCTAGAAAAATAACAGAGAAATTTTAGTGTGGCATGACAGATTGAAGAACAACGGCTACCGAACTCGGCATGAAAAACGCGTCATTCACAGAACTTGATTGGCTGAAGACACTAAACCATAACAGCACTAAAATCATCCGACAGAAACCCGTACGTACTTATTATATATTAAAGATGATACCTTATTATATAATAAAGGATAAACTATAGTCTTTATTAAAGAGCGATAGATTGTGAATATTAAAGACAATCTATTTACTTTATTAAAGTCTATACATTATATTTATTAAAGTTTATAATTTATCTTTCTTAAAGATTAATATGAGGTAATAATAAAGATTATATTTTGTATTTATTAAAGAATAAATTGGCTAATACAATTCGCCACATCGGTTCAGGATTACTTTATATTTATTAAAGATAAAATACTAAATGTACTTATTTTCAGATATATCCGATATTTAATCTACATAAACTCTTCATATAGATTAAAGACGAGCTTAAGTGTTTAATAAAGATAAAATACAGATATTTATTAAAGAGAAATAAAGGACTATATTAAAGACAAAGTATTTTCTTTATTAAAGGTTTTATTTCGTAATTATTAAAGAATATAGTTAATAATTATTAAAGATGATATTTGTTTGTATAATAAAGATAAAAGGATTGCTCTTTATTAAAGATTATTATTTATCTTTGCGACACATTTAAACGCAACGAAGTATGGCTATCAAGAAGAAAGGTAACACG
>LPNG01000145.1 GCA_001543395.1 Candidatus Alcium sp. F082 | reverse complement strand
AGCCAAGCCTGCCAAGGAAGAGAAACCAAAGGAAGCATCATCCTCTCCCATGCTGTCACTGTTCGACCTCTGGGAAGAGGACGGGATGGAGTTTGAGAAAACCCCGGAACAGGAAAAGCCCAAGCAGAAGACGAAGAAAGCATCGGAATCCAAGCCTCGGAAAAAGAAGAAGACCACAGCAGTCCAGCAGACTTTGGCACTCGATTTCTCGGCTACTCTCAACATGAACAAGAAGAAGAAGGAGGCAGACGGAGTTCCCGACAATCCTGATGACATCTATGCTGACATCAATTGGGAAGAGAATCCGCCTATCAACGGCTTCTATGAGGTGATGATGGACATGACCCCAGAGCAGAGGATCAAACTGCGCGTCATTGCTGAGGAACACCGTAAGGCAGAACTGAAACGGCAGGGACTGACGGACACCATGAATCCCGCTTTCCTTCCCTCCAAGGAGGCGATGGAGAAATACGGCAGTCATCAAAACGTACAGCCAACAGCGGCAAAGGGACAGACCAGCAAGCCAAAACAGCCACAGGAGCAGAAAACCATTGACCTTACCCCAAGACCGTTTGAAGGAGATATGCAGCCTTTCTACCGTGACGGAACCATCGTACAGGATAAGGACGGCAACCTCGGTCACCTGCGTGGAGTAACGGAATATGGGGCCACCTTCCACCCGCTGGAACTGAATGCATCACAGACGGCACGGCTGACGGCGTATACTCCGCTGCGTGACACCTACGAAACGCTCTACACCTACGAGGCTGACAACCATGAGGAAAACAAGAAACTGCGTGAGGAACTGAACACCCTCTATGACCAGTTCGTGAAGGACTTTGGACATCTGAACATGGGACAGATGACCAAACTGCTGCTGATGGATGCACATGGGCGTGACACGCTCGCCATTGAGCGTGTGGAGAATGGGCAGTTTATCAAGGCTGACATCTTCGACCATCCCGTTTCGTTCAATATCAACGAAGTGACACAGGTTGATACCCCGGAGGAAGCCCTGTCCGCATCACTCAACAAATACGGCTAC
>LPNG01000144.1 GCA_001543395.1 Candidatus Alcium sp. F082 | reverse complement strand
GACGAGGAAAAGGCGAAGGAGAATCTTCTTGATATTGGCTACTATCGCCTGGGATTCTACTTTTTCCCTTTTGAGGTCACTTATCCACAACTGAAGAAGCGCGACCACAAGATGAAAGCCGGAACGAGGTTCACGGACGCCGTAGCCCTGTACTATTTTGACTTCGACATACGGAACATACTTATGAGGTACATAAGCAGGATAGAAGTGGCTTTCCGCACCTATATGACTTATACACTCAGCAACAGATACAGGGACGACCCTTGCTGGTTTGTCAACCCAAACGTAGTCGATCAGTCCTTCGTGGACAGTTTTGACAGCAATTGCTATGATGGCATCAGAAAGAACGCGAACATCCGTCGCCATCACAAGCACTACAAGAACGACAAGTATGCTCCTGCATGGAAGACACTGGAGCACATGACACTTGGCAGTATGTTGACACTTTACACCAGTTTGAAGAGTGTGACCGACAAACGGAACATCTCGCTCTATTTCGGAGTAAACCAGACTGCGGTCTTTGAGAATTATATGGAAACGATACGCTGCATCCGCAATATCTGTGCGCATGGCTCAGTATTGTATGACTCCAAACTCTTCCAAGAGGTTAAACGAGGCCCTGCCGGAAAGATAGCAGCAGACGAGAAATACAGGTTAGGCGCAGCCATCAAGGTCATTTCCTTTATGATGGGCAGAATATCAAGCAACAGGCAGCATGACCTCATCATCGAACTCAACAAGGCATACATGACCTTGAAGAACAAGGGGGCATCATTACAGCAGATTGTTGAGTCAACAACACACATGGCATGGGATTTGGCCTCCATTTCACAGCTTCAGACCACAAAATAACGGAAAAATGAAGGAATCCTATAAGAAAAGTTGCATTAAATTTGGTGGATTAGGATAAAATCACTAATTTTGCAGCGTGAAAAAGTGCCAGTGGATGCCTTTGTCGCACCACTAACACTCTAAAAGGATTAAATGTGGCTCACACCTTAGACGTGTGAGCCACTACCTTTTTATATACCACAAACTAAAATCCGCACCACCGATGCAAGGGTAGCAGGTGATGCGGATT
>LPNG01000143.1 GCA_001543395.1 Candidatus Alcium sp. F082 | reverse complement strand
GAAGTCCGCCACAGCCCCTATGACCATTGCGGTCGGGCCGAGGGCATTCTCGTGGGCGGCAATCTCTCCTCTTATTCCGCCATCACGGGAACCAGTTTCCAACTCCCCCCAAAGCATGATGTGATTCTTTTCATCGAGGAGACAGAGGAACCGCTGCACAATATCGACCGATTGTTCTACAGGTTGCGCCTGCAACTTGACTTTGAGCGCGTAAGGGGTATAATCCTCGGCTCGTTCAATTCCATTAGGTTTGACCTCCAGTCAGACAGCGTGGAGCAAATGCTGACAGCCCATCTGGCAGAATATGACATTCCTGTATGCTGCGGCTTCCCCGTGGGGGGCAACAGTTGCATTCCTATGATGGTCGGTGCTCCCTGTGTGTTTGAGGTCAGCCCCGAGAAGTCTGTCCTGACATTCAATGTCGAGGGAGAGAGAAAGACATACTCCTTAGAAGGAGAAAGTGAGCAGTTATTCAAGAAGTAAAGATACAAAAGTTAGAAAGATAATGGAGAAAATCATGCAATGGGTGATGGCCGCCACCCTTACAAGTAGCCTCTTTGTATGGACATCCTGTTCGAACGATGACAATGCGGTGATTCCGCAGCCCGGCCATGAAACGGAGTTCGGGGCACTGCTGAAAACGCTGGACTGGGGCACGGACACATGCTTCGTCTATGGCCATAAGACACCCGACGTGGATGCTGTCACCTCTGCCTTGTCGTATGCCAGGCTGATGCGGCTGATGGGCTACAACTGCAAGGCCAAGGTGTCGAGCGGGATAAACCGCGAGACGGCCTATATCGCCCGCGTGTTCGGCTTCGCGCTGCCCGAACTGAAGTCGAGCGTGGTGCCGCAGACACGGCTCATCCTGACCGACCACACCGACTATGCGCAGTGCGTGGAGGGTGCCCGCGAAGCCGTTGTCCTGCAGAAGATAGACCACCATGTGGAGGGCGACATTGCAGACAGCGGCATCCCCTTCGTACGCCGCGAGATGGTTGGCTCCACCAACACCATCATCTACGAGATGTATAAGGAACAGGGCATCACCATCGACGACGAGACCGCCCGCATCATGCTGGCAGGCATCATCA
>LPNG01000142.1 GCA_001543395.1 Candidatus Alcium sp. F082 | reverse complement strand
GGCGGCCAGCAGAAGACCGACGTCACCGACGAGAATGCCAGCGAGCCGTCACGCGCTCGACGGAGATAAAACAACGAATTACACGAATTAATATTAGAAATGAAAGCAAAAACAATTATCGTCCTCGCCACCCTGCTCGCCTTCGGGCAGGGGGCATGGGCGCAAACATCGAGTTTCCCTGAAACCGATGACGAGAAAGGTACTGAGGCCAAACCATTCCTAATCGAAAACATTGAGGACCTCAACGCATTGGCTTCTGACGTGAACAGCGGCACTGACTACAGTGGGAAGCATTTCAAACTGACTGCCGACCTCACGTTTACGGCTCCTGTCAGCCCGGAGACGAGCAACTTCACCCCAATAGGAAAAGTGGAATACCGCGACGACAATGAGACTCCTCTGTACGAAGAGAAAGCCTTCAAGGGTGTGTTTGACGGTGGTGGAAAAACCATTTCCGGCATCGTGGTGAACACGTCTGACGCAGAGGCTGTGGGCCTGTTCGGCAATGTATTCTATCCCGGCATCATCAAAAATGTCAAGATGACCAACTGCTCGTTCACGGGCAACTACTGCGTAGGTGCCATCTGCGGGGAATGTAATGGAGGTAGTGCCGGGGAACACAAGGATGTGCAATGGGGCATCTTCGACTGCGAAGTGGGTAGCAATGTCACCGTGACATCCGCTACCTCTGGCGAGGGCGAGGATGCACTGCCTGGCTGGTATGCAGGAGGCATCGTCGGCGACCTGAAGGTGAGTCGAGCTACTGGCTGCATCAGTGCGGCAACGGTGTCGGGAGCAGAATATGTCGGAGGAATAGCCGGCAGTATCAGCCACGACAAAGACGCTGCTGGGTCTCCATACGGATCGCTGACCGACTGTTTCTATACCGGCAACAGCGTGACAGCCACCGAGAATAAATACGCCGGAACCATAGTGGGACTGAACGGCTCTGTTGACGACGATGACAATCTCACGGACGGCACAGCAGGAAAACTGGTGTTCACCCTCCTTGACAACGACAGCGAAGCCGCCATCAACAACGCCACTCGTCTTAGCAACTACGATGACTTGGAGGCAAACGTCACGCTCAGTGGCCGCACGC
>LPNG01000141.1 GCA_001543395.1 Candidatus Alcium sp. F082 | reverse complement strand
TTGGCGGTTTGGATTTTTCTTGCTATATTTGCAAAAAAATAAGAGATTATGCCAAAAATATTTGAGTATTTTGGATTCATATTCTATTTCTTCTCAAATGAACATGAGCCTATCCATGTGCATGTGAAGCATAGTGGCACGGAATGTATCTTCGACTTAATTATAGAGGATGGACAATTGAAAGACATCATGCGCCGTGAGAAGCAGGGTGCCAAACCTATCGACAGCAAAGACGAAAAGGTTGCCATAGAATTCATCAACAAGTATTGGCAGCGCATCGTTGAAAAATGGATTGATTTCTTCGTTATGAAGAAAGTTGTTAAAACCACACATATCAAAGAAAAGATATAACTATGAATTACATTTATGTTGTAGCAGCAGAAGATGCAGGTAACCTCTGTGTGAGGCTGACCTTCAACGATGGTCATAAGAGTGTCGTAGACATTGGTGAGTTCATCCGCCAACATCCGCACCCTCAGTACAACAAGTATCTCGATCCTGCACTGTTCCGAACATTTACGGTTGACGACGGCAACATTGTATGGGGGGAAGACTGGGACCTCATATTCCCTGTAGAAAATCTATATATGGGGAAAGCCGCATAATCCTACCCTCCCTCTGCTCGACACCAAAATCCTCACTTCGTGTGAGTGAAAAACAAAAATATTCCAAATCGCTTGGCGGTTTGGATTTTTATTTCTATCTTTGCAGGCGTGTTTTGTCGGAAGACGGGACACAAAGACATTTTGGATGCTCAATTCCCAACCGAACTGCGAAATCGAACAGAGAAAAGAGCACCACATACAGCATTGGAGCATTGCGCTTTTGTGCGCAGGCTTTGAAGTATGCTGTATGTAGGTTTTCGCAGACCTAGGTTGGGAGTACGGAGAGGGTCTGCGCACATCTTTTTTATAAGGTTTCCAAAAGAAAAAAAACTAGGAAAAAGAGATATTTTGCTCCAGACATGGAGATCGTGAAGATACAGACAATGGGAATGTTGGCCGCTTCTGGTGGCGTGACCGATGACAGTCCGCTGGGTGATGAATTTAATTCTGACGACAAGAGCTTTGCGCCTGAACTGCCAGGCATCCCTCCGTTCGTGTT
>LPNG01000015.1 GCA_001543395.1 Candidatus Alcium sp. F082 | reverse complement strand
GAACGAGGACAGCCACCCTGCTCGGCGGCTTGACCGCACAGCTTTGGGGAGGCAAGGTAGAAGCTTCCTTCTGCAAAAACCGTGACAGCGGCGGCTTGGATGGTAGAAGTTAATAGTTGGGAGTTTGAAGTTAGGAGTTGTTTTCCGTCCTAACGTGCTTTCGTGCTAACGAACGAGGGCTTTCAAGTTCGTTGAAGCTTTAAGATAGTAGTTAGGTCAGCCGCTGGCGCGGTTTTTTTGCCCATCATAAAGCTTAAGTTGTGGGTAAGGCGCGACGGCCTTTCATTAGACTTTCAGAGAAGTAGAGACTTTCCATTACCAACAAGCCGCAGGAGACGAGTGTCGTTAGCGGCGTTTAAGGCAAAAAGAAAAGTTGTTTATGCTGCCTTGCCGCTAACGACTCTCGCCTGCGGCGCTTTTAGAAGCATTGGCAGGCCGTCGCGCGGCGCTGGGCGGAACGAGGACAGCCACCCTGCTCGGCGGCTTGACCGCACAGCTTTGGGGAGGCAAGGTAGAAGCTTCCTTCTGCAAAAACCGTGACAGCGGCGGCTTGGTCGTTAGAGGCTAAAAGAGGACTTATAGGACTGATGGGGCTTATAGAGAAGTGGTGTCCTCATACGGGGTGCGGCTGCTGGTATTGGCCGCGAAGTGGAGTCCACAGGCGTTTTTGGGTGGGCGACGGGCGACCGACTGCGGCAGGTGTGGCTTATTCTCATCATAAAGCTTTTAGGCGGTGGTAGAGCCAGCGACCTGACAACGGACTGATAGCGGAGCGAGCAGACGACGGAGCGAAAGGTAGTCGTCAGGTCGCGGACCTTAGTAAGAGCTGAGGGAGTTCGTTAGCGTTGGCAACGCCCGTGAGCGCCCGTAGCGGCGAATGGCAGCAGCAGGCCTTGTGCGGTTGGCGGGACAAACACGATGTGGAGCGCCTCGACGATGCCTGTAGGATTGGGAATGGCAATGCCGGGCGCGTTAATGGAGCGGAAGGCACAGAGAGGTACGAACCGTGCCTGTAGCGGAATGGTAGCGACCGAGCACTGCCAGGCACAAGACAAAGGCTTCGGCGCGGCGCGGAACTCCTTGGCGGGGATGGGAAGGTGAAGGTTTAAATTTTCCGATGATGCTTTATATTATTTTGTCGAACCTGTTTTTTGCAAAACTAACTTGTTTTTTTAAATTAGTTTATGTATATTTACTATATTAAAATGTAAAAATAACAAATGTCAAATCAAAAAAGGAGGTGTGTATCAAGCAATGTTATTTATAACAATAGCAGATTTGCTAATTTCAATGGTTAGTTTGATTGTTAATATTACTAGCAACAACAAAAGAAGTGCTCATTGAACACTTCTTTTGTTATAGATAGCAGTATTTTACAAAGCGAAGGAGCTGATTAACAGTAGAAAGCTTTCGATATGGAGTCTTATACAAATAAGCGCAGTGTCAATAATAAATATATTTGATTTTCATTCTTTTGCGAATTGATAGTAGTAACTGTGAACCATACCCCGTGAATCGGGATTTTTTTCGTCGTCTAATTGCTCCACGTCTTTTCGTTTCAGTTTTTCTCCTTTGTCTTTCATTTTCTTGATGCGTTTTGCTGCTGCGCTAAGCATCATACCCCGATGGCGGTCTAATTCATGCAACTGTCTTGAAAGCACTGGGTTCATTTCTAATTCCCTAAAACCGTCAGCCCAACACATTTCACTTTCCATAAATTTGGCATTCCAAACAGCCACTTTTCCTACCGACATTGACACAAGCTTGCGTTCAAGTGACCCATACAAAGAACCGTCTGATACGCGATCCTTTCCCTTTATCTTGTCTAACACCTTCTCAAACACTACACTCTGCTGCTTGTCCAACTCTTTACGGAATGACTTGCGTCGGATACGGATCATTCCATCGCGTCGCATCTCATAACCTACAAAGCCAATCCACTCGGCGGCATCAGTCTGTCCCATTGCCCATAGGTAGGCATTTTTGCTTTTGCTTTTCCAAAACTTTGGATTATTGAACTCAAGTCGTTTCTCTGGTTCATGAGGCACCAACTTAAGTTTCTTGGCTCCGTTATAATATGTAAAGAACAACTTGTGGCAACGTTGGCGACAAGTGGAAACAATAATCATGTCATCGCAATAGCGGAGATACAAGTCATTCTCTTTTGTGTGACTCATCACTTCGTGGTCAACGGAGTTGAGCACCATGTTGGCTATCAGAGCCGAAAGTGCACCGCCTTGCGGTACGCCAATTCCCATTCGCATTAGACCACTCTGCGATTTGGCAATGCCGTTGTCCAGCAACTCATCTTTCACCCATTTGAAACTACGACATTTTCCATCGATATGGTTCTCTTCCCAAAAATCGGGACAATGATTCTTGCAATATACATTTTTGGGGAAGGTGTAACATCTGAGATACGCCTCAAAAACTCGATTGATCTCATCGAACTGCAGCCCTGGATTTTCTTTTGCTACTTTGCGCAACAGCATGTGATAGCACTTACGGACCACGTTGTGACTCACTGTATCGTAGAATTTTTTGAGGTCACACTCTGAAACATAAAGATTGCGATCCGACATCTGCTTTCTGTATTCCTTGATGCGGGCTATGGCATCGTGATGAGAGGTTACATAATCCTTTTGGCCGTGATATGTGCGTTTGCTGCGGAATGCAAGTGACTCATCGTAGAATTGATTATTGAATAATTCTGTGAGGTATTTGTTTGCCAAGATGATAATAACTGAATCCTCCAAATTAGTAAACTTGCACAAAGGGCGGCAACTCGACTCGTCTTTCTTTTCGGGGAACACCATAGGGGCATCAAACCTAAATTCAATGTCCTTCACGCGGTTTTGAAGTTTTGTCACAAAAGTTTCCAACTTTAGGAGATAAGCGGGCTTTACTGCCCTAGACATATCCTTTTCAATTGTCCATTGGATGGCCATCTTGTTACACTGCGACGCAGACCTACGCTGTAAATGAGCACCGTCTTCAGTTTTGCGATAACGACCTTTTTCACCAAGAGTCACCCAATGTTTCCTTGATGGCAACAACGACAGCAATTGTCGATCAGCATTCGTGAGCATCCCTAAACTCATTTTGGGTGACATAAGATGAAGCATGTGGTTTTTATGGCGCTTGTCAGCCAATTGAACTCGTTTGCTGATGAGAACTTCAGCAACGGCCTCAAATGATATATAATCAAGAAATGCTTGCATGGTTTGAAAAGAATGGCACAAAAGGACGACATAACCGAGAAATGAAATAATCCGAAACAAAAACTATTCTTCCTTTGTTGGCGGAGAAGTGGAAGAAACCTGCTGACCCCGCCCGTACGTAGGCCTCAACGGATATTAACCATCCATTGTGGTATCCTCTATGGCTACTGCCTTCTGTGCCATTTTATATCCTTTACATTGTGCGAAATATATAAGTGTTCCTAGTGTAATTTCAAAATTGCTGTGTTCGTAGCAGTAGCGCAGCATCGAACGGCTCGCCTCTTCATCGTGGCGAGGTCCGTCGAGGCGGCACAACCGCAGGTAGTAGTTCTCTCCCACATCGTAGTTAAAGGCCGTTACTATGGCCATAGCCACGCTGAACCATTCATAATAGGAATGGGTGATAGAGATATTGTGTTTCTCCAAATATTTGATGATTGAATTCATCATTTTACGATTATGTTGATTATTGCGCCCAGGTTCGTTACGACGGTAATTGGTTCCGTTGTAGGTTCGGAAAGCTTTGCGATAACGCTCAGCCACTTTTTTGGCTTTTTTCACTTCCTCGATAGGTTCTATAGGGAACGCCTCAATCTCGTCTTTCACACATAAGCCTGGGTCGTAGGAGACAAAGCAGAGCCTCGGTACATCCTTACATTTGATGTCAAGTTCAATCTCGTAATGTCCCTTGAAATAATTCGACAGCTGGTTGAATGCCTCACGATGCCAATATTTCTTATCTTCCAAATTGATATCACCATAATCGAGCAACACAAGCCCTTTGTAACCTATGCCAGATGGCGACAGCCAAAAGGCAAACACATAAGGATCAGATGTAAGGTTTTGCTTTACCTTGATTAGTTGCTCGGCATTCAACTTGTCAATATCGAGTGTCATTAGACGACTATACTCTACAATATCAGTGACGGCATGGCCGCCCACAAACTTCCCTGCGAAGATATTTGCTGGTAATGTGCTTTTAATACGATCATACTCGTCGTGGTCGGTTTTGACCACGGCTCGCATACGCAAAATGTCCTGCTTCTTTTCACCATTGCGAATCGCTGCCAATGCCGCACGCAGGGACTGATGGGCAACTTGCTTTGAGGTGGTAGAGGACACCCAAGAAACCTGCATATTGAGCAGTTCGTCTTTCGTCATATTAGATGGAATACAGGTCTTTCCCTATCAGGTTGTTTAATTGCTTTTCAAGCATCATGAGTAGGGTAATTGAGCGTTCAACCTCTTTTGTAGTTGAAAGCGGCAATGCGCCAGTAGCATGGGATAGTGGATGCATGGACACTTTTTGATATACGACCATCTCACATAGTATATCCCTGAGTTTTATCAGTTCTGTTCCCGAAACGTATCGGTTGATTACTGTCTCTAATTGTGTTTTCAACGCTGAACCAGCGTCAGCGTCAATAATGGCAATCAGTTCATCGACGAAATCATAGACCGTATTGAGCTTCTTGTTAGGAACATCGTATTCGTAGTATAATTTTTTAGGAGCGAAAATTGAGCCCAAGAGTTGATTGCTTTCAGAAACGCCTCCTGTGTAAAGCAGTTTAGACACTTCGCCCACGAGAAACTCAAAACGTTTGCGTATTCTGTTTCCGATTACACCTATGGCAGATCGATTCTTATAGTCGCGGTTAATTGTTTTTGCATAGTCCTGTGAATCCCGTTCGTTAACATCAGAATAGCCCACATGTTCTTCAATCTGGAAACGTTTCCAAGCATCTTTTTGCTGATAGGCTGTAGAAAACGAGTAGTCTGCCATATTGAAAAAAGAAATACTATGAGTCATTATGATCAACTGATATTCTTCAAAGAAGTCCTTCAACAGCCTAACAAACAACGTTCTATTTGCAGCGTCCATACTGGTAATAACGTCGTCTAATACAAGAATTAAAAACTCTCCCCTTTCTTTTGCGCCATTAAACTGGATAGCGGTTAATAAGAGTAACAATTTTATTATATGTAATTTGGCTTCATTGAAAAAAGCAGTCAATTCTTCGTTTCGGGTTAGGTTGCCCCTACTTATATCAGTTACTTGAAGAAACCAAGAAGGGTTATCATACACCAGTTCAACGGAAAGATTGCCCTCAAAGAAATAATCCTTAAGAAAAGAGTTTACAAGCGACACTATTGTGTCTTTCTTGTTATTGATAAAATCTGTGGGATTTACTATTCCAACCATAGCCTTCCCAAATAAATCAACAACATTGATTTTGTCCTCCACCTGGATATCTTCCTGTGATATCATGCTGACATCGTAACCAGCAGTTGAGAAAGTGTCATAAGGTGTATTGTTGATCTCAATAGTAAAGTCAGTCAGTGGCGACTGCTGATGGTTGAACGAAGCCAATATGTCATCCTCGCGACGTTTACGCTCGTTTGGGTCGGTTATAGTCTTAGGAATTTTGCTATCGAATACTTTCTGTTTGTGGAATATTAGTTTTAACGCCTGATATATGGAACTCTTGCCGGAACCATTTTCCCCAAATATCAGAACGTTCTTATCGTCAATGGCCATTTCTACCGTACTGAGAAAGGCTTTGAAATGATCAATCTTCAGATAGTTTATCATAGTCTTGAGGATTTGTGAAGAACTTAATCAATAGCATCCTCATGTGTTTATTACGGCTTTTCCAATTTTCGAAAGTGAAGTCGGGTGAGGTAAAAATAGTATTCACATAAGGACTTTTCGATTGCTTATAATAGGTGTATTTATCAATCAATGAGTTGTAACGCTTGGGAATATCGAGTACCACAAGGTTGCCGATACTGTTGCAGACATCATTCAAGTTGTCATACATAAACTGCCAATCATCGCCCAGCAAGTTTTCGTCTCGAAGGTTTATTATCTTGTCTATGGAGTATTTCACAGGGATAGCTTTTTGGGTGTCCAGGTAATATGCTAGCAGCGCGAATCCGTTCTGCAAGCGCCCTAGATGAGACAAAGCGTTTGAAGAGGCATTGATATAGTATGGGTCGATAATACCTTTATTGGCAATCACCTTGATAATGCTATAAATATTAAATTTCACCGATGTAGTAGATCCCATATTGAAACAATACCTGATTAACGACTGAAGAAAATAGACAAAGTCTTTTTTTTCAGTGTCGGTATTTACTTCGTGGTAATAGAGATAGACTACGATTGCATAAGTTGGGTACTGGTTGGTGTAAGCACTGATGATTTGTAACCAAGTACCTATTTCCTCGTCATCGCCCCGATGTTTATTGAGGTACTTCAGGATGCTCAGAATCTTATTAAGATCCTCCATCACCTCCTTGTATGTTTTCGTTTTCAGTGGCGAGAAAGACTCGGTGGTGAAAAATTCCCTTAATCGTTTCTCGGTGGAGGTGATGCGTTCGCGTCCACGGATAATGTGCGAATAATAACGGAAGATGTCATCAATAGAGACCTTCATCTCATAACAATCCGTCTTGAAATCAACCCACATGTTGATAAACTCTTTACGCTGTTCCTCTTTATAGGCACTGTCGTACAAACGAGCCTTGAATATATCAGCATCTGCCAAATCCATGCCACGGTTGTTGATAGTTTCAAAAATAGAGAGTGCCTTATTTTCAGCGTCCTGCTGTTCATCGGCCGACTGTACTATTGGCAGCATGGTCACTTTACGCATCAAGAACAAAGCGAATTGGCCTAGATTAAAGTCGGGGTTCTGGTATTCAACAAACTGCTGATAAAAATAGAGCAGAGCTTCTTCCACTCTAGAATTGCATTTTAATTCGTTGATGATGCCGTTATTCACCACCTCATAGTAACGTGATTTTACTTTCTCCTTGTCATAACTGAACACTTCGTTGATTGCTTCATTATCACTATTCTCGAAAATGAGCGAATGGATTTTAGGCAGTTTTTCGTTACCTGACCATGGCACTACATAGAGTGCGCTTTGGAGTGAATTGATGTCGGGCAGGTATAGCGCTAACACTTTAATCAGTGTCCAGAGTGTGATGATACGCTGCTGGCCATCGACCAAAAAATTCTGACCATCGTTGTCATAACTTTTGCTTCGGGCCATGATGATATTGCCTAAAAAATAGGAATCGTTTTTGTCGTATGCCCCCATTAGGTCACGGTACAAATCGGAGAACTGGTCCTGGTTCCACGAGTAAGGCCTCTGGTACATGGGTATCACGTATGTCTCGTTAGGCGCACCAAAAATACCCTCTATCGTTTTCTGTTCAGCTGTTAGTGAAATCATATTGCATCCATTTTATTGTATTTCTTTATGGTAGCTTCAACCATTGTATCTAAAATCCGAGGACTTCGAATATGCGATGCAAAATTAGGTAATTATTTCATATTAGGTTATGGTTAGCGGATAAAACGTTTTGTCTTGCTGTGGAGCGTAAAAGCATGTTCTGTTGAAGTGCTGAATGTCTTAAGCAGGTTGGTTCTATCCATTTATTGCTCGGAAGCGGTCTTGGAGTTCTTTGATGCGGGCCATTAGGTCTGCGAAGTCGAGAGATTGGCCGTAGATGAAGCTCTTTCTCATTTCGTTGTAGTCGGCTTCAAAACTGGACATCAAGGCTTCGGTGGGTACTATCTGGATATTGGAAGGCAGGTCCTTGTCGTAATCCACATAGCCTACATGGTAGAACTTGCGTCTGTGCTCGACTATCTCATGATATAGTTTGGCATCGGTTAGCGCCATTTCGCAATATGGGGTTTGCATCAGCTTCTCCAAATCGTAAAAATGGCGTGTCATCCTAGTTGTCCTGGGTTCGGCCTTCTGGTATTCCTCGCACAACAGAAAGGCTTTTTCCAAAAATGTTCTTGTGGGGCTTACGGTGGGGATGTCTTGGATGAAATCGGAATCCACATCTTCACCTTCATACACCTGTGCGACCAGCGATGATATGCGCCTCATCTCAAATGGCTCAGCCATAGAGGTAACGCTTATCTCTATTTTGACAACCGGCTGGGCGTATGAGGCATTGTCGTCGTAAAGTGAGGAATAAAACACATAAAGAACGGATGGATCCTTGTCGTGAGGTACGTCACGCGGCTCACCGTTTTCATTCAACACCTCATTATCGCAAACCACTGTTACATCAAGTCCCAATTCGTTAAACTTGGTTTCAAGTTCCCACTTGAAATCACCAAAAAGATAGTCTTGTGCATGCTCGCGCATTTTGTGTATCTGTTTGTGAGTAAGGCACTCTGCGCATTTTAATTTCCTTACATTCAGGAAAAACTCACGGCTCAGAGCTATATCGATGTCCTCGCTGAAGCGATTGATGATGTTCCAGCCTTTGCTGAGACTTGTCCCACCCTTGAACAAAAGGAATTTGCTTATGCTAGTATGAAACAGGGAATAAATGACGGCGGTCACCCACCAATCCTTTTCGGCAGCTGCTTCATCGATTTGTTTTGCCTGGCTGACCGCCAGTATCATTGCTTTACGTTCATCAACTGAGAAGTCTGTCCATTTACTCATTGTCTTGCCCTTTCATGTTTCTTTTGATGAGTTGTCTCATCCATACAGGAGCCAAAAGCAAATCCTGTTCTACGGTGTTCTTTTCGGGTGACTCCGCCAACAGCTTTGCTATTTGTCGTTCGTCTTCTTGTGTGATGTTGTTCTCACCAATGCTACGCAACGCCTGTACCAGTTCCCGCATCAACTTGCCACGAAAGGCAAAATTCTTTGGTGCCCCGTGTTTTAAGGTGACGGTACGGTTGCCAAGTTTCAGCTTCCGGCTAGACCCAGTTGTCAGAAAACTTGTGTTCATGGGGACCTGGGTTGAGAATCCCAGACGGTTAGCGGCGGTGGCTCCCGACGGGATGATTACAGCTTTGTCCCTTTTGGCTATCTGCGAGACCAATTCAAAGGCAGAAGGATACAAGATGCCGAAGCGGGTTTTTCGAACTTTGACATAGACCCCTTTGGCGATACGGGTAATAAGCCCTTCTTTCTCAAATACGGCCAGCAATTTTGTGACATATTCCACATCATATTTTGGGAAAGATGATGCGAAGAACACCTCCCCAAACCTTGCGTGGGTTATCTTGCTTCTAATTTTTTCAACTACAGCGTTTTGCATATCGTTTTTGACTAAATTTTGGTCGGAATAATTGCAGATTTTTCCGACCGCAAAGATAGTAATAAACCATTATTTGGCAATACAAATAACCAACAAAGTGAAATTCGTCGGGAAATAGTATGTAGAGATAAGCAAATCGCATGGTAAGGATGCAAAAATCCCCCGTCGCTTTGCGGCACCCCCTTTGAAAAGGGGGAAAGATTTTTGATTGAGTTTGATGGATTTTGAGTAATTTTGCGGGCATGAAATGGTGGTTTCCCATAGGGTGCTTGCTGATTGGGCTGGTGATGATGGTGGCGGGATGTACTCCCCCTGGCCCCCTCTCAGAGGGGGAAGGGACTCCCACGACCTCACCCCGACCCTCTCCTGGAGGAGAGGGAGTGGACTTCCCCGCCCTGACGGGCACCCCCTCACAGAGGGGGACGGCCTCACGGACACTGGAGAACATCGATAGTTTGATGTGGCGGCAGCCGGATAGTGCTTTGACGGTGATGTTGGGGTTTGTGGGGAGCGCGGAGGCGGATAGTTTGGATGAGTTTAATGGGCTCTATTGCCAAGTGCTGGTTGCGGAGCTGCTGTATAAGAATGATTGGAAACAAAGCAACAGGGAGAATCTGCTGAAGGCGGTGGGGTATTTTGATTCGATTGTGGGGATGGATGGAGCGGACGCACGTAAAGCGGACGCACGCGGTGCGTCCCTACGGGAACGGAATGCGTTTATTGATGCGCGGGCACATTATATTAATGGTGTGGGGTTTTATGAGCGGGATGACGTGGCTAATTCCTGCGCGGAATACCTGAAGACATTGGAGGTGATGGAGGAACATTTTGAGGAGCAGGAATTGGTGGGGCATAAAGCACGATTCTTGGCCTATACCTACAACCGGCTTGGTGACTTGTTTTCGGAGCAGTTCATGATGGAATCTGCTGTTACTTGCTATGAGAATGCCTTGGTCTATTGTAGAATAGAACCCACCTCACCCATTGGTGTTTCCAACATCCTATATCGAATAGGCAAACAATATGACAAGAAGAATGAAATAGAGAAAGCCATTTCTTATTATAGAGAAGCCTTAGAGAATATGATGGTAACTGACAATATGGTCTATAGGGATATTGTTGCAAGTAAGGCTCTTTGTGACTATAAAACAGGAGTTGCTGCGGAAGTATCTGTGGATAAAATAACACGTGTCCTTTTGCAGGCGGAAACTGATAATGAACGATTAAACCGCTATTTGACCATTGGCGGCATTTATTTCTCTGAGGGTAATTATGATTCCGCCCTGTATTATTTGGAACCCGTGTTTGAGAATCGTGAGGCTGGATTGCAAGACCAAGCAGCGAATTATTTATACATTGTTTACGACAAGTTAGGTAACAAGGAACAATTGGACTCCCTTGTTCATTTTATGACAAGCCGTAAGAAACTGGTTGGAGAGAACAAGGCCTTAGTTTCAACTCTTGAGGATATGTTTAAAAACTATTCAAACCAAAAATTGAAAAGGCAAACTGAAGCTGAACGAGACAAATCCTTGAAGAGAGTTATAAGTATCATTATTTCCATAGCAGTTGTGGTTTTGTTGGTCGTTGTTTGTGCGTTGATGCTGAGAAACAAGAAACAACTGAAGATACAACAAGAGGAAGCAGACAGGATACTTGGTGAGACTGAACAAGCGCACGAAAAGGAGTTGAGGCTGTGGCAAGCTGAGGCTGACAAAACGTTGGAAGAAACAAAAAAGAGATATGAAGAAGAGCTGGGGCAACTGAAAGCGGAAACCGAACAACGGTTAGAGGAGGTGGAAAGGAAGCACCAACAGTGGATGGCCGAGGCTAAGGAGCGACACGCGGAGGAATTAAGGACACAAAAAGACAGGTCGGAAAAGGAGATAGAGAAGACCAAGAAGCGGCATGTGAAGGAATTGGAAGCGGAGCGGTTGGCCTACGAGAAGGAGCAAGATGCCTTAAGACAGAACCTTAAGGAAAGGGAAGCGCAAGTAATTGCATTGGAAAAAACATTGAACCTTCAGCAAAAAGCAGCAAAGCAGCGGCGGATGGCTTTCCTGAAAGAACCGATTTGCCAACACATTCTCGATGAGGCAAGAAGCCAACAAATTACTACTCGCGACGTGGCGCACGAACTTGGCATTGCCCTCAAAGACAAGGACTACAAACAACTTGGAGAAGCTGTGGAGAAGCATTATGAAGGTTTTGACCATGAGTTGTTGAGCCAATGTCCGAGTTTAAAGCAGGGGTTGTTATCGTTATGCCATCTGCATTTGTTGGGATTGAGCGAGAGTGAGATTGCGGCACTGAAAAACTTGTCTTATTCCGCCATCAAGAAGCAAAATGAGAGTCTTCAGGAGAAACTTGGTGTGGAAGAAAGCGTGGCGAAGTATGTTATGAGGGTGGCGGATGGGCTTGTTGGACATGCTTATGATGTATCGAAACTGGATTTATTGTCTGGAAGCCAATGGACTTCACAGAAAAGTTCACAGAAAAATTCACAGAAAATTGTGGACCTGATTAAGGATAGACCTGAAATAACCACCACTGAAATGGCGGAGATCATTGGCCTTACGAGGCGTTCCATCGTAAACATTACCAATAAATTGCAGGAAGAGGGCGTCATTCGCCGTGTTGGGCCTGATAAGGGCGGGCGTTGGGAAGTGGTTGAATAGCAGACGGTTGTCTGGTTATTCAATTGATGTTTTCTTTATTTTCGTACTTACGTACTTACGTTATACGTGCTTACGTGCTGTTGTGCTAACGAGCGGTTTTTGGACCTCACCCCGGCCCTCTCCTTGAGGAGAGGGAGGTGGACTCATCCGGCAAAACCCCATTGACACTGTTTGATCTTTGATTTCGGTGGGGAAAAATGATTGCATTTTGTTTGTTTTTGTGGTTGTTTTTTTGTTTAAAAATGGGCAAAACCATTCCCAAAGCCATTTGGTGAATTTATAACTTGTTGATTATCAGGTTTTACCCCCCCCCATAGATTATTTCCAACTTTACTCCAGCAAAGTAATGCACAGCCAATTATGCATCGGACTACTTTTGCTGGCGAAAGCTTAAGCTAAAAATTAACTGAATTACTAACCTTAAAAACACAAATGCAATGTTCAAATTAAAACAAATGATTCTGATGCTCTGCTTCGTTCTTTCTGGAGCATTATGCCACGCCAATAACGTGACCGAAACACAAAATGAGAAGGACGGCCATCAAGTTTCCATCGAACTATACGATCTTCAGGGCAAGGAAACACAGAAAGTGCTTGACTTGCGTGACCTGGCTTCTGGCGTTTATACTTATACAGTGTTTTGTGGGAAATATTCACAAAATGGGAAATTGGTTATTGTTAAATAAGTGAATTCGTTTATCTCTGCCGTTGACATGTTCAACGGCAGAGATAAACGAATATAAACATAATTATAATATGAAAAAGGCAGTTATTGTTTTAGTAATAATGGTCAGCTTTGCGATGCAAGCCTTGGCCTATGATTTCCAGTCTGGAAATCTGTTGTACACAATTATCAGTACCGACCCTCCCTGTGTATGTCTTGACGGGCATATTGACGGTCAGGCGGCGCAGGGCGAACTCGTCATCCCCGCTTTAGTGGAATACCAAGGTGTAAATTATGAGATGAAGTCCATCAAAAAAGAAGCTTTCTGGAACTGTAGCGGTTTAACAGGAGAGCTTGTTTTGCCTGAATCGATAACCGAGATTGGTGAGATGGCTTTTGGTCGCTGCACTGGATTTGTTGGAGAACTCCGTTTGCCACAATCGTTGACCAAAGTCAAGTATGGAGCTTTTTTCGAGTGCAACGGATTCACGGGAACGCTTACCATCCCTGATTCTGTGAACGAGTTGGGCGACACAGACGACATGTATTATTTCAATTATTCGGTATATTTTGGTGCTTTTATGGGTTGCTCAGGTTTCAACCGTTTGGTACTTCCAGAGTCTTTGAGAGTCATAGGGGTGGCTTGTTTTGCCGATTGTACTAACTTGGCAGGCCAACTTGTATTGCCCGAAGGCTTGGAGAAAATCAAATATGGTGCTTTTACTAATTGTGGCGGTTTTATGGGCGAACTTGTCATTCCAGATTCTGTGACGGAAATTGGCCTTACCGATAATGATTATTATCTATATGACTATGGAACTTTTATGAATTGCACGGGATTTACTAGATTGGTGCTTTCTGAGTCGTTAAGGATTGTTGGGATCTCAAGTTTTTCGGGTTGGAATCAGCAAGCTGGGGCACTCGTGATACCTGATAGTGTGAAAACGATTGCCCAAAACGCATTTTTTGAGAGCAGAGGTTTTACGGGCGCTTTGGAGTTGGGCAAATCCGTACAATTCATTGAAAATTCTGCGTTTTGTGGATGTAGTGGCTTAACAGGAACATTGACAATTCCGGAATCAGTAAGGGAAATCGATTTCCTTGCTTTTGCGGATTGCTCGGGTATAGAAAGCGTTATTCTTCCTGCTCGATATGTTTTTGAGAATGAATCCGACCAAGGTTACGGTGTCTTTAAAGGTTGCACGAGCCTTAAGGATATTGTGATTCCCGATGGTTGGGAAAAAACAGGAAGAGAGACTTTTTCCGGTTGTTCCAATTTGGTTTCCATTGTTCTTCCTGATGGACTGAAATATATTAATTCCGATTGTTTCAAAGACTGCATCAATCTTTCAGAAATCCATATGCCCAACGGGGTGATTAGCATAGGTAGTCAAGCTTTTTCCCATTGCGAGAGACTTGCCGAATTCGTTTTTCCCGAAAGCTTAGCGGAAATTGGAGCAGGAGCCTTCTCACATTGTACGAGTCTTACGGGCGATTTGGTTATTCCAGACTTTGTGGAGAGGATTCCGATTTACACCTTTGATTCTTGCATCGGTTACAACAATCTTGTCATTGGTGAATCAGTGAATTGGATTGCTGAGTCAGCTTTTGATAATACACAATTCGAGAAAATGATAATCAAGGCGACCACTCCACCAGAATTGAAACGCATGATGACTCCGAATGCATGGCATTTCCCTGTTGACATCCCCATCATCGTTCCATGCGGTACTCTTGATGCCTACCAAAACGCCGAAGGATGGAGCGAATTTACCAATATGCATGAGAGTTTAACCGTAATTTTATCGGTAGTTTCAGCCGATGAAACTGCGGGAACGGTCAGGGTTTTAAAAGAGGCTACTTGTGAGGATAAAATGGTGCAAGTGGAGGCTATTCCCAATGAAGGCTGTTCGTTCTTGTATTGGGAAGTCAACGGCAATCAGGTTTCAACGGAGAATCCATATAGTTTTGAGATTGAGGGAGACACTGAACTTATTGCGCATTTTTCGGGAACGGGGCTGAAGGAATTGGGGCAATGCGTTTCTGTTTATCCCAATCCGGCTAGGGACAGAGTAAGGATAGATGGCATTGAGGCTGCCGAAGTGCAGGTTTGTAATGGTCTTGGACAGCTGGTGAAAACCGTGCATGGCACGAATGAAATCAGTGTAGCAGGTTTGCCAACAGGTGTATATCTGATGCGTATTATAGATGTAAATGGGATTTTCCATACGGAACGTGTGACTGTAATAAAGTAAGAAATGAAAAGAATCCCGAACATAATTATCCATGCAGCAGTGACGGCTTTGGCCGTCCTGCTGCTGGCAGGATGCCAAAACAGAAGTAATAAAGGACACGCTAAAGCACCTCATGAGGAGAAGGAAATCCACATTCCTGCTCCTATCGATACATCGGCGATGGACGAGGAGTTTTATAGGCGGATGTGGGAGTTTGAGGCTTTGCATCCGAGCAGTCCGTCGGATAAGTGAGGTGGGATCGGATTTTTATTGGACGAACAAGATGGCATGATGGAGGTTGTTGGAAAAACCGTAGTTTTGTAGGCAATAATAAGGTTGCTGATTAGAGAATGATTAAGGATAGAAAAGACATAAAGGCGATACTTAGGTCTCCGATGGAAAGGTACTATGAACTGGGGATGATTTCGTCCAGGGCCTTCAATATATGCAATGCTGCTGACATAGGCACCGTAGGCGATCTTATTCAATGGCATTACGAAGATGGATTGCGAAAGCTGCGCAATTGCGGACCATATACCATCAAGGAGTTTGAGAGTGTCATTGGGTTGGTGAATTATAAACATGCCGTGCAACTCTTGAAGAAGTTGGATAGTTATGAAGATTTGCCCAAGTTGCTAAAAGACATCATTGTGGCCCATTACAAAAGGACACTGCTTGACTTCTCCTTGGATTGCATTAGGCGTTTTTACGACACTTTTGGCGACTGCAAGGCATTTTATACCTTTTTCTTTTGTGGCTTAAATGACTTGGATGTTAGGTTTAATAACATTGTTAATAGAGAGGTGAAGCATTATTGCTATCAAGTGCTTTCGGGAATCCATTCTTCTTTGCGGAAGGAGCAACTCGATGATACTTATACCTACGAGTTGATTGTCATAGCACGGGCAATACTGTGGTTCTGCGACGATGTTTTTGCGGCGGAACTTGAAACCAAAGACTGGGATTTGAAGGTTAGGAGAAAGGCGCTTTTGGATGATTTTCATGAAAGAGCCGACCATCTCGTCAATGCTGCAGCAAATGTGCGGCGGTATTTGATTCCCGGTTATTCGAGGGCTGCGGCGATGATGCAGCTTTCAGAAGGAGAAGTGAGAAGCAAGCTGCTTGAGATACGTTCATGGGGGCCAACCTACAGGACGATTTTCCTGTTTTTAGCTGAGCTGAAGGAGACGCTTCTTTGGTACGAAAGTATCGACGGGAAAGAGTTGGGCACCACTGTTGTCGCTAACAAGTACCGTTTTCTGACTTTGGAACAGGTTGATTTCGTCGCCGACTTTTACAAACAATATGGTTATTATCCCATGTTCTTCCTGTTAAGGGAACGCCTGGCGACCACGAAAGAAAGAGTGGAGCAGATTTTTGCGATGGCCACTGGTATCTGTGATGGGCATCCAATGAACTATGCAGAAATCGGCAAGGAGATTGGGTGCACAAGGGAACGTGTCAGGCAATTGATGGTGTTGGCACCTAAAGACTTATTCAAAGACAGGGGATGGATGCATTACCAGCTTAACAACACTCTGGTTGTTTCGGAAATTGATGACCTTTATCTGGATGTCGTCGAAAACGAGAAAGTGAACATTTCGTTCGAGACTTTTGCCTTGGTATGTACCGAGGGATTCCCGATGAAAACAGCGAAAGAGAATGATTTGCGTTTCCTTGTCAACAACCGTTTGAATGTCAGTGTTATCAATAAGGTTTGTGGCGAGGTGGGCAGACAAAGCAGGCAGATAAGGCCGGAGACGGGTTCTATTTGTCTTGACGATCTGCTGAAGGATATTCCTGATGACAAGAAGGGCATTTACATGGAGGCCTTGCCAGTCATCATCACTAAGGCATTCGGATTGCCTGTTGACGAAACGGGGAATGTCGTTTTGCCTCCCAATGGGGTGGATGTGGTTTACGAGCTGAGTGAAATCCTGCGCGAGAAAGGCAGGCCGATGAGCATGAAGGAGCTGTACGCAGAACTGATCAAGAGATGTCCAGAGGTCAAGCATAAGAGTTTTGAACACGTCAGAGGGAAGGTGTTGCGGTCGGAGGCAATAGTTCTCATCGGGAAGTCGTCGAGATACACCTTGGCCGAATGGAACCATGTGTATCGAGGAAGCATCAGGGACTTGGTGGTCGACATTTTGAAGAAATCCAGGACACCTATGCATATCAATGAGATTATGGAGAAGGTGTTGCCTGCCTTTCCTTATACCAACAAGGGTAGTGTCACATCGAGCTTGGGAAGCGACAAGGAGCGGTTTGTATTGTTGGGAGATGGGTATTATGGGTTGAGGAAGAGGAAGTATCGAGGAGGACTTGTTCCGGAGAGGAAAGTGAAGAAGGGGAATTAAAAAGATCATACTATGAGTGAAACCAAGGATTCTGTGAAGATACGGCATTTGATGGAGCAGGCGGAGCGGCTGCCGAAGCAGGACTGCATTATCGTGCTGAAGACGCTGATGGCTACCGTGGCGGAGGAACATGGCGACTGGACGCAGACGCTGAGGATGGCCATCGAGGAGGCTGAGGAACGGGAGGAGGCCGCTGAACTCCATAGCCGATACAGAATCTCAAAACAAAAGACTACGGCTTTTGTGAAGCTGTTTCGCATCATCTATGACTTGCATATCTTTGAGACGGCTGACGGCAGAATTGCCTCCAACTCGGAGGATTTTGTCTGCGACTTGGGGCTGTACTTCAACACGGAAATCCGCAACATGAGGAACCTGCTTTCGTCGGCGAAGCGGACGGGCAACTTCATGGATGTGTTTGAGAGGCTGCATGAGCTTGCGCAGGCGTATTATGAGAAAGGGGATGGGCTGAATGCTGGAAAGCAGGCTGAGGCTCGGGAACAGCAACAAAGGATTGATTTTGGTTATTATTAAAAGGTAGCAAAAACAAACAGTACATACCAGTCCCCCGACATCCTATAGATTCCAGTCGCACAAGCCTCAGAGAGGAATGACATAGGAAGTCGGGGGGCTTTTTGAATGGACTTTTTGGCATTTATTAATTATACGTACAATTGTAGTATAATTCATAGTCCGACACAAGGCCTCATCTTTGCCCACGATTTAACCGTCGTGGGCATTTTCTTTACCGGTACCGTAAGGATGGCCCGCGCCAAAACGAAAGTATCATGTTAGACACCATCACCTTTGACCAACTGCCCCAGGCCGTCGCCGACATTCTCGACGGCATCGCGGAGCTGAAGAGCATCTGCAACGACATCCGTGACAAGGACTCCGGAAAGGATGTTTACCTCACTGTGGAGGAGCTTTGCGCCTACCACCCCGACCACCCCTCGCAACAGACCGTGCGCCGCTGGAAACGGCTCGGCTACTTCCCCTATTACAAGGACGGGGAGACGCGTCGCGTGAAGTTCAAGAAGTCGGAGATAGACGCTTGGATTGCCTCCAGCAGGCACATGTCGCGCCAGGAGCGGAACGCGCTGCACGACGCGCAGATCCTTGCCAGACGGCGACAAATGGAGATAGGAGGGCTGGACGATGAATGATGAGAAGAAGAGAGTGAGAGCAGGCGAGCCGCCTGCGAGCCCGGAAAGAGCGGACGAGCCGTCCGCGGGCCTGAAGGAATATCCCGTGCTGTTCGACTGGATAGAACTGTCGGACCTGCTGCTGATGCTGCACCTGACCAAGAACACCCTGAAGGAGTGGTGCTCGGAGGGTGGGCTGAAATGCAGCCGCATCAAGAACAAGACCTATTTCCTGCGCCAGGACATCGAGCGCTTCCTCTACAACCATTATCAAACCTACAAGCTATGAACACCGACAAAAGCAACGCCCCGGCGATGTATTTCTGGGGCACACCCGACAACTACGCCGTGAAGCCTTCGGCGCAATGCGACCTGAAGAGACTGCCCGGCTTCAGCATCTTCAGACGACCCATCACGAACAAATACCCCTACCAGGTGGTGAACCTGATCGATGTGTTCAACTACATCATCAGCGACTACGCCAAAGACCGCACCCGCGAATACCGCACGATCAAGGACGAGCGGTACCGCCGACAGTACAAGTCGGACAAGTTCGACTACTGCACCTTCTCCGGCATCTTCACGGTGCGCATCGACAAGGCCATCATCCAGCACTCGGGCTACCTCTGCCTCGACTTCGACCACCTGAAGGATGTGGAGGCTGTGTTTGAGCAGCTGAAGCAGGATCCTTATTTCGAGACGCTGCTGCTGTTTCGCAGTCCCTCTGGCGACGGGTTGAAGTGGGTGATCTCGTTCACGGACTCCTTCTATCGATACGGCAACGACGGGGAGTCGTTCGGGGAATACCAGGTGCGGTTCTTCGCGAGCCTCTACAACTACATCTTCAACCACTACGGCGTAGAGGTTGACCGCCACTGCCGCAACCTCTCCCGCGCTTGTTACCTGCCGCACGACGTGGATGCCTACCTTAATCCCTCGCTGCTATGAAGAAAGCCATCTTCAATCCCGATGACTGGAATGCCGCCGTGGCTTCGTCGGCCAGGCACACTGATGTTGAAGCTTTGGTGAGTGCCGTCGAGGCCTCGGGCATCGACATCACGGCTGCCTATTCCGACTGGCTGGCCATCGGCTTCGCCTTAGTGTCGGAGCTGGGCGAGGAAGGGCGGTCGTTCTTCCACCGCCTCAGCCGCTTCTATCCGGGTTATGACATGGCCGAGGCCGACCGGCAATATACGGCCTGCCTGCGTGACGGGAGCCGAGAAATCAGCATCGCCACGCTGTTCCATATCGCCGAGACGCACGGCATCGTTATCCCCGTTTCCTCACGAAAACGATGTGAGGAAGTTGAGGAAGATGAGGAAAACGAGGAAGCGGGGCGGTCAAAATCGGTCAAGACCGACACCTTCTCGCAGGCTGTCGGCGGCCAACTGCCCGACATCCTGAAGCGCATCGTGGCCGATGCCGTGTCGGCGGTGGATGCTGACCTGCTTATCCTTGGCTCGCTCACCGTGTTTTCAGCCTGTCTGCCGAATGTGTACGGCGTGTATGACAGGAGGGAGGTGTTTTCGAACCTCTTCCTCTATGTCACGGCCAGCGCCTCGGCAGGCAAGGGGCGGTTGTCGCTGTGCCGACACTTGGCCGCGCCGCTGCATCGGGAGCTGAGGGAGCAGTACCGCAAGTCGATGGAGCGGTACAAGCAGGAGCAGCTGCAGTATGTCATGAACAAGAAGAAGGGCGAGGCTTCCGAGCCTGAGGAGCCGCCGTTTCTGACGCTGTTCATCCCGGCCAACAGCACGGCGACGGTGGTCTATCAGACTCTGTCGCAGAACAACGGCGTGGGGCTGCTTTTCGAGACCGAGGGCGACACGTTGGCCAATGCTTTCAACTCGGACCTGGGGAACTACTCGGACGGCTTCAGGAAGGCGTTTCACCATGAGATGATTTCGTACCTTCGGAAGAAGGATCGCGAGTATGTGGAAATCACGAAGCCGAAGTTTTCGGCCATCCTGTCGGGCACGCCGGAGCAGGTTTTCAACCTGATCCCTTCGGCGGAGAACGGGCTTTTCAGTCGCTTCATCTTCTACGTGATGCCGACGGAGATCGTTTGGCACGACATGTTTGACGCCTCGGAGGGGCCCACTGCCGACGAGCTGTTCAAGGAAATAGGCAGGGACTTCTACCAGTTCCACAAGCTGCTGGGTGCGCAGCCTATCCGCTTCACCCTTCAGCAGGAGCAGCAGCGGAGGTTCAACGCTTTCTTTTCGAAGGCACAGGCGGAGTATGCCGCGCTGTTCGGCAACGACATCATCGCCTCGGTGCGCCGACTGGGGCTGATACTCTTTCGCTTCGCGATGATCCTGACAGTGCTCCGACAGATGGATGAGGGCGCTTTTCCGTTGGCTCTTGATGACGGGAAGGAGGCTTTGCTGGTCTGCACGGACGCTGATTTCGACACGGCCTTGGCGATGGTGAAGGTGCTGCTGCAGCACACGGTGAGGGTGTTTCAGGCCTTGCCGCGCAGGGCTGAGCGGCGCTTCAGGCAGGACCGTCGGCAGCGGACGGAGAGTTTTATGCAGACTTTCCTTGCCGCCTTGCCCGATGCGTTCAGCCGTTCGGGCTACCTTCAGACGGCTGCCGACATGGGCATCAGTGAGAAGACGGCTGAGCGGTACATCGCGGAGCTGTGCAGGTCGGGGATGCTGGAGCATCCGGCCAGTGGGCAGTATGTGAAACCATCATGACCGTGGAAGCGCCCACGGGAATCAGTTGGGAAGGGCCTCGGCATCGGTAACGATGTCCGGGGCCTTTTTGTTGAGGAGCATGAGCCATTGGCGGGCTTCGTTGAGGATAGGCTCGCGCTCATCGAGAATCTTGGCGACTTCCTGGACGCAGTTTGTCACGGTTTCTTCGGAGGGGTCGCCGTCGAGCTGTTTGTCGATGGCGGCCATGCGTTTGTCGAGGTCGGCGATTTGTGCCTTCAGTTCTTTCAGGCGTTGTATGATGAGTTTGTCGTCCATGGGCTGTTGGGTTTGGGGCATAAAGAAGGCGCGGACTGCACCATTTTCATTAGCAGCAAGGCTCTGGTAAACCTTTTAAGTATGAAAACGATCGCCTACGCCTATAAGCGCAGGCCTTATCGTTCGGTTTCCACTTATTGAAATTTACCAGATTTCGCTGCTAGGAAACGCGAGCGTAAAGCCCTAACATTATGTCTTATACGGGTACAAAAGTAAGACTTTTCTTTGAATGGGAGAATTTTTGTGGTTTTTGAGGGGTGGGAATTTTCCTCACTTTCCTCAAGTTCCTCATTTTCCTCAACATGTTTTCGTGAGGAAAATGGCACGGGACGGTGCCTGGTGTGGGCTTTTTTCGTGAGCGGTTGTGGATAGGTGGGGGCGTGTCAACGGGGATGTGGTGCGTGTCAACGGGATGGATTTTCGTGGCGACGATATGCGTCTATTATCGGTTTTTGTGACAATGATGGTATAGGTTTTTGGAAATCGGTTGACACGTGGTTGACACGGGAGGGGGAGTTTGGGGAAAGAAAAATCCCTAACTCGTTGATTATTAGAGTTAGGGATTTGGAATTGTGGTACTCCCGCAGGGGGTCGAACCCTGGACACCCTGATTAAGAGTCAGGTGCTCTACCAACTGAGCTACGGAAGCATCGTTTGTGGCTGCAAAAATACAACCTTTTTCCTTACGAAGGACGTTTTTTAACAACTTTTTTTCATATCATATATAATAATCACAATATCAGTGTCTTAAAAAACACCATCCTTCAGCTTCGTCATCGCTTAGCACACTTTCACAAAAGCACTTTTTCACTAAATCAAGGATTCTTCCTATTTTTGCATCCCAACCCACATCATCAAACGATGCAAAACGACACGCAACACAACCACGACACCCTTTGGAAACGCCTGACGAGAAACGACATAACGACACTGCTCCTAAGGTTGCTTTCCGTTTTTCTCATCATGGGACTCCTCAAAGTAGCCTTTTATGTGATCGACAAGCCTTTGTTCGGCCCTTTCAATAACCTCCATGAGTTTCTCGACGTAGCAAAAGGAAGCTTGCTTTTCGACACCATGTCCATCCTTTGGGCCAACGGCCTATTCATCCTTCTTTCCATCCTCCCCTTCCGCTTCCGTGAACACAGATGGTACCAGGTCATGCTTAGCGCCGTCTTCCTGATCACCAATATCGCCCTCATCCTACTCAACAGCGCCGATGTCGTCTACTTCGCACATACGATGAAACGCCTCACCCTCGAGGACACCCATTTCTCAAGCAACTCCAACAACCTCCCCATAATTTTCGACTTCGTCCAACGCAACCTGACCTTGATCATCATCAGTGGCATCATCATCGCACTCCTTCTATTGGCATGGAAGCTCATCAAATACCACCCCACCAAAATCACCAACAACCGACGCTATTATCTTTACAACAGCATCGCCGCCGTGGTTGTCGCCTTGTTATGCGCCTGCGGTATGCGAGGCACCTTCAACCCCACTCGACCGTGGGTAAAAATGGAACAAGCGGCGGCCTATTCCCCCGAAAAGACTTGGCTCACACTCAGCAATCCCTATTGCTTTATGCGTTCCTTGGACAAAGCCACAGAATATGACCAAGTGAATTACTTCAGCACAGAAGAGATCGAACAGGTCTATTCCCCCATACATCATATTGATAGCTGCCTTTACGATTTAAGACATCGCAATGTGTTGGTCTTCATTATGGAGAGTTTCAGCAAGGAGCACTCCAAATTCCTCAACCCCGGGCTTTATCACAACGAAAAGGGATGCACACCTTTCCTTGACTCGCTGATGCAAGAAGGCTACACTTTTGTGAACGCCTACGCTAACGGGATGAAGTCCATCGAGTCGGTTCCTGCCATCCTTGCCTCCATACCGTCATTTAAGACTTCGTTTGCCACCATGCCGGAGTTGTTTGCCGACTTCGAAGCCATGCCAGAGCTATTGGCCAAACAAGGCTATCAGACCTCGTTTTTTAGCGGAAGCGAACGCAACTCCATGGGCTTTGAGGAAATCTCGCAGCGTTTTGGGGTGCAGCATTGCTATTGCCGTGACGAATTTGAGGCTGTCTATCCCGTCAACGACAGCACGATTGAGCCTTTCTGGGGCGTTTATGACATGCCTTTCTATCAGTTCATGGCCGATGAAATCGACAAGATGCAAGAGCCTTTCTTCGCCTCTGTCTTCAATCTGACCTCACATCATCCCTACCGCGTTCCGCCCGACTATGTCGACATTGTGCCGCAAGGGCATACACAGGAGCAACGCGTGGTGGCCTACACCGACCTCTCGCTACGCAAGTTCTTCGAGCGTGTCAAAACCGCACCTTGGTTCGACAACACCATCTTCGTCTTCGTCGCCGACCATGTGGCCCCACTATGCTACGACCCGCATTCCTACACCATGAAAGGGCATTCTTCCATCATCGAATTCATCTACACGCCCGACTCCGCCCTGCGTGGCATCGACAGCGCGATCGTACAGCAACTCGACATCATGCCCACCATATTAGGTCTGGTCGGAAACACCAGCCCATACTTCGCTTTCGGTCGCGACGTGTTCAATGAGCCCCAACGCCATCCCATCGCATTCAACTGCATCAACCAGATGTACCAATGCATCACCGACTCCTCGACTTTCTATTTCGACACGAAAAACATAATGAAAAGCATCGGTCAAACACCGAAAAAGGAAGAGTTGGACTATCTCAAAGCCGTCTTACAGCGCTATGCCGAGAGCCTGACCAACAAAGATTACACGGTAATGCCATAAAGCATAGGCTGTTTCACGTTTTCTAAAAAATAAGGCGAAAAAAATTGCATTGCGATGATTATTTTGTACATTTGCAGTGTTCCAAAGAACCATATTCGGAGGATCAATAGGATGAGAACCAAATCATTAAACCTAATAATTAACTAAAAACCAAAAAGTTATGAAGACTTGTAACAAATTCTTCGCCGAACTTCTCGGCACGTTCGTTCTTGTTTTCGGCGGTTGCGGTACTGCAATCTTCGCCGGCAGAGCAGTCGGTTTCCTGGGCGTTGCTATCGCCTTCGGTCTCACCGTGGTGGCCATGGCCTATGGCGTCGGTCACATTTCGGGTGCCCACTTGAATCCTGCCGTCAGCTTTGGCGTGTGGGCCAATGGTCGCATGAGCTTCAAAGACATGCTGATTTACTGGGCTGCACAGATCATCGGTGGCATCGCTGCCGCTGCAGTCATCTATGCCATTGTGAAATGTGGCGACATCAACCCTGGCAACTTCGCTGCCAACGACTTTGGCGCTGACCTCGCCGCTTGTGGCGAAAACTACTGGAACATCAATGCTTGTGGCGCCTTCATCACTGAATGCGTGCTGACCTTCGTGTTCCTGATGGTGATCCTCGGTGTCACCGACGGTTGCCACGCCAACGGTAAGTTCGGCGGTCTGGCCATCGGTCTGACCTTGGTGCTCATCCACCTCATCAGCATCCCGTTGACCAACACCTCCGTCAACCCTGCCCGTTCCATCTCACAAGCCATCTTCGCTGGCGGTTCTGCCCTCAGCCACCTCTGGCTCTTCATCGTGGCCCCGCTCGTCGGTGCCGGTTTGGCAGGCTTGGCCTACAAAGGTCTTTGCTGCTGCAAGAAGGATAAATAATCCTTGACTGTAAAAACCATAATGGCCGTGTCATTCGCTGGTAATACCGGCAAAAGGCACGGCCTTTTTCATTGACTAAAACAAACGACTATGAAAAAGACACTACTATTGCTTGCCCTCTTCTCCTTTTCATTAGGCTTGGTTGCACAACAACCTGCCACGCGGGCTTTCATTGACACAGACGGTATCATCAAAACCGAAAGCGTACTTACCCAACTGCCGCCAGCAAGCCGCGACGGCTTGACACCCATGCCTGGCTTCCCGCTGAGCTTCAGTTCCAACACCACCTACAAACCCATGCGAGGCTTGGCTTTAGCAGACCTCAACAACGATGGTGCCGATGAAATCATCCTCTGCCACAACGAGGAAATCAACGTCATCGACGGACAAGGCAACATCCTTTGGACACAACCTTTGGTGGGAGGTATGGCCCAGTATCCCGCTGCCGTGGGCGACATCAACAAAGACGGAATACTTGAAATCGTATCCCTTACCGCCTATGGCAACGCCCGCGGCGGCATCAACGTCTTCGATGCTTCGGGCAACGTCTTGATGGCTACGGTCACCAACAACAACCCGCTCATCTGCGCTCCCGTCTTGGCCGACCTCAACAACGACAGTGAATTGGAGATCATCTTCTGCGGCCGAGGAAAGGCCTCGGCCAGTATCTCAGCTGGCATCCATGCTTGGAACCTACAAGGCGAAGAGATCGAAGGCTTCCCCTTTGAGTTGCCTTCTACACCTGCTTTCACCCCCACCTTGGCCGACATCGACGGTGACGGTTCCCTTGAGATGTTTGTTTCAACAACCACCGCTTTGTATTGCGTCAGTCATACTGGCGAAGAGCTATATAGGGTGGACAGCGAAGAAGCCTACAAATACTCCTATCAATCGCCGCTCGTTGTTGACTTCGAAGGCGATGGCAACTGGAGCATCGTTGGCGCCTGTCATGGCGACAACCCAAACCATTATGTGCGCGATGCCCACACGGGCGAATACAGAACGGGATGGCCTAAACCCGTCTCCTATTGGACCTACTCCGCCCCGACGGTTGTCAAAAACGGCGACCAATACGCCATCTTCATGGGTGTCTCTGGCGAAGGCAACGTGTTCTACCAATACGATATGAGCGGCAACATAGCTCCTGGATTTCCGCTTAACTTGACTTCTGGAGTCGAAGGTTTCATTTCCGTGGTCGACATCGACGGCGACGGCGAGAACGAAATCATCACCGACTTCAACCTGATGGATGGCGAGCAAGGCTACATCCGTGCGTGGGAGATGGACGGCACCGAGGTAACCGAAGGCTTTCCGCTCCGCCCGCAAGGCCTCTCCTACATGAACGGTGCCAACCTTGGCGACATCGACGGAGACGGCAACTTAGAAATCGTCACCTTGACCTATGTCCAGAACTTCTCACCCGATGACCCCGTATATGTGACCGCCTATGCCTTGAACCAACCTGTTGAAAACCTTGTCTATGGCACTTACAAAGGCAGCAACGACCATATGGGCTGGATTCGCGAAGAAGAGGTGGTCGTCAGCTGCAATCCTGTCCGCGATTTGGAGGCAGAAACCGGCGGCGACGTATCACAAGTGTATCTACACTGGACCGAACCCGAACCTGGCTCAACAGGCAACCTGTTAGGCTACCTCATCCAGAAGAATGGCGAGCTCCTGCAAGAATTCTTGGAAACGCCGGAATATATGGATTTCGAAGTTGAGTTCTTCCAAACATACGAATACGTCGTCATCGCTGTGTTCGACGATAACTGCGAGTCGGCCTGCGCCCCACTTTCGATAGAGTTAATTCCTGATGCCGTCCCAGAATACAGCAAGGAAGCCAAGGTCTATCCAAACCCTGCCAAGAACATACTTCACGTCGAAGGCGCTGGTCTCACCGAAGTAGAGGTGTTTAACATCATGGGGCAAAGCGTGTTGAACGTCAACGAAAACTTTGAGACAATCAACATCGGCCACCTGAAAAACGGCATCTATTTTATCCGCATCAAGACCACTGAAGGAGAAAAGACCGTGAAACTGGTCATTGAAAAGTAAGATGGCTGGCATCTACATCCATATTCCTTTCTGCAATTCGAAATGTGCCTATTGCGGGTTCTATTCGCTGCCATCCTTGAAACTGAAAGAGCAGTTTTTGGAGGCTTTGAAAGCGGAGATTGTTGCACGAAAGGATTACTTAAAGCAAAGGAGTCATTGCGGGCTTGACCCGCAATCTCCTTCGCTTTTGCAGAGCCATCACACCCCTCCCATCAACACCATCTATTTCGGCGGTGGTACGCCTTCCTTACTATCCATAAAGGAAATCAGCGAGCTGCTGCAACTTATTAAGGAGACGTATCCCGTCGCCGAAAACGCTGAAATCACCCTTGAAGCCAATCCCGACACGCTGTCGTTGGCATACCTCGAAGGTTTGCGACAGCTTGGGGTCAACAGGCTCAGCATCGGTATCCAGAGCTTTTTCGACAATGACTTGAAGTATCTGAGCCGTCGCCATGACTCACAACATGCCCGACAATGTATCGATTGGGCCAAACAAGCGGGCTTCAGTAACATCAGCATCGACCTCATTTATGGTCTGCCCACATCAAACGCCGAGCAATGGAACCGCAACCTTGACCTCTTTTTTGCATTGGACCTCCCCCACCTCTCGGCCTACGCACTTACTTTGGAACCCAATGCCATTTTAACCAAACAAATCGAATTGGGCAAGGTGCAGCCTGTCAACGAGGAGGATGCCTTGCGCGATTATGAAATCCTCAGCCAACGTGCCGCCGAAAACGGTTATTTGCATTATGAGATTTCCAACTTTTGCCGTCGTGGGATGCATTCGAAGCACAACGCCAGCTATTGGTTCGGAACACCATACATAGGCTTCGGGCCTTCAGCACATTCCTTCGATGGCACTTCACGGCAATGGAATGTTTCCAGCGTTGAACGTTATTGCGTCAGGGTCCCTGAGCCTGTCGAAGGGCCCTTTTACGAAAAAGAAATCCTCTCTCTGGAGCAGCAATACGACGAATACGTTATGCTGCGCCTCCGCACGCACTGGGGCATCGACCTGAAATGGCTCAAACGCGAGATGGGCGAACGTTTCTCCACCTATTGCGAGCAACATGCCCAGCCCCTTATCGCCCAAGGCCGCCTCTCACAGACACGCGAATTTCTCTACCTCACCGACCAACAGATGCTCTTCGCCGACGGCGTGGCCGAGGAATTGTTCTGGGAATAAATTAGAAATAGAAATACGCTGCAATTGAGCCACTATTCCACCTGAATCCAAGTGATTCGCTTTGATAGAATGGCTCGCCCGTATAATAATACTTCAGACTACCATATTGTAAATCTCCAGCGACCACACCCATCGAGAATCTTGGGGTTACCTTAAATTGGAAAGCCAACAAATTGGCATACAAATAAAAGCCTCTATAAGGATATGATGACGATTGATAACTCGATTCTTCATGCGTGTATTTCCCAAGCTCGAAACTGACACCGACCTCAGGGGTATAGTAGAATCGGTCAGCAAGCTGGAAATAATATGAAACATTCGGGCTGAGCGTAATGCCTCTGTTAATGTTATTCAACCAAACTGTAGACACTTTCTCACGAGGGGATTGAATTGAATAGCCAGAGACAGCGAGTTCGAGACGAAAACCATCCGTCACGAAATAGCCAAAACCGATTCCTAAACCGAATTCGGTATTCATTGGCTGTTGTGACAATTGCGTCGTTTGATTGTTATAAATCTCGTATGATGAGAACTTACCCAACGAGGCATGGATAGATGTCAAAACGTACATATCTCCCTTGTTTTGAGCCAAAGCTCCAATTGAAACGGCTATAAGCCCAAAGAGTAATACTAATTTTCTCATAATGCTTAGTTTTAAGGTGATTACTGTATACAAAAATAGAGAATAATTCGATTCTCACAGCATCATTTCAAAAATAATCTGAAAAAAAGCCCCGACGAACCATTTTCTTTCCTATTTTTGGACTCCCAAATCATTATGACGGACTAAGGTCCCTGAGCCTGCGATCCCTGAGGCCCCTCGAAGGGTCGAAGGGCCGGTTTCTTGAATACAAACACAAACACATTCAATATGCTTAAACTCAAATCATTACTCCTATCCGCTCTTCTGCTCATCGGCCTGAACACGATGGCACAAGACGAAAACGAACAACGCGTCGGCGCCAACTGCACCAGCATTATGGTGGGCAAGAAAGCCTCCACCGACGGCTCCGTCATCACCTCCCATACCTGCGATGGCCGCTACCGCACATGGATGCGCTGGGAAGCCGCCGCCGACCACGAAAAAGGTGAGATGCACAAGGTCTATAAAGGCACCATGCACACCGAAGACCCCTTCGACAACCGCAAAGTGGAACTCGCTGGCGAGATACCCCAAGTGGAACACACCTATGCCTATCTCAACACTGCCTATCCCTGCCTCAACGAGAAACAATTGGCCATCGGCGAGACCACTTTCTCGGGTCCCGACACCTTGGTCAACAACAAAGGCATGTTCATGATTGAGGAACTGGAACGCGTGGCCCTCATGCGCTGCGACAACGCCCGCGATGCCATCCAACTCATCGGTAAACTGGTGAAGGAATACGGCTATGGCGACGGAGGCGAGTGCATCACCATCGCCGACAAGAACGAAGTGTGGCAGATGGAAATCCTCGGCGAAGGCCCCGACAAAATCGGTGGCGTATGGGCGGCCAAACGCATCCCAGACGACGAAGTGGGCGTTTCGGCCAATATCGCCCGCATTGGCAAGCTGGAGCGCAAGAGCAAGGACTTTTATTGCTCCGACAACTGCGAGGCCGTAGCAAAGAAATATGGCCTTTGGGACGGCAAGGGCGACTTCGTCTTTTGGAAAGCCTTCCGCAGCAGCTATGGCGGCGGCAAGAACTACAGCGACCGCGAGTTTTTCATTCTCAGTCAGCTGGCACCTTCGCTGAACCTCAACCGCGACATGCCCGAGCTACCTTTCTCCGTGAAACCCGATGAAAATGTCGATGTGCGCAAGGTGATGGAACTCTTCCGCAGCACCTACGAGGGCACCGACATGGACATGACACGCAACGTGAAGATGGTCGCCAAGAAACGCACCGACGACGGTGTGGTTGATGACACCATCATCAGCCCCATTGCCAACCCATGGGTGGGCAGCGCGATGATGAACACCATTAATTACCTCGCTCCTGGCACCATCAACTTCCAACGCACCGTGGCCGTGGCATGGAGTAGCTACCACCACATCATCCAATGCCGCAGTTGGATGCCAGATGAAATCGGTGCCATCTGCTGGATGGCCTGCGACAACCCTGGACAAAGCCCACGCATCCCCATCTTCTCTGGTTCCACTACCCTGCCTGAAGGCTTCGACAAATGTGGTCAGCTGCGTTACCGCGACGAGGCTTGGATTTGGCACTATCGCAAGGCCAACAAGCTGGCTACCGTGCAATGGGGCCGCACCAAAGAAACCCTGCTTGGCACAGCCAACCGTTTCGAGCAAAAGGCATTCGACGAGATTCCCGCTGTTGAAGACAGAGCCAAAGCCCTAATCGCCGAAGGCAAGAAAAAGGAAGCCACCGAACTCCTTAACCAATACACCACCGACTTCGCCGCTTCAACACGCCAAGCCTGGAAGGAAATGGAAAACAAGTTCTGGTATTGGTTCGGGATGGGGTTCTAAGTAGAATCCACGTACCATAAAAAAGAAAGAGGGGAGCGTGACATGAACCCCGAAAGTTGGACAAAAAACTTTCGGGGTTTTATTATGTCACAAAAGAGGAACAAACACACATTCGAAGATCGACTGAAGTACATGAA
>LPNG01000140.1 GCA_001543395.1 Candidatus Alcium sp. F082 | reverse complement strand
TTTACAATGAAGAGTTTGATCCTGGCTCAGGATGAACGCTAGCTACAGGCTTAACACATGCAAGTCGAGGGGCAGCATGAGTGTAGCAATACACTTGATGGCGACCGGCGCACGGGTGAGTAACACGTATCCAACCTGCCTTGAGCTTGGGGATAGCCCTCTGAAAGGAGGATTAATACCCGATGTGGTTGCTTGGGGACATCCCTTTGCAATTAAAGATTCATCGGCTCATGATGGGGATGCGTACGATTAGGTAGTCGGCGGGGTAACGGCCCACCGAGCCTGCGATCGTTAGGGGTTCTGAGAGGAAGGTCCCCCACATAGGAACTGAGACACGGTCCTAACTCCTACGGGAGGCAGCAGTGAGGAATATTGGTCAATGGCCGTAAGGCTGAACCAGCCAAGTAGCGTGAAGGATGACTGCCCTACGGGTTGTAAACTTCTTTTATGCGGGAATAAAGTGCGGCACGCGTGCCGTTTTGTATGTACCGCATGAATAAGCATCGGCTAATTCCGTGCCAGCAGCCGCGGTAATACGGAAGATGCGAGCGTTATCCGGATTTATTGGGTTTAAAGGGAGCGTAGGCGGGCTTTTAAGTCTGCGGTAAAATGTCAGCGCTTAACGCTGGCCTGCCGTGGAAACTGGGGGCCTTGAATGTGCACAAGGTGGATGGAATTCGTGGTGTAGCGGTGAAATGCTTAGATATCACGAAGAACTCCGATTGCGAAGGCAGTCCACTGGGGCATGATTGACGCTGAGGCTCGAAAGTGCGGGTATCAAACAGGATTAGATACCCTGGTAGTCCGCACAGTAAACGATGAATGCTCGTTATGGGCGATATACAGTCCGTGACCAAGCGAAAGCATTAAGCATTCCACCTGGGGAGTACGCCGGCAACGGTGAAACTCAAAGGAATTGACGGGGGCCCGCACAAGCGGAGGAACATGTGGTTTAATTCGATGATACGCGAGGAACCTTACCCGGGCTTGAATTGCACTGGACGGTGCGCAGAGACGCGCTCCTTCTTCGGACCAGTGTGAAGGTGCTGCATGGTTGTCGTCAGCTCGTGCCGTGAGGTGTCGGCTTAAGTGCCATAACGAGCGCAACCC
>LPNG01000139.1 GCA_001543395.1 Candidatus Alcium sp. F082 | reverse complement strand
TGTTGCAATCCTGCCCCTTTATTTTTCAAGGTCATATATGCCTTGTTGAGTTCGATGATAAGGTCATGCTGCCTGTTGCTTGATATTCTGCCAATCAAAAAGGAAATGACTTTAATGGCTCCACCAAGACTGTATGATTCGTCTGACGTAACCTTGCCTGCCGGACCACTTTTGATTAACTGGTACATTCTTGCATCATACAATACAGAACCATGAGCGCAGATATTGCGGATGCAACGTATAGCCTCCATATAGTTCTCAAAGACCGCTGTCTGGTTTACCCCGAAATAGAGCGAGATGTCCCGTTTGTCGTTCACACTTTTCAGATTGGTGTATAGTGTCAGCATACTGCCAAGCGTCATGTGCTCCAGCGTCTTCCATGCAGGAGCATACTTGTCGTCCTTGTAGTGCTTGTGATGGCGACGGATGTTGGCATTCTTTCTGATACCATCATAGCAACTGCTGTCAAAACTGTCCACGAAGGACTGATCGACTACGTTTGGGTTGACAAACCAGCATGGATCTTCCCTATATCTGTTACTGAGCGTATAGGTCATATAGGTACGGAAAGCCACTTCTATCCTGCTGATGTACCTCATGAGTATGTTCCGTATGTCAAAGTCAAAATAGTACAGGGCTACGGCATCCGAGAACTTTGTTCCGGCTTTCATCTTGTGGTCTCGCCTCTTCAGTTGCGGATAAGTGACCTCAAAAGGGAAAAAGTAGAATCCCAGGCGATAGTAGCCTATATCCAAAAGATTCTCCTTCGCCTTTTCCTCGTCCACGATGGTGACATTCCTGTCCCTGAGACGCTTAATCTGTTCCTCTATGGTCGTTGCTTTCTTCATTATCTTGTAATTTGAATGCAAAATTACAAAAAAATATTCGAAAACAGTAACCTTTTCCTTGTAAAATGCGATTGTGGCAAAATTCACTAGTGATTTGTGATGATCCATGTCCCTCTATTCAGCCTTCCATCTGGCAGGCTGGTAGTTCCTTTCAAGAAGTTCCTGCACGTCCTGCTCCTTGTAGAGTACCTTGCCCTGACAATAAGTAAAGGGAATCAAACCCTTGTTGCGATACTGCTGCAAGGTGTGTCGGCTCACTTTGA
>LPNG01000138.1 GCA_001543395.1 Candidatus Alcium sp. F082 | reverse complement strand
AGAGCCAGCAACTTGATTTCAAGTTTAACAATGACAATGACGAAGAGGAAACGGCAACCACAGAGAAAGGAGGGCAAGGCATTGAGAGCAGGCAATAACTATCAACGTGTATTGGCAGGACTGGCTATAGCCGTCCTGCTGATGCTCTGTCCGTCGGCAGTGACGGCGCAGGAGCAAATGACAGAACTGCAGAGATTCAACCTGGCGGTGAAAATCATCAAGCACTTCGAGGGCTGGCACACTGCCCACAACTATCCATACGTCGGATGGGGACACCAGTTGCAGCCGAGGGAACGGTACAGTGCAAGGACGATGACAAAGGCACAGGGCGACAGGCTGCTAAGGCAAGACTTGATGAAGATGTACAGACTGTTTGACGGCTACGGCAAAGACCAGATGCTCTTGGCTGTCCTTGCGTACAATGTCGGGCCATACGCCATACTCGGAACAAGCAAGCGCCCACGAAGTGCGCTGCTGAGAAAACTGGATGCTGGCAACCGTAACATCTTCCACGACTACATGCGCTTCTGCCGATACAAGGGCAGAAAAGTGAAGTCCATCGAGCGAAGGAGATATGTTGAGTTCTCACTGCTATTCATTCAATAAGGCAACAATCCCGTTTATAATCATTATCAGGTTATAGGCGGGATTTGTCGTACTCATATCTTAAATAAATATAAGCTATATCTTGTTTATTATCTGAAAACCAATATTAGTTACCTTTGGAAAGTAACTGACATTGGTGTCAGTTCTTTGTCAGTTGAAGAAAAAATAGTAACTTTGCGGCGGTTACTGACAAATAGTGACCGATATGTATCACTTAAAAACGTTTTATAACAATGAAGAGAATTGATTTGAACTTTGCGCACAGCGCACAGGGAATGATGAAAATGAGTGAGAAACCCGCTGCTTGCGGAGCTGCCTGCGGTGCTGGCGACAAGCCTGCTGAGGAAAAGCCCGCTGCTTGTGGAAGTGCCTGCGGTGCTGGCGACAAGCCTGCTGAGGAGAAACCTGCTGCATGTGGAACAGCTTGTGGTGCTGGAGAGAAATAGGCACCTATGGAATACTTCGCCTTTCAGTGGCATATCACCGACGAGTGCGACCAGCGTTGTAAG
>LPNG01000137.1 GCA_001543395.1 Candidatus Alcium sp. F082 | reverse complement strand
CGTAATTCGAATTATTGCTGTCCGCTAAAAATTTTTTGTTGAAGAAGAAATTAGGCTGAAGCCCTGGCTCGGGTTTCAGCCTTTTTGGTTACCTTTGTTTTCACCACAAAAACATATAACCATGAACAAAGGTACACATTTTATCGGACAGCCGATGTATGGACAGCTGTTAAATTTGCTTGACAAGTCGAAAATTCTCCGTTTCAGCCGTGAAAACGGCGGTGAGAGGTATGTAAAACACTTCGATTCGTGGCAACATCTGGTGATTATGCTCTATGCCGTCATCAAGCGCTTCGACTCGTTGCGTGAGATTACGGACTCTATGTTTCCCGAAGCCCGCAAGCTGGCTCACCTCGGAATAAGCCTCATGCCGCGCCGCTCGACACTCTCAGATGCCAATGCCCGCCGCAAGGAATGTGTCTTTGAAGCTGTATACCGGGACCTGTATGAGACTTATAAGGGTGAACTTTCCTCGGACAGCCGACGCAGGCAGGTTCCCAAATGGCTCAACCGACTGCAAATCATTGACTCCACAACCATCACGCTCTTCTCCAGCCTCATCTTCAAGGGTGTGGGACGCCATCCGAAGACGGGAAAGAAGAAAGGCGGCATCAAGGTTCACGCCAACATCCATGCCAACGAGGGAGTGCCTTCGGACATCCGCTTCACGTCGGCTGCCACCAACGATAGCTTCATGCTCCGCCCCTCAAACTATGCCTGCGGGGATATCATCGCCCTGGACAGGGCATACATCGACTATGCCAAGTTTGAGGAACTCACCCGAAGGGAAGTGGTATATGTCACGAAGATGAAGAAGAACCTTGTCTATAAGACGGAAAGTGACACCATGCACATGAATCCCGAGGGACTGATGGAGTATCGCGTACAACACGTCATCTTCCGTAAACATGCCAAGGATGGAGACGACATTGTCCATCATGCACGCATCATCACCTATGTGGACATCAAGAAGGGAAAGGCGAGACTCGTACCCCTGCTGACCAACGACATGGAGATGGAAGTGGAGGACATCGTGGGGATTTACCGCAAGAGATGGGAGATTGAACTGCTCTTCAAGCAGTTGAAGCAGAACTTCCCGCTGAGGTACTTCTACGGGGAGAG
>LPNG01000136.1 GCA_001543395.1 Candidatus Alcium sp. F082 | reverse complement strand
AAGGAGGAGCAAAAGGCGCTTGATGAAAACCTGAAGAAGGAGAAGGAGCAGAAGGCCGAAGATCAGAAAGCCCTCGATGAGATCAAGAAGAAAGAGGACGAGAAACGTGACCGTGAGGCTAAAGAGTCTGCGGGCAAGGATGTCGCTGCTGCCGTAGTGACTGCCGGTTTGATTGTCGGTGCCTTGGAGATGGCGAAAACCAACAAGGGCGTTTGGATGAACAAATGCTGCAACCTGAGTGATGATGTGGTAACGGTCTCTCGTCTGTCCCGTCCTTACGAGGCTCTGACTATGGTGCTCCAGAACGACACGAAGGGTGAGTGTCCCAAGGTAGTGGCTCTTAACCGTGAGGCCCAGGCCTATCATCAGGTTCAGGAGCTGAAGGAGAAGCATCCTGATGCGATGATCCTGATGCGCAACGGCGACTTCTACGAAGCCTTTGGCGAGGATGCCGAAAAGGCGTCGCGTATCCTTGGACTCGCCCTGTCAAAGCAGTCAGCGGGAAGAAAGAAGTTTGACTATACCTCTTTCCCTCACCATGCGCTGGATATCTATCTGCCGAAACTGGTTAGGGCCGGATTGCGCATTGCCATCTGTGATGCGCTCGTTGACCCGAAACAGAACGAGAAGGAAGCCAAACCCATCTACGACCAAGTGGATGAACTGGTGACCGCCCTCAAGAAGAGTGATGACCGCATACAGGTGAACCCGCTGTTGCTGACGGATTATGACAGCAACGACGATGGCCTGCTCATCAACAACTCGCGCAAGTCAGCTGTCGGGGAAGAAAAGGAAACAGCCATCGAGCGGGCCAACGACATCTATCGTGCCGCCATAGCCTATACAGGTGCGCCCCAGCGTCTGAACCGTCAGAACCAGCCGGATATGACACCTGCAGAAGCCCATCGGTATGACCGCTTAGTCCAGGAACTGGCGGCGGGAGTCATCATGGCTCGTCAAAATCTGCCAGCCCAACTGTCGAGTGACAGTCTGTCGATGATTCCCGACTGGCAGCAGCAGTTGCAGGAGAATCCGCAGATAATGGAGCACCTGGAGCATGACATGAACGATGCCATCAGGGTGTTGGGCAAGATTATGAAGGGTGAGGACATCGACTATGCGGCCATGCGTGGCGAAGAG
>LPNG01000135.1:1265-2040 GCA_001543395.1 Candidatus Alcium sp. F082 | reverse complement strand
GTTGCTCCTTTTCTTTTCTGCGCTCTATGAGCCTATCCATCTCCTGAGAGATTCGGTTAACCGTAATCTGTGCGTATTTCTGCGTACTCTTGATACTGGAATGTCCCATCATCTTGGAAACACTCTCCATGTTTACGCCTGACGAGACTAACAAGGTTGCATTCGTATGGCGGGCATCGTGATGGGAGAGATTGCGGTCAAGTCCGAGGAAGATGCCGATAGCCACAAACTCCTTGTATAGTCTGTAATTGGCATATGGTGGCAAGGGGAACACGGGCTTGCTATTGTCCGTCGTGTTGTAGAGGGCGAGAATCTGCTCCGCTATGGGATGCAATGGAACAAAAGTTTCCACATCCGTCTTCTGACGGCACTTACGGATGAATCGCCTGCCTTTGGCATCAGTCTGGATGTGTTCTGGGCGAAGTCTAGTCAGGTCAACGTAAGCCAGTCCCGTGAATACGGTAAAAAGCAACATGTGCCTTGCCAGTTCCATCTGCCGCTGCTGGAACGGATGGGCAAGCAACATTTTTACCTGTTCACGGGTCAGATAGCGGATTTCCACGTTACGCTTCACCTTCTCATATTCGATGTCCTCCAACGGATTGGAGCGCAGTATCTCCTTGTCAACAGCCAGAAACACAAGGCGGCTCAGCCATGCCAGACAGTCATTGGCAGTCGCCGGGCAGAGGTGCTTCCGCTGTCTGAGATAGATGTGGTAGTCTTTCCCTAATTGCAGGGTTACGTCAGCAAGGGGCATGTCCTCACGGTCAATGTT
>LPNG01000135.1:0-1151 GCA_001543395.1 Candidatus Alcium sp. F082 | reverse complement strand
CTGGATGGTGCCGTTGAGGTGACTCTTCAGCAGTTCTGCACTGACAACGCCCTGTTCGTTGAGGAGCATCTGATAGGTCTGTTCTGCTTTCTTGATAAACTCCCGCAGGGCATTGGCATCTTTTGTGGGCGATATGATTTTGCCCTGTTTGGCATCCCATAGTTCGGGACGGCAACTGAAATCAGTCGTCATGACGGTCTTCTTGCCGTCAATGGTGATTCTAAGCAGGATGGCTGTTGTACCGTCTGCCCTTGTCTTCGCCCTGTTGATGTAGGGCATCAGTCTGAATGTACTTCTGTTCATAATTGCTGTTATTTATTGTCTTTGCTTGTTTACGATTTCTTTGCTGTTGGGATTGAGCACCAGTACAAAGTCCTTGGTTGCCTCGATGAACTTGTCGGCTTCCTCAAAAAGCTTGTCTTGTGTTACCATTGCATAGACTTGCGTCATTCTCACATTTGTGTGTCCAAGCATCTTGCTGATGACATCTATCGGCACGTCGTTGGACAGTGTGAGGATAGAGGCATAGTAGTGCCTTCCCATGTGGTGGCTGATTGGCTGTGTGCAGCCTGCCATTTCTGCTATTTTCTTTAGGTTATTCAATAGGAAGGCATAGTTCTGGCGGGGCAGCAGCGTTGGCAGACCTGCATCCTTATATTTGTCGAACAGTTCAATGGCTTCTGGTATCAGTTTCACGACAGCCTGTACCCCTGTCTTTTTGCGCTTGTATTTCAGCCACAGGCTCCCTTGCTCATCGTATGACAGGTTATCTTGTGTGACTGATACGGCATCAATATAAGCCATCCCCGTGTAGCAGGCTATCAGCAATAGGTCACGTGCAATAATGAGCGATGTCTTATCCGATGGGATTTGCAGACTGACTATCCGCTGGAAGTTCTCTGGAGTTATGGTTCGTGGCGATTTCTTCGGTATGGTCGGTTCCTTGTAACGTGCAAAAAGGTACTTGTCTGTCAGTCCGTCCTTATATGCCCTATGGCATGCCAGTTTCAGATAGGTGAAATACTTATGGGCGGTAGCAGCCTTTTTGCCTTGTCCGTCAATCAGGAAATGCTCATAGTCACTGATGAACTGGTTGGTCATTTGCCCGAAAGCCATGTCGCTGACCCCATATGTTGCAGGGATGAATTCTG
>LPNG01000134.1 GCA_001543395.1 Candidatus Alcium sp. F082 | reverse complement strand
AGCTTGATTGGCCTTTCACCCCTACCCCAAGCTCGTCCGAGCACTTTTCAACGTAAACCGGTTCGGCCCTCCAGCGCCTGTCACGGCGCCTTCAGCCTGCCCTGGGGTAGATCGCAAAGTTTCGCGTCCGCCGCCGGCGACTCGTTGCCCTATTCGGACTCGCTTTCGCTCCGGGTGCGGGCCTCCAGGCCCTTACCCTCGCCGCCGACGAGCGACTCGTAGGCTCATTATGCAAAAGGCACGCCGTCACCCCTCTAAGGGGCTCCGACCGCTTGCGGGCGCACGGTTTCAGGGTCTGTTTCACTCCGCTGTCCGCGGTGCTTTTCACCTTTCCCTCACGGTACTTGTGCGCTATCGGTCTCCCGGGAGTGCTTAGCCTTGGCGGATGGTGCCGCCGGATTCGGACAGGGCTCCTCCGACCCCGCCCTACTCAGGGTCCCGGCCCGGTTGGCGAAGGTTACGCGTACGGGGCTGTCACCCGCTCCGGCGCGCCTTTCCAGGCGGCTTCCGCTACCCTCGGCCCTACAACCCCGCGCGCGCCTCGACGCCCGCGGTTTGGGCTGGCCCCCTTTCGCTCGCCGCTACTCGGGGGGTCACTCTTGTTTTCCTTTCCTCCGACTACTGGGATGTTTCGGTTCGTCGGGTTCGCCTCCCCTCTAGGGGGATGCCGCGCCTGCGCGCGGCGGGTTGCCCCATTCGGACACCCACGGATCTAGGGCCGTTCGCGCCTCCCCGTGGACTTTCGCGGCCTGCCGCGTCCTTCGTCGCCTCCGGGAGCCAAGGCATCCTCCGTGCGCCTTAACTCGCTTCTCGCTCTCGCTTGTCACTCGGCGCATCGCTGCGCCTCGCTCGCTCGTGTGTCTATTCTTCTTTGTGTCTGCTTTCACTTTCCCATCCTGTCAAAGAACCGCGCAGGGATGCTTCCCTGCTTCAGTGGAGAATGTGGGGCTCGAACCCACGACCCCCGGCTTGCAAAGCCGGTGCTCTAGCCAGCTGAGCCAATCCCCCGCTGCCAACGTGTAGTCCCGGGCAGACTCGAACTGCCGACCCCCACATTATCAGTGTGGTGCTCTAACCGACTGAGCTACGGGACTCCATGCTTTCCGGCCTGGCGCCCCGGACGCGCCTCCCGCGTCCTCCGCTTTTAGTCTTCTCGGCCAGCACCGGAACCCCTCTCCGGTCGCACCCCATCTCGGCGCCCCTCCAGAAAGGAGGTGTTCCAGCCGCACCTTCCGGTACGGCTACCTTGTTACGACTTAGCCCCAGTCACCTCGTTCGCCCTAGGCGGGTCATCCCCGACTTCAGGCGCCCGCGGCTCCCATGGCTTGACGGGCGGTGTGTACAAGGCCCGGGAACGTATTCACCGCGCCATGGCTGATGCGCGATTACTAGCGATTCCAGCTTCACGGGGGCGGGTTGCAGCCCCCGATCCGGACTGTGACCGACTTTCGGGATCCGCTCCCCCTCGCGGGGTGGCTTCCCTCTGTGCCGGCCATTGTAGCACGTGTGTCGCCCCGGACGTAAGGGCCGTGCTGATTTGACGTCATCCCCGCCTTCCTCTCCACTTGCGTGGGCAGTCCGTCCAGAGTGCCCGGCCGTACCGATGGCAACTGGACGCAGGGGTTGCGCTCGTTATGGGACTTGACCCGACACCTCACGGCACGAGCTGACGACAACCATGCAGCACCTCTGCAGGAGCCCTCG
>LPNG01000133.1 GCA_001543395.1 Candidatus Alcium sp. F082 | reverse complement strand
CAACCGCATCATTGCGGGAAATATCAACCAGGTGTTGAAGGTGGACAGCGTGGTGTGCGATTTCTCCAGCTATCCCTATGGGGCAAAGACATACGCGAGACAGATGATCATCCGCTCCAGCAACGTGACGGAACGCACGCTCGTGACGGAGTGCCGTCTGCTGAATGCCAGCCGTTCGGATGATAACCCAAACGGCTTCACCATCGAGGGTTTCACCATTCTGGAGAATCGTGACATTCAGACCGTGAAGCGATGATGAAGGTGATTGCAGACATATCCGTGAAGGCACGGGTGCTGAGGGACGGATGCAGTGACAGGATAAGGGCGCGGCTTGACAGGCTGACACCGGACGGGCGCATCAGGCTCGTTGCCGTGATGATGACGGTATTCGCCGTCCTCTCGCTCTATACGCTGGGCAGTTCTCTCTACGACATCTACCATGGACGTACACACCGTATGGAAATGGAACATGCGCAGACAGTGGAACTGGAGGACAGTAAAAGAAGTATTGACCATTTTAATTCTATCAAGACAAATGACAGAAGAAAAGAAGACAGCAGCCTCCCAGAGTGAGGCAAGACCGCTGACCGAACAGGAGCGTCAGCGCAGGAAGAAAATGATTGTTTATCCGCTAATGGTGCTGATATTCCTCGGCTCAATGTGGCTTATCTTCGCCCCTACGGGAGACAAGGAGGTAAAAGGCGGCGACGGTTTCAACACCGAAATGCCGGACGCAGCCGCTGGCGGCATCATCGGCGACAAGGCAAAAGCCTATGAGACGACTGGCAGGCAGGAAGAACGCCGACAGGAGCGTGAGATGGCTATCGGTGACCTCGGTACCCTGTTCGCACGGACAGCACCCGCAGAGCGTGAGGCAGCATCTGACACGACAGGTACGACGGGAAACGGTGACTTCAGTCTTACGGCACCTGAGGACGGTACGCCGTCAGACAGGAAAGTGAAGTCCACCAGACAGACCATCGCATCGTCGGCGGAAGCCTACCGGGACATCAACAGGACATTGGGCAGTTTCTACCAGCCGTCGGAGGATGCAGCCAATGAGCAGTTGAAGAGCCGTATATCCGAGTTGGAGGACAAACTGGCCTCACAGGCTCAGACAGGGACGAATACGGTGGACGAGCAGATGGCGCTTATGGAAAGGTCATACCAACTGGCGGCAAAGTACATG
>LPNG01000132.1 GCA_001543395.1 Candidatus Alcium sp. F082 | reverse complement strand
TGTCTATGATGCGTTGATTTACGACCTCTTTTTTCGATGTCATTTGAATGACTTTTTTTGCTTTGCTATTCATACACTTTTTTGATTAAACGAATATGTTTATGTGAAATATTTGGCGCAAAGATACTGATTAGTATTTAAATTACTGCTTTTTGTTAGATATAATTAAATATATTTTGTTTTATTTAATTTTTGACGCTAATATAAAAAAGAGGATGCGGCATTTTGAGTGTATCCTTCCACCTATACTTACCACAAGGAGCACAAATACACAAAAACCGCATCCATATTAGACTGAATGGTATTTTCTACAAAAGTACTATTATTTTTTGGTTAAACGAAAAAAATATCTTATTTTTGCAAAAAAATAACAGAAAAATGAGAAAAAGTAACAAAGAAACGCTTTACAGAGCAGCATTTAGGCTCTTCCTTATAAAACAATTTGATGGAGTTTCCATAAGTGACATTGAAGAAGAGTCTGGGATGACCAGGGGAGCTGTCTTTTATTACGCCAAAACGAAACTGGATCTTTTTAAAAAAGTTGTAGAATACTTTATATTGGATCCGCAAGATGGAAATAACAAGGTTCCGTATACTTCTGGGTGTACACTAATAGACTATATCAATCTGTATGTTAATGGAATAGAAAACACTATGCAACGTCTGTTTGAAAAGATGCAAATGCCTTCAAGAGAAAATGCTTGTAGGGCTTACATTTCAACACTTTTGCAAGTTTGCACTTTATTCCCTGACATAAAAGAACGTTATCTTCTGAATTTGCATAACGATATTAGCCGTTGGGTGTCAGTAATTAATTCTGCAGTCGATAACGGTGAAGTTGTAGAAGGAATAGATGTGCTTTCAATTGCCAAACAGTTTGTTTGCATTTTTTATGGACTATCTGTTGTTGACTCAATGTCTCACGGTTTAAATATCCCACAATTGCGAGAACAGATGTACACCTTATATAATATAATTAAAAAAGGCTAAAAATCATCTAATTTTGAATTGAATTTTGTAACTTTGCACCTACATAATAAACAGTATGTATAATTTATTATTTTTATCAAATTATGGTGCAAAAAGTTTATATAACAAAAACTGCGTCTTTTTTCCCAAACTTGCCAGTTGGGAATGATGAGATGGAAGATTATCTTGGCTATATTGGAGGTAAAAAATCCAGAGTAAAAAGTAT
>LPNG01000131.1 GCA_001543395.1 Candidatus Alcium sp. F082 | reverse complement strand
AAAACGACCCCCGTTGTGCCCGCATTCCCGACCTCAGCCTCGATAGGGTGCAAGAGGTCATCGCCGCCGTGGAAGCCAAACTCTGGCGTGGCGCCAGATTTTTCGAGAACGAGGTGATCTATCACACTGGTCCGCATCACGACGACATCATGTTGGGTCTCATGCCCTTCATCAACAGGCAGTTGCGGACGCCTACCAACCAGGTGCACTTCGCCATCATGACCTCGGGCTACCACTCCGTCACCGATGAATTCCTTCAGAAGGCCTTGGAAGACACCTTGGACTACCTGCATCAAGGTCGCATCCAGATGGTGCTTTACCCCGATTTCTTTGAGCGAGGCTACCGTTTCAAGCAAGAGAAAGACATCCATCATTACCTCGACAACGTGGCCCGCAAAAACCCTGACGAGATGCGTCGTGGTTTCTGCCATCGCATCCTTCGTGACGCGGTAGGACTGTGGGGGCTGAAGAACGTCGCCGATGTCGAAGCGCGCTTCACGACGGAGATAGAAAACCTCAAGGCAGGCAAACCCAACAGCCCCGAGCTCCAGAAGCTCAAAGGTGAGATCCGCGAATTTGAAGAGGAGCTCGTTTGGGCCTATGCCGGCACCGCCTTGGACCATATCCATCATCTTAGGCTCGGTTTCTATAGCAATGGGGAAGGCTTCCCCAACCGCCAACGTGACGTTGAGCCCATCCTCAACCAATTGCGTGTGCTGAAGCCTACCGTCATCACCGTGGCCATCGACTCGGAGGGACAAGGTCCCAACACGCACTACAAGGTCATGCAGAGCATCGCCGAGGCCGTCAGGCTGTGGGGCGAGGAGGCCGACCTCAGCCAGCTGAGGATCTTCGGCTATCGCAACGTGTGGTCGACCTTCCATCCTGCTGAGGCCAACGTATATGTACCCGTGTCGCTCAATTCATTCGCCGTGTTCGAGAAAGCCTTCAAGGACAGCTATCTGACACAATATAAGGCAGAGTTTCCCAATCCTGACTTCGACGGACCTTTCAGCGAATTGGCGGAGCAGATCTGGGTGAAGAACTATAAGGATATCCAGTTCATCCTTGGGAAGAACTACTTCTACGAAAACGATCATCCGCTCATCCGTGCCACGCATGGGTTGATTTTCTTGAAGGAAATGGACGCGAAGGGATTTGTTGCCTTAGCGGAAGAGATGAAAAGCAAGCTAAAT
>LPNG01000014.1:72643-88486 GCA_001543395.1 Candidatus Alcium sp. F082 | reverse complement strand
GGGCGCTTACCGTCCGACTTGCATGTATTAGGCCTGCCGCTAGCGTTCATCCTGAGCCAGGATCAAACTCTTCGTTGTACTATTGTTGTTCTCAAATTTTCTTCTGAATCTCGGGTTCCGCCTTGATGTTCCAATTGGTGTTCCTTTGTTATAAGGTTCCTTGCCTCGCGCCGCTTCACAGTGGCGCTGGTCTTGTGCTGGCCTCAGACTTTCAAAGAACTCTCGCTTTCTCCCCTCAAGCCATCCCCTCGTTCCTTCCGAAAGCGGGTGCAAAAGTACAGCTTTTTCCATTACGCGCAACATTTTTTTCAATTATTTTGAAACTTTTTTGCATCACATTGTTTATCAATATATTACAAACACAATTTTTTTCAAATTATTAATGTCTTTTGGATTAATTATGGGTATTTTTATCCAAAAATGAGTAGTTTTCGACAAGGTTCACTGCAAAAAAGACATAATTCTTAGAGAAAAAAGCGGTTCATCGTGTTGGCAACAAAGCACGTTCAAGGAGCACACCTTATTAAATAAATATAGGGGCGGATTTTTTTGCCGAAAGCGAACTTGCATTCTGCACAAAAACACTATTTTTGCCGAAAATATAATGCCAATGAGGTTTTGCACCAGAATCATACTGCTTTGTGCGGCCATGTTTATTGCATTCACGGCCAAGGCTCAGGTCTTTTACAACGACTTTGAGAACCGCCATGAATGGATGACACCTTGGTTCAACCTTCATATCGTGGCCGACAGTAGCGCGGCGGAAGAGAATTACGTCTGCATCTGCGACAGTATCCACGAATTTGGTTTAGGCTTCGGCATTAATGCAGGCAAGGATTTCCCTAACCAAAATGTCAACTGCAAGTTCGATTTCTTGTTTAAGGCCGATGCCAACACCCAAGCCGAAATTGTAGTGAGCATCGACGACACCATCCGCAACCGCTATTGGGCCGCCTATCCCCTTGCAGATTATGTGAACGACACGGCTGAATGGTCGCAAGTGCAGCTCGACCTCAACTTTCCTGCCAGTTATACAAGAGGGAGTGAAATCAAGGTCTATGTTTGGAACAAGGGCAAGGAAAGGTTGGTTTTCGACGATGCAAAGCTGGAAGTCAAGCCTTTACATTTGAGCTTTCTGCCCAAAAGCGACAGCATCGTACAGAAAGAGTATGACAAGGAAAAGTATTTTGTCCTACGAGAGGATCCATACGATAAAACGAGTGCACCCATCACCTACCCTCTCGGAATGCTGGAAGAATACATCATCGACGGAGATACCATCCGTGAATTCAACCTTTTTGTCAACCATCCTTCCTTCGGTGACTGGATATCACACTCGGAGATCAGCTCAACCCGGTTCAATTTCCATAGGGATAAAGACAGGCCTGGACATGAGTGGGAAATCAGTTTAGAAAATTGGGTATCCGCAGATAATTGCAAAGTGGTCAGGCAAACCCTCGTCATCCCTTTCATCGACAGCACCTTGACCGTATATCGCAGGAACCTCCATATCGACTCCACGCTTTTCCAGCCAGAGTATTACCTTGACAGAGAAGGATTTACGATAGGGAAAGGCGACCGCAGTTTCACCCTCTACCATCCAACCGGCAATTACTCGTTCCGCTACGCATCCTTACAACTCGACGCAGAAAACCGCATTGCCTACATCAATCTGGAGTATTGGAGAGACCATCCCTTGATTCATTATCCGCTTTGCGATACCATCGAGGACTACTTTGAGGACATTTCGTGCGAGGATCTAATCGTAAAACCAGGCCGTGGCCTCTATATTGGACGATGCATCAGGCAAAATATCTATGTAAATATCGGAGACGACATCCATGACTTGCCCCGCCTCATGCCCGTTTGGGACGGTTACCAAAGTGCCTTCATCTTCACCGAACACGCCGACTGGACGGATATCAGAACGCATCGCGCCGTACTCTTCGGGAATGAGAACATCACCAAGCCCGAAGATGCCGTCGGTGGCTTCTGCTATTATGACATTCCCGTCACGAAGAGCGTGTTCTATTGGAATCCCGACAATGTGACCAACGAAAAGACCAGCAAGGGACTTTTCAAAGGGCCAGTTGCTTCCATCAAGACAGATAAGGAATTTTATAAACTCCTGAAAACCATTAGAAAACAAGGCTTTGAGATTTGTCTGCACTCACCCGAGGTTTACACCACCATCCCGAGCGAGTTCCCAAAGGCAATGCGCTTCATGAGAAGGCAATTCGACACCAAGAGCTGGATTGACCATGGCTACAACAATGGTCCGACCAAAAACCGAGAGGACTTGGTTTGCGATGGTCTCCTTCGCAACTCACCCTACTACGCGGCAGACCTTTGGGAAAAGAACGGTGTGCGCTACCTATGGAATGCCTACTACGAGGAAAATCGCATGGAACACTACAACTTCGACAGCCACTTCATGCAGCCTTACGATGGCTTTGGCGACGCGCTTCCCAACCGACAAATCACCACCTTGCCCAATAGCGGCAAGGACTTCCTACTATGGTCGACATCTTCCACTCTGGAGGTGAATGAAGACCGCGAATGGTATTACTATTTCGACAGCATCCGTCTGCAACGACTTGTAGACCAGCATAATGTGTTTATCACGCATGTCTATCCCGCTTGGAGCAATCCCTATCGCGCCTTCTGGCAGTATAATGAAAACGGTACGGCCGTAGCCATGCCTGGCTTCAATTTCGCCCTGAGCCAATTGGCCCGCTTCCGCGACGAAAAAAAGATTCTCCCGACTACCATCGAACAATATCTCAGCTATTACGAAAAGCTGCTCAATATTGATTATCAGATTATTGACAACAAAACTATCAGCCTCACCAACCACAGAGAAAGCATTGAAGGATTGACCTTGCTCTGTAGCAAGCCCATCACTGTGGAAGGCAAACCTATCGATTTCCGCAAAGTAGACGAAGGTTATTTGGTGTGGTTTGATTTGAAAAGAAATGAAACAGTAACCATAAAACTCAGAGAATGAAAAGATTATCCATATTCGTCAGCGGCAACGGCACCAATTTGCAGCGCATTGCCGAATATTTTGCCGACAATAAAGACGTTGAAATCGTCAACGTGGTTTGTAACAATCCCAAGGCTTATTCCATTGAAAGGGCGAAGAATTTAGGTATTCCGCTGCGCATGATCACCAAAGAGGATTTCAAGAGCGAGGCCTTCATCAAGGAACTGCTAGACCTTCATGTCGACCTCATCGTTTTGGCGGGTTTCCTTTGGAAGATTCCGGAAAACCTAGTCAAAGCCTTCCCGAAGAAGATTGTCAACATCCACCCTGCCCTGTTGCCCAAATATGGCGGGAAAGGCTTTTATGGTGAGCACGTTCACGAAGCCGTAGTGGCAGCCAAGGAAGCCCAATCAGGCATCACAGTGCACTATGTCAACGAAATATACGACAGCGGAGAGATCATCCTGCAAGCCCGTGTCAGCTTGGACGAAAAAGAAACGCCTGACTCCCTGGCGGCAAAGATCCACCATCTGGAGCAGGCGTATTTCCCAATTGCCATTGAGCAAGTCCTAAAGGCTATTCAGTAGGCAATGCCTTGAAGCCGTTACCCATGATTTCGGAGCTTTCAATCACGTTGACGAAAGCATTCGGATCGAGGAAACGGAGGTTGGCCTTCAGTTTGACCAAATCGCTGCGGTTGAGGGTCACATAAATCATCTTGCGCTCGGCACCTTGATAGAGTCCACTACCAGCAAACACGGTGCCGCTACGATCCAAATTATTGATGATAAAGTTGCGCACCTCGTCAATCTTATCCGTGACGATGAAGGCCGTCTTATAACTCTTCACACCCTCCACCACAAGGTCGATAATCTTACTCTCGATGAAGATCAAGATGATGGAATAGATGGGCAAACGGATATCCTCGAAAGCCACGAGAGTCGTCAGCGAGATGATGCTGTCGACAATCAGCACCAGGGTTCCAAGGCTGATCTTGGTGTATTTATGGGCAATCATGGCGATGATGTCGGAACCGCCCGATGTGGCACCAGAACGGAAGATGACGCCGATGGCCACACCATAGATGAGACCTGAAACGACCGTGTTCAAGAAAAAGTCGGGCATGAAGTAACGCTGCACCTCACCGTCCATAAAGAACAACGACGATTGCAGTTCGGTGTCGAAGAAAGCACCGTCATGAATGAGGGGCGCATAACCCCACCACGTTTCAAGAATAAAGGTAAACACGGGTATCAAGATGACCGAAATAACCGTCTTGATGCCGAATCTTGGACCGAGTATTATGGTGCCGATGATAAGCAATGGAATATCCATGCAGATGCCTGCCAGAGAGATCTTCCAGCCCCACAAGGCGTTGAACACGTTGGCGAGACCATACACGCCGCCAGGCGCCAAGTGATAAGGATTCACGAACATCACATCGCCAATGGCGAAAAGAGCCGAACCTAACACCAACAAGGCATAGGCGAGAATCTGTTGCTTCAATTTCTCGTTTTTCATCATTTATAATTTGAAATTCAATATCTTACAATAATTCTTGCTTGTTTTCGGGCGGCAAAGATACGAAAAATTCGGCATTGGCAGCCAATGGGGCCCGCCGAGAAAAGGGCATAATCATCACAACGAAAAAGTTTTTTCCCCAGCATTACACTAAACTACGTATTTTTGTCGTGTATAATTTATCTTCAAATATTAAATCAATAAAATCATGGCACAAACAACAGCAAAGAGCATACCTTTATGGCTCGACATCAACCCAGAACTTATTGACCAGAACTTCGAGAAAGTCATTGAATACCTGAAAAGCAGCGACAAGACAGACTCGTTCTATAAAATCACATTGGACATTTTGGACAAGAGATGCAAGCAACTCCTTGAAACCTTGAAAACAAGGCCTGTTTATTACGGTGAATCGATAGAGCAAGATCAGGACAATCTGACATTTGAGACTCGATTATTGGCTACTATCTTATTATCCAATTCAGAAATGGACATCGCGTCAAAGAAAAGGATATTCCTGCCACTGCTCAATCTATTAGGACTCTTGGTGCCTGCTGACCTTTGTGGCGACCTTCTGATGCTTATGGTCGACAACATCATTTTGGAAGACGACCCAAGGATATTATTCAACTGGGACGACATCATCAATTTTGAGCCCCAGATATTAGCACACAAGATTATCAACAGCGCGACTTTCGAGAATGCGAAATCGGCCGAGCTCAGTTTCGAAGGCAAGGGCACTTTATCGGTTGCCAACGACACGCTTGGCATCACCGCGATGAACGAAGACAACACAAAAAGCAAACGCTTTCTCCTGGTACCATCCATGGAAATATTGGACGGCAAGATCAACCTGTTCACCATGAAAAAAGACAAACTAAAAATCACCGTCGAGAACAACATCGACGCCATGGAGAAATTCACAAAAGATTTCGTATTCGAACAGCAAGCAGTAAAGCCATCGAAAGACCGTCTCAAAAAAGTGTACAACGATGGCGACATCCTCAACGCGAAAGTGGTCTCCATCGCCAACAACGAAATCCGGGTAAGGAGTTCCGACCCTGACTACGACACCATTGAAGGCCGGATTGTCATTTCGGAAGCGAACATCCTGTTTTACAGTTATCACGATTTCATGCAATATCTCCATGTGAACGACGACATCGAGGTGGAATTGGAAAGCTATGAAAAGCAGACATTTTCCATCAAGACTTGCTTTGTCAAATACCTCATCGAAGACATGCTCAAGGCCCGAGAGCACGTCGGCAAGATATCTGTCGCCCGTGTAATGAACATTGCGACGAACAAGCGAGGAGACAAACAAATCGATTGGATGACCGAAGACGGCTATGCCGTACACACTCCCTACGACGAGCGGTTCTCGCGCGACAGTTTCGGTAAGGTCAAAATCGTCAATCTTGGCACCGGACCCTATTATGGCTACATCAATGCCATTGTGATTGGCGAGACCAACGAGTATTTCAACATGGCCAAGGTTAAACAGGAAATGATTGAGGGCTTCGTCTTTGAGCCTTCATGGGATGAAGAGGCCAAGAAGACCATGCTCAACGAAGGCAGCATCCGCGACTTGATTCGCATGATGATAAGGTACCAAAAGACCGTTGTCAGCCCAACAGAGCGGTTCAGGGTGCTCTGCATCCTGAAAATCATGGCATGTCTTATCGACTCGGAAGAATACGTCTCATACATCAGCTTCATCATGGACTACCTGAAGCAGCTCATCCTATTTGCCAAAGGCGACTACAACGTCATCGAGGAGATTGAGCCGGCGCACGGCTTCGAAGACATCGACGTGGTGAAAGTGAGATGCGACATCGTGCGCATCCTCAAGGCATACGGGCACGAAAGTGATAACGAGGTGCTGGAAAGCATTATCAAGGAGAGCAACGACGAGGTTTTGACCAAAATCGCGAAACTGACCCTGTCGTGCAACAACATCGGCGACATTATTCCCGCAGCCACCCGAAACATCATCAAGCAAGAAATCACCAAAAGCCTGTCGGTGGAGACTTCCGACGAGACCAACCTCGACGAAGAGAACGGCATTTATCTCGGCATTGAGGACCGTCACCAGGAGTTCAAGACATCGTTCGTCTACCCGCCCGACTACAACATGCTACCCAACTATTACCTCCAAGAGAAGAACATTTTCAAGGTGCTATGCGGTTTCCTGAACACCCAAGCTGGCGGCACCCTTTACATAGGTGTTTCAGACTTAGGATACGTTGTTGGTTTTGAAGCCGATATGGTCTATCTGAAATTAGAGACGATTGATGCCTACATGAGGTTCATACAAGACGAAGCCAAGAAATACTTTGAAGTCGACGAACTCGCCATGTTCCAGATGAAGCCCATGTATGACGACAAGGTGCTTTCAATTAAAGTCGACCCGTATGAAAGTGGCATCGTAGAAATGAATGGTGTTGCTTACATTCGCGTCAACAATGAGACCTTGGTGATGAGCGAGAAGATGAAAAAGCAAATCAGGGCAAAGAAACTGTACCCCAAGGCGAGACAATGACGCTGTTTGAAAGCCGGAAACAAAAAAGTTACATTACCATCGAAAGGTAAGCAAAAACTTCCTATTTTTGCAGTCCAAAACGAGATCAGCTCTCGTTTGAGGACCCGTAGTTTAATGGATAAAATAAAGGATTCCGGTTCCTTAGCTCAGGGTTCGATTCCCTGCGGGTTCACCAATGAAAAAGCCAAGCCATATTGGCTTTTTCATTGTTTATCCGTAATAATCACATCGATAGCCCCGACGCCAAACTTGGCGATGCTGGCCATGCGGTTTTCGGTGTTCTTATAGTCCTTCAAGGCCTCGATGATGGCATTCTTCAGCACGCCGTTGCCCACACCATGGATAAAAGTCACCTTGTTGTATTCGGCAGCGATAGCACTGTCGAGCATCTTCTTGAAATAATCCGTCTGAATCTTGAACATATCGTGGCTTGAAAGACCGAGAATGTTGTCGACCAACTCGCCGATGTGCAAGTCAACAACAGCCTCACCTGGAGCCACCCTATGTTTGTCGATAGGCGATTCCTTCTTTACCAAATCCTTGGCAGGCGCTTGTGAGCCGACGCCTTCCTTTAAAATCTTGGTGAAATCACTATCACCATGCTTCAATGCGATGAGCTCAGAGAGGCAAATCATCACCGACTTCTCACCCAAAACGCCAGAGGGCAGGTAACTACCTTCCTTAAAGAATCGGCCTGGACGCAGCGAAAAAGGCGCATTCAGTGGGAGCAACAAACTATCAGATGACTCAGTGGTCAAGATAGCTTGCACCACGCCGTTGAGCCAATACTCGAGGTCGTCGCGCGAGATGGTCTCGATGACGATTTTCTCGTATTTGTCGACTTGGCCGTAGTCCACATTGGCGAACTTGTCTTCCTCCTTGATGGTGAACGTGTAGAGCATCTCGTAGGGCGTATGGTTGACCAGCACCACATCGAGCGGACCAGTGAGGAGCCATTGCTGTTCATGAGGCACAAAAGCCATATAAACGCCTTCCTTCTCAGCCTCCTTAGCATAGCGACGCAGGCCTCCCTTTCGGGCCTCTTCGGCCTGCTGTTGCTTCAGCAACTCCTGGCCTTGGACCTCTTTCTGCACCTTGTCGACCGTCTGTTGCTGCTTGCTCGGAGCAGGCATGGAACGGTAGTCAAGCACCAAATCCGTAATCAAAGTCGGGATTTCGAAGCCGTCTTCCACTTCGACCATCACCATGCGAGAGTCTATGATTTTCGTAATCTTTCCTCCACCAACGGTGCTGAGGAAATTCACTTTATCTCCTATCTTAAAGTCTGCCATCGTTTTTCTGATTAGGTCGGCAAAATTACACATTTTTGGCAAAATTTTTGTATCTTCGCCGCTGAATTGAAAGAATCAAGGAGAATTCATGAAGAAAAGACTCTGGTTCATATTAGTCTTCGCACTGACGGCCTTGTACTCCTGCAACAAACCAAGAGAGCAAGCCGACTTTGACCTTTTGGTTGACTATCAAATCAACGAAGGTCCATTACTGCTCGACACCCTATGCTACACCAACGAAGCAGGCAACACCTTTCTCATCACAGAGGTGCAATGGTTCCTTTCCAACATCGAGTTGAAAAACGAGACTGGCGACTGGACCATGCTTCATCAGCGTGGCGTTTCCGACACTTTGGACCTCTGTCGTTTCTTTTACATTGACACCAACATCCCAGAATCGCAAACACTGCATGCAAAGCCTGTGAATGTGGGGCATTACAACGCCATACGTTTCACTTTCGGATTGGACGAAAACGATAACTACACCGGGCTTTTCAACGACCTACCTGAGTCGGAGATGTTTTGGCCCGACATGTTGGGTGGAGGCTACCATTACATGAAACTAAATGGGAAATACGTGAACGAAGAAGGTCGGCTTGCGCCTTTGGCCATTCATCTCGGCATTGGGCAAAACGAGGAATGCACCCAGTTTTACCAAAACTACTTCATCGTTGAGATTCCCATTGACCTTACCATTAAGGCCAACCATGAAAACCAAATCCATCTTGCCATGGTCATCGACAACTGGTTCCGCAACCCGCACACCTACGATTTCAATGTCTGGGGCAGTCATATCATGCAGAATCAGGAGGCGCAAAGGATGCTTAACGTCAATGGCAACGACGTCTTCAAAATCATCACACAATCGGACAATAAACACACAAGCATGAACATAGGCGAACATACGGAGGAAACATTCAGAGCACTCATGAAAAAAGCAGCTCCTAAACCTGGTTTTTGGACTTGGCAAAACGTGAAAACGACGATAGCGCAAATCCACGGCAAAGACAAGGAGCAATCATGAAAAAAACCGTGTTCATATTGTTTTTGATTTTGCTCGGTATGGCCGGCTGTATTCCAGAGCACGGCCCCACATACCAAGCCACCCCTTACGATTTGTCGCAGCCTTCTTACTTCCCCACCAAAAACAACATCCCTGCCGACAATCCCATGACCGAGGAAGGCGTAGCTTTGGGCAGGAAACTCTTCTACGACTCACGTTTATCCGGTCGCGACGGCACGGATGGCATCCGCAGCTGCTCCTCGTGCCATCACCAGGAAAACAGCTTTGAATATGGTGCCCCGACCAACACCCATCATGCCATGTTGCCGCTCATCAACTTGGCGTGGAACCGCACCGGATTGGGCTGGAATGGCAGCGTGGCCACTTTGGAGGACATGGTGTTGGCGGCAGTCACCAGTCCCGTGGAGATCAATGCCGACACCAACCAGGTGGTCAAATACCTGCAGAAGACTGACGACTACCCTGAGTTGTTCGAGAAAGCCTTTGGCAACCGGGAAATCACCTTTGTCAATGTGGAAAAAGCCATTGCACAATTTGTGAGAAGTTTGGTTTCTGCCGACAGCAAATTCGACCGTTATCTGTTAGGCGAAGAAGACCTTACCGAAGACGAGATGGCTGGTTATGAACTTTTTTGCACCGAAGAAGGCGCCGACTGCTTCCACTGCCATGGTGGTGGGGGTCTGGCTCTGATGACCACCAACCTGTTTTACAACAATGGCCTGGATGACGAGTTCAACGACCCCGAAGACCGCGCTGCCGTTACTGGCAGCCATTGGGACCGTGGTGCCTACAAAGCCCCTACCCTACGCAACATCGCCGTTTCGGCACCTTACATGCACGACGGGCGTTTCACTACCTTGGATGAGGTCATCAACTTCTATAGCGAAGGCGTGAAGGATTCCGAGAACATCAACCCGCTGATGCACCATGTGATGGACGGCGGAGTGCAGCTCACCGATTTGGAGAAAGCGCAATTAAAGGCCTTCCTCAACACTTTGACGGATGAGACGTTTTTGAACAACCCAGAGTATTCCAGGCCATGACCTATCCTTGGGGCGACAACCGGAGGTTCAACAGCTACAGCAACTACTTCACGAAGCAGTTCGGGGGACGTGTGCAGAAGATCAGCATCGACGCGGGCTTCAGTTGTCCCAATCGCGATGGCAAAATCAGCACGGGCGGCTGTTCTTTTTGCAGCAATGAGGCTTTCAACCCATCGTATTGTCGGCCCGAGAAGTCTATCAAGCAACAGATTGAGGAAGGAATATCGTTCCACCAAAGGCGTTATCGCAGGGCAAACAAATATTTGGCTTATTTTCAGCCGTTTTCGAATACTTATAAGCCTTTGGAGGAGCTGAAGAGGATTTATGCAGAAGCTTTAGAAGGCATAGATACACTCGCCTCACCGTGCATGTCATACCGACCGACGGAAGGAGGGAGAGTATCTATGCACGACGAGTCTCGGTATGACATGGCTTCAAAAGCCGACGAAACACCACAAATCATCGGCATCGTCATTGGCACAAGGCCGGATTTGGTTGACGAAGCTCTTTTGCAATACCTCAATGAGATACAGAAATCGCACTATGTCATGCTGGAATACGGCGTGGAGAGCGTTTACGACGAGACTTTGAAATGCGTCAACCGAGGGCACGACTTCGCCACGGCTGAGAAAGCTATCCGCATGACGGCCGACTATGGCATCCCTTGTGGAGCGCATTTCATCTTCGGCCTGCCTGGAGAGACCAAGGCCATGATGCTCGATGCCGCTGACACCATTTCAAGGTTACCTTTGACCACGGTCAAATTCCACCAACTGCAAATCTTCAAAGGCACCACGATGGCCACGGAATACCTTGAGCATCCCGAGCATTTCCATCTCTTCGACCTGGAAGAATACATCGACTTCGTCATCGACTTTGCCGAGCGGCTCAACCCTGACATTGTCATTGAGCGATTTGCTGGCGAGGTACCACCGCGCTATTTGGTTTCAGAGCCTTGGATGAAGCTTCGATATGATGAAGTTTTGGCCAAGATTGAAAAGCAGATGGAAGAGCGTCAGACTTGGCAGGGACGGTGCTATCATGGCATCATACTGTAAAAAGAAGTCGTAAATGCCTCTTCAATTCAGAAAAAGCTTATCTTTGTGCCAACTCACGAGTTCCATTCACAACAACACTACTTCTATGAGAAAGAGATTCAAACTAAAGGCCGGAGATACTCGCACTTTCGAGTTGGAAAGTCACGAAGGAGGGGGATATTTGTGGTCGGTCGTCTCAAATGACGAGTGCGTCAAAGTGCAGATCTCCAAAAAGACGCCATCGAAAGGCAACGAGAAGCAACCTCTCGGGAAGAGTTTTCCTGTTTTGGTTGAGATCAAAGCCCATTCCGAAGGACAAGCCATCGTCGTTCTCGAAGAAAAAAGGCCTTGGGAAAAAGACATTAAGCCATTAAACACTTGTAGAATCTATATCACCATAAAATAGCATATCATGACCGACAAAAACCTAGAACCTAAAGCAACCGCTCTCAAAATGCATAAATTTGGATGGCTTCCCGACCTTCCCGATGAAAGAGATTATGTTTACGAAGCTCCTATGAAGCTACGTAGTGCAAGCGATTTCCCGTCGAAAGTAGACCTCAGGAAGATCTGTCCGCCCGTATTCAACCAAGGCGAGTTGGGGAGTTGTACGGCGAATTCGCTGCTTGCCGCCGTGGAATGTTGCAAAAGACTGCAAGGGCAGAAAAACACCAAAAGATTGTCGAGGCTTTTCCTGTATTACAACGAGCGTGTGATGATGGACACTGTGCTGTCAGACAGCGGCGCTTATCTGAGAGATGGCGTCAAGTCATTGAACAAGCAAGGTGTGTGCCTCGAAAAAGACTGGACCTATTCGAAAAGCACCAAACCTGGCGCAAAATACACCAAAGAACCGCCTAAGAAATGTTACGAGTCGGCCCTCGACAACCAGATCTTGTCGTATTGGCGCATCAATGCGAACATGTTCGACATCCGCGCTTGCCTTGCCGACGGATATCCGTTTGTTTTCGGTTTCTCGGTATATTCCAGCTTCATGTCGGAAGAGGTCGCCAAGACTGGCATCATGCCCATGCCTGAGAAAGGTGAGTCGATGCTCGGCGGACATGCCGTGATGGCAGCGGGCTATGACAACGACAGAAGATTGCTCCTCGTGCGCAACTCCTGGGGCAAGGAATGGGGCGACAAGGGCTATTTCTGGATGCCCTACGACTACATCTCAAAGACCAAGAACTGCTCTGATTTTTGGACGATCAGACTGGTGGAATAAAAACAGACATTTGCCAAACAAAAAACGAACAATTTTTGAAGATCAGCGCCTCACAATAATTAGCAGCATGTGTCGAGGCTAGAGGTGAAAGATAGTGAGCCAAAGCAAACTTTTGGAGAATTGCTGGAAGCATGAAAGGAGAATCGAGTAGAATTTGAAAGAAGTAGAAGAAAAAAAAGAAGATTAGATATGGGACATAATTTAGAAAACACTGGCGATATCATCATCTACCAGACCGAAGACGGTTTGACGAAGATCAATGTAAACATTCAAGGTGAAACCGTTTGGCTTTCACTTGATTTGATGGCAGAACTATTCCAGCGCGACAAATCAACCATCTCACGCCACATAAAGAATATCTTTAGCGAAGGTGAACTCTCACCAAATTCAGTTGTTGCAAATTTTGCAACAACTGCCACAGATGGAAAGACCTATCAAGTGGTCTACTATAATCTTGATGTCATTATTTCAGTAGGTTATAGAGTGAAATCCGTGAGAGGTACTCAATTTCGTATCTGGGCTACACAGCGGTTGAAGGAGTATATGATTAAAGGCTTCACGATGGATGATGAGCGGCTAAAGGGCAACGGCGGCGGCAATTATTGGAAAGAGCTGCTTGACCGCATCCGCGACATCCGTTCCTCTGAAAAAGTGCTGTATCGCCAGGTGCTTGACCTCTACGCCACCAGCGTGGATTATGATCCCAAGAGTGATGAATCCATCCATTTTTTCAAAGTAGTTCAGAACAAACTGCACTTTGCCGCCCACGGACATACCGCAGCGGAAGTCATCTACGAGCGTGCCGATGCCGAGAAGCCTTTTATGGGATTGACCACCTTTTCTGGTGAGTTGCCCGCACTGAAAGATATTGGCATTGCCAAAAACTATCTGAGCGAAAACGAACTGAAGATTTTGAACAACCTCGTTTCGGGTTATTTCGATTTGGCCGAAATCAATGCGTTGGAGCACAAGCCCATGTACATGAGCGACTATATCCGCCAATTGGATTCGGTGCTCACTTCCGGCAACCGTCCGTTGCTTGAAGGTGCGGGCACAGTAAGTCACGCCCAAGCCTTGGAGAAGGCCACCGCCGAGTACCGCAAATACCAGACCAACACGCTTTCGCCCGTGGAAGAGGCCTATTTGGAGACCATAAAGGAGACTGCCAAGTTGGTAAAGAAGAACACAAAAAGCAAGAAGCAATGAACGAACTACACATAGATAAAACCCACTGGAAGAAATGTCACAACCAATAAGTTAATCACAAAAATTCAAACTCAATATCCCAAAACTATGAACACATTCAAACTCTACAAAACGATCATTTATCCCCCTCAATCCTCGCTCATCTAATACTGTAATACAAGTTCCAAAATTACCATAAACATGAAAAGAGTTGTAATCAAACAAGGAGACATATTCTCCATAGAAACGGAAAAAGGGAAACGATATTTCCAATACATTTGCAAAGATGCGTATCAGTTGAATGGAAATGTTATTCGTGTGTTTAAGGACGATACCATGACTGATGTCGAATTCTATATCCATACAATCATCTCCATTGGAGTAAAGCAGTACGGATGGGTGAAAGTCGGCAATGGTCCTGTACCAGACATTTCTAATGTGGTTTTCTTTACGGATGTTGATATGGCTGCTAAGTTGTACGTGTTTAAAAACCAAGATGCAAACTGGAGAATATGGACGGTTAGCGGTAATGAAAAAATCGTGAAGGAATTGCCTGAATACAGATGTGAAGAAGGTTCAGTTTATCCTCCATGTCGTATAATGGATGTCATTTGTGGTAAAGATTTAGGATATAATAGAGACATGAAGGATATGCCCGATTTGTAAGACGCAAAATCTGAATAACATTTATCCCCCTCAATCCTCGTTCATCTAAAACATACAGACAATTGCGACTTTGAATCAATAACGATAGTTTGTTTCGGCATAATATGATTCGTTATTGGATTTTGAATTCATAGGATTAATAAAAAACGGTACACCTCATCCGAGGCATACCGTTTATAATTCAACAGGACTAAAGTCAATCAATCCAGATCTTCCTTCGCCTTCGCCCTGAAATTCACCAGGTCTTCCTCGATGAAGTTCTTCACATAGACGCTCTTGCCGATAACGTCTTCCTCGGCGGCGTGAACGTAGACGTTGGCCGATTGGGTAAAGAGATGCGGGGCATGGGTGGCGTCATCGAGGATGAGCAGTGACATCATGATGTCGCCGGTCATGTCGTAGAGACGACGGGCCAAGAAGTCCTGAACCTCTTGGTTGTTAGCACCCTTCACGTAGTTGATGCTCTGCTCGTAGAGTTCCACGAGGGTGCGCACCGTGTTCTGCAAAGGCTTCAGGTCTTCAGAAACCTCATTCTCAAGCATTTCCTTCATGATGGTGAGGTAGGTGCCATTGGTGATGTAACGGATGGCAGCCACCACTTGCAGTTGCGTCGTACCTTCGTAAATCGAGAAGATACGGGCATCGCGGTAGAGGCGCTGGCACTTGTATTCCATGATGAAGCCCGAACCACCGTGGATGCTGATGGCATCGTAGGCGTTCTGGTTGGCATACTCGGAGTTCATGCCCTTGGCCAAAGGCGTGAAGGCATCGGCGAGGCGTGAGTATTTCTTGCACTCGGCACGCTCCTCGGGCGTCAGCGGACGCTCGCGCTGGATGTCCTCAAGGCACTTGTAGATGTCCACATAACGGGCAGTCATGTAGAGCAGTGAACGACCGGCGTCGATCTTGGCCTTCATGCGCGAAAGCATGTCGTAAACTGCCGGGAACTCGATGATTCTCTTGTGGAACTGCTGACGCTCGTTGGCATATTTCAAGGCCTCGTTGTAGGCTTCTTGTCCCAAGCCGACCGACTGGGCAGCGATGCCGAGACGGGCGCTGTTCATCAAAGCCATCACATACTTGATGAGGCCGAGACGGGTCTCACCACAAAGTTCGGCCTTGGCGTTCTTGTAGGTCAACTCGCAGGTCGGGGAGCCGTGGATACCGAGCTTGTGCTCGATGTGGCGCACGTTGACGCCACCCTGGCGCTTGTCGTAGATGAACATCGACAGGCCGCGACCGTCCTTCGTGCCTTCTTCGGAACGGGCCAACACGAGGTGGATGTCGGAGTCGCCATTAGTGATGAAACGCTTCACGCC